>JBOIAD010000001.1:0-21627 GCA_050738795.1 Steroidobacteraceae bacterium
AATGCTGCCCGCGAGCACCTCCCCAGGCGCTTCTGCTTCTTCGCCCATGAGCGGAAGGATAGCATCCGCGCTGCGCACCGATGCCGCCCAGGGTGGCGCTTGACACCGTACCGTGTAGTCGGTATGGTGCATGCCATAGGGTATGGAAAAGCAGGCATGACAAGTCGGGCGGCACACAACTCCAAGACCAGGCTGCTGGACGCTGCGCTGCAGGTGATCCGATCCAAGGGCTATGCCGCCGCCACGGTTGAGGACATCTGTCACCAGGCTGGCGTCACCAAAGGCAGCTTCTTCCACCACTTCAGGAGCAAGGACGACCTGGCCCTGAGCACCACTGCCCATTGGGACGCGATGACCGAAGAGTTTTTTGCCGCTGCACCGTACCACCGGCCCACCGATCCGCTGGATCGCCTGCTGGGCTACGTGGATTTTCGCGGCGCGATCCTGACCGGCGAGTTGCCGGATTACACCTGCCTGTTGGGGACGCTGGTGCAGGAGACTTACGCGACGCACCCGGACATCAGGGCCGCCTGTGACCGCGGCATGTCGCGGCACATTGCACAGCTCACGCGAGACGTGGAGGCGGCCAAGAAACGCTATGCGCCCAAAGCCCGCTGGAGCGTCGAAAGTGTGGGGTATTTCATTCAATCGGTCCTGCAGGGTTCGTTCGTGTTCGCAAAAGCCAAGCAGAGCCCCGAGGTGGTGCGCGCAAACCTCGACCATCTGCGGCGCTATCTCAAGGCGCTATTCAATCAACCGGCACGCAAGCATTAATCCCGCCCATGTGCAGCCTCAGACGTGTCTGGATGCAAATTGATCTAACCGGAGTCATCGACATTGAAGAACAAGGCAATACGAACCGCTCTGGGTCTCACGGCGACCCGCGCGGTAGTCCTTCTGAGCGTCGCGGCCGGCAATGCGCTGGCCGCTGAACCGACGGCGCCTCCCACCATGCCACCCCTGGCCGCGCCTCCGGCCGGGCAGTACCAGCTCGACAAGGCTCATGCGAGCCTTCAGCTGCGCGTGAGCCACCTCGGGTTTTCCACGTACACGACGCGATTCAGCCGCTTTGATGCGCAGTTGACGTTCGATCCAGCCAAGCCGACAGCGGCCCGAGTGGTAACGACCATTGACGCCGCCTCGCTGGAGATGGCCGCGGCGCCAGCCCAGTGCATCGCCATCGTGCAGGGACCGCAGTTGCTCGACACGGCGAAATTTCCGAAGATTGTCTTCCGGTCAAAGGCAGTGCGCATGACCGGGCCGAAATCGATGGAAATCTCCGGCACCTTGGACCTCCACGGTGTGACGCGTCCGATCGTGCTCGCCGCCACCTTCAACGGCGGGTATGCCGGGATGCCGAACATGGACCCGCATGCTCGGGTTGGGTTCTCGGCCCACGGCTCATTCAAGCGCTCGGACTTCGGCATGGCATTTGGCGTGCCGGCCCCGGGCACGACGATGGGCGTCGGGGATTTGATCGACGTGTCGATCGAAGCCGAATTCACGGGACCTGCGTTGGCGACCCAGCGGGACAACCGCACTAGCTGAAGACCGCGACGGCCGGAAAATCGCTGCTCCCAAGCGGGTATAGGCGGTGCCCGCTTGGGGTCAGTCCGGCAGTGGTGGCGGCGCTTTTCGTTCGACCGTCGCCGTGGTGCCGATCGAGGCAATGATGATCAGGACGATCGCCGTCCACTGCTGAACCGTCAGCCGCTCGTGCAGGTACACCAGCCCGAAGAAGGCGCCGAAGGCCGGCTCCAGGCTCATCAGGACCCCGAACGTCCGTGTGGGCAGGCGGGTCAGTGCGATCATTTCGAGTGTATAGGGCAGAGCTGTCGACAGGATCCCAACGGCCAGTCCGGGTAACAGCACGGACCGCGAGAGCAACGCCGTACCTGCGGTCACCACGCCGATCGGCGCAACGAGGATCGCGGAGATCACACTGCCCAGGGCCACGGTTTGCGCGCCATGGTCGGCGCCGGCCTTTTGTCCGAAGATGATGTAGAGCGCCCAGCAGCCCCCGGCGGCCAAGGCATACACGACGCCCACGGGGTCGATGCCGGCGCTCACATGCGCGATCGGCAAAAGCAGGAGTAACCCTGCGGTCGCCAGCACGACCCAGAAGAAATCGATGCGGCGTCGCGAGGCAAATACCGCCACGGCGAGGGGTCCGGAGAATTCCAGCGCGACGGCGATCCCCAACGGCACTCTGCTGAGCGCACTGTAGAAGAACAGGTTCATCACGCCCAGCGACACGCCGTACACCGCCAGCGGACGCCATGAGGCGGCCGTAATCCGCGCGCGCCACGGACGCAGCGCGAACACGAGGATGATGGTTCCGAACAGGATGCGGATCGTCACCATCCCCGCGGCGCCAACCACGGGAAACATCGTTTTCGCGATCGACGCGCCCGACTGAAAGGACGCCATCGCCAGCAGCAGCAGGGCGATGGGAAACAGTGTAGATCCGCGCCTGATAAGCTGCTCCACGATGGAATTAGAGCATGCCGGACGCTGCCGCTGAAGTTTTCCGCTCGCCACGCCGCGCAGCCTGCGAGGAGCGGGCGTTCGTGCTCGCGGCGGTGGGCATCGCCAGTGAGGTCGCGCTGGAGGGCGCGGATTTCCTGCTTCGGGTCGAGCCAGCCGACGCCGCTCAGGCGTTGTCGCATATCAGACAATACGACCTCGAGATGGCGAGCAGGCCGGTGGCGCCACGCCTTGCGCCGCACCTGCGTCCCAACGCGTGGGTTGGAAGCCTGGTTTACGCGGGCGTCCTGATAAGTGTTGCCTATGCGATCTCGACCGGCCTGTGGCGCTTGGATGCATTCGATGCCGGCGAGCTCGATGCCGGACGCGTGCAGAGCGGCCAATGGTGGCGTGCGTGGACGGCTCTGACTCTGCACTTGGATGGTCCCCATCTTGCGGCGAACACGGGGGCCGGCATCTGGTTTGGCTACCTGGCGGGGCGCCTGATGGGTCCGGGCAACGCGTGGTTGCTTGTCGTCTTGGGCGCCGGGGTGGCTAACTGGGTTGAAGCGTACTTTGGACCTGCAACGCATCGCGCCGTCGGAGCTTCGACCGCGGTCTTCACGGCACTGGGATTGTTATCGGCCTATTCCTGGAGCACGCGCCTGCGTTTTCCCCAGCGCTGGGCTGCGCGATGGGGACCGTTGGTCGCAGGTGTCATTCTGCTGGGCTGGACCGGAACCGGTGGGAGCGACGGAACCGGCCCGGAGGGCTCTGGCGGGGAAGGAGTGGATATCGTCGCGCACGCGCTGGGATTCGCCGTCGGTGTGCTCCTGGGCACGGCTGTGGCCTCGCGAAGGGCCACTCGCGTGTTGGACAGATTGCCCCAGTGGCTCGTGGGGCTGGCTGCACTTGTGCCGATCGTGGTGGCGTGGTCGCGTGCGCTGAGTAGTTGAGGCGTGCGGCAGATCATTCAGCGCGCGTGTCGCGCATCGCCCGAAGCATACGCGGCGTTGCAAGCCATTTGAGTATGGCGTGTCCTGCGCGGGGTGTACCCTTGAAGGATAGGCAAGCGACGGCGTTCTTCTTCAATTCGATCGCCAAGGGCGCGGCGCCGCCATTCAGACAGGCGCCAAGAAGAAGCCCGAGGGCCGGTTGATGGCCGACGAGCGCGACAAGTTTGCTGCGCTCCTTGCCGAGCAGCATCAGCATCGGCAACGGTAACTCTTCGGGGGAGAGCTCCGGGGATTCGATGGCCTGGGGCCAGCCCGCAACAGCGCTCAGGATCCGCGCGGTCTGTCTTGCTCGCACCAGCGGGCTGGTCAACACGCGCTCCGGCGGCTCGATGAGCTCCTTGAGGCCGGATGCGGCCTTGCGCGCGCGCCGTATGCCCGCAGGTGACAGGGGCCGTTCGGCATCGTCGTGCCACCGGTGCCGGTCCCGCTCGAAGGCGATCGCGTGTCGAACGATCAACAGATCCATCATTTCGCCACTCCGCCCGCGTCTAAGGCGGCCCCGGCGGTCCGAGATCGGGTGACGGCGGAGGATCCATTACTGCACCCGATGCCGGCTTGCGCCGTTTTCTTTCAGCCGGCACCGAGCGCTGTGATGGGCCCTCCAACGCTTCGAATCTCTCTCTGAGATCCTTCCACCGGCCGCGCACCTTGCGGTATCCCTTCGCAAACCGTTTGCGGGCCCTGGCGGCGCAAGCCGCGTAGTGTTCCGCGAGGCGCCCCATCAAGAACAATGTTGCAGACGGAGCACCCTTCGGTGGTGATGACGCCAGAGCCTGCAAGCGCAGGCTCGCCACGTATGCATCGTGTTGGATCCCCAGCTTCTCCTGCCAACGGCGTAGCGCACGCAGCATGTCATCGGCAGGTTTTCCGTAGATGACGGCTACCGCTTCGAGCGCGTAACGCAGCTTTTTCACCCGGCCACGGACTGCGTGATAGGCCTCCATCGAGGAACGAGAACGCAGGCGGTCCGCCCCCTTGCGCACTTTCCTGTAACGCGCGCGAATCATTGCAGGCGCCACTCGCAGGGCCATCTGCTGCGCGGAATCTTCCGCGGCGGCGGGCGGTCGCGCGAGCACGAGCGTCAATTTCTCCAGGTCGCGCTGGACGGCGGCTGAATCCAGAACCCTCAGCATCCGGGCGCGCGCCCGTGCGCGTTCCGATGCCAGGTGCCGTCTCAGCGGCTCGAGGTTGCCCCGATCCGCTTGCGGCAAGTCCCGGCTATAGGCTTCCAACTCGCTCAAGGCAACGTCGAAATCGCGCGCCTCGCCCAGAACACGCAGGACCTTCTTGAGCATCGGCCGGATCCGCGGCAGCGTTGCGGGCAAGCACGATCCGAACTGCCGCAGGATGCCATCCAGCCGGCGGCCCGCCACGCGCAGGTCGTGCAACTCTTCCGGATCATCTCCCAGGCGCGCGCCAGGCTCGTGAAGCAGCCATGCAGACAGATAGCGGCGCAGGCTCGCAAGCGCGACCTCGTCGATCCGCATGGAAGGATCGATCGCCGTCGGGGCGAACTGCGGCGGCGCGGGCGCAAGTCCCACCGACTTCAAACCCAGCGAGTACTTCGAGTCGGCGGCCGGCACCAGCGCGCAATCGTTCCGCAATGCCTTGACCAGCATCTCGAGCGGCTCATGAGCTTCCGTGAGCGCTTCCACTTCAACACGCTGCATGCTCGTCCGCGGCTCGCCTTGCGGATGCGAGACCACAGTCTCATCGAGGGCAATCTCCCCCAGTTGCAGTGGCTCGTCCTCTCTACGGATGGCAAATCTCTCTCTGGAGGTGCGCACTTCGAAGAGTGGCTGCAACGCGTGCGCTCCCGCCACCGCCTGTACGCGTGCCCCGACCGGACCGCTCGACTGCCGAATGGCCGCGCTGTCGGAGCTCTCCAAGTCCTCGGTCAGCTCGCGACGATCCGCGACCTCGGTGCTGGCGGAATGTAGTGACTTGAGCGTGACTTGCGCCTGCCCCGATTCCATCCGGATGCGCAGTGCAAAGCCGGCGCGATAGATGCGCCAGTCGTCGGTATCAAAATAGGTATCGCAGAGCTGAAGAGTCGAGGCAGGCTCCACGAGCAGGTCATCGATCCTGTCATGGTCCGTCAGCCAACGCCGCACTGAGCCGAGGTTGGTGGACGCCAGTTGCCACTCCACTTCGCGCCCATCCTTGTGACCTGGAGTGTCCTGCCGCGCTGAAGGGATGATCGATGACATTCAAAGGACAGTTTAGGGCATGACAGCGGCCTGGGTCACGGTAACGAGCGAGTCGCTCGCATCGCCGTGGCCGCTCCGGGTGCAGGTGTTTCGAGGCCGTGGTGCGTGGCAACAGGGATTTGTCGATGCTAAGCCGGTGAACCAGGTAGATCGAACACCAGGACCTCCGCCTGCTCAGCGTTCCGCAGGTTCAGCTCGGCATTGTCCGTGAGCTTGAGGGCGTCCCCGGCCCCGAGATAGGTGCCGTTCGCAGTCAGTGCGCCGCGTGCCACGTGCACATAGGTGCGGCGGCCCGGTTTGACGTGCAGGGTGGCACTTTCCGCGCCGTCGAAGAGTCCCGCGTACACGCGTGCGTCCTGATGAATGAGCAGCGATCCATCTTCCCGGTCTGGCGAGGCGATGAGGCGCAGATGGCCCCGCTTCTGCTCCGCCGGGAACCGCTTCTCCTCGTAACCCGGCTCGAGGCCGTGCGTGCTCGGCTGGATCCAGATCTGGAGAAAATGCACCGCTTCCCGGGCAGAGGGGTTGAACTCGCTGTGACGCACACCGGAGCCGGCGCTCATGCGCTGAACATCGCCGGGCCGCAGGGTGGAGCCGTTGCCCATGGAATCCTTGTGCGCAAGCTCGCCCTCGAGCACGTAGCTGATGATCTCCATGTCGCGGTGCGAATGTGTGCCGAAGCCCGCGCCCGCCTGCACCCGGTCCTCATTGATCACGCGAAGCGGCCCGAATTCGACGTGCTGCGGATCGAAATAGTCCGCGAAAGAGAAGGTGTGAAAGGACTTGAGCCAGCCGTGGTCGGCGTAGCCTCGTTCGTTGCTGCGTCGGACTTCGTTCATAGGTGCCTCCAGTTGCAGGACAGGATAGGGTCGATAAATTGAATAAAAAAGCGCAAAATTCGGTTCGGATCAATCTAATAATCGGATGGATTCATGACGCTCGCCAAGACTTCCCTGGAGCACTGGGCCGTGCTGGCGGCGGTCATCGATCGCGGCGGATTCGCGCAGGCCGCTGCATCGCTCAACCGAAGCCAATCGGCGGTCAGCTACGCCGTGGCACGCTTGCAGGAGGCTCTGGATGTCCCGCTGCTCGTCATTGAAGGGCGCAAGGCAGTACTCACCGGGCACGGACAGGTCCTTCTCAAGCGGGCACGGTCGCTTCTTTCGGACCTCGGCACGCTCGAGCTTCTTGCGCGCAGCTTGAAGCAAGGCTGGGAGCCCGAGCTCAGGCTCGTAGTGGACGCCGCGTTTCCTCGCGATCGCCTCTTGGGCATCGTGGCCGAACTGCAGCAGCTCTGTCCGAACACTCAGATGCAGCTTTCCGATGCGGTGCTGTCAGGCGCCGAGGATGCCGTCATCGACGGCACTGCGGACGTCGTGGTCGCTACGCGCGTCCCTTCAGGATTTCTCGGGGAATGGCTGTTGGACGTGACGTTCGTTGCGGTCGCCCGCTTTGACCATCCCCTCTTGAAGCTGAATCGCCCGCTTGCACCCGAGGAGCTGGTTCGCCACGTTCAGGCGGTCGTGCGCGACTCGGGCGTCAAGCATCCCCGTGACGACGGGTGGCTGGGCGCCGATCTACGTTGTACGGTGAGCAGCATGGAGGCGTCGCTGGCGATCGTGAAAGCCGGGCTCGCCTACGCCTGGCTCCCCGAGCATCTGCTGGCAGAGTCCCTGAGCGGCGGCTCGCTTCGACGGCTGCCCCTTGCAGCGGGCGCATCGCGCAACGTGCCCCTCAATCTGGTGTTGGTTCGTCCCGGGCTGGCGGGACCGGCGGCGCGCGCCGCAGTCGAATGCTTTCAACGCCACGTGCCGGGCGGCCGTCAGCTCGATCGGGCGGTTCCGTAGCTCTCCATCATTAGTCCCGTGCCACCGCGCGACACGTGCGCGACGACGGCCGTGCGGCGATGCAGCTTGGTGACGGTTCCCAGATTGATCGCGAAGGCCAGCACGACCTGCTGACCCTTGCGCAAGCCGAGATTCGTAGTCTCGATGAACACGCCGGTGGCACTCAGATTGACCGCCTTGCACAGTTTCCGGCGTCCGCCCGGGACAGTGATATAGACAACGGTTCGAGCCCGGTGCCTCGTGTGCAGGCGGCGTTCCACTGAATGAGCCTCGCGTATTTCTATTAGTTAATTGTGCGTCGCGACCCGAACCATTATGCCGGTGTCCCGCCTCAAGCCATGCACCACTCAACTTAATCGCAAAGCGGATTTTGGAGTGCCCGTGCGAGTTCGGCAAGTCGGACGCGGCGTGGCGCCCTTGGGTGGATCGGGAAGGCGCACTTGCGTGCGAGCGAGGTTCGTGGCATGGACCACCCGGCGGCCGGGAACGCGCCCGGAGTCTCGCGGGGCCACCCCAACGCACACCGCCCCGAGGTTTGCCCTGGCGGCAAGCCCGTCGTTAAGTGAATTTGCATCTGTGATGCAGCTCACAGTGCCACACCGCTGATCGGTGCGAAGCAACCATTGGTCGGCCCGCCGGGCGCAACGGCGCGACAGGCCCAAGACTGCGCACCCATGAGAACCACACAACGCGGCTTCACGATGACCGAGCTGGTCGTCGTCGTCAGCATCGTCGGGATCCTGCTTGCGGTCGGCGCGCCGTCCTATAGGTATGTAACCACCGCAAATCGCATCTCCGCAGAGGTCAACGGATTGCTGGGCGACATGCAGTTCGCGCGGGCGGAAGCGATCAAGGAAGGGCAGACGGTCACGGTCTGCGCGAGCGCGGATGGAGCGGCCTGTGCGGCGGGCGCTACTGACTGGAAGATCGGCTGGATCGTCTTCCAGGACGCCGCCCCGATCGGAACGGTCGAAGGAACCGATCTCGTTCTGCACGTGCAGAAGGGTTTCACCGGCACGGACACGTTCGGCTCCACCATCGGTGCCGTCACGTTCAATCGCGAGGGATTCGCCGAGGGGCTGGGCGGTCCGGCCACGCTGACAGTGCACAACGACACCGCGGCTCAGGGATATACGCGCTGTCTGCAGATCACCATTGTCGGATCACTGACCACTCAGATGTATGACGGTACGGCATGCCAATGAGAATTCTTCACACACAGCGCGCAGTTGAGGCTGGCCATTGCTCGCGTGGCTTCAGTCTGGTGGAAGTGATGGTGGCGCTGATCGTGCTCAGCGTCGGCTTGCTGGGCATCGCCAGAATGCAGGTGCTCGCCCTGTCCAGCACGTCGGTGGCCGGCAAGCGCGCGCTGGCGGCGATCGAAGCGGCCAGCCTGGCGGCGTCGATGCATGAAAACCGGGGGTATTGGTCCAACAGCGGCGACGCGGCAAGTGCAACCATCTCGCTCGCCGGCACGACCTACTCTTACACGGGCGCATCGGCGTTGAGTTCCGCAGGTGCGCAGAATTGTACGAACAGTGCAGCCCCGTGCACACCGACCGCGATGGCCGCCTATGACCTGCAGCTCTGGGCGACGGCGCTGCAGGGCCTGCTGCCGAACGATTCGGCGGTGATCGCGTGCGGCAATATCACCCCCATCACCTGCACCATCACCATCAACTGGTTCGAAAACGCAGTCGGGGTCAACGACCAGCAGGCCGCCCGGGAGGCGGTCGGTACCCAGGCAGCCATGCAAAACCCGACCTACGTGTTGTACGTGCAGCCATGAACGACATTCACTTCAAGATCTCTCATCCCGGCGTTCGCGCTCACGGCGGGTTCACGCTGGTCGAGCTCATGGTGGCCATCACGATCGCGCTGTTCCTCCTGGGCGGCCTGCTGGCGACCGTTCAAAGCACGCGCCGCGCATACGGCAACCAGAATTCTCTCTCACAGCTTCAGGACAATCAGCGCTTGGCGATGACGCTGATGTCCGATGTGATCCAGACAGCGGGTTACTTCCCGAATCCCTCAGCCAACACAGCGGCTCTCGTGCTGCCCGCGGATGCCACATTTGCGGTGGCCGGCCAGCCCATAGTCGGCACCTACAATGCTGCGGCACCCGGCGACACCATGTCGATCCGGTACGATGTCGGAACGGCGCCTGACAATGCGCTCAATTGCATAGGCACTGTCGTCACGGGTGTTTCCGTGAACCTGTTCAAGGTGGATGCCAACAAGAACCTCGTGTGTACGTTCGCTGGCACCGACTACACGCTGATCAGCAGCACCGTACAGAACGGCGTACGTATCGGCGTGGAGAGCATGTCGGTCCTGTACGGTGTCAAGGCAAACGGTGCCGATACCGGAAGTTGCGCGGATACCTACCTCAGGGCCGACCAGGTTCAGGCGGGCGCCTTCTGGAATTCCATCTGTTCCGTCAGGCTCACCCTGAACTTCACCAATCCGATCACGCCGGGTGCCGCGCAGATCTCCATCGTGCGGCTGATTGCCCTCATGAATACGGCGGGGGTCAACTCATGAGGCCGCAAATTTCACGAGCTGCCAGCCAGCGCGGCATGGCTCTCATCTCCGCGCTGCTGCTGCTGCTGGTCGTGACCATCATGGCCGTCAGCATGTTCCACAGCTATGGCATGCAGGAGAAGATCGCCGGCAACACACGCGAGAAGCAAAGAGCGCTGAACGCCGCTGTCAGCGCACAACAGTACGCGGAATGGTGGCTCTCCTCGGGGGCGGCCACGCCAACGATCGCGTGCGGCGCCGGCCTCGTCTCTGCCTCTCTCGCCCAGGTCTGCAACAATCCACCGGTCGATTTCGCGAGCGTGCCCTGGGCGAGCGGCGTCCAGCTCACACCCTTCACTGCCAATCCGATCGGCACGCAATTCAATACGATCAGCAATGGCTTGCCCACTGGCGCGGGTGCGACCGCTTCCTACTTCGCCGTGCCCGCTTTCTTCATCACGGATCTCGGGCTGCTGTCCGGCGGCAGCGGCGAGGTCTACCAGATCGATGCCATGGGTTACGGCGGCACCCCCAATGCGGTTGCTGTCGTCGAGAGTACGTATCTCATCTCCACAAACACTGCCAAGAGTCCCGACAAATGATGCACAGGAACTTCGCTGCCCCGATCGCCGTCCTCGCCGGAGCGTTCGCCATGGCGTTCTGCTCCAGCGCATCCGCGCAGCTTTTGGTCCAGGACGACTTCACGAAAGCCAGCGACGCCAATAGCTGGAAAACGTTCAACGGCGCGTGCCTCACGGCAGGCGACGGCACCGGCTCGATTCCCGCT
This sequence comes from Steroidobacteraceae bacterium, assembly GCA_050738795.1. GTDB lineage: Bacteria > Pseudomonadota > Gammaproteobacteria > Steroidobacterales > Steroidobacteraceae > 13-2-20CM-66-19. The sequence goes on from JBOIAD010000001.1 coordinate 10,850, forward strand.
TGCGTCGGCTTGCCGTACTACGCCGGGCAGACGCTGTACGGCGGCAACAGTGGTACCTTGCCCGATCCGGTCGGCAGCGGTGCACTGCGCTTCACCAACGGCAACAATTCCGGAAGCGGCTTCGCCAACGGCTACAACCAGGCCGGCAGCGCCATTTCGAATTTCACCTTCCCCACCGGCGCGGGCATCCAGATCACCTTCAAGACCGTGACCTACCGGGGCAACTCGGGTGGCGCCGGACACGACGGCGCGGACGGTATCAGCTTCTTTCTGATGGATGGAACCTTTCCGCCCTACGACACCGGCGCCTTCGGCGGAAGCCTTGGCTACACCTGCTCGAATGCCAACAACGATCCCACGTTGCGGGCGGATGGGACGACTCGAGGGTACGACGGCCTGCGCGGCGCGTATCTGGGGCTCGGAATCGACGAGTACGGCAACTTCCTGAACGGCGTGGTCAACACTCTGGGCGAGACCGGCACCACAGCGAGCGGTGACAACACCGCCAGCGGCGGCGGCTATCAGCCTGGTCGCATCGGCTTGCGAGGTGCCGGCAGCGTCTCCTGGGCTGCGCTCAACGCGCTGGACAACGTCCGCTATCCCACCTCGCTGACCGCCGCGCAGAAGGCAGCCGCGGTGCGGAACACCTGTAAGACGGGCTTCGTCTGGGATTATTCCAATGCAGCAGTGCCGGTCCCAACGGCGACTGCTGTGCCGGATTACAACGCCATTCCCGGCGCCTACAACGTGCTCTCCGGCGTGACGATCGCCGCCGAGAACGCGCTGACGCGTGGCGCGGCGAACCCCATCACGTACAACCTCAAGATCACACAGGATGGACTCCTGAGCCTGTCCTACAGCACGGGTGGCACCTACCTGCCGGTGATCACCAAGCAGAGCATCACGGCCTCCAACGGCGCGCTGCCGAGCTCGTTCCGCTTCGGCTTCGCCGGATCGACCGGCGGCAGCACCAACATTCACGAGATCATGTGCTTCCAGGCGACCCCGGCGGACCTCGCCTCGACGTCGGTGAGCGTCAATGCGAAGGAAGCCACCAAGATCGCCAGCGGTACGCAGGCCTACCTGGCCTACTATTTCCCGACGAACTGGACCGGCGCACTGACGGCGAGCGATCTGCTATTCGACTCCTCGACCCAGACGGTGAGCATCAGCACGACGGCTAACTGGGATGGTTCCTGCAATCTGACGGGAGTCCCGACCGGTAAGACATGCGCCACCACAGGCGCAGCCGGCGGGACGGCCGCCCAGGCATTCGGCAGCCGTGCCATCCTGACCTGGAACGGTGCCGCCGGCATACCATTCAGGTTCAACTCGCTTACGAACGCCCTGAAGAACGCCATCGATCAGGGTGACGCGACTCCGCTCAACAACAAGCGCGTCAACTACCTGCGCGGCGATCGCAGCAATGAGATCAATACTTCCGGTGTCGGGTTGTTTCGCGCGCGTGACAATGTGCTCGGCGACATCATAGATTCGAGTCCGACGTGGGTCGGGCCGCCGAATTCACCGTATACCTCGATCTGGACGGATCTGATTCACACGTCGACTACCCCAGCCGAAAACTCGGGGACGCAAAGTTACACGCAGTTCGTCACGAGCGCGCAGACGCGTCTGAACGTGGTGTACAGCGGCGCAAATGACGGATTGCTGCACGGTTTTCGCAGTGGCTCGTTCGACAGCAGCGGCGCCTACGTCAGCGCACTGAATGACGGCCAGGAAGTCCTGGCCTACATGCCGAATACCGTGCTGAATAGCATCCACAATTCGAGCGATGGCACGCTGGACTACGCGAGTGCGCAGTATTCCCACAATTTCTATGTCGATGCAACGCCCGATCAGGATGACCTGTTCTACGGCGGCACGTGGCATACGTGGGTGGTCGGAGGTCTTGGCCCCGGAGGCGCGGCTCTGTACGCCCTCGATGTCACGGACCCGACCACGTTCAGCGAAGCCAATGCCTCGAGCATCGTGGTCGGCGAGTGGAACTCGTCCAACATCACCTGCACGAACGTGGGCAATTGCAAAAGGAATCTGGGCAATACCTATGGCGTGCCCGTGATCCGCAGGCTCCATAACGGCACTTGGGCGGTCATATTCGGCAACGGTTACGGCAGCACCAACGGCGATGCCGGCATCTTCATAATGACGGTGGATCCGAGCACCGCGGCCAAGACCTTCTATTACCTGAGCACGGGCACCAGCGGTTCCAATGGCATCGCCTATGTCTCGCCCGCCGACCTGGACGGCGATCACATCACGGATTACGTGTATGCAGGCGACCTGCTCGGAAACGTGTGGCGTTTCGATCTGACCGACACCAACCCAGCCAGCTGGGCTGTGGGCAGTACGCCGGTCTTCACCGTCTCTCCCGCGCAGCCGATCACCACCAAGCTCCTGTTGGCTATCGTGCCGCAGACCTCGGGTCCGCCGCGCCTGATGGTGGACTTCGGAACCGGGCAGAAGATTCCGCAGACCACCACCTCGCCGGCGACCTACGCCAGCGGCGCGCAGAAACTGTACGGTATCTGGGACTGGAACATGGCCGCCTGGAACTTGCTGACCGGATCGTCGACCCGGCTGGCGAGCCTGACCGCGCCTCAGACCGTCACCTCGTCGAACCTGCAGGCGCAGTCGTTCACCGCGGCTGCCACCGGCGTGCGCGACGTCTCGGCCAGTGCGGTCTGCTGGAGCGGCTCCACGGCTTGCTCGACCGGCAACACTCAGTTCGGGTGGATACTGCCCCTTCCGGCTACCTCGGAGCAGGTCATCTTCAATCCGCTGCTGTATCAGGATGCCTTCGTCGTGAACACCACCATCCCGGCCAACAACTCCCCCGTGAGCTGCCAGGCCAACACCGACACCGGCTACACGGTGGCCGTATCGGTGGGCACCGGTGGCCTGATCCCCAGCTTCTTCAAGAACTATAGCGATACTTCCGCGGCTGCATCGCAGACGAACGGCACGGGAACGCCGTTCATGGTGATGGCCGGCGGGCAGTCGTTTCTGTTGACCCAGTCGCTCGGACAAGGCAACACGTCAGGCCCGATAGGTTGCCCCGTCGGCGCGCTGTACTGCAGCGGACAGACAGCGACGGTAGGCCCGAAGGGCAGACGGCTCACCTGGATCCAGCGGCGATAGGAGATTGCGCAACATGGCCACACGAAGCGGTTCCCTATTGGGCCATGACGCAGGGTTCACCCTGATCGAGCTCATGGTCACCATCGTCATCGCCGCGATCCTCTTGTCGATCGCGGTGCCGTCGTACATGAACCAGATCCGCAAGTCCCGGCGCACGGAAGCGCGCACCGCGGTGCTCGACCTCGCGACACGCGAAGAGCGGTATCTGAGCACCGCCAACGTGTACAGCCAGACCCCCGGCGATCTGGGTTATGGAGGTGCTTTCCCGCAGTCCGTTGGCAGCGGCTATTACACGCTGACCGTGGCGGTTCCCGATCCGGCGTACGCGGGGCCGGCCGGCACGTCGTCGTACATCATTACGGCAACGGCGACGGGTAGCCAGCTCAAGGATACGCCGTGCCGCACATTCTCCGTGAACGAGGTCGGACAGCAGACCGCATCCGATGCCAGCAACGGCGTTTCGACGACGACCTGCTGGGGCAACTGAGGTTGACTTAATCCCCATACTCGGTAGTGTTCCGCACCGTTGGCCCGCGCGTTCTGCACGCCCTGCGCACCCGTGACAGAACGCCCGGCCAGGGGCGAGATGTCTTTGGCGTTGCGCCAACCGTGTCTTCGGGTCAAGGTGATATAGGGGGTCGTCATGGGCTGGATCATTCTGCTCGTCATCATCGGGCTCGTCCTCGTCTTCATCGCGACGTACAACCGTCTGGTCACCGCGCGTAATGCCTTCAAAAACGCCTTTGCCCAGATCGACGTCCAGCTCACCCGCCGTTACGACCTGATCCCCAATCTGGTCGAGACGGCCAAGGGCTACATCAAGCACGAGCGCGAAACCCTCGAGGCCGTGATCCAGGCGCGCAATGCGGCGTATGCGGGACTCAAGACCGCGGCGTCGGATCCCAGCAATGCAGCCGCGGTCCAGCACCTCTCGGGCGCGGATCAACAGCTGGGCGGCGCTTTGGGGAGGCTGATGGCGGTCGCGGAGGCCTATCCGGACCTCAAGGCAAACCAGAACATGATGCAGCTCTCCGAAGAGCTCACCTCCACAGAGAACAAGGTGGCTTTCGCCCGCCAGGCGTACAACGATTCGGTGATGAGCTACAACAACGCGCGCGAGGTGTTTCCGAGCAGCATCGTCGCGGGCATGTTCGGGTTCCAGCCCGCCCAGCCGCTCGACATCGCGAAGCCCGAAGCCCGGGAGGCGCCGAAAGTCAGCTTCACCTGATGGCCGGCGCCGCCTGACAGCGCCGCCGGGCGACTTTCAGCCCAATAGACACTCGACATGGATTTCTACGCACGCCAGGCAGCCGCGCGCGGCCAGACTCGCTGGCTGGTGCTCGGGTTCGTCGCCTGCCTGCTCGCGGTCGCACTGGCGCTGGACCTGGTGCTGTTCAGCTTTTTCTCCTCCGCCGCGGCCGACAGGCCGCTCATTGCGCCGCTGGAGTTTGCCGCCCGGAACCCCGGGGTGGCCCTGTTTTCCACGCTGCTCGTCATGGGCGTGCTCGGGCTGGCCAGTCTGTACAAATCCTTGGAGCTGCGTGGTGGCGGCGGTGTCGTCGCGCGCAATCTTGGCGGCGTGCGGGTCGAGCAGGACACGACGGATCTGAAGCGCAAGCGGTTGCTGAACATCGTGTCGGAGATGGCCATCGCCTCCGGCGTCCCGATGCCGGAGGTTTACGTACTGGAGCAGGAGCCGGCGATCAACGCTTTCGCGGCTGGGCACACGCCCGCGAACGCCGCCGTAACCGTAACGCAGGGCGCACTCGATCAGCTGAACCGCGATCAGCTGCAGGGCGTCATCGGGCATGAGTTCAGCCATATATTGAACGGCGACATGCGTCTGAACGTCCAGCTCATGGGATGGGTGTTCGGGTTGTTCGTCGTTGCGCTGATCGGGCGGCTGATCCTGAATTTCAGCCCGCGCAGCCGGCGAGGCAACAACGGCGTGATCGCCCTGGGATTCGCGGTGCTCGTGCTGGGCTACGTGGGATTGTTTCTCGGCCGCCTCATGCAGGCGGCGGTCTCGCGCCAGCGGGAGCGGCTGGCGGATGCCTCCGGCGTACAGTTCACGCGCAATCCGCAGGGACTGAAAGAGGCGCTGGTCAAGATCGCGGCCTTGCCGGAAGGCTCGCTGCTCGCAACCCCCCATGCCGAGCAGGCGGCCCACATGTTTTTCGCCGAGGGTCTCGACCGGTTCTTCGCGACCCATCCGCCCATCCTCGAGCGCATCCGCGAGTTGGATCCGCAGTTCGATGAGCGGGAGCTGGCGCGGGTTGCCGCTGAGCCCGAGGAAACGGACCTGGCGCGAGAAGACTCCCCGGCGCAGCCCTCCGGGCCGCGCGCAACCGCGTTGTCGGAGCGTGGCCTTGCGCCCGGCTCCGGAATTGTTGCTGCGGCGGTAGGCGTGTCGGCGCTCGCGGGATCGGGCGGGCCGCCGGCGGGCTCAACCGCTTCGGCCGCTCAGCACATGGTTTCCAAGGTCGGTAGCGCCGACGCCGTGCACCTCCAACAGGCGCAGGCCATCAATCTCGCCCTGCCCGACAGCCTGCGCGAATTCACTCAATCCCCCGGGAGGGCACAGGCCTTCGTGCTCGCGTTGCTGCTGAGCAAGGATACCGCCGTGCGCGCGGGCCAGTTCGCGTTGCTTGGCAAGCGCTTGAGCGTGGCCAATTTCGCCGCCATCCGGCAGATCGCACCCGTGGCGGATGGAATCGAGCCGCTGCTGCGCCTGCCGGCGTTGCAACAACTGTTCCCCGCCCTGCGGCGCGCCCCTGTGACGCAGCGCCAGGCTCTGGGGCAACTGGCGGCCGATCTCATCCACGCCGATGCGCGGATCGATGCATTCGAGTTCTGCCTGGCCAAGCTGCTCGAAACCCTGCTGAACGATGAGTTGGAAGCGCGTGCCCCCCACGGCACGCTCTCGCTCGAAGATGCGCAAAGCGACATTCATGTCCTGTTCGCGGCGCTGGCGCAGCTCGGATCGCAGGATGAGCATGGCGCGCGCATGGCGTACGAAGCCGGGATGTCGGGAGTTCTGCCGATGCGCCGGCCGGCGTACGCCGCCCTGGCCGACTGGCCGCGGCAGTTGAACGATGCGTTACCGCGCCTTGAAGCGCTGCACCCGTTTGCCAAGAAGGCGGTCATCGACGGTCTGGTGAAGACCATCGCCAGCGACCAGGTGATGACCGAAGCGGAGGCCGAACTGCTCCGCACGGTGTGCGCGCTGATGCATTGTCCACTGCCACCGTTGTTGGGTGGGCCGGCGGCGACGTGAGGGCGACATGGCACCGTGCCGCGGACTTGCGCGGTGCTGTGGGTTGCGAAGGTCGCGGGTTGCGGCTATGGCCGCGCGAGGAACGTGCGGATCTCGCGGCCGAACCGTTCGATGTCGATGAGAAACGAGTCGTGGCCCTCGATGCACGGCAGGGGCGCGAACGAGGTCGCGACCCCGGCATGCTCGAACGCCTGGGCCAGCCGCTTCTGCTCGTCGATCGCAAACAACATGTCGGACTCGACCCCGATGACGAGAGCCTGCTCGACGCGTGAGCCTTTCAGCGCCGCGCTGGCCGAGCCGCCGTGTACCGCCAGATCGAATCGGTCCATCGCACGCGAAATGTACAGATAGCAGTTGGGATCAAACGCGCGCACGAAACGGCGGGCATGTGCCTCGAGATAACTCTGGATCGCAAACTCCGGCGCGAAGGGGCCCTCCTGCGGCGCCTGTTCGGTTGCAGGCTGGCGGCCGAAGCGCTCGCGCCATTCGTGCGCGGAGCGATACGTCATCATGCCGAGCTTGCGCGCGATACGCATGCCTGTTGCCGGCGGCTGCTCGTCCGTGTACGCGCCGCCGTGCCAGTCGGGGTCGCGCAGAATCGCTTCGCGCTGGATGGAGCGAAGAGCGATGGCGAATGGGGAAGCGGCTGCGGTGCCGGAGATGCTGATCGCACGGCGCGCGCTCCCCGGGAACTGAGCCGCGTATGCGAGCGCAACCATGCCGCCCAAGGAGGGCCCCATTACCGTGTCGGCGCTTTCGATGCCTAGCGAGCGCAACGTCTCGAAGCCCGCCCGCGCGATGTCCTCAATCGATAAATCCGGAAAGCCGAGCCGGTAGGGTGCGCCGCTCGCCGGATCGATCGATGCCGGGCCGGTGGAGCCGAAGCAGCTCCCGAGCGAATTGATGCACACGACAAAGAACCGGAGCGTGTCGATCGCGAGCCCGGGTCCGATCATGCCCTCCCACCAACCCTCCGTCGGATCCTCAGGCGAGGACGCCGCGTGGGCCGGAGGAGAGAGTCCCGTGAACAGCAGGATGGCGTTGTCGCGCGCCGTGCTCAGCCTGCCCCAGGTCTCGTAGGCGATGCGGGCCTCATGCAAAACGCCGCCGCGCCACATGGGGAACGGATCGGGCAATGCAGCAAAGCGCCGCGCATCCATGGATTCGCGCGGCCGAGCGGTGGAAGCGCGTGCCGCCATCACGGTTCGGGATCGCTGCCATCCGCGATGCCTTCGAAGAGCGGAGTGGAGAGATACCGCTCGGCGGTATCGGGCAACATGGCCACGATGACCGATCCCGGTGCGGCCTCCGCGGCAATCTTGAGCGCACCGGAGAAGGTGCCCCCGGAGGATATTCCGCAGAAGATCCCCTCGCTGCGTGCCAGGGAGCGCGCCGCCTCGATGGCTTCCACATCGGAGACGCTCCGGATCTGATGCGGCACCTTGCGATCGAGAACTTCGGGCACGAAGTCCGGAGTCCAGCCCTGGATCTTGTGGGGCGACCACGGTTTGCCCGACAGCATGGCCGCGGCAGCGGGCTCCGTCGCAACGATCTGAACCTCGGGGCGTGCCAGGCGGATCATCTGCCCGGCGCCGGTCAGCGTGCCGCCCGTGCCCCAGCCGGTCACGAAGTAGTCGAACCGCCGGCCCGCGAAATCCTGCAGGATCTCCGGTCCCGTCGTGTTGCGGTGATAGGCGGGATTCGCCTCGTTCTCGAATTGCCGGGCGAGGAACCAGCCGTGTTTTTTCGCCAGCTCCGCGGCCTTTTTTACCATTCCGGTGCCGCGCTCGGCCGCCGGCGTGAGAATGACCTTGGCGCCGAGCAGCCGCATGAGCTTGCGCCGCTCGATGGAGAAAGATTCAGCCATTATCGCGACGAACGGATAGCCCTTCGCCGCGCACACCATCGCCAGCGCAATGCCCGTATTGCCGGAGGTAGCCTCCACCACCGTCTGACCGGGCTTGAGCGTGCCCGACCTTTCCGCATCTTCGATGATGGCGATCGCCAGCCGGTCCTTCACCGAGCTCATCGGATTGAAGAACTCGCACTTGACGTACATCGTCACGTTCTTTGGCGCCAGGCGCTGAATCCTGACGATGGGCGTGCGGCCGATCGTGCCGAGAATGCTTTCGTAGATCATGGGGACCTTCTTACGCTTGCGCGGGTGGAGTTCGCAAGGAGTGCTCGACGCTCACTGCATGCCGGACGTTATACTAATCCATTGGCAAAAGCGGCCTGCGGCCCTTTTGCACGCGGAGCAAAAGACGTGACTTTTGCTCCGCTCTTCAGTTGTACGCATCGCATGACCAGACTGCAGAAACTGTTGGCGGCGGCCGGTCTGGGTTCGCGCCGGAGCATCGAACAATGGATCCGCGACGGACGCATTACCGTCGGCGGCCGCACGGCGCAACTTGGCGATCGCGCCCAACCCGCTGACGAGATATGTCTGGATGGGCGCAGGCTCGATCTGCGCTCCGCGCAGCGTCCGGCCCGGGAGCTGCTGCTGTACCACAAGCCCGTCGGGGAAATGACGACCCGCAGCGATCCGCAGGGCCGTCCAATCGTGTTTGAGCGTCTTCCGCAACCTCAAAACGGCCGCTGGATCACGGTCGGGAGGCTGGATGTCAATACATCCGGGCTGCTGCTCTTTACGACGGATGGGGAGCTTGCACACCGCCTGATGCATCCGTCGAGCGAGATCGACCGCGAATATCTGGTGCGTGTGCGCGGAAGGCCGCCGGCCTCCGTCGTTCAGCAACTGCTGGCCGGTGTGGCACTCGAAGACGGGTCGGCGCGATTCGACCGCATCGCCCAGGATGAGACCGATGGCACGCACACCACTTTCCGGGTAGTGCTGCATGAGGGACGCAACCGAGAGGTGCGGCGCATCTGGAACGCAGTGGGGTTCGAGGTGAGCCGGCTGCTGCGAGTCCGCTACGGCCCTGTGGAGCTGCCCCGTGACCTTCGCCCTGGCGGGTGGCGCAGCGCCGACCCCGATCTGGCTGCTCAGCTCGCACTTGCAGTGCATCTGCCGCGCGAAGCGCCTTGAGGGGCGCCTCGCAAAGGGGCGTGCCCTGTCAACCGGCCCGCACCGATGCCCGTTGAACAAGTGCGGCATGCTACTTGCGAAGAACCTGCGAAGATATATTGGAAAGCGATTTCGAGGAGAACCGAATGCAGATCCTGGTCAATTCCGACGACCACATCTGCTGCAACCAGGAGCTGATCCAGCGGATCGAGGGCGTCATCGAAGGGATGCTGGAACGCTTCAGCGGGCAGGTCGGCCGGATCGACGTCCAGCTGAGCGACCTCAACAGCCATCAGATGGGCGACCGTGACAAGCGCTGCGTGATGGAAGCGAGGATCGGCGGGCTCGCGCCGGTCACCGCAAGCCATGAGGCAGCCACGCTCACGGAAGCCATTCATGATGCTGCGGACAAGCTCAAGCGTTCCCTCGCCGAGCAGATCCGGCAGCTGGAGCAGGCAGCCCGCGAGCAGGCGGATTCCCCGACCGAAGGCCTGTTCGAGGGTCCGGCGACGGCCGGGGAGACAGGCGAGCCGGTCCGGTAGGGACGCGCCGAAATCGTCGCGCTCACCGGCGACGCCCCCGGTTTCGGGCACAAAGAGGTCCGGGCGGCCCGAAACCTAGCAAATAGCGCGCCAAGACGCATTGACACCCCGGGCACCCGAAATCAGAATACGCGGCTCGTTTTCGCGGAGGGGTACCCAAGCGGCCAACGGGAGCAGACTGTAAATCTGCCGGCTTACGCCTTCGTAGGTTCGAATCCTACCCCCTCCACCACCGGCCGGGGTCGGCCTTCGAATCAGCCCAGGTCCTTCGGCTGGCGGGTGCGGCGCCATCAGCGGGTGTAGTTCAATGGTAGAACCTCAGCCTTCCAAGCTGATGACGTGGGTTCGATTCCCACTACCCGCTCCGGATGAGCGAGCGAAAGGCGTTACGCGTGCGTCGCACTTTTCGTGAGCGGGTCGTGAGCGGGCCGAAAGCGGTTGGCCGCAGGCGGCCAACGGCGACTTTCGGCAGTAGAGGGGTAGTCCGCCCACGTAGCTCAGTCGGTAGAGCACGTCCTTGGTAAGGACGAGGTCACCGGTTCGATTCCGGTCGTGGGCTCCAGTGGAGCTCGTGGCGTAGGGCGGGTTGAAGGATGTATTCGGCGCCGGTTGCACCAGGGCCGGTGAGTCTTCGAGGATTTATACCATGTCGAAAGAGAAATTCGAGCGCAGCAAGCCGCACGTGAACGTGGGGACGATTGGGCACGTGGATCACGGCAAGACGACGCTGACGGCGGCGCTGACGAAGGTGATGGCCGAGACGCACGGTGGA
>JBOIAD010000002.1:0-86438 GCA_050738795.1 Steroidobacteraceae bacterium
CTATTGCAAAGTATGCCGCTTCGCGGGCGAAGGATCTGATTTTCACCCGCGAGCTCGCGCGTCGAGCAATTACCAGCGAACAGCGATTGATTTCGCTGCTCGATCAGACGCCGGTCGACGCCAGAACACGAGACCGGATGCGTGCACAGATCGCCAGGGATTTCCAGGTGATCAAGGGCGAGAGCTAGGCAACCGCAGCCTCGGATTGGGTAGTAACGCTTATGTGCTACTAGGATGCTGGCGCGAATTGTGCGGCTTTCGTGGCCACGTTGGGATACAGGGAACGGGATCGGACATACGCAATTGTTCCGCCTGCGTCGCGCAGCTCGACAGATAGCCGGTTCGCGTCGGCTTCGATCACGGCGAATCCGGGCTGTGAAACGACGAAATCGGTGTGCGGGTCTGCGGGCCGCAGCCCCAATTCGCGCTGGCCGCCGCCGCCGTTGGCGCTGACGTGGAGCGGCTCGCCGGCCCGGTCGAGGATCTGCTGGAACCGGTCATTGGCGCTCAAGTAAAGATCGACCTGGCTGCGGATCAGGGGCCCAAGCAGACTCCCCAGCGTGAGCCGGCGTGTGTAGGGTTCATTCGTGAGACTGCGGCAGCCGAAGTGACCAACCACCAATCGCCACAACGGGTCACCGGGGGCGGCGAAAGTATCCTCCAGAAAGCGCAGCTGCGCATCGCCGTCCGTGCGCAAGGTGACGGTATCGAGAAAGGCGACGCGCATCAGTACGCAATCGTTCATTCGCCCAAAGTCGCGCGCGTAAAAGAGGCCGTCCATTTGCCAACGGGCCGACCCCCGCTGTAGATGGGAGTACTGAACCTGCGCGTTTGGATTGCCCTCGTGATCGTGATTCCCGAGAACCGGGAAGAAGGGCATGCCTCGTAAATAGGCACCTGAGTACAGGTGCTCGAACTTGTGTCTCCATTGGCGATCGTCCACCGAGGAGACGCCCTTCGGATAGAAGTTATCGCCCAGATAGAGCACGCCGTGGGTCGGGCGTTCGCGCGCGGCACGTTCCATCGACTCCGCAATGCGCTCGGTGCCGGCATTTGCGTATCCCTGTCTTCCCACAGCCAGAAAACGCAGCGACTTCGCCGCAGCCGAGGAGGGCGCCACGACAAGTGGTCCTCCTCGTACTGACCGCGTCCATGACACCAGGCGCCGCCTGGCCGCCATGGCGGAGCTGACCAGCGAAATGCATCGCCGAGCGAGCCGCCGGATCATGCTCAGGCCTCATCGGCGGTCACTGCTCTACAAGTAGCTGTCGAGACACGTTCAGAGTGATCGTCATCCAGGGCCGGTCCGCGACCTGCGGTGTGATCCACACTGCTGCCATGGCCACGCGTCTCATCGACCCGGATACGGGCGCGTTCGATGCATCGCTGCAATAGCCGCGCAAACTTCTTGGCATTTGAGCCGTGCATCATTTCACGATGTGGACCGGGCATCCAATGGATGCTTACGTCACCGGTCAGCAACCCGGTCCAGGACATCTTCGCGTCGCCGAAATACTGCTCGAGCCGGCGTGTCAAATGATCCCGGTCGGTCGCCCGAAAGAGGGTGACAGGCCCGGAATAGGGGCCGGGCCGATAGCCGGCCGACGCCCGCCGGTGTGCCAGCGAGTTGCGGCGATGAAGATCGTCGGCGTACGTGTAGCGCTTGACGGCAGTATGGAGCGCCTGCCGCCGCAACACCTTGCGCGCCAGGAGGCCACGCCAATCGCGCCACGACAGGGTCAGCGGATAGGCGATACATGCCAGCAGATATCGCCACCGTCGAAACTGCGGGGCGGCTTTGGGCCACACGTCTCCCAGAAACAGCAACGCCACGCGCTCGCCGGCACGGGAAAGCCGACACGCCATCTCGTACGCGACCAGGCCGCCAAAGGACTCGCCGCCAAGGTAGTAAGGCCCGTGGGGTTGCACTTCGCGCATGACTCGAAGGTACTCGCGCGCCATCTCGGTAATATCCTCATGAGGCTGCTGTCCATCCACGACACCATAGGCCTGGATACCGTATACCGGCTGATCCTCATCGAGATGCAGCGCAAACTCGCGGTAACCGAGCACATTGCCACCGCCGGGATGTACACTGAACAGCGGCGCACGCTTGCCGTGCGGTTGGATCGGCACGAGCGCAGACCAGGTTGACTGGTCATGTCCGCGAGCCACGATGCGGGCAAGCTTGCGAATCGTATCGGCCTCGAACAGGAGCGCGAGCGGCAGAATCCGGCCATGCTGCGCGCGGATTCTCGACATCAGGCGCAGGGCGCTCAGCGAAGTCCCGCCCAGCTCGAAAAAGCTGTCGTCAACGCCCACAGCCTCTATCCCGAGCAGCTCGATCCACATGGCCGCAAGATTTGCCTCGAGCGGGGTCTGCGGCGCCGCGTAGGCGTGCTCCACCTTGGGCCGGGAGGCATCCGCGACGAGGAGGGCCTGGCGGTCTACCTTTCCGTTCGGAGTTTGCGGTAATGCATCCAACAGCACGAAGGTGGAGGGAATCATGTATTCAGGCAGACGTTTAGCCAGGGCGCGCCGCAACGCAGCTGCCGTGGGAGCCTCGCCGCTCACGACGAGGTACGCGACGAGTTGTAAGTCATCTCTTGCGTCGCGTTGCGCAACTACCGCAGCGTGTGCCACGGATTCAACGCCGCGCAACTCACTCTCTATCTCGGCAACCTCCACCCGATTGCCGCGAATCTTCACCAGGGAATCCTTGCGCCCGCGATGTTCCAGACATCCGTCGGGACGCAGGAGCCCGAGGTCACCGGTACGAAACGTTCGAACCTGCGGATCGCGTGGGTCGGCCGCAAACCTGGCCGCATTCAGCTCGGGCCTGCGCCAATATCCCCGGCAGACATAGCGGCTGCGGACCGCGATTTCGCCTCGCTCCCCGCGTGGCACCGGGTTGCCCTGCTCGTCGAGGAGCAGAACCTCGACGTCATCGATCGCATAGCCCAATGGCACGGCGTCCGCGTGTAGTTGAGTGTGGTGATTGACGAAGAAATGCCGCACCACGCCGGTTTCGGTGGAGCCGAGGCCACAGTGCAGCGAGCAAGTGTCGGGAAAGTGCTTTCGATACAACTCGACGTCCCGGCGGTGCGAGGCCTCGCCGCCGAGCTTGATCAGCCGCAGATCGCCAAACTGCTCGCGACCCGTCAGCGTGGCGGCGAATTGGCGGAATACCGTGGCGACCGAGCAAAGAATCGTGATGCGCGAGCTGCAGATCCACTGGGCCAGGCCGTCGACGCCACGTTGCTTCACGGAGAAAGTATGCAGAGACGCTCCGCTCAGCAAGGCATTGAGGATGTCGCGCAGTCCGCCATAGACGCTGGTGGTGTAAAGGAGCGTCTGGCGGTCGTTGGCAGTAATGTTGAAGGCGCGGTGATGACGAAGAGCGTTGTGGATCAGTGTCCGGTGGTCGTGCATCACACCCTTGGGCTCACCTGTCGAGCCCGATGTGTATAGGACGCAGGCCAGCGAATCCGGCGCGACGTACACGCGGGGGTCGCCGTCAGGCAGACCCGCGGGCAACGCATCCATGTCAAGAATCTCGCAGCCAGGTGGAACGATGTCTCGCGCCAGCGCCAGGTTGCGCCGGTTGGTCACTAGACAGGCAGCAGCGCTGTCCTGGAGCAGGTAACCGTTGCGGCTCACTGGATTGGCCGGATCGAGCGGCACGAGATAGCCGCCCGACTTGAGAATCGACAGCATGGCGCCGATGAATTCGATTCCCTGATCCAGCAGCACAGCAATCGGTTGTCCGTTGCCCGTTTGGCGGGCAAGCAGCGCGTGCGCCATGCGATTCGCGCTGGCGTTCAACTCGCCGTAAGTAACCTGTGACTCGTGCGTGCGGACCGCCAATCGAGAGGGCCCTTGCGCCACGACCTCTTCGAAGAAGTGGCCAATTGCCCGCTCGGCGCTTGCGGACAGGAGCGAGCGGCAGTCGTGCCCCGCAAACAGTGCACCCGCCTGCATCAGGCGCTCGGATGTCGCGCTGCCAGGAGGGCGGAGTGAGCCCACTTGGTGTGTCCCCCCGTGCCAGCCGCAGCTCGCACGTATTATTACAGGTTCTTATTGGTTCTATAGACTACACACTTCTGTGGGTTTGTGCAGGGGCCTGATGTTATGTAATGAGGCCCGTGTGCCGCCAGGAGATCGGCCGCGAATCCGCTGCCGCGGCAGATCACCGCGTGGTCGACGCCAGCGCCGCGTCCAGGTCGGCCAACTTCGCCGTGGAATCCCCGCTCAGCCGCGCCGCGAGGGCGAGCGACAATTCCGTGACCATCGGCCTGATCTTGCGTGCCGTGTCGGTTTCCGCCCGTGTCTGGATCCAGCCTAGCAGCGCCATCGCGCGCAGGAACAACATCACATCGAGCATGCCGAGCTCCGTCTCATCGAGCGCGCGGACCTGCCGATAGCCCGCGACCATCGCGTGCAGCGCGGGCACGAAGCTCGGCGTGCCGAGCTGAAAGAATACCGCGGTGGCGATCTCGGCCACATACCAGCCGAATCCACAGTCATCGAAGTCGATCAGGGTGCATTGATTGCCGTCGATGAGGACATTCTCCGGCACCAGATCGCCGTGAATGAGGCCGAAGCGGTTGGCGAGCTTTCCGAAGGAGCGCAACCGCCGGCGGGCCATCTCGGCTCCGCCGTGCAGGCGGGCGCGCTCTGCGTCGCTCAGCGTGTGCAGATCGCCAAAGTAGCCCCACACGCCCGGCTTTGCTAGACAGCCCATCTCGTCCCAGCTGTGTCGATTGAAGGTCGCCGCCGGACGCCACTGTGCACTGTGGGCGTGCAAGCGGGCGGCCAGGCGGCCAACCTGTTTGTACGCGCGGCCGATGAATTCAGGATCCCCGAAGGAACGTTCCTCGATGTGTCCGAGGGTGGCACCCGCTACCCACGAGAGCAGGTCGCACTGATATGCGTCAGAGCCGTTCGGGTCGCGAGCGAGAGTCAGAATGTCTCCGCTCGCGGTAGGGATGACGCGGGGCGTCGGAATTCCCTGGTCCGCCAGGGAGATCATCCACTCCAACTCCGAGTACAGAGCCGCATCGCTGTGGTAGCCCCGGCGGTGTATGCGCAGCACGTACGTCGGCTCGCCGCGGATATGAATGGCGAAGACCGCGTTTTCCCGGTACTTGAGCAGCGCAAGATCGAGGTCGCCGGGGATGTCCCAGGCTCTCAGGGCCGCGCGTGCGACGGCTTCCAGTGTCCGGGCGTCCTGCCCCGGCGAGGCGCCGATCACAGCGATCCGCTGATGGAGCGCCCGCCGGAGACGAGCCGGATCGCGCCGCGCCTGGGCTGCCGCTCGGCGACGCGAATCGCATCCTGGAACCGCTCGAGCGCTTCGTCACAATAGCCCGTGTCGATCAGAAAGCCGGGCTTGACCTGCAGGATCGAAGAGTTGAATCCCGCAAATATCGCCCACAGCCCGCGATCGTACAGCGCCTTCATCATGTCGACACCGCCTCGCGGGCTGTCGAATTCCAGCCCCATCACGAGGCCCAGGCGGTGAATTGCGCGCAGGTACGGATGCCGCTGCTGGATGGCGGCGAATCCGGCCGCGAAGTAATCGGAAATCAGCCGTGCGTGCGCGAGATTGCCGGGGTCGCTGCAGATCTGCAGGACGCGTTGGGCGATTGCGCAGCCGACTTCAGCGCCCCCGAATCCGGAGACGTGCCCCCAGCCGTTCTCGGCAAGCCATTCCCCGGCTTTGCGGCTGAGGACGGTCGCTGCGATAGGGTACAGACCGCCCGAGAATCCCTTGGCGGTGACGAGAATGTCCGGCTCCACGCTCCAGGCACTGATGGCCCATAGGTGGCCGGTGCGCCCAAGCCCGGTCTGGACTTCGTCCGCCACGTACAACGAGCCGTGCCGCTCGCACAGCGCTTTGATGCGCGGCAGATAGTCAGCCTTCGGTGTGATGAAGCCGTATGTTGCCGGGATCGTTTCCAGGATTACGGCCGCGACGTCGTCGCAGCGGAGCGCGCGCTCGACCGCGTCCACATCATCGAACGGCACTTTGATGAAGTCCTGCGGGCTGTCCGAATTGAAGAAGACCGCGGTGCCATCGTCGCCGCTGGCTCCTGACAGACCTGTCCGACCGTGGTATGCGATGTCCAGTGAGACGATCTTGCGGCGCCCGGTGGCACGGCGTGCCGATTTGATTGCGACATCGATCGCCTCGGAACCGCCGGTGGCGAATACGACGTACTGCATCTTTCCAGGCGCCAGCCGCAGCAGCAATTCGGCAAGGTCGGCTCGCGCGACGCTGGGAAAATGATGATTGCCGATATCCAGCGATTCCAGCGAGGCACGCAGCGCCGCCAGCAGTTGCGGATTGCGGTGCCCGAGTGTGAACACGCCCCCGTTGAGATGGAAGTCCAGATATTCCTGGCCGTCGAGGTCCCAGAATCGATAGCCTTCGCGCCTGCCCATCACGAGGTCGACACCGAGCTCGTGAAAGCCCTGCACCCGTCCGGGCACGACGTGCTCGTAGGCCAACCTCAGGACGCGCGCTTTCTCGGCAGAGACTCCGGGAGGGGGCTGATAGCTCATGATGCAATCGGCGTGGCCGCCATTTTGTGGCGCTGAATCAGCACGAAGTAAGCAAACAGCAGGACGTACACGGCCAGTGCGTAAGCCATGCCGGCGGCCTGCTGAGCGAAGCAGGCACACAGGACGAGCACGCAGACCGCGGTGGTCGCGCTGGCCGTCAGGAGGCCGCCAATGGCGCGATAGGGTCGGGGCAGCCCGGCGTCGCGCATGCGCAGCTTCATGAAAGCGGCGAGCACGACAACGTACGATACGCACAGCAGGAAGATCACCAGCAACATGGCCTTTTCGGGCGGGAACAACGCTGCAAAGATCCCGACGGCGACGACGAGAACGAGTGCCGTGTGCGGTGCCTGCCTGGAGTTGGTCGTCGCCAGGCCGCCCGGCAGATATCCGTCGCGCGCCAGCGAATATAATTGCCGTGACGATGTGTAGACGACGGAAAAGAACGTGGCGATCAGACCGATCAACGCTCCGGTCCCGATCACCTTGGTCAGCCAGGTCTGCCTGCCATAGGCGAACGGGCTCGTGAGTGCGGCATACAGGGGATCTTCGGCGCCGCTGAGCCTCTCGGCGCCGCCACCCGCCGGGCCGAGAACAAGTACGCCGAGACCCACGACGAGCAGCGTCACCACCGCAATCGCCAGGGCTTTGGGAATAGTGCGGGTGGGATCGGTCGCTTCCTCCGCCGCAAGTGCCGCCTGCTCCACGCCGAGAAACAGCCACAGCGCGAACGGCAACGAGGCAAAAACGCCGGCCGCTCCATGTGGGAACAGACTTCGTTCCTGGATCGGAAGCAGATGCTGCGCACTGGCGAATGGCACCATGCAGCCGATGAACAGGAGCAGCACCGCGACCGCGATCAGGCCGACGACCATGGTCAGGCCCACCGCCTCGCGCGCACCGCGCAGCTGCAGGAGCAGGACAACCGCGAACAAGGCTACCTTGATGGGAACGGCGCCGATTCCGAGCACCGACTTGCCGTACGCCGCGGTGAAATCGGCCACGACGCCAATCGCCACCGCAAACGCGATCAGCACGGACATTCCCACCAGATACCCGGCGCTGGTGCCGAACGCCTTGCGACAATAAGTCTCGAATCCGCCAGCGCTGGGCATCGCTGCGGCAAGCTCCGCGACACATTGGGTGAAACCCAGGTAGAACAGGCCGGTGAGCAGCGCGGCGACGATCAGTCCGCCCCAACCTCCGGCGCTCAATCCGAAGTTCCAGCCGGAAAATTGCCCCGAGATCGCGATCGCGATTCCAAGTCCTGCGACTTTCATCCAGCCGAGTGCTTCGGCCTGCAGCGTATGAGGGGTCGGCGGCGGGGAAGCAGGCACGATAACGGCTTGTCTCAGACCGAAAGTGGTCTATAAACGCGACTGTAGTCGAGTATAGGTCCCGGCATTTGGAAGTCAATCCTTTGCGGACGCAGCGCTTGCGTCGGCTGCGGATCCAACCGTCACTTGCGTTGAATCCCCGGTTGCGGACATGATGAGCGCTCGATGAATGTTGTCTTCCGCAGCGGATGCAGCGCACGCTCCAGTGAAGCTTTCTCGCACAATCGGCGCAGCGCAGATCGCCCACCGCAGCGGAAGCGGTAAACGGAAGGCCGAACCAACGTGGCTCTGCTAGGGACTCGCAAAAGCTCTCCGCGGCGCCGCGGCATCGCGCGGCGCGACAAGCTGCTGGCCGCTGCCGAAACACTGCTGCAGGCGCGGGAAATGGATGCCATAAGCCTGGGCGACGTCGCGCTGCAGGCCAAAGTGCCGAAAGGCTCCGCCTACCACTTCTATCTCAACATCGTGGACGTCTACGCGAGCCTCGTCGCGCTGTACGACAAGGAGCTGCAGGCGATGATGATCGCGCCGATCCGCACCGCGATCGGCGCCTGGCCGGAAGTGATCGAGATCCTGCTGGACCGCGCCGCGGAATTCTATCTGCGCAAGCCGTCCGCCCGGCAGCTGCTGATCGGCCCGAAGACGCTGCCGGAACTGAAGATGCGCGACCGTCAGAACGATGTGGTCATCGGGCGGATCTTCGAGGATCAGGTGGCGACCTTCTTCGTGCTGCCGGTGGTGCCCAACCGCTCCGATGTGTTTTTCCGCTCCATCGAGATCGCGGACCTGATGTTCTGCCTGTCGATGCTCGGGCACGGCATGATCACCGAGGAGATGACGCAGGAAGCCAAACGCGGCGCCGTCGCCTATCTGGGCTCCTACTTCCCCGCAAAGCTGCCGCGCAAGAGGCGCGGCTAGGGGCCGCTCGCGGGCGGATCCACCCACGCATCCACGATGCAGCGCCAGACCCCATCCGGATCCTTTCGCCATACGTTGACCAGCCGGGCATGATTGGTCGCCGGGTGGCCGGCTGAATCGTAGGTCGTGATGTGGGTCGTCCCGACGAGATAGGCCAGGCGTCCGTCGGGCGACAGTTCCACGCGATCCCAGGACCACTCATCCTTGAACGCGGGCCCGGCGAGCAGCCCGGCAATGGATCTGGTCAACGCTTCGCGGCCCGTCACAGTGGCCTCGCCCGAGCCGAACATGATCCCATCCTCGGCGAAATAGGCCGCGATCCTGGCAGGGTCCTGCTTTTGTGCCACCGCGACCTGCCACTCATGATCCCGCTCGAGCAGCGCGGCCTTCTCGGCCGCCGCAGCGGCTGCGGGTGCTTGCCGATGGCCGGAGCAGGCCGCCAGCGCGCAAATCATCAACGTGCCGGCGGCCAGGAGGACGGGAGCGCGCATCAGGAATTCACCTGCATGCCGTGTACCTCCGCGCCGATATGTCCGGCTGCTTGCTGCCTGGACGTCGCGGCCAGCAGCTCCTCCGGGGCCATGTCGCAGACCGCGGTTACCCCCTCGGGCAGGGACACGATGCGTTTCCCGGGCGCGGCGCGATGGCCGGCAGGAGTCAATGGATGCCAGATGGCTTCGAGGAGCCGGCGGGAAACGGCTACCGTGTATCCGAGCCCGAGGTTCAGCCGCGAACCGCGCCCGTGAAAAACGTACGAGCCGAAAAGGCGGTCCCACACCATCGTGACCTCGCCGTAGTTGGTGTCCGTTTCCACTGCAATGGGACTGTGGTGCCAGCGATGCAGATCGGGAGTGTTGATGAAGCGACTGAACAGGGTGCAGCGCAGATTGATGTTCGCGTGTGTCAGAATCCCGCCGAACAGATACAGCGCCGCGTACCACTCGGCAATCTCCGCCGGCACGCCCAGCAGGATCGGAATCGGCGAGCCGATGACGACCGATTTGACGATATCGATCGGATGGAAGCGGCCGGCGTTGATCACGCTCAGGCGCGGCGCGCTGTGATGGACCGAGTGGAAGCGCCACAGCAGCGGCACTTTGTGGGCCCAGCGATGCGCAAGGTGATTGCCCAGGTCCCACAGGATGATGCCCGGTATGACCTGGACGTAGAACGGCCAATGGGCAGGCCACACCTGCAACGATACGAGCGGCTCGATGGCGCGGATGGCCCAGGCGATCGCCCAGAGGCACACGACAGTTGCGATGGAATTCAGGGCGATGGTCAGGAGCGACAGCGCAATGTCGTTGCCCAGCTGGCCATCGTTGCGGTTCCACGCAGGCTCGAATGGCACCAGCCGCTCGAGCATCACCAGTACCCCCAGAAACGTCCAATACACCAGCTGCATCGAGATATCGGCATCCCATCCCACGCCCAGCCAGAGCGATGACCACAGCAGCAGCGCTCCGCCCAGCAATGCCGGATACAGCAGGTACGAGGCGCGATTGCGAATTGTTGGTGTGAGCACGGTGAGAACTCCGCTTGCGCTGATTGGCCTGCAGAAGTGTCGAGCCTGCAGGGCCGGCCGTCAAAAAAAGTAGCAGCGGCCCTTATTCTCGACTATATTCGTGTTTATCGTCCAAGACGGCGTCGATGTTGTCAAGCGTTCGCCGGCATCCGGCGCCAGTCTCGCTGCCGATGCGAACAGGGGGGGTCTCATGAATGCCGCAACGCAGCCGGTGCGTGCCGCCGCACTCGAGAATGATCTGACGGGGATCAGCGCCGCAAACGCGCGTTTTCTGGGCCGTGCAGGGCGGCTATTGATCGATAACACCTGGCTCGAAGCCCGCAGCGAACGCACCTTCGAGGTACGGGACCCCTCCAGTGACCGTGTGATCGCACGGGTGGCTGAAGGTGACGCCGCGGACATCGATTTGGCCGTGGATGCGGCCCGGCGTGCCTTCGACGATTCCGAGTGGTCACGCATGAAACCCGTCGACCGCGAGCGGCTGCTGCACCGTCTGGCGGACCTGATCGAGCGCGATGCCGAGGATCTTGCGCAGCTGGAAGCTCTCGACAACGGCAAGTCCGTGGTGATTGCGCGCTACGTGGACGTCAAACACGCTGTGGAAGTGTGGCGTTATATGGCCGGCTGGCCCACGAAGCTCGAGGGACAGACACTGCCGCTGTCCGGATCGCTCATACCAGGACAGGAGTACGTAGGCCTGTCACAACGTGAGCCGATCGGCGTTGTGGGGGCCATCATCGCCTGGAATTTCCCCCTGCTGCTGGCTACCTGGAAGTCCGCGCCGGCGCTGGCAGCGGGCTGCACCGTGGTTCTGAAGCCTGCTGAGGAGACGCCTCTCACGGCATTGCGGTTGGGCGAACTCGTCGTGGAGGCGGGCTTTCCCAAGGGCGTCCTCAATATCGTCACCGGGATGGGTCCGACAGCAGGCGCTGCGCTCGCTGCACACCCCCGGGTGGACAAGATTACTTTCACGGGATCGACGGAAGTGGGCCGGCTGATCGTGCGCGCCGCCGCGGGCAACATGAAAAAGGTGACCGTCGAGCTCGGCGGCAAATCGCCGACGATCGTGCTCGACGATGCCAAAATCGATCAGGCGGTCGCGGGCGCCACCAGTGCCATATTCTTCAATCAGGGCCAGGTGTGCTGCGCCGGCTCGCGGCTCTACGTGGGACGGCGCAACTTCGATGCGGTCGTCGAGGGAGTCGCGGAACAGGCCAGGCTCATGAAGCTGGGTCCCGGGCTCGATAGCACGGCACAACTGGGCCCGCTGGTATCCGCCACGCAGCGGGACCGCGTGATGAAGTACGTCAACGAAGGCATTGCGGACGGAGCGCGTGCAGTCACGGGCGGACATGCCCTGGGTGCATCGGGATATTACGTCGAGCCTACCGTATTCACGGACGTGCTCGAATCGATGTCGATCGTGCGAGAGGAAATCTTCGGCCCGGTCGTCGTAGCGCAACCCTTCGATGACCTGGAGTCCGTCGCGCGCGTCGCCAATGACTCCATCTATGGGCTCGCCGCGAGCATCTGGACCGCCGACGTGAGCAAGGTTTTCCGGCTCGCATCGAAATTGAAGGCGGGGACGGTCTGGGTCAACTGTCACAACGTGCTCGACCCGGCAATGCCTTTCGGCGGCTACAAGCAATCGGGCTGGGGGCGGGAACTGGGCCGCGAGGCCGTGTACTCGTGCCTGGAGTCCAAGTCCCTGTGCATCAACATTACCGCGTGAGCCGCTCGGTACGCGCATCCGCCCGGCCCATGCCGCTCGATGAACTCATCCACTTCAAGCTCACGGGGAGGCCTATGACCTTACTCAGCGCTCGTCCACGCCGCGGCTCGATCTCACTCGGCACAATGGTCGCTTGCGGACTGTGCGCCGGTGTCGTGCACGCACAGGCTCCCGCGCAAACGGATGGAAGCGCTCTCGAGGAAGTAGTCGTGACGGCGCAGAAGCGCACGGAGAGTCTGCAGAGCGTGCCGGTATCGGTGACCGTGCTCACCGGGACACAGCTCGCGGAGCTCAAACTCGACACGCCGTCGGATCTCGTCACGCAGATTCCCAACCTGCAGGTGGACGGCATCATCGGCGAGGGCTCACCGATCTTCTCGCTGCGCGGTGTGTCCATGTTCGACTATAGCCTCAGCCAGTCGAGCCCGGTCGCGAGCTACATCGACGAGGTGTACAAGGGAAACATCGCGCTGTTCGGCGTCGAGATGTACGATCTCGAGCGCATCGAGGTGTTGCGCGGCCCGCAGGGCACACTCTATGGGAAGAACACCACCGGCGGGGCGATCAATTTCATCACGCACAAGCCCGGATTCAACCAGGAGGGGTACCTCAGGGTCGGAGTGGGGAATTACGCTCGCAAGGAAGCCGAAGGCGCCTTTCAGGCGGGCCTGGTGCCGGACCGGCTCGCAGTCCGTCTTGCGTTCACGTACACGAAGGCCAACGGCTTCGTGCACAACGTGCTGCCGGGTTATCCTGATCTGGAGGGCATCGATCAGTACGGCGTGCGCCTGAGCGTTCTGTACAAGGCCACCGACGATCTGGAGATGACACTGCGTTATTCCAAGAGCATGCAGGACCCGCAGAATTACTCGATCATCGCCGGCAGCATCGCACCCGGCGGACTTGCCGGCGTGGGTTACTACCGCACGAGCGACGGGACTGCGACCGGCACTCCGCTGAAGAATGACCAGGTCGCTCAGAACTACACCCCGCGGCGACGCCAGGACAACCAGGCGGTGGCATTGACTGCGAAGTGGAATGTGGCGAGCGCGGGAGCCGTGACATCCATCACCTCCTGGGATGAGGGGTCGGTGTTCAACCCCGAGGCGACTGACGGCGTGCCCCTGGACATCTTCAAATCGCCCTACACCGGCAAGACGCGCCAGGTGACGCAGGATCTGCGCTTTACCTCACCCGGGGATGCCGTTTTCAACTACATCGTGGGCGCCTACTACCAGCACGAGATAATCTTCAATTCCACCGAGAACCGGCTCTTCAACTTTCTGGATGTGAACGGCGACGGGGTGCTGAACTACCATGATTGCGCGGACGCATCCTTCGGAGCGGGGCAGGGCTATGCAATCGGCAGCCTCATCAACGTGGGCTGCCGCTACTACAACGCCTTCGACCAGATCCGTAACAGCTGGGCGGCCTACTCGGATGCGAACTATGCGCTCACCAGCCTCGTGAAACTGCGCGCCGGGCTGCGCTACAACCATGAGAATGCCATTCAGAAGAATGCCCTGAATCAGCTGCGTGGCAGCGACGATGTGCCGATCGGCAGCATCACCCCCGGCTCGCTCGCGATCGACCCGAATGCGCCGTGGATGCCGGTCGAGGCGCTTCCCGGCTCGCCAGACTACGCTGCCGTCGTCAACGCGACGACGAGCCACGCTCTGCACAACACCGCGCTGACCGGCCGCGCCGGCATCGATTTCACCCCGACCCCCGACACGCTGCTGTATCTGAGCTACAGCCGGGGATATCGCTCCGGCGCCTTCAATGGCCAATTCCTCTTCTCGAACAGCGACTTCACGAGCGTGCGGCCGGAGACTCTCGATTCGGTGGAAGCGGGCTGGAAAACCCAGTGGCTCGACCGGCGTCTGCAGCTCAATGGGGCCCTCTTCCATTATCAATACAAGAACCAGCAGATCATCGACATCCGGCCGACCGGACAGCAGCCGCTCATCAACCTCGGCAAGTCCAAGATCGACGGCGGCGAGCTCGAGCTCGTGGCGCGTCCGGTGCCGCCCCTGACGGTGCATGTCGGAATCGGAGTTCTGGATGCCAAGGTTCAGGACGGAGCACTTGCCGGTGGAACCATCAACGTCAACGGACATACGCTGCCGAATGCGCCGAAGTTCTCAGGTACGGTATCCACGGATTGGAATATCGCGAATTGGCGCTTGGTGGGCCTCACGGCACATTTCGATGGCGACTACGCTTCCAAGCAGTACTTCGAGCTGGTCAACGAGGATCGTATCGCACAGGACGGATACGCCATTCTGAATGCACGCCTGATGCTTCATTCGCCGATCGGATCAAGCTGGGAAGTGGGCGCGTGGATACGTAATATGACCGACAGGTTCTACCTGACGAGCGCGGCCGATCTGCAGAGTCTGGGCTTCGACTATCGCCACCGCGGGGTTCCGCGCACTTTTGGGGTGGATGCCACGTATCGTTTCTGAAGGGGCGAGGATCTGCCGGAGCGCTTTCCGACTCACATGGACTCGAATGCAAGTTTCGTCCAGGGCGATACGTCCGTCGGATTGCTATACAGGACGGTGGACGATCTATTGCGGGCGGCGGCGCAGCAGTGGCCGCAGCGGCCGGCGCTCGTAGTACACCACCAGCAGCGCAGACTGACGTTTCGGGAGCTGGATAACGAGGTCGAGCGCCTCGCGCGCGGGCTGAGCGCGTGCGCAATGCAACCGGGAGACCGGCTCGGGCTGTGGTCGGCCAACAATACCGAGTGGGTGCTCACGATGTTTGCGGCCGCCCGGGTGGGCCTGGTGCTCGTCAACATCAATCCCGCCTATCGCTCGAGCGAGCTGCAGTTCGCCCTGTCTCAGGCCGGCTGTCGCGGCCTGATCACCGCTTCATCCTTCAAGTCGAGCGACTACATCGGCATGCTGCGCGCCCTGATTCCCGAAGTCGACCGGGCGGCGCCGGGGCACTTGCGCAGCGCGGCTCTGCCGCAGTTGCAGTTGCTCGTGCAGCTCTCCGGCGGGAACAGTCCCGGTTTCCTGTCTTTCGCAGAGCTGTTGTCAGCCGGTGACCGGCCGGTGCCGCCCGGCGCTTCGCAGCAACCGGATCCGGATGACCCCTACAACATACAGTTCACGAGCGGTACCACCGGCTTGCCCAAGGGTGCGACGCTGACGCACTTCAATGTCGTCAACAACGGCTTTTTCGTCGGGGAGGCGCTGCGTCTCACGCCCGAAGACAAGGTCTGTATCCCGGTTCCGATGTATCACTGCTTTGGCATGGTCCTCGGCGTGCTCGCGGCAATGACTCATGGCGCCGCCTCGGTATTTCCCGGCGAGGGATTCGATCCACTGGCAACGTTGGAGACCGTGCATGCGGAGCGCTGCACGGCGCTCCATGGCGTTCCCACCATGTTCATCGCGGAGCTCGAGCAGCCGCGCTTCCGTGAATTCGACCTGTCCTCGCTGCGGACGGGAATCATGGCCGGCGCCCCTTGCCCGGTCGCCGTCATGCAGCGCGTAATCGATGACATGCACATGCGGGAGATCACGATCGCGTACGGCATGACGGAGACGAGCCCGGTGAGTTTCCAATCCACGACGGACGATCCGATCGCCAGGCGTGTGAGCTCTGTAGGCAAGGTGCATCCGCACGTTCAAGTGAAGATCGTTGATGAGCAGGGGCGGGTCGTGCCGATGGGTACGCCTGGAGAGCTTTGCACGCGAGGCTACAGCGTCATGCTGGGCTACTGGGGCGAGCCAGAGCGGACGAAAGAGGTGCTCGACAGCGCGGGTTGGATGCATACGGGTGATCTTGCAGTGCTGGATGCCGAGGGCTATTGCAACGTGGTCGGGCGGGTCAAGGACATGATAATCCGCGGCGGCGAGAACGTTTCGCCGCGCGAGATCGAGGAATTTCTGTACCGGCATCCTGCCGTTCTGGATGTCGCCGTCGTCGGCGTCCCGGATCGCAAATACGGCGAGGAGATCTGCGCCTGCATTCGCCTCAAAGGGGGAATGAGTCTCGAGGTGGAGCAGGTACGCGAGTTCTGCAGGGACCGGATCGCCCACTACAAGATCCCCCGCTACGTGCGCTGCATGGAGACATTTCCCATGACGGTGACCGGCAAGGTACAGAAGTACCTGTTGCGCGAGCGCATGAGGCAGGAGCTGGGGTTCGAGGAGGAGTCACGTGCCTGAGCCAACCCGCGCCAACCCATAAGCGCTAACCCATTCGGGAGAGATTGATGCCTATTCGGAAAGACGACCTGGACCTCGCCAATTCGGAGATTACGCGGCGCGACTTCGTGGGCGGTGCGCTGCTGGGGACCGGCTCGATGCTGCTGGGCATGGGCTCGCCGGCAGCAGTGCGTACAGCGGCCGCGCAGACCTCCGCGTCGCCGATGACCGGCCTCGGACCCGACTGGACCGGTCCCGGCGGCGTTGGCGACTACGCCCGATCCAACGGAAACACGTTCGAGGTGGTGAACGCAGCGCACGGCGCCATACGCAATCACGATCGCGACGGCGCGGCGGTGACCGACACCGGCGAAAGCTATGACCTGGTGATCGTCGGATGCGGTATCTCGGGGCTGGCCGCCGCCTACACGTACCACAAGGAACGCCCGGAAAGCTCCGTGTTGCTGCTGGACCAGCACCCGATATTCGGCGGCGAGGCGAAGCAGAACGAATTCGACGTCGACGGCTATCACCTGACGGCACCGCAGGGCTCCACCGGTATCGTCATACCGTTCAGCCGCGCAAAAGACGCGGGAATGTTCACGCATTTCACCCGGGACCTCGGGTTTCCGGATGAGTTCGAATTCCAGAAGCCCACGGGCCTGTCGAGCGACCTGCTCATTCCCCATGACGCCTGGTTCCCGATGCACATAGGCTGGGAGCAGTCCGATACCGGCTTTTTCTACGAGGGCTCCGGCTGGTCGAAGAACCCATGGCGCAATGGTTTTGCGGGCACGCCGCTTTCGGATTCGTCCAAGCGAGCCCTGCTGGCCATGGACTTGTATCGAACACCCCCGGTGCGCCCGGATTGGGAGCAGTGGCTGGACAGCATCACGTACGAGCAGTTCCTTACCGACGTGATGGGCATCCGTGGCCAGGACCTGCACGAGGTGACGCGCTACATCAATCCGGTGGCGGCCGCGGAGGGTTGCGGACTCGGGGCCGACGTGATCTCGGCCTACTCTGCCTACAACTTTCTGCTCCCCGGCGTCGTCGGCTATTACCGCTACCAGAATGGCGGGGTCGATCCGACCGATGAGCTTTACCTGGCGAGTTTCCCGGGAGGCAACGCCGGCACGGCGCGCTGCTTCGTGAAGAAGATCATTCCGGGAGCGTTCAAGGGTGAATACCGCCTGGCGGATATCCTCAACAGTCCCGTGCAGTGGCAGGAGCTCGACCGTGCGCATCAACCGGTTCGCATGCGTCTATCCAGCACGGTCATTCAGGTAGTGCATTCGGATCACTCGGACGCGCCGAAGGGCGTCGCGGTGACGTATGCGGTGGGCAAGAAATTGTCGCGTGTGCACGCCAAGGCCGTGATCTGCGCAAGCCAGCAGCATGTGAATCGCAATATCTGCCGGGACGTGCCGCCGGATTATCGCGAGGCGATGCAGACCTTTCATCACGCGCCCATGTGCACGGTCAACGTCGCCGTGCGCAACTGGAAATTCATGGAGCGCCTGGGCATCGCATCGGCCCGCTGGTTCGAGGGCTTCGGCTGGTGGTTGTCGCTGCGGCGCAATCTGGACATCGCCGGACAGGTGACCATGCCGCTCGATCCTTCAAAGCCGGTGGTGTTCTCCCTCTATAACCCCTTTCCGATGCCGGGCATCCCGTTCCCGCAACAGTGTACCGCCGCACGCATGACGCTCTTCAACCAGTCGTATCGGGACATTGAAATGGGTGTGCGCGAGCAGTTTCAAAAGATGTTCGGCGAATACGGCTTCGATCACAGGCGCGATATCGCCGGGATCATCGCCAACCGTTGGGGCCATGCCTATGTGGTGGACCCGCCAGGATTCTTCTTCGGCAAGGACGGCAAGCCGGCGCCGAAGGATGTCATCCGCAAGCGCCATGGCCGCATAGCCTTCGCCCATTCGGAGCTCAGCGGCCAGCAAATGTGGGAAACCGCGGCGCAGGAGGGCGAACGCGCCGCACAACAAATCCTGGAGATCATCTAGATGAAGATACCCGTTCTGCTCGGTTGCGCAATGCTGTTGCTGGCGCACGCTCCCGCACACTCGGTCGCGGTCGACTCCGCTGCCGTGGCGACTCAGCCGGACTCCCCGGCACTGGCCGCTTTCAAGAAGGCGATTCGCCTCAAGTACGACATGAAGGAGAAGGCGTTTGCGGCTCACGATGCGCAGACCATTCTGACCCGGTTCTATGCGGTGGATGCGGTGTCCGTCGGCGAGGGCTTCGGGATCTTCAATGGCCGCAAGGATCTGCGGCCGCTGTACGCGAAGGCGGTAAACGAATACACCGTGAAGGTAACGTCCGTCCACACCTTCGTGCAGGGCAGTGCCGGATGGGATTGGGCGGATTTCTATGTCACGCCCGTCGATCCGAAGGAAAAACCATTCAACCTGGCGATCCTGTTCCTGTGGGCCAAGACGGGGAAGGAATGGATGTGCAAGGGTGACTTCTATGTCAACGGTAGCTTCAAGACAGGCAAGTTGGCCGGTGCAGGGGGCTGAGCTTCCCGCCCAGCGCTCGCAGAGGTTTGCAGTACGGACGAACGCAGGTATTGCATGCGCCCGCCAATGAATCCTTGCGGCGAAATCGCCGTGCTTGGGGCTGGGCCTGCCGGAGCGGCCGTTGCATGCGGACTGGCGAAACTCGGCTATCGTGTGCAGTTGTTTGGCGGTTCGCGCAATGTGGCGATCGAAGGTCTGTCCGAGCGCACGCTTGCGCAACTGCGGGCAGCCGGCCTTGACTCGGCCGCAGCGTGTGTCCGAGGCCCCGGCAGCCGCAAGGGCTCTTGGGCCGGCCAGGTGTTCACGGGAAGCCAGGAGTACATCGTCGAGCGCGCTGCTTTCGATGCCGCTCTGCGTACCGATGCCGCATCACGAGGCGTGGTATTGCAGGCAGAGTGCGTCATAGGTCTCGACTCCTGCGGACGGTCCTGGCGCGTACATAGCGGTACGGGCATCCGGCAGTTTCGCGCTGTCGTCGATGCTCGAGGGCGCAGATCCCGAGGAGTGCTCCTGCAGGGTCCGCGCCTGTTATCCATCTCGCAACGGCTGCGCGCCCGAAGACGTGGACGCGGCGATGCCGTTCGTACCGGGATTTATTCGATCGAGAACGAATGGTGTTGGATCGCCGAGGACGGCCGGGGCACGATCTGGCTGCAGATCGTTGGGGACTCGCGCCCGGCATGCGCAAGTCGCAAATTTACCAGTCGCATCGCAGGCGCAATCGCAAGCATTCCCGCGATTGCCGCCCGCTTCGCTGACTGCGATCCGGCAGGGCCGCCCTATGTCCGCCCTGCGGTTGCGCGTATGGCAGCGCCGACCGGCGCACGCGGTATGGTCCGAGCAGGGGATGCCTCGGTCGCTGCCGATCCGCTGTCCGGGCACGGCATATACGAGGCATTGACATCGGCGACTGTCGCTATCGCCGCAGTGCATACTTACCTCGAGAAAGATGAATGGGAGATCGTTCAACGGTTCTGCAACGAGCGTGCGCAGGAGGTCTGGAGAACTGCAGTCTCTGCGGCAGCGCGCTTTTACAGGGCTCCGGCCGAATGCACGACTTCCCCGTTCTGGGGGCGCACCGCGGCCGAATATGCAACGCTCTGCGCATCCATGCGGCAGTCATATGTGGGCCCCCCTGGAATAGTGCGGCGACCTGTCCTGAACGGCGTAGTGATCGAGCTTCAGCCTGTTGTGTTGACTGCGGAGCAGCCGCGCGGTGTGTGGAAGGTAGACTCGGTCGAGCTCGTCCGTCTCGTGGAGGTTCTCAGGGCGGATCCCCGTGCGGGCGTGCCAAGCGTTGCAGAACGGCTGGCGCGTCCCCGCGAAGCTGTCGAGCGTGCCGTTCAGTGGTTGGCGGCACGAGGTCTGATCGAGTCCAGGGCTGACGGCGCGCAGGAATCTCGCCGCTTCGGGGCACGGTGGCCGGCACCCGTCAGCCAGATCTGGCCGTGATGATCCCGCGATTTGCCATCCGTGTGGTCCTTGCCTCTCTTGCGGGCTGCGGCAGCGTGCATGGGGCAGAGATGCTTACCGACGGCCAGGCTCTGGTGCGCACTTACTGTGCGGGCTGTCATCGCGAGAGCGCACCAGGACAATTCGAGCGGATCACGGCGATCAGGAAAACACCTGAGGGTTGGGTCATGACCCTGTTCCGGATGCGCCAGGTGCATGGGCTCGTCCTGGATGCTCAGATACGTGACGCACTGGTCCGTTATCTTGCAAATACGAATGGGCTTGCGCCCGCGGAGGCCTCCGCCGGCCGCTTTGCACTGGAGCGGCGCCCGAATGCGCAGGATCTGGAGGGCAGTGGTGATCTCAAGGTCATGTGCGGCCGGTGCCACAGCCTGGCGCGGGTGGCATTGCAGCGCCGCGATTCCGGCGAGTGGCTCAAACTCGTGAACATGCATGTCGGGCAATGGCCATCGCTGGAGTACCAGGCATCGAGCCGCGATCGATATTGGTGGCAAACGGCAACCACCCAGGTGCCACTCGAACTCGGTGCACTGTATCCCCTTCAGACCGCTGCCTGGCATGTCTGGCAAGCCCGGCCGCATGCGGCACTCGACGGGCGCTGGATTGTGTACGGTCACACGCCGGGCCGCGGCGACTACCACGGTGCCGCCACGATCAGGAAACGCGGACTGGACGAGTACACCGCGGCGTATCAGTTGACGTATCGCGAAGGCACACCGCTCAGCGGCTCGTCGAAAGCGATCGTGTACACAGGATACGAATGGCGTGGCACGGCTACTTTGGGCGAGGAGTCTGTATTCGAGGTCTTTGCGCTCTCCGAGGACGGTCTGCTGCTCGAGGGCCGTTGGTTTTTGCAGGACCACAATGAAATCGGGGGCGACTGGATCGCCGTACGGGCAACGGGCCCCCCCGGAGTCCTTGCCGTCCTCCCGCGAGCGTTGAAATCCGGAGCGACACAGCGTGTGACCGTAGTGGGTCGGCGGTTGACAGGCACGGTCAGCTTTGGTGCCGGCACTCGCGCCAGGGTGCTGGCGCGCGACGACAGCACCATCACTCTCGAAGTCGCGGTGCTCCCGGGCGCATCCGACGGCTATCGGTCAGTTTCAGTGGGAGGGACAACGCTGGCGGATGCAGTGGTGATTTACGATCGCGTCGATCGCGTGCAGGTTGAACCCGCCTATGGGATCGCGCGCCTCGGTGGCGGCAAGCTCGCGCCGGTCAGTGCGCAATTCGAGGCCATCGGGTATCTCGACTTTCCCGCGCAGACAGCGGACAAGAAGACCGAGGTACGGCTAGGCACGCTGCCTGCAACGTGGACAGTGCTTCCCTACGACGCGAGCGCCACGCGGGCTCGAGACATACAATTCGCAGGACACATCGCTCCGACAGGCCGTTTCGACCCGGCTGGCGCTGGAACGAACCCCCTGCGGCAGTTTTCGGGCAACAACGTGGGCAACCTGTTCGTGGTCGCCAGCGTTCAGGACGGAAAGAACAACGTGCAGGGAAAGTCTCATCTCGTCGTGACCGTGCAACGCTGGAACACGCCGCCGATCTACTGATCATTCAGGGACCTCATCCGGGCCGGAGCATCGCATGATATTCAACCAGGCTAACGGGCATTGCGTGCGTTTCGATGGACGGGCAATGCTGCTCCACGTGCCTACCACGGCCCTCTTTGAGCTGGATGAGCTCGGCGCGGCCGTGCTCGACCTCGCGCAGAGCTCCACAAGCTTCGACCTCGCGCAAGTCACAGACAGGCTGGCGGGACGCTTCGAGCGGGCGCAGATCACGGAATTCATCCGCAAGCTCACGCAGCTCGAAGTTCTGCAGGCCGAGGAGTCGGGCCGAGCGGTCAATCCCGGACGAGTAGATGTCGAGGCCTACCCGTTGAGCACGATCGTGCTCAACGTCAACACGGGGTGCAATCTGGGGTGTACGTATTGCTACAAGGAGGATCTCGCCGTGCCGGCCCGAGGCGAGCGCATGAGCTTCGAGACGGCGGCGCGCAGCGTTGATCTGCTGCTGAGGCAGGCGCAGCAGAGGAGCAGAGTGGGGGTCGTGTTCTTCGGCGGCGAGCCTCTCACCAACGTGGCGCTGATCCGCCAGGTCGTGGAGTATGCGCAGCGACGGGCGGGCGACTCGGGCAAGCTTGTCGATTTCTCGCTCACGACGAATGCGACCCTGCTGACCGCGGACCTGGTCGATTACTTCGATGCGAATCGATTCGGGATTTCGGTGAGCATCGATGGACCGCAGGCCGTCCACGATCGGAACCGGCGCACGGTCGGCGGCCGCGGAACATACGAGGTCGTTGCCCGCAAGGTGCGCATGCTCCTCGGCCGTTATCGGTCCAAGCCCGTCGGTGCGCGGGTCACGCTCACGCGCGGCACGACGGAGGTCGAGGGCATCCATGAGCACCTGCGCGATGAGCTCGGATTTCACGAGGTGGGCTATGCGCCCGTGACGGCCGCGGCTGATGCGGGCCACGCTTTGTCCGCCAGGGAACTGGTTGACGTGCACGCGGCGTTTGAGCGCCTCGGTGAAAAATATCTCGCTGCGGCGCTGGTCGGCCGAAATACCGGCTTCTCGAATCTGCATCAGTTGATGACCGACCTACACGAGGGACGGCGCAAGTCGCTGCCGTGCGGCGCCGGCGTGGGATTGCTTGCGGTGGACAGGAAGGGCGATCTCAATCTGTGTCATCGCTTCACGGGGTCCGCGCTGCCGACGTTCGGGAGTGTCGAGACCGGGATCGATACTCAGCGTCTCGGGGATTTCCTGGGTCGTGCATCCGATCGAGCCGGCACCGATTGCTCAACGTGCCGGATCCGCAACCTGTGTGCCGGCGGCTGCTATCACGAGTCGTGGGTGCGCTACGGCGACCCTCACCATCGGACTTATCACTATTGCGATCTGCTGCGGCGCTGGGTCGATTTCGGCATTCGTGTCTACACCGAGATCACGACTCGCAACCCGGCTTTCCTCAAGACCCACATCGAACCGCGAAGGGCAATGCAATGAGTGGATTCACACCCAGAAATCACAAGGCGCAGCTGCTGCTCGCGGCCGCCGCCGCCGGGCAGGTCGAGGAAGTCGTCTCCATGGAGACGGTCGCCGGGTGCGCCACGACGTTCGATCCAGGCTGGGAGGTCGATCCCTTTGGCGGAGTCGCCTCATTGTGTCAGCCGATGGAGGCAGACCTGTACGGGTGTTCCGATCCGTGCTGGTGGCCGGCACAGGTTCCTGACACCATGAGTACGTACCCCTCCTGGGATGCCGATGCGCCGTCCGCCCAAGGGGACTGGCGCCAGCTGGACGCGGTGTTTCCCAAGAAGTAGACGCCGTGCGCAGGAGATTCACGTGAATCGAACACTGGCCGGCGTCGCGTTGCTGCTTGCGCTCGCGAGCTGCCAAAAGGTCGCGCCCCATCGCGCCCCCCATGATTACCTGGTAACGGGCGCCAAACCCGACCGGCTCTTCGTGATCGACCCCGCTACGCAGAGCGTGCAGGCGCAGTTCCACATCCCGGAGGCGAATGGCATCGTCGGCCTGATCGTGCCCTCGCCCGATGGAAGGATCGCCTACGTTCTCGTCAACAAGCTGGAGAGTATCGTCGGAATCGATCTGTTCACGGGTCAGGTCGTGTTCCGGGCGGACCTGTCCTCGGCGCGCGAGCGGGTCAAGACGATGTTTGCGTTTGACGTCACTCCCGACGGCCGGGAGTTGATTGTCCACGAGCTGCCCACCCGCCTGGAGCCTGACGAATACCAGGTGGAAGAGCCGCGCTTCGCAGTATTCAGCACGGCCGCAGGCCTTGCCGCGAAACCGCTGCGCCAGTTTCCCGCGCCGCGCCGGGTCCACATGGTGCTCGCAAAAAAAGATGGCCGCAGCTTTTATGCGTTCGGGTTCGAGCTGTACGAGTTCGACCGCAGCAGCGGCCGGCTCATGGGACAGCGGGGGATCCGCAGCTGGCAGCTTCCGAACCACTCGATTCCGGACATGCTGGCGTTCTGGCCCGTGACCGAGCCTGCCGGGATCTTCTCGAGCCCCGTCTACTCCACGGTCACCGCTCCTGCAGGTCCCGGGGAGGGTGTGGCAAAGACGGGACTCATGACCTTGGACCTCAATACGGGACGCCTCGCCTACAATGACTTCGAAGATACGGCGGCACTGATCTTCTCGACCGTCATGAGTCCCGTGCGGCCGGAGGCATTTGGCGTCTACACGCAGCTCACCAAGATCGACACGAAGAATCATGTCCTGGCGAAGCGTATCGACCTGGCCCACACATTCTACTCCGTGAATATCTCATCGGACGGCAGCACAGTGTATCTGGGAGGAGCCATGTGTGATGTGTCCAGCTACGACGCCTTGACGTTGGAGAAGAAGGGCAACATGCGCCTTCCAGGGTGCACCGATCAGACGTTGGCGACCTTGCGTGTCATCCGCCGCTAGAGCATCGCCGCGAGCGAGTTTCCGCTGGCTGTGGCCATATGTGCGGCCACAGCTCGCCCCTCTGTTCGCCGTCATCGGACTTGCGATGCTCATCTGCGTACTGTCGACAGCCCAACCTTACCTGTCCAAGCTCATCATCGACCAGGGCTTGATAGCAAGGCGCTTTACGTTTCTGGTGTGGCTCTGTGGCGCCGTTGTTGCGCTGGCCGCGTCCGGTTTCCTGCTGGGCGCGGTCAACCGCTGGCAATACGTGCGCATGTCCGGCCGTATTCTTTTCTCGATGCGCGAGGCGGTGTATGCGCATCTGCTGAGACTGTCTCCCGAGTTCTTCCGGGAGCGCCCGGTTGGCGATCTCGTCACGCGGCTGGACGGGGATGTGGCGGAGATTCAGCGTTTCAGCACCGACACACTGCTGGCGTTCATCAACGGCGTGTTTCTGCTGATCGCCACGGGCGCGATCATGGCGGCGCTGAGCTTGCAGTTGACGCTGGTCGCGGTATGCGTTCTGCCTTTCCAGCTTCTGTTGCGCTACAAGGCGCGCCGCTTCGTGACGGAGACGACGCGATCCGTTCGCGAGCAGGCCGGCAGAATTACCCACTTTCTCGTCGAGACCCTCGGCGCGGTCAAGGCTGTGCAGGCGGCAGCCGCGGAGCAGTGGGAGGGACGCCGGCTGGCAGAGCTCAATCGGGGCTTCCTCAAGCGGCTGGTATCCCAGCAGCTCGTGGGTTATTGGGTAGGCGGAGCGTCGGGCCTCCTTGGGCACACGACGACTGCGGCCGTGTTCATCGCAGGCGGCTACCAGGTCCTGCATGGCTCACTCACGGTCGGCACGCTGGTTGCGTTTACCGCCTATCTGACCCGCAGCACCGGCTCTGCGGTATCGCTGATGAACCTGTATAGCGCGTATCAACGAGCGACCGTGAGCCTTCAACGCGTGCGAGAGCTTCTCGATGCAGCCCCCGCGCCGCAGTCCTCGTCGCCCCAGCGATCGCTCGACCATCAGGCAAAAGGCCATCTGCGATTCGAGCGTGTGAGCTTCAGCCGCGCCGCGACTACATCTGCGCTGATCGACGGGCTGAGCTTCGAGATCACACCAGGATCAAAGATCGTCATTCATGGGGAGTCGGGAGTCGGCAAGTCGACGCTGGTCGATCTGCTGCGCCGATTTGCCGAACCGGATGCCGGCCAGATCATGCTCGATGGCCGGAATCTGCGCGACTACGAAATCGGGTCTCTACGGCGGCGCATCGTGGTATTGGAATCCGCGCCGACGGTGTTTCGCGCGAGCATTCTCTACAACTTGCGCTATGGGAACTTCGATGCGTCGCGCGCTGCGGTTCTCGACGTCTCGCAGCGCGCTGGTGTGGATGCCTTCGTGGCAACGCTCCCCCAGGGCTATGACACGGAACTCGGATCCGGAGGCATCGGTCTGTCAACCGGCCAGCGGCAACGGATCGCGGTTGCGAGAACTCTACTGGGGGATCCCCTCATCGTGGTTCTGGATGAGGCAACGAGTAACCTGGATGCCGCTGCGGCCTGCTCGATGCATGCGTTGATCGATGATCATTTCGTACATCGTACGCGTCTGGTGATCACCCACGCTCCGCGGCTGGTGCCAGGGGCAGGGCAGGTTCTCGAGTTGCGTCACGGGCGCCTGCGCCGCACCGATCGAGGTCTGATCGGTGCATGACCGTGCGTGGCGGGTGGCAGTGATAGACAGTGGCATTGATGCTGCCGCTGCCGGCGCTATGCAACCTCGAGAGGCCCGCCGATTTGTGGATCGTGATGGGGAGGTCATTGAGCTCGAGCCGACCGGCGATCCGACCGGCCATGGAACGCAAATAGCCGCCATCCTCAGCAGCGCCGACCGGGCGATCGAGCTGGTTGCGGCACAGGTGACAAGCTCGAAGGGTTGCTGCACGCCGGCAGCGGTCGCCGCGGGCATCCGCTGGGCACTCTCACGGAATGCGGATTTGATCCATCTAAGCCTCGGGTTGCGTCACGACCGGCCAGTCCTTGGTCGAGCGATTGCAGCAGCGGTGGCGGCCGGGATTCTCGTAGTTGCCTCGACCCCAGCGCGGGGTGCAGCGTGCTATCCCGCTGCCTATCCCGGCGTGATCCGTGCAACAGGCGATGCACGCTGCCGCCGAGACGAAATCGCCCTGCTCGCGTCACAGTATGCGGACTTTGGTGCCTGCGCGGTTCACGTATCGACTCATGGACGCAGTCTTCGCGGCGCAAGCATTGGGGCTGCGCATTTGTCCCGATTCATCGCCTCGAACCTCACGCCAGCGAGTGGTCTGGCCGTTCGCGCCAGGCTCTGCGGGCTCGCCGTCCACCATGGCCCGGAACGCCGGCTCGCCTGACTGCAGCGCGCGAGTTAGCGAACGTGACGGCTGCCATGGCTCGGCTCGCGGCAGAAAGGGCATGCGTACACGATGATTGCGATATAAGCTCGTAGTATGCAGACCCGAGCGCGCTATACGCCGACGGCTATCTTCCTTCACTGGCTGCTGGTCGCGGCCCTGTTCGCGCAGATCGGGTTCGGCTGGTTTCTCGGTAGCGTGCCGCGAGGCACTCCCGAGCGGGCGATCTACGTAAACCTGCATAAATCCACCGGCCTGATCATCGGGACACTCATTCTATTGCGGCTGTACTGGCGCCTGACTCACCGCCCGCCGCCACCACCCTCGAGCATGCCGGCATGGGAACGCATCACGGCGAGGTGGAGTCACGTTTTGCTGTATGCCTGCATGATCCTGATGCCGCTGTCCGGCTATACCGCCTCGAACTTCAGCAAGTACGGCGTTCATTTCTTCAATGCCATCAAGCTGCCGCCCTGGGGTATCGAAGACAAGACGATCTACGCGGTGTTCAACACCACCCACATAGTCACCTCCTATGTCTTCGTGGCATTGATCGTTGTGCACGTCCTTGCGGCCTTGCGTCACGTTTTCGCGCGAGATAGCGTCTTCAATCGCATGTGGCCTCAGAGCATTGCTGCAACCTCGCGCGTCAGGGAGTGATCCGGTCCCAGGCAGCGCCCTCGGCTCGGAC
This sequence comes from Steroidobacteraceae bacterium, assembly GCA_050738795.1. Lineage (GTDB taxonomy): Bacteria > Pseudomonadota > Gammaproteobacteria > Steroidobacterales > Steroidobacteraceae > 13-2-20CM-66-19. The sequence goes on from JBOIAD010000002.1 coordinate 27,768, forward strand.
GCACCCAGCAGGATGCCAGGCAGATTCTGGCCGACAGCGGCTGGCTCAAGGCGCCGCCCGTGCATTGGCGGTGAGTTGCTGTAGTTGCTGCAACGTCAGGGCACGTGGTACGGCCTGGCGCCCAATCAGAAAGCCCGGTGTGCCCCGGAAGCCCAGGCTCTGGGCTTGCGCTGCGTTGCGGATGAGTGTGGCGTCGATCTGCGCGGAGTGCAGCTTGCGATCGTCAGCGAGTCGTTTGAGATCGATGCCCGCGTGCTTCAACAAGGAGTCGACCTGGGACGTCTGGTCCAGGTCGTACGGCGCCCCGATCAGGGCGTCGTGTGCGGCCAGGAATTTTCCCTGCCAGTTCGCAGCGAGGGCCGACCGAGCGGCATAGTCCGACACGTTCCCAAAGATAGGCCACTCCTTGTAGAGGATTCGGACCTTTGGGTCAGTACGAAGCAGCTTCTGCAACTCCGGGGCGGTCTTTTTGCAAAACGGGCAGTTGTAGTCGAGAAATTCAACGATTGTCACATCGGCGTCTCTCGCGCCAGCCGCCGGCGTTTCGGGTCGCGCGGTGATGGCAGCTTCGAGCTGCGCTGTGGTGGTACGCTCTGCCTGTGCCTGCAGCATCGACGGGCACGTTGCGAAGATCAGGAGGGAGCAGAAGGTCGCGGCCAGTCCGGTAGCGTCCGGGAAAACGAGATAGGGACGCAAAGCAGATATAACGTCTTTCACTCTCATGGCGGGTCGGTCCTGAGCCTATTGCAATATCGCCAGGCGCTCGCTGAACAGACCGGACGAATCGCGCAAATATTGCCGCCGGGGCCGCGCTCTGTTCAAAGGGGGGACCGTTCGAGCGCTGCGTATGAGAACTGCGTCACGCGGGAGCACATTGGATTGTGAACTTGCCCGTCTAGGCTCAAATCCGGACCCTGGCGGCCGACGTATGATGTACCCGTGCGTCCCGGCCGGATGATGGAATTGCGTCAAGATGTCCCACGCGGACACAAAAGTAAGCGCTGCACAATCGATGAGATCTGAAGCCGCCCCCGGCTGGGTCGGGAAGCTGCTGATCGGACTCCTCATCTATGTCGTCGCCGGATCAGTCTGGATGCTGACCGGGCTGGGCGGAGAGCAGATCACACACTACGTCGGCCTGTTGTCCGACGGACCTGCCAATCTCGCCGCGGTGGCCGTGTCCGTGGCGGCCGCACGCCGCGCACCTCGAGGCGCGCAGCGGATGGCGTGGAGCTGCCTGTCCGTTTCACTCGCCTTCTACTTGATCGGCAGCGTGATAGACATGAACTCCTGGCTGCACGGCCTCGATCCGTTCCCGGGAGTGGCGGACATCTTCTTCGCCGCCTTCTATCCGGCGGTATTTGCCGCGGCATTCTTTCTGATCCGCGCAGCCGCGGTGCGCGTTCCATGGGTACAGCTTTCACTCGATGCGACCATTTTCGTGGTGGGCTTTGGCGCGTTCTTCTGGTTCCTGGTGATCCGCCCCGCCACATCGGTCGCCGAAGTCGACTTCCTCAAACAGGTATTGAGCCAGACCTACGTGGCGCTCAATTGCGTTTTACTGCTGACGTTGGGCGTTCTGCTGTTGTCCGGCTCCGGCAATGCCGGCGGTCGGCGCGTTCCACTGCTGCTCCTGGCGGGGTTCGCGACGATGTTCCTCGGGGACATCATCTGGTCGCTCGCCAAAGTCGGCGGTTACTATCTCCCGGGCGGCCTCCAGGATGTCATGTATCTCGCCTGCTACGCACCTCTCGCGGCCGCCGGCCGCGAGCAGATGCGGGCGTCTGCGACGGCGGCTCTTGTGCCTCCGAACAGGTCGAATGGCATGGCACAAACTCTGCCTTACGCGGCGATGCTCACGGCGTTTCTGGTACTCGTATACTTCACGCGCGGGGATATCGGTGCCCCGGCAACAGTGATGACCATCGTGGTGTTCGCACTGACCCTGCTGCTGATGCTGCGTCAAGCATTGGTCCTGCGAGAAGATGCGCTAACTCGCGAACGCCGCGCCGCGCGCACGGTGGAGGATCGGTATGCCTCCCTCATCGCGAACGCATCAGACGTCATCATGATCGTCGCCGCCGACGGCGCCTTGCGCTTCGCATCGCCGGCATCCGAGCGGACGTTAGGCCTGAGTCCGCAAGACCTCGGTGGGAAGAACCTTCTGGACCTATGGGCTGGCGAAGACGGCGAAAGGCTGCGCGCTTTCCTTGCCGAAGTGGCCGCGACGCCGAGCGGAACCGTGGGCCCGGTCGAGCTGCGCATCGAGCGTGGGCCCAATCACTACGTACTCGAGATCGTCGGCAGCAACTTGACAGGCGACTCGGCGGTCCAGGGGCTCGCGCTCAACTTTCGCGATATCAGCGAGCGCAAGGCGCTGGAAGAGCAGTTGCGGCAACTTGCGTTTCACGATCCGCTGACACTGCTGGCCAACCGCAACCTGTTCCGGGACCGCGTTCAGCACGCCCTGACCCTCATCCAGCGAGGCCATACCTGCGTCGCCGTCATGTTTCTCGACCTCGACGATTTCAAGAACATCAACGACTCGCTGGGACATGACGTCGGCGATCGGCTGTTGCAGGCAGTCGCGCGGCGGCTGGTGAGTACCACCCGGTGCTCGGACACGGTGGCGCGGCTCGGCGGCGATGAGTTTGGAGTTCTGCTCGAGGGGATTGCAACGTTCGCGGAAGTCGAGGACATGGCCCGCTCGATGATCGACTCCCTCGACCTGCCCTTCGGGCTCGGCGAAACGGAAGTCCGCGTCGCGGCCAGCATCGGTGTCGCGTTGTCGACGCCCGCCGCGGGTGCGGAGACGCTGCTGAGTAATGCCGACATCGCGATGTATCACGCCAAAGCCGCGGGCAAGAACCGGTATGTGATGTTTCAGCCGCAGATGCAGGAGGTGCTGAACGAACGATTGCGCCTCGAGGCGGACATGAGCCGCGCGCTCGAGAACCAGGAGTTCTTCCTCGAGTATCAGCCGATCATCGACCTGGGGACGCGCAGCCTTCTGGGCGTGGAGGCGCTGGTACGCTGGCGGCATCCGGAGGCCGGCGTACTCATGCCGGGGCGGTTCATTCACGTGGCCGAGGAATGCGGCCAGATCGTCAAGCTCAGCCGCTGGATCCTGACCCAGGCGTGCCGGGATCTGTATGCGTGGCGCGGTTCCGTGGCCGGCGGCGATGGGCTACGCGTAGCTGTCAATATCTCGGGTCGCCACCTGCAGCACGGCGACCTGGTGCAGGACGTCGAGCAAGCACTGAAGGAGTCCCGTCTCGAACCGGGGAACCTCGTGCTCGAGCTGACCGAAAGCACCATCGTGTACAACACCGATGCGAACCTCGCTGTGCTGCGCCGCTTGAAACAGCTCGGTGTCCGACTCGCGATCGACGATTTCGGGACCGGTTACTCGTCGTTGTCGTACCTGCATCGCTTCCCGATCGATATTCTGAAAATCGATCGATCCTTCGTCAGCCGTCTGACGAATTCGGATAACGGGCCTGAGCTGGCCCGCGCCGTCATCACACTCGGCGAAACGCTGGGGCTCGATACGGTTGCGGAGGGAATCGAGCTGGAGCCCCAGGTGGGCGCGCTGCTTGCGCTGGGTTGCGTCGCGGGCCAAGGCTTCCTGTTCGCAAAGGCCGATTCCCTGGCAGAGCTCTCGAAGAGCGCGTTCGTCGCCACGCGCAATGCTCATTGGACCGCCCATTCCGCCCGGGAAGGTCTGTCGGCAACGGGTCGATTCAAAGCGCTGGACGGCGCCGGCCGGCTGGCCGCCGCGGCGGAATAGGCCGCCGAATCGGGCAGCAGGTTCGGCCGCGCTGCGTTTCAGGTTCCAATCTCCTTGCGGGTTCGGTGGTAGTAGCGGCGCGCCTTGTCACGACTGCCGCAGTCGGCCATGTCACACCAGCGCCGCTGCCCGTTGCGGGTCTGGTCCTCGAAAAGCCAGTCGCACGCGGGACAATGGCGAAGCCGGTCCCGATCGCCCGCAGCGATCAACTCCGCCGCATCCAGTACGATTGGCGCGACTGCCTCCGCCGTCTGTGCAACCGGTGCCCATGTCCACGTCAGCGTAACCGGATCGATGATGCGTCTCGAGCTGGCTTGCGCGATACGTTGATTCAGGTCATCGATTGCCTTGCGTGTGGGGTGCTCGCGATGCGCCAGAGGGCGCAAGACCGAGGTCAAAGCTGCCCGCAGCTCAAGGACTGTGCCTAGAGCTGCGCTCTTGCGGGGGATAACGGGCAGCCCGCTCGCGCGCAGCCACCGCTCCAGATTACCGACGGAATCGAGCCAGTCGTGCGCGCCCTCGGAGCCGGGCCAGCTGATGGTGTTGACGAGGTCGAGGGATGGCCGGCCGCCAATCAGCTTGTAGGTGCCAGCGTAGTGTCCCGGGTTGAGCGCGAGCGGATCCATGGGCCACATCATACCATCAAAAGTCACTTGACCGGTGAGCAGAATCTGTCTACTGTTCTCACCAACATGGAATCGTTAGATGGTAATACACGCCTGGCGCGGGCAGGACTTGCGCAGCGCATCCCACCGCAGGTGTTTTTCCTCGGCAGCGCAATCTTCCATTACCTCGGCCCCTCGTTCGCCGTGCTGCTGTTCGCCCACGTTTCCGTCCCAGGCGTGGCGTGGTTGCGCATCGCCTCCGCTGCGCTGGTCTTCGCGGTCTGGCGCCGCCCGTGGCGTTCCCTGATCGGCAGCACCTCCAGTACGAAATGGACCATTGGTGCGCTGGGCGCAGTCTTCGCGCTCATGAACTACAGCTTCTATGTGGCTATCGATCGCTTGCCGCTCGGCACCGTGGCCGCGATCGAATTTGTGGGCCCCATTCTGCTCGCCCTCGCGGGCAGCCGTAACGCTCGTAATTTCTCGGCCCTGATCGCAGCCGTCACGGGCGTCTACCTGCTCATCGACGTTCGAATCGCTGGCGACCCCGTCGCATTCGTGTGGGCCTTCCTGAATGCGGCTCTCTTCGTACTGTACATCGTGCTGGCGCATAGCATTGCCAATGCTGACATCAGGGTCAGCGCCATCGACCGCCTTGCGGCCGCCATGCTCGTCGCCGCCATTGTCGTAACGCCGATCGGTTTCGTTGGAGCCATCCCCGCGTTGCTGGATCCAGTTGCGCTGCTCGCAGGAATCGGCGTGGGCGTCAGTTCCTCGGTCATCCCCTACGTATTCGACCAGCTCGCGATGGCTCGACTGCCACGCGCAACCTATGCTCTGTTCGTCGCAATTCTTCCAGCGACTGCCGTCGTGATGGGGGTGCTCGTGTTACATCAAGTACCGTCGGCCATCGAATTGCTGGGCGTGGCCCTCGTCGCTGTCGGGGTAGCAGTACACCGACCCGCTGCATAGCCCTCGCAGGTCTGGGGTACAAAATCCGCTGGCAGTACCTAGCCGCCCGTGGCCATCACATGTTCTGCGTATTGCGGGAGATCGTCGGTGATCGTGAACCACGGTGCCTTGGAGCCGACGAAAATATGCCTGGTCGGACGGATGCCCGGATCGTCGATGAGTGTTCCCATGGCAACATGAACAAAGGCGCCGTCGCGCACCAGCGAATACAGAAGCGAGCCGCACACGTTGCAGTGCGCGTCGTGGGCATTTGCGTCGCCAGAAATCATCAGCCTGTTGTCACCCACGGTGACCGCCAGCTTGTGGCGCTCTATGCCAGCGAACGGCTTGAAGGCCGAACCGGTGGCGCGCCGGCAATTCGAGCAGTGGCAGTTCGCGGCGTAGATGAATTCGTCCGCCACGGCGTAGCGGACGGCGCCGCACAGACAGGCTCCGGCAAGCATGCGGCCACTCATTTGCTCTGGTTTGCTCACGGGTTGCTCCTGTGAAGAGTTGCCGCTCGAAGTGACGTGCGCAAGCCAGATACATCTCTAGCCGAGCGCTGCCGGAAGAGAGCTGATGCCTCGAAACCGTGCTCGGCGTGGGCGCATCGGCAGGCCCGTCAGCATCAGCTCGGGGAATCGTTGCACGGTTCTCAGAATGGCGATCTGGGCCTCGAGGCGCGCAACCGACATGCCTGCGCACGCGTGCGAGCCCGCAGCGAAGGCCAGATGACGATTCGGCTTGCGGGCAATGTCGAATTGGTCCGCAGCGGCGAACTCCCCTGGGTCGCGATTGGCCGCACCGATGCATAGCGTCAGATACGAGCCTGGCTCGAGCACGACGCCGCCGATCGTCACCGGCTCGATCACCAGTCTGTTGCCCAGTTGATTGGGACTCTCGAACCGCAGACATTCCTCGATCGTTGAGTCGATCAGCCGGGGATCCTCGCCCAGACGTCTGCGGGAGTCGCGGTGGGTCAGCAGCAGATACAGGCCGTTACCGATGAGATTCGTGGTCGTCTCGTGTCCGGCGTTCAGCAGGAATATGCAGTTGTGCAGCAGTTCCGGATCTGTCAATTGCTCGTCGCGCAACAGGCGCGTCAGCAGATCGTCATCGCCGCCCGGGTGGCGGCGCCGTTCCGCGACCAGGCGATGCAGGTAGTCGCGAAATTCCGCGACGGCGCGATTGCCGGCGGCACGCTGTTCGCCGGTCAAGACGGGCTCCAGCGCTCCAAGGATCGCCAACGACCAGCCACGTAGCGGCCCGCGCTCCTGCCGGGGTATCCGCAGCAGATTGCCGATGACCTCCACGGGAATCGCAGCAGCGAAATCCTCGATGAGGTCGAAGCGGCCTCGCTCTTCCATGAGATCGAGCAGCCGGTCGACCAGAGCAACGATGTCGGGTTCCATCGCCTTGAGCACGTGGGGGGTAAGCGCTCCAGTGATCTGCCGGCGTACGCGGGTGTGGTAGGGCGGATCGCTGAATACCAGGCTCGTCGTGTGGTGCTCGTACAGCGGGGAGCCGATTGTGAATTTCGGAGCGAAGGCGTCCTTCTTGTCGGAGCTGAAGCTCTTGCGGTCACGGTAGATCTCATCGATGTCACCGTAACGACTGAGGAAATAGCTGCCGTCCGGACATCGATGCACCGGATCGAACGTGCGCAGTGCAGCGTAGAGGGGGTACGGATCCTCGTAGAAGTCCGTGTCCAACCGACTGGGGTCGAATGCCACGGCGCGTTCGCGTGCGTCGCCGACATTCGCCGTGCTGTGGTCAGACATGGTTCCAAAGACGCTCGAGCAGCTCGACAATCGCTTCGGGCGCTTGAACGTGTGCGAGCACGCCCGTTACTCCAATCCACACGGCCCCTGTGCCACCGAGGCCATGCAGAAGTACAATGGTTCGGCGGCCGGTTCCTCCGCTTGCAATGGAAATCGTTTCTGGTGGCATGTGGGCCCCACGCGCGCGCAGCAGTTCGTCCAGTTTACCTATGGAGCGACAAATGGGGTGCCGGATCGGGTTTGCTTTCGTTCTCGGTCCCGCTCTTGCACTCAGCGCCGGGACAGCCTGCGCGGCGAATGCCGATTCCAGCGCCCCGCCGCACTACGCCGTCGATCCTTTCTGGCCGGAGCAATTGCCTAACAATTGGATCATGGGTCAGGTGGCCGGCCTCGCTGTAGACAGTCACGATCATATCTGGGTGCTGCAGCGGCCGCGAAGCTCGACGGCCGACGAGCTTGGCGCCGCTCAGAGCCCGCCGCGCTCGACCTGCTGTGTGCAAACGCCCGCGGTGCTCGAATTTGCCGCGGACGGGCACGTGCTTAACGCGTGGGGTGGTCCTGGATACGTGCCGGACTGGCCGAAATCGGAGCACGCCATCTGGGTCGATGGGCAGGATCACGTGTGGATCGGCGGCGCCGGCAGCGGCGACCGGCAGGTGCTCAAGTTCTCATCCGACGGTCATCTTCTGTTGGAGATCGGCCACCCGAGCAATGCACCGGCAGATAACCGGGATACCAGCGTCCTGGGTCAACCCGCCGGCATTCAGGTGGATGACGCCGCGCACGAAGTCTATATTGCGGATGGCTACCTGAATAACCGGGTAGTGGTCTTTGATTCGGATTCCGGCAAATTCAAGCGCGGCTGGGGCGCCTACGGCGCATCGTTGAGTGCGGTGAGTCGCTCTTCTGCGCAAGCGAAGCTCGCCGACGCTACCTCGCCGGCAGCGGTCGGCTATGTGCCGGGTGCCCCCCCAGATCGGCAATTCCGCACCCCGGTGCACTGCGCACGGTTGTCGGCGGACGGTCTCGTCTATGTCTGCGACCGGCGCAATGACCGCATCCAGGTGTTCACCAAGCAGGGACACTTCGTACAGGAGTTCTTTGTTCATCCTGCGACTTTGGGCAACGGATCGGTCTGGACGGTCGAGTTCTCGAGCGACCGTGCGCAGCGTTATCTGCTGGTTGCGGATGGTGAGGACAATGTGGTTTGGGTTCTCAATCGCGCCGACGGCGGCGTTGTTTCGAGTTTCGGGCACAACGGCCGCAACGCCGGTCAGTTTCATTGGGTGCATCAGACCACAGTCGATTCAAAGGGGAACTTCTACACGGGAGAAGTCGATACAGGCAAACGAGTGCAGAAGTTCCTCCTGCAGAATGACGCCCGCTGAGGGCAGTCTTGCTCAAAAAGTAAGGAGTCTGCCATGTCGAGGTCACGTCGCGAATTTTTGCAGGTTTCCTGCGCCGCATTGCTTGGACCCAGTGTCGTGGCAGGCGAACAGCAGCCTGCAACGGTCTCTGGCACGTCCCGACCAGGCGAAGCCACGCCGGGTTCACCGCCTGCATTCGGCACCGCTCCTCCCGTGGGACCGGAGGTCAGTCCTGCAACCTTTGCGCAGGCCGAAAAGCTCGTACAGGTTGAGCTTACCCCGCCCGAGCGCGCGCAAGCCGCGCGGAACTGGCGCAACAGCATGGCAGCCCTTTACGAGCGGCGCACCGGACCGCGCCATGTCACGCTGGATGCGGCACTACCGCCGTACTCACAGTGGAATCCCATTCTGCCTGGGCACACGCCCGTTCCCCAGCAAGACCGATTCGCGGCCAGCGGGCGCGATCCAGGCGCACTTCCAGCCGCCGACGCCGCCATCGCGTTTGCTCCGTTGTGGAAGCTGTCTCACTGGATACAAGCGCGGAAACTGAGCTCTGAACGACTAACTCACATCTACCTCGACCGGATTGCTCGGTTCGACCGCAAGCTCAGGTGCGTCATCACGGTGACGCGCGATCTTGCGCTCGAGCAGGCGAGGCAAGCCGACAAGGAAATTGCTGCAGGAAATTATCGGGGCGCGCTTCACGGCGTTCCCTGGGGTGGCAAGGATCTCCTCGACACTGCCGGTATTCGCACGACCTACGGCGCCGAGCCTTACCAGAACCGCGTGCCGACCGAGGACGCCGCAGTTGTGCGACGCCTGCACGAGGCCGGCGCGGTGCTCATCGCCAAGCTCAGCCTGGGAGCTCTGGCGCTGAACGATGTCTGGTTCGGCGGCCAGACGATGAATCCCTGGCTGCTCGAGGAGGGCTCTTCGGGGTCGAGTGCAGGTCCTGGCGCGGCGACGGCGGCAGGGCTGGTGGCGTTCGCGATTGGCAGCGAGACCGAGGGCAGCATTGTTGGTCCGAGCATGCGCTGCGGCGTGACCGGTTTACGTCCTACGTTCGGCCGTGTGCCGCGCAGCGGCGCGATGACATTGTGCTGGTCGCTTGACAAGCTTGGGCCGATGACGCGCAGCGTCGAGGATGCCATGCTCGTGCTGAAAGCGATTGCCGGACCGGACGCCGGCGACCTTGCAAGCGTGCCCAGCCATGTCGATTTTGATGCGACCGCCGATATCAGGGGGCTCCGCGTCGGCTACTTCCCGGGATGGATGAACGAAGCACCCGCGACGGAGGTCGATCGCGGTGCATTGCAGCGCCTTGAGAAGTTGGGGCTGCAACCGGTCAGGGTTGCGATTCCTGACTGGCCGTACGGTTCGTTGAACACCATCCTGTTCGCGGAGGCCGCGGCTGCCTTTGAGGAGCTGACGCTCGAGCGCAGGATCGATAGCCTCAAAATGCAGACGGACGACGCATGGCCGAACACATTTCGGCAGTCGCGCTTCATCTCGGCGGTCGATTTCGTACAGGCTGATCGCTTGCGCCGCGCCGTCGCCCAACAGATGCAAGAGCTCCTTTCGCAAGTGGATCTGCTGCTCGTGCCATCACTGCGGGACGAGATGCTGACCATAGGCAATTTTACCGGACTGCCTTCGTTGACTCTGCGCGCGGGTTTCATACACGTTGCCAAAGCGCGCAGCGATTGGGCACCGGATCCTGGACGGCCGCTGCCGAGCTTCGATCCGCCACGGCGCGTACCGCACGGTATTACGCTGATCGGACGCCTGTTCGATGAGGGTACGATCGCCCGTGTTGGCCTTGCCCTGGAGCGCAGCCTGAGCGTTGTTGACGAGTCGCCTCCCGGATTCTGACTCCCATCCGCAATACGCTGACAGTCGGGATACCGGCGCCGGCTAAACATGTCTTGATCATGGCTTCTGCCGGTGGGCAAGGGCGCGTTCATTTTCCGCCCGGCAAGCGCCCCATGCCCTCCCCGGGATTCGCGGCTGACACGGTTGCCGCGTTTCGGGAGCGAGCAAGCAATCGCGCATCTCCGAGCTGTGCCGCGCATTCGGCGAATCCGGCGGAAGGCCCGCGCCATCTCAACTCGTCAACGTCGGCGAACAGTTGCGCGTCCGTTCTGAGTGTTGCGAGCTGCTTGAACAGCAGCGCCAGCTCCCGGCGTTCACCCAGTTCGGCCGGCGGGAAGTCTTCAATTGCACCGAAACGGCTGATGAGACGGGCCGCGGTTGCCCTGCCGATCCCGCTCATCCCCGGATAGCCATCCGCAGCGTCACCGACGAGGGCGAGAAAGTCCGGGATGAACCCCGGCTCGACACCGAATTTTCCGCGAATGGCCTCCGAATTGCGAATGACCTTCGCCTTGCGATCGATCTGTACTACACGATCGCCGCGAACGCATTGCGCAAGGTCCTTGTCGGGTGTCCAGATGCACACCTTGCGTACGCGCTCATCCTCCGAGGCGATTCGTGCGGCCGACGCCAAGGCATCGTCCGCTTCCAGCTCGATCATTGGCCACACGACGACACCCATGGCGGCGAGCGCGTCTTCCAAGGGGTGAAACTGGGCCAGGAGTGCCGGGTCCACGCCGTCACCCCTCTTGTAGCCGCTCCAGAGCCGATTGCGAAAGGATTCGATGATGTGATCGGTAGCGACCCCGAGATGAGCCGCCCCTTCCTCAATCATCTGCAGCACCGTATGCAGCACTCCACTGACGGCGCCAAAGGGCCGGTCTTTGCCTTGGTTGAACCGTCTGAGACCGTAGAAATGGCGGAACAGCTCGTACGTTCCGTCGATCAGATGAACGATCACGTGGAATCACCTCGTGGCCGGCCGACCTGCCCGCGTCCTTTTTGCATCTTCACGTACCCGGCCACTCAAAGGGAAATGAATGCAGCCCGCCTCCGGTCTATATCCGAACACTGGCGACCGCCGCCGGAGCTCAATTTGGTCAACCCGGATATGAGACGGACCTCTTGTATCTCGCCTGTTTGGCAACGCTCGTTATGGGTGGCGCCGGACCATTCACCGTGGACGGCCTTCTCGGGAAGTCCCCCGGCCACGCTCGGGAAGCTACTTCATGCTGACAAATCGCCGTGCGTTTCTCGCGGCCGCCGCGACCGCCGCGGTTGGGCTGAGCGCCAGCGGCGTGGCTGGAAAGAGATGGAAGGCCTGCACGCGTGCGCGTCCAGAAATTGTCGGTCCAATGTGGTAGTATTGCCGTAGTTTCTCGCGCATCAGTACGTTTGCGCACCGAGACACCTCCGGGCCTGCTGTAGTGTGCTGACTGGCAGAGTCCTTTCCTCGCTCCGTCCTCTTTTACGGCTGCGCTTCTTTGCGGCCGTGCGACGGTCCGTTCGTAAGCCCCCTCACAGGAGGTGCGATTGACCCCATCCAGCCGCTTGGCATTCGTAGGCAACTCGCTCCCGCGCCGCTGCGGGATCGCCACGTTCACGACCAATCTGCAGCAGGCGATATCCAGGTCACGTGCGGATGCGCAGACCGCCATCGTAGCGATGACCGATCATGGACATGCCTACGAATATCCGTCCGTCGTTCGCCTGCAGATCAACGATGAGAAACTGGAAGAATACGCGCGTGCTGCCGAGTTCCTGAATGCCGGGCAGTTCGAAGTCGTATGCCTGCAGCACGAGTTCGGCATCTTCGGGGGTGAGGCGGGCAATCACATCATGGCGCTGCTCTCGCGGCTGACCATGCCGATCGTCACGACCCTGCACACGGTTCTTTCCGAGCCCAGGCCATTGCAGCGCAGCGTCCTGGCTGGAATCATCGATGCTTCCTCAAAAGTCATCGTGATGGCCGAGAAGGGCAGGGAGCTGCTGACCACCGTGTACGAGGTGCCAGCGGACAAGATCGAGGTCATCCCGCACGGAGTTCCCGACTTCCCCTTCGTCGAACCCGATGCGGCGAAGGCCAAGCTCGGATTCGGTCGTAAAACCATCATTCTGACGTTCGGGCTGCTGTCTCCCAACAAGGGCATCGAAGTCATGATCGATGCCATGCCGTCCATCCTGAAAAGCCGTGCCGATGCGGTATATGTGGTCCTCGGCGCGACGCATCCCAATCTCGTTCGCCGTGAAGGCGAAGGCTACCGCGAAGGCCTGATGGCGCGTGTACGAGCGCTTGGCCTCGAGGAACGTGTCGTTTTTCTCAACCGGTTCGTCGACCAGGCGACCTTGCTCGACTTCATCTCGATGTGCGACGTCTATGTCACGCCATATCTGAATGAAGCCCAGATGACGTCCGGCACATTGGCCTACAGTTTTGGCCTGGGGAAAGCGGTCGTTTCCACGCCCTATTGGCACGCGCGCGAGTTGCTGGCGGACGGCCGTGGCGTTCTAGTGCCATTTGGCGATTCCAGGACCATCGGCACCGAAATCGCCAGACTGCTCACCGACGATGCCTGGCGCCAGGCCATGCGAAGGCGGGCCTACTCGAGCAGCCGCTCCATGACCTGGGAGCGGACCGCGGAGCGCTATCTTGCCGTTTTCGAGAGGGCCCGGCGCCGGCATCCGCTCAAGGTACTTGCGCGGCACGGGGATGGTGCAGCAGTACCCGACAGTTCGCCCGCACCGCAGATGCAACTGGGCCACTTTCTATCGATGTGTGACGACACGGGCCTCTTCCAACACGCGGTCCGTTCGGTGCCCGATCGCTCACATGGCTACTGCGTTGACGACAACGCTCGCGCCCTGCTCTTGGCTTGCATGCTCAACGCCCCGGGTGAGCAGCGCTTGCCCGAGGCGCTCACGGCGCGCCTGGCAGCTTTCGTGCAGCATGCCTGGAACCCTGACACCAGGCGGTTTCGTAACTTCATGAGCTTCGATCGCCGCTGGCTCGAAGGCGTTGGCTCGGAAGACAGCCACGGGCGGACACTCTGGGCCCTGGGCGAATGCGCGCGCCGCGATGCCAGCCTGCCGCGGCGCCAATGGGCCATCTCCCTGTTCGCCGAGGCGCTGCCGGCTGTGGAGCGATTTCATTCGCCACGCGCGTGGGCTTTCACGCTTCTCGGATTGGACGCCTATTGCGGCGCGGTCGCGGGGGATCCCAGGGCGCGCTCGCTGCGGCATCTGCTGGCCGACAGGCTCATGTCCATCCTTTCGTCGGTCGAGACCAAGGATTGGGTGTGGTTCGAGGAAGGACTTGCTTACGACAATGCGCGCTTGCCGCAGGCCCTGATCTTGACGAGCATTTCTACAGGTGTGGCCACATACCTGGCAGCCGGATTGAGATCCTTGCGGTGGCTCATGACGGTGCAGACTTCCGCGGCCGGCATCTTTCGGCCCGTCGGTTCTGAAAGTTTCGGTGACAAGCGCAAGCCGCCACGGCCGTTCGATCAGCAACCCCTCGAAGCGGCGGCTACGATCTCGGCCTGTCTTGCGGCCTGGCGCGCGGATGACGATGCCAGATGGAAGGCCGACGCCGCGCGGGCATTTGCCTGGTTTCTCGGCAGCAACGATCTGTCGTCGCCCCTGATCGACCTGGAAACCGGGAGCTGTCGCGATGGGCTGCATCCGGACCGCGCGAACGAAAACAGGGGGGGCGAGTCCGTCGTCTCCTACCTCCTCAGCCTCGCGGAGATCCGCGATCTTGCCCGCATGGGGGGCAGCCGCACGAAACCGGCGCCGCTTCGCGCTTTGCGCGCATGAATTCCTTTAGACTCCGCCAAAGTCAAGGCGAGAGCGTTTTGTCACCAGCCACGTTTCTAAACCGGCAGGGTCTGTATCTGCGCCCCGATCCGGCAAGAGTGGTCGTGCGCCCATTCAAGCCTGCGATCGAGCCGCGGGACCTCAACGCCACCGACAAGACGCGGGCGAACCACATCGTCGATCGAGCGCTGGCTCTCGATCCGTACACGGCCGCGAACCTGCTGGCCGAGGTTCTCGATAACTTCCAGGGGCGCCACCGGAATCTGCTCGAGATATTCGAGGCGCGCGCCGATGAAATGGAAGATGCCTTTGCGGCACACACCACGTTCACGAAGGATCAGCGCCGGCTGATCGGCGCCTACTTCCTGCACGAGTATTCCTTCGAGGCGGCGGCGTTGTTCAATCCAAGCATCGTCGCTCACATCGATCAATCCGGCGCGCCCGAGGGCGGGCGGCGCTTCATCCTGAGCTTGCGTGCCGTCGGGGAGGGACACGTTTCCTCCCTGACGTTTCGATCGGGATCCGTCGCAGCCGATGGCAGCGTGACCGTCGATCCGGCGGCGCGCCTCGCGTCCGTTCCGAAGTTGAGAAAACGCGCCTCCAGCCTGGCTGGGGATGATGTCGAGCTGGTCTTCAGATCGGATGAGGATATCAGCGAGCGCGTGATCTTTCCCGTCACAGAATCCCAGTCGAACGGTATCGAGGATGCCCGCTTCGTGGAGTTCAACGACGGCGCCCAAAAGACATACTACGCGACATACACCGCCTACAGCGGCACGGCGATCAGGTCGGAGTTGCTCGAGACCCGCGATTTTCTGTCCTTTCGGATGTCGCCGCTCAGCGGCGCAGCCACGAAGAACAAGGGCATGGCGCTGTTTCCTCGCCGGGTCGGCGGCCGCTACGCAATGATCGCCCGGCAAGACAATGAGAACCTGTATCTGATCTATTCGGACGACCTGTACACCTGGAACGGCGGCCTCGTCATTTTGAAACCGCAATTCCCGTGGGAGTTCGTGCAGATCGGCAATTGCGGCTCGCCGATCGAGCTCGATGAGGGCTGGCTGCTGTTGACCCATGGCGTCGGGCCGGTGCGAAAATATTCGATTGGAGCGGTTCTGCTCGACAAGTCGGATCCTTCCAGGGTTCTCGCGCGTGCGAGCGAGCCCCTCGTGAGGCCCGAGCCCTCCGAACGCGAGGGCTATGTACCCAACGTCGTCTACACGTGCGGAGCGATGCGGCACAACGACCAGATCATCCTGCCCTATGCGGTCTCCGACACGTTCTCGAACTTCGCGACGATCAAGATCTCCGCCCTGATGAATGTCATGCGGGGCTGAGGATCATTCGCTGCCAGGGGCTGAGGATCATTCGGTGCCAAAGGGCTCGCTCCGGGACGCACCAGCAAGGCGTGTGTTCTCGGGATCGAGGTCACGCAGCAGGTCTGGAATGGCGTCGGGGCCTGAATAAGCCACGAGAGCCTTCAGTCCATCGGGTCCGGCTCGGATGAGCGTGCGTTCCGCCTCGAGAAACAGGACTTCGCTGAAGCCTGCATCGATCGATCCAACCCGGGCGCCGCCGGCCAGCACAAACAGCCAGGTCTCACGCGCCGCAAGCAGTTCCGAGCCCGATCCGGGCGGAATCTCGCAGCGCTCCAGCACAAAGTGCGGGCTCGCAACAAGCAATGTCCTTGCCGCAGTCAGCTTGCGCGCAGACGCCTGAGGTTCGGCCGGTTCGCCGCTAGCCGCGGCGACCGCGTGGTCGGCGTGCAGCTCCCTCTGTCTGCCGTAGTCGAAGAGCCTGAACGTTGCGTCGCTTCTCTGTTGGATCTCCACAATGACGAGCCCTGCACCGATGGCATGGATCGTACCCGGGGGTACGAAAATGACGTCCCCGGCTGTGACGCTGCGCCATTGAACGCGTTCCGAGATCGAGCCGTCGTCGATCGATATCCGTAATTGTGCCGGGCTCAGCGGCGACTTCAAACCCAGAGCAACCTTGGCATTGCACAGGGCCGAGAGAACGTACCAAGCTTCGGCCTTGCCGTGCGCCAAACCGATCGAACTCGCGAAGGTATCGTTCGGATGGACCTGAATCGAGAGCGGCGCGTTCGTGAACAACAGCTTGAGGAGCAACGCGGAGTCGGGCGCCGTCGGGTCCGTCCGCCGGAACCAGATCTCGCCGATGGCGGCGCCGTCGTCGTGATGTACATACCAAGGTCGCAGATCGGTACTGCCCCAAGGCTTGGGTACGATCTGCGTACACGCTCGTTCGATCGCCATATTCAGGTGTCCTGGGCAGCCTCGGTCGCCGCTGGCGATCCGGGCGGCAGGGTCGGCCGTGCGGGTGCGCCGCCTTCATCTTCCCAGATATCCAATTGCCCTGCGCTAGCTTGTCTTGCGAATTCGCACCGGAATCGATTTGGAGGCAGGGACTTTGCTGCCAACGGCGTGGTGCCATAGCGGAATCAACGGATTGCATTCCGGGTAGTACCCTGCGACGCAGCCGCGGGGAATGTCGTAAAGGGTGACGCGCAGACCGGATATTTCCCGAACGAGGTCCTGCGCAACCGTCGACACGATGACCTGATCTCCTGCGTGCAGCCCGTGCCGCTCGATGTCCTGGGCACACATCAGCAAAACCTGGCGCGTACCGTGGATGCCGCGAAATCGGTCATCGAACCCGTAGATCGTCGTGTTGAATTGATCGTTGCTGCGCAAAGTCATGAGTCGCAGCACCTCGTCTCCGGGCGCGCGCATGTCGGGATCAGCGTCCAGGGAGGTCGGGATGACGAAGTTGGCCTTGCCGCTCGGGGTGTTCCACTTGCGCTCGCGTGCCGGGATCGGCCGATGGAAGCCGCCTGGGGTGAACATTCGTGCGTTGAAATCGTGGAAAATGTCGGGCCACGTCCGGGCGATGGCATCGCGTACCAGGCTGTAGTCACTGACCCAGCGATCCCAATCGATCCGGGGGTTCCTCGGCAGCAACGTCTTCGCTAAGCCCGCCACGATGGCGGGCTCCGAGCGCAACAGTGGGCTGGCCGGTTCACTGAAACCGCGCGATCCATGCATGCACCCGGTGCTGTCCTCAACCGATACCGCCTGCTCGATCCCCGCCTGCCGGTCGATCTCCAGCCGCCCGAGGCAGGGCAGCAGGTAGGCAGCCCTGCCATGAATGAGATGGCTGCGATTCAGTTTGGTCGCCACATTCACGGTCAGGCGCATTCTGCGCCAGGCGGGCTCAATGAGGCCGGTCTCCGGAACCGCGCGCACGAAATTGCCGCCCAGACTCATAAAGGCCTTGACCGTTCCGTCGAGAATGCCCTGACACGCATCGACGGTCGCGAGTCCTTTTTGACGCGGCGGCTCGAACTCGTACAGCTCCTTGAGCTTATCGAGGGGCGCAAGCTCCGGCTTCTCGGTAATGCCGACCGTGCGCTGGCCCTGAACGTTCGAATGTCCCCGCACCGGGCAGATGCCGGCGCCGGGTTTGCCGATGTTGCCGCGCAGAAGCAGCAGATTTGAGAGCATCTGCACGCTCTCGACGCCGTTTCGATGCTGAGTGAGCCCCATGCCGTAGACGGCGATCGCGGAGTTGGCCCTGGCGTACTCGTGCGCGGCCGCCTCGAGGTCGCTGCGCGAGAGACCCGAACCCTGTTCTATCTCCTGCCATGTGCAGTGGCGCGCGTGTGATGCGAATTCCTCGAACCCGTGCGTGTGTTCCGCGATGAATGCCGCGTCGAGCACGCGAGCCGACCCAGCGCGGCACGCGGCATCGTCGCGCTCGATGAGTGACTTGCACAGACCCATGATCGCCGCGGCATCCGCGCCAATACGTACCTGGTGGTATTGCGTGCTGATGCGCGTTGCGGCGCTCGTCAACATTTCGCTGGGCGACTGAGGATTCGCAAAGCTCACCAACCCCGGTTCGCGGATCGGATTGAAGGTGATGATGGGCACCCCGCGTTTGCGGGCATCCTGCAACTGGTGCAGCATCCGCGGGCTGTTACTGCCGACATTTTGCCCGAAGAAAAAAATGCAGTCCGCGGCCTCGAAATCGTCCAGCGTCACCGTTCCGACGCTCACGCCGAGCGTCTGCGGGAGCGCTACCGAAGTGCTCTCATGGCACATGTTCGAGCTGTCCGGCAGATTGTTGGTGCCGTATAGCCGTGCCAGCAGCTGATACATGTACGAGGCTTCCAGTGACGCGCGACCCGAAGTGTAGAAAACGACTTCATTCGGATTGCATGCACGCAGCTCACGCGCTATTGCTTCGAAGGCGTCTTCCCATGGGATCTCGAGGTACCGATCCGTGACCGGATCCCAGCGCAATGGCGCCGTAAGGCGTCCGTGCTCTTCCAGCTCATGGTCAGTCCAGCCTTCGAGCTCCGTTAACGTATGCTCATGGAAGAATTCGGGGGTCGTACGCTTGGACGTTATCTCCCAGGCCGTGGCCTTTGCCCCGTTCTCGCAGAATTCGGCAGGATGCGGGTGCGCGGGCTTCGCCCATGCGCAGCTCACGCAAGCGTACCCGTCGGGCTTGTTCTGGTGACTCAGGAGGCGCACGCCCGCCAGAGCGACATGCTCCCGGACGAGAACCGAAGTCACCGATTCCAATGATCCCCATCCGCCGGCTGGGTGATCGTACTTGTCGAAGTGGGGCTCTTCGCTCATAGCCTCCAGGATCGGAGCAATGATCGTTCCTGCGCAGCCTCCAGGGCACGCCTTCAGGGCACGGCAGCGCGCGCGATGTTCGTTCGCGCACCGTCGAACCAATACTCGCAGCTGGCCGCTGCGGCAGCTCAGTGCGTCAGAAAACCCTGACATCAACTTCCGGGGCCGGGCGGCAGACGGCGGTAGTAATCTGGGCTACCGTAATGGTCAAGTTGATGATGAGAGGCTGCGCCATGGCGACTCGGAATCGTTTGCAGACACCGTCTACATCCACGAAGCGCGCGAGGAGGAAGCGTGCTGGGGGCAGGGCCGTTTCGGTAGCCGGTCAGCGGCGTCGGCCGCCGGCCAAGAAGTGGTCCGCGAGCGTGATGCAGCGAAGCAATGCGATGGACCTGGAGAAGGGCGTGTTCACGAAGCGCAGCGCGCGGCAGGTTGCACTTTCGCTGAAACGATCGGCACAGAAGAGCCGGCGGCGCAAGTCGGCCCCATTCCGATCGGCTATGTCGATGCTGAATTTCGCGATCAATCGCGGCGGCAAAGGCCTTTCGCCGCAACGGCGGCGGCTGCTGAACAAGGCTAAAGCCGAGCTCCGCAAGGCGTTCCATCGTCCCTAGTCCAATCGGAAAAAGTCGCTTGCGGCGCTTTTTTCGGAGGTCTAGCGCGCCCGCCCCCCCGGCTGCTCAAGGCCGAATCGGCGAACTACCCAGCCAGGCGTAATCAGGATCGGGTGGTATGGTCTGACATGGCCGGGCGCCGGATGGCACTCGACGTAAGACTGAACATCTCCAGCACGGCAACCAAAGTACCGGCTATCACATAGGTCCAGGTTTGCATGTCACCGCTCGTGCTGCCCAGGATCCAAGGAGCCATGATGACCCAGACTCCCAACAGGACGTTCATCCAGCTCAACGCAGTGGTGTGCCGTGAGGTAAAGCGGATTACGGCAAGGCACACGATGAGAATTCCGGCAATCACACCCGACCAGGCCACATTCCGGGCGGGCGCACCCAGAATCCAGGGACAAACAATGAGCCAAAGCCCAAGCAGGGCGTTTACACCGCTGCTCATCCGCACGCGCTTTCCATGGTTGCCGTCGCGCATCGCACCGCTCCGTTAGCCGGATCTTCGCCTGCGTTTGCGGCTCGTTGATTTCTTCTTCGGCACTTTCTTTCCCGCCCGGCGTGCTTCCGACAGGCCGATTGCGATAGCCTGTTTGCGACTTGTGACTTTGCGGCCCGAGCGGCCGCTGCGCAGCGTCCCGCGCTTTTTTTCGTGCAAGGCCTTTTTGACTTTGCGACCCGTTGCTCTACTGTATTTACGTGCCATATTGCGTGTCCTGCAGCCGGAGCTGTTCCTTGGAGAACGGCGCGGACGCATTGCGGTTCCAAAATCCGCGCATTACCTGGAGACCACGTCGGAGAAACGCCATGCAGCAACCTGAACTCTACGAACGCTTCCGCGCCCTTCATGAACAGGAGGGTGGGTTCATCATGCCTAACGCCTGGGACGGTGCTTCAGCCCTGCTGTTGAAGCAAGCGGGCTTTCAGGCGCTCGGAACCTCCTCGGCAGCACTCGCCTCGGCGATGGGTCGGCTGGATGGCCGCCACGCTGTGTCCCGCCAGGAGCACCTCGCCAACGCCAGGCTCATCGGCGGGCTCACCGGCCTGCCGGTCAATGGCGATTTCGAGGACGGATACGGATCGGCTCCGGTCGACGTCGCGGCGACGGTCGAAGCCGCGATTACGGCCGGACTGGCCGGAATTGGTATCGAAGACACGAGCGGGGATCCTGCCAACCCGATCCGGGAGTTCGATGATGCAGTGGAGCGCGTCCGCCACGCGGCAAAGGCCGCAAAGGGCCGGATTCTTCTGACGGGCCGCACGGATAACTTCATCCAGGGGCGCCCGGACCTCGAGGACACTATCAAGCGCCTGGTCGCGTTCGCCGAAGTCGGCGCCGACGTCTTGTACGCGCCGTATCCCACCGATATGGATGCGGTCAGGGCGATCGTGAAGGCGGTGGCACCGAAGCCGGTCAACGTCCTGGTCGGCACAATGAGCGGTACGTTGCCGTGGTCCGAGCTTCAAAGGGCCGGCGTCAGGCGTGTCAGCATGGGTGCGGCGCTCTATGCCCGTGTGATGGGCGAACTGCAGAATGCCGCGAGGCAACTTGCCGGGGGGGATCTCGCCTCCGCCTCGAAGGGCATCGGATTCCGGGAGATCTCGCAGATGATTTCCGAGGCGACGAAACCGAAGGCCGCCTGAATCCCGTCGTGCAGCTGTCAGGGCATTGATCGCCGCGGTATGTCATGCGACCGAGCCTCCAGCTCGGCCAGGGCTCCATCATGCGTCCTCAAGGCGACGAGCTATCATGACCTACAGCGCAAGATTGGGGGGTTCCTTGGCGCGGAAGAGCTTTCACGCATTGTTGAGGCCGCTCAGCGCAGAAGGCGCGCGGTCACGACGACCGGGTGCCGTCGAAGACAATCCGGCGATTCAGGCTATCTGGCACGTCATCTCCAGGGTCCCGCGAGGTCAAGTCTCAACGTATGGCGACATTGCGCGGGCCGCAGGGCTGCCGGGACGCGCACGCCAGGCGGGACACGCTCTGAAGCTGATACCACGTGGCATGCATTTGCCTTGGCATCGTATCGTCGGCGCCGGTGGGCGGATCGTTTTCCCGAAGGGCTCAGCTCAGCATCGGGAACAGGCGCGCCTCTTGAGAAGTGAGGGTGTCGCCGTCAAAGACGGCCGCGTGGCGCGCTCCGCGATCGTGAATCTCGAAGAGCTTTAGGGGCCCGATCGGCGTACCGTGCAAGCGTCGGCCGATTCGGCAGACGTGCTCAGGTAATTTCATCAGGGAGACCGGGAATGCCCACACAGGCCGCTGCAAGAACTTGGCTCGCATGGGTTGTCGTGGCGTGCCTTGGCTGCCTCGACACGTCGAATCGCTCAGCCGGTGCGGCGCCACAGTCCACTACCAACACGCCGGCATGGCGCACGGTCGTCAGCAGTTTTGCGCAGGAGCATTTCAGGAACCCGGCCTGGGGATACTCGCACTCGGTACGCGACTACATGCTGGCGCGGGAACTGGCGGCTTCGGACCGGGTCAAGCTGGACGACGACGTATTGTATGCGGCGGCCTACCTGCACGACATGGCTGCATTCGAGCCCTGGGAGAAGACGGGGGTAGATCACGCGGATCAAGCCGCCGCCGTGGTCGATACGGTACTCAGGAATACGGGTTTCCCCATGAAGAAGATCGATGCCGTTCGCGGCGCGATCCGCACGCACATGTACGATCGTGATCCAGTTGGCCCCGAAGCACTGTATCTGCATGACGCCGATGCACTCGACTGGCTCGGCGCAATCGGTGTCGCGCGGATCTTCGGGCTCGTTGAGCCCCACGGAGGGTCGCCGACCGGTCCGGAAGTCATACCGATGCTCGAGGCAAACCTCCTGAAGGTTCCTGCGCGTGTCCTGTCGCCGGCTGGCAAGGCGCGGATGCCCGAACGCAAGGTGCAGCTCGAGACATTTCTGCGTGAGCTGCGGCCGCAAACTGACAATCTGCACACGCTTTGAGGCGTCCTGCCGGGCGCGCTCAAACCGAAAAAGCAGGAGGAGGGCGAGCGGATCTCCGCGGTGATCTAGCCGCGGTAGCGCGTGAGCGCATCGCCGAGCGCCTCGCGGAGCGGCCCGAGCCAGGATTCGTAGTGACGCCATTGGACCAAACCCTCGCGATAGATGGGCTGGCGGACTTGTTCCGAACTTGCCGTCCGTACGCTGCGCTCTGTCTTGTGGAACTCGACACAGGCGGGTTCGAACTCGAGCTCGCAATAATCAAGTAACCGGCGAACACTTCCTTCGAGGTCGTCCACCAGTTCTTCGTGGTGCACGCGCAGCACGCGTCCCGGCAAGACGGCGTCCCAGTGTCTCATGAGCTCGAGGTACGTACGGTAGTAACGCGCGATGTCCTCGACGCTGTACGCGAACTCCTGGCCCTGTGCGAACAATTGCTTGAAGTTGCCGAAACAACAGGCCATCGGCTCGCGGCGCGCGTCGATGATCTTCGCGTTGGGCAGCATGAGGTGGAGGAGCCCGATGTGCCGGAAGTTATTGGGCATTTTATCGATGAAACGTGCTTTGCCGGTCCGGTAGATACGCGTGTCGGCCAGATACTTCTCGCCCAGGCGGCGATAGTCCCCGGCACGCATCTGCGCCAGCACCGCCGGATAGCGCGGATTGCCGAGGTCAGGTTCGCGGCCCTTCAGGTCGACCACGATGCGCGGCAGATCGGCAAGCTCTTGCGTGCCCTCGGCGGCGGAGTGTGATGCAAGGATCTGCTCGATCAATGTCGAGCCTGAGCGTGGTAGACCCACGATAAAGATGGGATCGGGCGCGGAGGCGCCGCTCTTCCCGTTACGGGCGAACAGTTCGGGAGTACACACTTCGATCTGCAGGTGGGTATTGAGCTCGAGGACTTCCGGGCGGTACTGACTCTCGGAGCGTTTCAGGGCGTTCCCGCGTGCGTAGTACTCGAACGACTCCTCATATCGCTGCCGGTCCTCCAATGCCTTGCCGAGTGCAAAGCACAGATGGTACCGATCAACCACAGAACTCGACGCTGCTGATTCCGCGACGCGCATCTGCTGCAACTCGTCGTCCTCGAACCGGTAAGTCTTCAGGTTCGCCAGACTCCAATAGGCATCGCCATAACCGGTACGGGAGGCGGCCGCCGCACGATACTCGGCGATAGCCTCCGCGCGGCGCCCCAGCGTCTTGAGCGAATGAGCGATCGAGAGATGCAACTCAGCGGGCTGCGCCGCACCGGTCAACAGTTCCCCGTAGAGATCGATCGCGTGCTCGTGCAAGCCGAGACCCACGCAGGTCAGCGCGTGGAGCATGCGGTAGTTTCGATTCGAGCGGTCCGCGCTCAGCAGCTTCTCTGTCTGCTCCTGCGCGCGTTGGTGCATGTGACGCCTGGTCAGCACTTGCGCGTAATCGAACCGGGCGGCGTGATAATCGGGTGCCAGGTCGAGCACCGCCTCGAGCAACAGTTGCGCGTCATCGAGTACGTCCCGCTCGATGCCGATGCGCGCGAGTAGCCGCATGGCCTCGACGTGGTGGCCATGCTTGAGCAGGAAGGCGCGAATGAGCTGTTCGGCCTCGGCCAGTTCTCCGTCCGCGAAGAGCGCTGTCGCCGTCACGACCTCGGGAGGCACTTTCTTCAGCGCCGCGACATGCCCCGCCGCTGCCGCAGCGTTCTCGGTCTGGCGTGCCATCCGGAACAGGCCTTCGAGCATGCCCCAGCTTGCCGGCAGGGCAGGATTCATGTTCACGCCGCGCAGGAAGGCGTCGATCGCCTGAGGTGCCTGCTTCAGCGCGACATAGCAGTGGCCGCGCTCCTGGTACAGCCTGCTGAATCGAGGGTGCAGTCGCTCGAGCGCGACGAGTGTGGCGAGCGCTGCAGGGATATCCCCGCGTAGACGCTGCGAAAGGGCGCGCAGATACAGGACGTCCCGGTTCTCAGGCACCGTGGCCAACAGCGCGTCCGCCGCTGCCAACGCCTCGGGGAATCGCCGCTCCTGTACGAGTTGGCGTATTTGCCCGACCTGAAGTTCCACCGGGGCAGACTGATTCATGGAATGGCCGGTGCGCAGTGGAGGTGCGCGCGCTGTCCCGTGCCGTGCAGAACTGGGGTGCCTATCAGCGCAATCGAGTTCCCGTCGTCAAAATTTGTACCCGAACGATACGCCGAGAATCCGTGGCCGCAGGGGAGTCTGCGCGACGATGAATTGATCGGTGCTGACAAACACGCTCGCGTTCGAATTGCTGAGATTCTCACCGTACACGCTCACGTTCCAGGCATCCTTCGCGACGCCGAGGGAGGCGTCGTAGGTTGTGTAGGCGGGATTCTCGAACCGTAACCTTCCGGTAGTGATCGCTCCCGCTTCCGCGATCGTAGGATTGGAGCCCGCCTGCGTGAAGGAGTGGCCGCTGTGGGTGGCAGCGACCTGAATGAAAGGGACGTACCCGCCGACGCTCCAGTCGTAGCGGGCGCGCAGGCTGAACTGAGTCGGCGGCGCGTTGGCGCTCGGAGAGCCGATTGGGCCGAACGGGTTGGTGACCGGCTGGCAATTGGCGCCGCTGCTGTCGCAGTTTTGCGTGAGCGGCTTGCCGAAGTTCACGCTTTGCGAATTATTGACGATCAGCTGCGGCGAATTCGTTTGCCTGCTGTTGTTCCAGGAGGCCGCACCCTGCAGCGTCAGCCCGTCGGTGACCCGGGCCAGCAGCGAGGTCTCGACACCCTTGATGATGAAGTTCTGACCGTTGGTGTTGTAGAAAATGTTGCCCACCAGGCCCGGATCGAAGAATGCGACCTGGACGTTGTCCCAGTTCTCCCGGTAAACAGCGCCGTTCCACTGCAGTCGATGATTCAGGAATTCCGTCTTCCAGCCGATTTCATTGTTCGTCAGCTTGTCGGATTGGTAGGAGCTGGGCACCACATACTGCAGCACCCCGTCCGGCCCGGGCGCGTGCGCCGTACCGCCGTTCTGGTTGAAGCCGCCCGGACGAAAGCCTTGCGAGAACGTGTAGTACACCATGAGATCCGGTGTGATGTGCCAGGTCACGTTTCCGCGGCTCTTGTAGCCGGACTCGCTGTCGCGGAGATTCTGCGCGTTGAGGTCGAAGGAATCGATGAGGCAGCCGCCGGCCGGCGCGCCCTGCTCGAAACAGCCGAAACTGCCGGTGACGCTGCCCGCCGATGAGTTGTCGAATTTGAAGTGGCGCGTGCCCGCAGTGACAGTCAGTACATTTGGAATCAGATCGAAGTCGAGTGACGCGAAGAAGGCAGTCTGCTTGGTCTCGCGCACAGTATCCTGATAGAAAGAGGTGCTGGGACCCTGAATACCGGGATTAACGACGGTCGTCCCGGGGGATGTGCCAATGTCTGCGAAGCAGCCGGAGTTGCCCGGCGTGCCCGCAGCCCCGCTCGAGGTGCACGAAGGTACCGTTTTGTAGTTCCAGCCGGTCTGGTCGAATAGTTTGTTGTCTTCCCAGAATGCGCCGGCGATCCCGCGCAAGCGCCACTCGTCCGGTGTGCTTAGGCGGAATTCGTGTTGCTGGTGCGTGTTGCGCTCGGCCGAATGCCAGATGGCACTGGGCGAAAAGCAGGTTGATTTGAGGCTGTTGTCATAGGCCGTTCCGGGGCCGTAGCACTGGTAGTAGTCCGCGTACACGCCCCGCGCGTAGTTGGTGTAGTCGCCCACCTGCTCGACGTTCCGGACGAGATAGCCTCCGGTGTACACGGCCTTCAAAACGGCAAACTTGCCGTTCACCGTCCACGCGGTACTCTCGAATTTGTCTTTGTCGAAGGCACCGTTGAACAGTGTGACTTCGAGCGGCTGCAGCGGCGCGCCATCCGAGGCATTGGGCTGTTGGTAGAATACGCCACGCGAGTCCATGTTCTGATACGATTGCGTGATCAGAGCATCCCAGTCATCGTTAAACTTGTACAGCGCCTCTACGCGTATACCCTTGTAGGTAACGGGATTGATCGCCCTTGCCGCGACGTTGGAGTTATTGACCGTCGGGCTGCCGGGCGGTACGCAAAAGCCGCCATTCGGCTGGCCGTCCGGGCATTGTCCGTTAAGCGCCGGGAAGTTCGCATAATGAATGCCGATGTCGGTGTTCTTGCGTGCGAATGTCGCAGGCACATTGTCGATGTACCCGCCGCGGCTGTCGCTGTAGATCACCGCGCGAACGGCCATCGTATCAGCGATCAGCGGTAGGTTCAGCACCGCCGTCAGGTCGGTATTCGGATCTCCGTGAGCGGTTATCCCATAGCCGGCCTTGACATTGGCCTCGGTCACGTCGAGCTTCGGTTCATTCGTGATGTAGCGGATGACGCCGGCCTCGGCACCGGCACCGTAAAGGGTGCCCTGGGGACCTTCCAGAATCTCGATGCGGTTCAGATCGGCGGCATAGATGTCGAGGTTGCGATTCGGCAACTGCCCGGATTGATTGTCCAGGTAGATTGCGACGTTCGGCCACAAGCCTGTCGAGGCGCTGCCCTGGCTGGGCTGCGAGCCGGCACTGAGGCCCCGCATGAAAACCTCGTTCTGGCCAGGCCCGTTGTTTGCCGTTGTAACGTTCGGCAGATACTTGATGTAGTCGTCGAGCGTCGAGACGTTGAGTTGCTGCAGCGTTTGCGCAGTGAAGGCCTGCATCGAAATCGGCACTGCCTGCATGCTCTCCGTGCGGCGCTGCGCGGTGACGGTGATCTCGGCCAGCGCGTCCGTACCGGAGTTCGCGGCGGCGTCGGGATTGTCGGCTGCCCGTGCGGCAGCGGACGTTCCCAAGGACACGCTCCCCAGGATGGCTGCTACAGCATATGAGACCTTCGAGTTCATCGTTTAACCCCCTGAATATTTAGCCACGGCTGCGGCGGCGTTCGTGGCTTTGACCCGGGCGACTGCAATCTGCGCGGGGTCACCGAGAAAGACGCGGGCGTGCGATTGATCGTTTTCACGAAGGCCTGCGTCTGGCGCGGACGGTCCATACGCATCTTATCACCCCACGGCGGCAAGTGGAGGCAAGCGAATGGGAAGTGGAGACGAACGA
This sequence comes from Steroidobacteraceae bacterium, assembly GCA_050738795.1. Lineage (GTDB taxonomy): Bacteria > Pseudomonadota > Gammaproteobacteria > Steroidobacterales > Steroidobacteraceae > 13-2-20CM-66-19. The sequence continues at coordinate 55,247 of JBOIAD010000002.1, forward strand.
TTCGTGTCCCAAGGCTGCGGAGTCACTTCCGCGGCGTTGAGGTCGGTGCCGCGAAGAGCCGGGGTCTCCAAAAGGAGCCTCATGTCGCGATCATACAACCCCATCGTCGCAATTTGATTCAGGAGGACCTTCAAACCGCCTATGCCGCCGGGTGATCGGGATGCTGCGTTCTCGTGGGAGATGCTCCAGGCGTGTCGCGAGGTGCGCGCCGCCCTCGCCCGAGAGCAGCTGCCCGTATTCACGATGCCGTGGTCAGGGGTTCGAGTGCGTCTCTCGCCGCAAATTGCTCAGCGCGTCAGTCCGTTTCCGCCCGCATGTACAGCGCGGACCGTGCCCCGATTCTTCACCAGTCAGTTCAAGAGTGGATGATTCTTCGGCAGTTGTTTCGAATACCAGATCGCCAGTTTGTGCCTCATCGTGCTCTCCGAAACCTGGTCTTCCGGTAGAGGCTGTATGACTTTGTCGTGGACCAGTAGCCGGTAGATGTACAGAAGTTTCTGGCTCGCGGAATCCGTAGCCTCGAACTCTACGGCTCCCCGCCCTTCGGCATAGTTCACTCCAGCCAACAGCGCCGCCTTGAACAGTTCTGCTTCATGTTTCAGCTTTTTCATTTGTGGATGCTCGCATATACCCTCGAGCCGGGAAACCGGCAGCACCGAGGGCAAGCAGGCGGCACGTACGCAGGGGACGGCCGCGACGATGGACATGATAGTGCGGCCAATCGCGGGCAGCACGAGCTCAGGTCCGCATCCATCACGGAACAGAACCAATTATTAGTAATACGAAACTGTCAACAGTGGCGCATGAGCTGATCGACTTGCGCCAGTCGTGTCGTCGATCGTGATCAGTGCGGCAATAGGTGGCCCCAAATCTTCCATTATGCGCACCTGGAAGTCGGGAAGCCCCAGACGCTGGGCTTCAGCCATCAATGAAGTTACGTCAACTGATACGTACGTACCCACATCTGAGCTGGAAATCGGTGGTGAGACTCTCGTGGACGCCAGCGGCGGCTGCAGCGTGCGATCGAAATCAGTCGCGATCAGGGTCGGCGGTTGAAAGGATACGAGGTCGATAAGGATCGGAATGCTGCCGCTAACGGGCTGGAGGTCGTCGATAAATACCTCGAGGAACGCCGAATCGATGCTTGCGTCGCCGGGGACACCTGCGGAGCCTGTCAGCGGGAAGTTCAAGAAGGCCCTGAATTCCGTGAGTGCCGCAGGATCGATGCCGGCAAGCACGGTTTGAACAGTCGCAGACATGCCCTGGGTGATCGTGGATGAATCCGCAGAAGTCTGTTCGATGTCGCCGTCGAAACTCGAGTCGCTCAGTATCTGGGTGACAATTGTCGACGGTCCGGGATCGCCATTGCCCCCGCCGCCGCACGCTGTGAGGCCGAGGGCCGCGCAAGCTACGGCTGCCGTTAGAATTCTGGCGCAGACCATCGGGAGACCATTTGTTTCTAAATTAGGTGTCCATACTTCTTGAATTTACTTACGAATTCAAGCCCGCTGCTCAAAGGCCTTCTGGGCGCGCTCGCAGACTGAGGCTCGGGCTGAAGCGGGGAGTTGACCCTGCCGCTAGTCGCTTCAGGCGCGGGTGGCGCCACCGCGTTCGCGAGCGCATGGGCACCCGCGCGCCGGTTCACTCACCCCCGACCTGCACCGCAAGCATGGATATGGAGCCGCCGTCGACCCCTTCGACCGGGAAGGTGACGGTTTCGCCGGGCTGTCGCGTACCGAGCACGTACAACAGCGGCAGGTAGTGATCCGGGGTCGGAATCGAGAGCCTGGCGTCGTTTCCCAGTTGCTCGTAGTCGACGAGCGGCGCGTAGTCGCCGGCGCAAATCAGATCCCTCGCCACGCGCTCAAAGCGAGTCGCCCAGTCGTAGGGATCGGGTACGTGACGTCCCCAGGCATATGCATGAAGGTTGTGGACCAGATTGCCACTCCCGATCACCAGGATGCCTTGTGCACGCAAGGCGGCCAGTTGCCGGCCGATCTCGAAGTGAAAGGACGCAGGCTGTGTCTCGTCGATGCTGAGTTGCACAACCGGAATATCGGCGTGAGGGTACGCGTGGCGCAGAACGGACCAGGTACCGTGATCGAATCCCCAGGAGTCATCGAGCGAAACCCGCAGTGGCGACAGCATCTCTTGCACGCGGCGCGCGAGATCCGGGAGACCGGGCGCCGGATATTGCACCTGATACAGCTCACGCGGAAACCCACCAAAATCGTGAATCGTGCGCGGGGCGGCTCCAACGGTGACAGCCGTGAACGGTACGAACCAGTGGGCGGAGACCGACAAAATAGCGCGGGGTTTCGGCAAGCCGACCCCGATCCGCTGCCATGCGTCGGTGTACTTGTTGCTCTGTACCGCATTCATCGGGCTTCCGTGTCCGAAGAAGATGGCCGGCAGCGTCTCAACCACGTGTGAATGCCTCGCATCCCCTTGTCAGGCGAGCGCTGCGAGCCCGGCGTCCGTCATTCGGCCCCCACGACCGCGAAACCCGCAATCCAGATGAGTGTTTGTTTCGCCACGCCATCGTCAAACCCGGACCGGTGCCGTTCAAGATGCGGAATCACGGCCCACGGTTCGCCCACGGACCGCATCAAGGCTCCACGCGCCTCCCCCGGCCGCAGCGAAGAACAGGAAAATGAAGCAGTACAGGACGGCCGGCTCGCCCTGATTCATCGATGGCGTGAGGAAATGGCCGTGTGGGGCATGCGCAATGAAGTAGGCCAACGCCATTTCCCCCGACAGGATGAACGCCGCCGGGCGCGTAAACAGGCCCACGATCAGCAGTGCGCCGCCGATGAGCTCGATGACGCCGGCAAAACCCACCAGTGAAAACAAGATCAGGTTGTCAAAAGCCTCGACATGTGGAATGCCGAAGAGCTTCGCAGTGGCGTGCTGCAGAAATAGAAACCCCGCCACGATGCGCAGGGCGGCCTGGGCTCGCGGCGTCCATGTCTTCAGAAGAGCGTCCGTCACGAGCACTTCAGCTCCGATGGCCGATCAGCCAGTTGCCAACTGAGTATCATCCTACTTCGCGATTCGAGCAAGGGACACAATGCCTTCGCGGCGACGCTCGCCACGATACCGTCAACCCGTGCGAACACGCCGAACAGCACGACCAGAGCGAACAGGATCGGGCCGGGCCACGCGAATTCGGCGGCGCCGAACAGGATTGCGGCGAGACCGCGGAAGGCGAGGATCCACCAATTGCCGACAATGATTCCGCGGAGGTGCAAGTTGGCCATGAGTCTTGCTGCAACGGCGCAGCCAGAGCTTCGGCGACTTGTGGTGTGCTGGGCGGCGGAAGCTCGAATGCCGCGAGGTTTCCCGATCGCTGCGTTGGCCTGTCTGCGCCAACTCCGGCCACCGGCCTGACGGCACACTGAGGAGCGCCGGGACTCATGGGAACAATCGGGATTGCACTGGCCATGCTCGCCGCGGTTGTTCTCAGCGGTGTGCTGATTCGGATGCTGCCCTTCGCCGTGCCGACGCCGCTGGCGCAGATCGCGCTGGGCGCGGTCATTGCCGCATTTTCAGATCACGCTGTAAGGCTCGAGCCAGACATCTTCTTTCTGCTGTTCCTGCCGCCGCTCCTCTTCCTCGACGGCTGGCGCATTCCCAAGGAAGGATTGCTTCGGGACCAGGGGATGATTCTCGAGCTCGCGCTGGGGCTCGTCTTCTGCACGGTCATCGGTATGGGATTTTTCATCCACTGGATGATTCCGGCAATGCCGCTGCCGGTGGCGTTCGCGCTGGCCGCCATCGTTTCCCCCACGGACCCCGTGGCAGTTTCCGCAATCACCGAACGCGTCGCCATCCCGAGTCGTGCCTTGCACGTGCTCGAAGGCGAGTCCCTGCTCAACGACGCATCCGGTCTCGTGTGCTTTCGCTTCGCGGTTGCGGCAGCGCTGACGGGGAGCTTCTCATTGCCTGCCGCCTCCCTTGCGTTCGTGCAACTCGCGCTCGGCGGGGTTGCCATCGGCGCCGGTCTGACCTTCGCGGTGATGATGATCAAGAACGGCATCAGCAGCCACTTCGGCGAGGAGGCGGGCTCACAGGTCCTCATCAGCCTGCTGCTGCCGTTCGCCGCGTACCAGGCGGCCGAACACGCTGGGTGCTCGGGCATCCTGGCGGCTGTGTCGGCCGGCATCACCATGAGCTACATGGAACTCTCAGGCCGCGCCCTCGGCACCACGCGCATGCAGCGCACGGCCGTGTGGGACACCGTGCAATTCGCCCTGAATGGTGTGATGTTTGTTCTGCTTGGCGAGCAGCTCCCGGACATTCTGTCGGGTGCGCTGAACGTCGTGCAACAGTCCAACCACGAAAATCCTGTCTGGCTGGTGGCACATGTGCTGGCCATCAATCTCGGCCTGGCTGTCCTGCGTTTTCTGTGGGTGTGGCTGTCATTGCGGTTGAACGCGTTCGTGGCGGCCATTCGCGGCGAGCCCGTTGCGACCAAGCCGAGTCTGCGCCTCATCGGCGCTGTCTCGGTTGCCGGCGTCCGCGGTGCCATAACCCTGGCAGGCGTCTTGACGTTGCCGCTGACGTTGGCCGACGGTTCGCCATTCCCGGCCCGGGATCTCACGATATTCCTCGCCGCTGGCGTCATCATTCTCTCGCTCATCGCGGCGAACATGTTTTTGCCCCGCTTGCTTCGCGGCCTGGACATGCCGGCCGAGTCCGCCCATGAGCAGGAAATCGATCGCGCACAGGTGGCGGCGGCCGAGGCGGCAATCCGCGCCATCGAGCGCACGTCACACGAGCTCGCCGACAGCCAAAGCGATGCGGACCTGTACGCGCAGGCGGCCGCGCGCGTAATGGAACTTTATCGGCGCCGCATCGAAGGCAGGACTCAGACCGGCGAGTCGGCCGCCAGCATTCGCCGCAGCGACGACATCGAGCGACGAATACGGCTCGCCGGCTTGCGCGCAGAGCGCGATACGGTGTTTGCTCTGGCCCGATCGCAATCGCTGTCGGACGCAAGCGCTCGCAGGCTGGTGCGCGAGATCGATCTCCTGGAAGAACGGCTGACGCGCCGGGTGCATTGAAGACCGGCCCGGTCCGCCTCTAGCGGTCCGCGGCGCGGCGCGGCGCCGGGTGTCGGCAAGCACATGGCGCGAGCCGCTCCGCTACGCTGCGTGGATGAATGGCTACGGCGGAAGTGGGGTGCCTCGCCAGGCGGACCCCCACGAGGAAGGAGTCGGGCCCATGTCGAACTCGAGGAGTCCGCCGGCTTTGATCTGCTGGTACGTGACGAGCGGACTATCGGTCGGAATGCCGTTCAGTTTTGCCGACTGAATGTAGAGATTACGCGGGGCGTTGCGCGGTGCCGAGATGACGAAATGCCTGCCGTCCTGAAGGGTGAGCGTGACTTTCGTGAACAGCGGGCTGCCGATCATGTAATTTCCCGAGGCAGGATTCACCGGATAAAAGCCCAGCGCGGTGAATACATACCATGCGGACATTTGCCCGCAGTCTTCGTTACCGGCTATGCCATTGGGTGTGTTGGTGTAGTAGTCATTCGCAATCTGTCGCACCCGTGCCTGTGTCTTCCAGGGCTGACCGCTGAAGTCGTACAGGTATCCGTAGTGGTGGCTCGGCTCGTTGGCATGGTGATTGTGGCCATCCCTGAAATGCACATCCAGGGTCGCGTTGTACTTCTCCGGGCCGCCCATGAGGGCCATCAGACCTGGAATGTCGTGCAGCACCGAGTATGTGTAGACCCATTTGTCGCCCTCGGTCCAGCCCGCATCCGCATCGGCCCAGGACCCATCGGCGTTTTTTCCCTGCATGAAACCGCTCGCCGGATTGTAGAGATTGCGATAGTTGCGCGAGCGATCGAGGAAAAAACGGTAGTCGGCATCCCGGCCTATCGCCTTTGCGATCTGTGCCACCGCGAAGTCGTCGTAGGCATCCTCCAATGTGCTGGACGCTGCTTCCGCGATCTTGTCCACCGGCACGTACCCGATCTGCTTGTACCAGGTGAGGCCGGCACGCGCCTCGTACGGCAGGTGCGCTTGCCGGTCGTGCCAGTCGCGTGTCGTGTCTCCCGCCGGCGGCGTCATGGCGTCCTTGTATACGGCTCGATACGCCAGGTGGTAGTCGAATCCGTGGAAGCCTTTGTTGATCGCCTCGGCCAGGATCGAATCGGCATGCGTGGCAATCATGATGTTGGTATAGGAGGGGTTCGGCCACTTGGGCATCCAACTGCCTTCCTGGTAGTCCTGTAACAGGGCCTGCACCATGGCGTCGATGCGTTCTGGAGCGAGCAGGGTCAGCAGGCTGTTTTCGGCGCGAAACGTATCCCACAGCGAATAAGCCGTGTACGACACCCCATGGTGCACCTTGTCATCGAAAGCGCTGTAGTAACGGCCGTGCTCCGAGAACAGCTTCGGATAGAGCAGGGCGTGGTAGAGCGCTGTGTAGAAGATGTGGCGCTGATCCTCGGAAGCGCCTTCGATCGATGCGGCCGCGAGTTTCTGGTTCCATGTCTGTTTCAGCCGGGCGCGTACGAGTTCGAAATCCCACGACGGCATCTCCAGGCGCAGATTCCTGCGCGCCTGCTCGAAACTGATAAAGGACGTCCCGACCCTCGCCTCGACGACCTGAGTCTTCGAAGTATCGAAGCTGACGTAGCCGCCTGCGTTCGGGCCTTGCGCGCTGCCCATTCCGCGGTGGACGCCCCCGTGTAAATAGACACCGTGCGAGCGGAAGCCCGCGCTGAACTTCACGACGAAGTACCCCTTGAAATGGGGGAGTGCGACGTCGGTCAAGTGTGCGTCCATGCGATCGGGGTTGTAGCTGACGATCTCGTGCGCTGCGGCGTCGATGTGGACAAAGCCCGGCGTGTGCGCGCGAGTGGCCTCGACCACAACGCTTGCCTCGGAGTGCGCGGGAAAGGTGAATCGCAGCAGCCCGCAGTGATCGGTGGCTGTGATTTCGGTGCGGATACGGCGCGACGCCCCGGCGTCCAGCTCGACGGAATAGTAGTAAGGGGTCGTTATCTCGTGCTCGTGTGAGAAGGGGAGCTTGCGTTCCTGCTGTGAGGTCTTGATGGCATCCACCTCGGGGACGAGCGTCACATAGCCATAGTCGCCCATCCAGATTGCAGGCTGATGCGTGCCGATAAAGCCCGAGATGGTGTTGTCCTCAAACGCGTACGAGCTCACGCTGATGCTGTTTTGGCGCGTCTGTGCGGTCCAGTTCGTCGTGCCGAAGGGCGTCGTGACGAACGGCATGGTCCCGCCGTAGTCCGAGCCCCCGCCACCGGTGCCGATGTAGGTGTTGACCCAGTCAACAGGGCTGCCCTCGTCCGGCGTGTGCAGCGGTGCAGGCGCTCCCAATGGGCTCTCAGGCTGAGCAGCCCGAGCGGCAACGAGCGCCGCAGCTGCCAAGGCCGCAAACACAGTCACGCTGCGCATTCAGAGGTGCCTCGCGGTGCGAAACGCCGCGACGTGCTCGGGACGCACCGCCGGCCGGGGCGATCTCAGCGCCACGTCACTTCGATCCGGTCCCGGATCGTGTGCCGCGGCAGCAGCACGACGGCCGTGGCGTGCGCAGGGTCCCAGGTTCCCGGACCCACGTGCTTGCCATCGACAGATATCGAGGCCGGTCTGTCGGCCGCGTGGACGTGCAGCTCATATGCGCGTGCCTGCAACTGGCCCTGAAATGCCCCCCGGGTGGGCTCGATGACGAGATGGTGGAGGCCCTTGTCATCGGTGGCGTACCTCAAAGCGGTTACCGCGTACTCGCCTTGGTCGTAGGCAAGCGAAACTCCGTCATCCTCGTACAGATCGAAGCGGCCTTCACCTGACCCGTAGACATTGAGGATGAGCGGGTTGAGGGGCGTGGCATCGGAGTAGTCACTTTCTGCCTGCTCGGGGATGAGCGCGCCTTCGCGGACAAACACCGGTGTTTCATCCACGGCGTAGTGCGCCGCGAGAGTGCTGCCTCCCGCGTAGCGCCGGCCGCTGAAGAAATCCATCCACCGGCCCGGTGGAAGATAGATAGTCTGAGTGCCGCCCGGGTCGAGCACCGGAGCAACCAGCATCTGCTCTCCGAAGAAGTATTCGTGAGAATGCCGGTAAGCCTCCTCGAGCTTCGGGTACTCGAGGTACAGCGGCCGCAGGATCGGGATGGAATCGCGGTGCGCCAGCCACGTGTAGGTATACAGATAGGGGATCAGTTGCGTGCGCAGCGTGAAGTACTTCTTCATCAAGGCGATGCCCTGATCGCCGTAGGTCCAGGGCATGCGCAGGTTGCCCTCGCGGGGGTTTTCGTGGGCGCTGTGCATGCGCAGGATCGGGCTGAAGGTGCCGAACTCGATCCAGCGCGCATACAGGTCGAAATCGATCTTCTGGCCGTGAAATCCGCCGATGTCATGACTGATGTACGGCACCAGCACGTTGCCGCCGCGAGCCGTGAAGGCGACCTCGTAGGCGAGCACCGGCCACTGCGAATAGGTGTCGCCGGTAAAGAAGGCCGGATAGCGCTCGCTGCCCCAGTCGCCGTACCGGCCGAGGATGAATCCGCGCCGGCGAGTTTGCTGCTGCGTGTAATCGTAGAACACCTTGTTGGTCCAGAGCTGCTTGTTGAGGCCGGGCATGTCGACGGCGCCGCTGCCGCCATCGACCCACCAGAAGTCCACGCCTGCCTGCATCAGCGGTCCATGCAGGCCGCGCATGAAGATCTCGGCCTGCCGCTGATTCGACAGATCGAAGTAGATCCGCTTGGGTGGCTCGACATCCCGGATCGCGACCGGCCCGAGCAGCAGCCCACCGCCCTCGTTGCCGGGCTCGATGCGCAGGACGATCTCGTTCCGCCGGCCCGCTTTGACATAGGGACCGATGTCGGTGTAGGTCAGGCGTTGCGGCCAATGCACCGTGCTGTGGGTCGCCTCCTTGCCGTTGACGAAGATCCGATAAGCCTGCCGGACCTCGCCCAGATACACATACAGCTTCCCACGGAGCTTGGCCGGCAGCCGGACCGATGCCCGATACCAGCCCATGCCCTGATTGCCGGGGTAGCCCTGCTCCTGCCAAGACAGACCGACGCGGATCGGTTTCCAGCGCCGCCCTGCGCCCTCCGCCGCATACCAGTGCTGGCTCAGGCCCTGATCGTGAGGATCGGGCGCAAATCGCCACAGCTTCGAGAGGTCCAGGTCGAATGAGGGCTGCGGGGGCAGCGGCCGGCCCAGGGCTTGCAACACCTGCGGCGCGTGGCTGTCGTCGAACGACAGGATGCTCTCGTCAGTGTTGGCGTAGCCTGGATGATCGTTGAGGCTCAGCTTGATGCCCTGGCTGTGCAGCCAGCTCGAAAACTCTTGGGGGTGGGGGATGAGCGGGCTCCAGTCATAGCCGCCGTCCCACCCGTAGTTGTGCCACGCGAAATCGAGCACCAGGGTGTCGAACGGAATGTGATTCTGGCGCAGCCGTGAGACTTCCTCCTCGAGGTGCTGCTGGTCGTAGTGTTCGAAGTCCGGCTGACGGGACAGTGCGGAGCCGGGAAAGTATTCGAAGTTGAGGTCCGTGACCTGGGGACCGAGGACGTACCGCGGAATCATGGGAACGGGTCCGCACAACTGCGCGTACTCCCGCAGCACCTTCTGGTAGTCCGCATTGTAGGTAAAGAAATACCAGTCCTGCGCATTCGGCGGTTGCCGCGGCTCGATCCACGTTCGGCGCGCGTTCCAGACCGGCGTCTGGCTGTCGTCGATGAATGCGAAGCCGGCACGGCTCAACAACCCGGGCTTCGCCTCGGCGAGCAGCACGTCAATCCCCGGAATGATGTCATGGGCGGGGGTTTCCAGATCCGAGCGGCCGGCGAGATTGTCCTGGCTGACGTTGTCGAGCGAATAGGGGAGGCCTCCGAGGTTCTGGGGGTCCTGGTCACCCGGGTGCCACGCATGCGCACTGCCGGCGGTGTCGGCCCAGGTCACCTCGAGATTGCCCGCGCCGAATCTTCCCGAGTGCAACCGGTAGCGCACGGTCATGGCGCTGGTGGCCGCGATCAGCCATCCGTCCTTGCGCGTCGAATGGACCGGAACCTTCGGCCAGTTCCGGTTCTGCACGACCGCCGTGGGCGCATCGACGAAGGTGCCGGAAGACGAGTACTCCAGGCGCACGAGCGACGGTGTCAGAAACTCGAAGCGGGCGTTTCCGGCGACGAGAGGTCCGCTTTGCGTCTTGGCGCAGCACGAGAGGAGTGCCGGAGCGAGTCCGATGAGCAGCCATCTCGCGGTCGAGTCGAGAATGTCGTGCAGGCGCATAGGGGTTGACCGGTTGCCTGTTCCGGTGGAAGGGTAGCATTGGATGGACTATCCTGAAGTCCGGGCCCATCGTGATGGTGCGCCCACGACCCGAAGGCCGCCGAGTACGCCACGTGGCCCTTGCACTCGGACAGGGGCAGGTGAGCGTCGCAGGCGCGCGGACTGCCGCATGCGAGTTCTGCTGCGCATCTGGTCCGGCATCTGGCGCAAGCCTGGACGGACGACCCTCATTTTCCTCCAGCTCAGCGTCGCCTTCGCGCTGCCTGTTACGACGGCACTCCGCGCCACCTGAATGCGATGGGGGTGAGAACGACGTCGTTTTCACGTGCGAGCCCGCACGGCGCGGAATCACTTCAGAGGAACGATCGCTTGCCTTGCTCGATCAGACTGCCGTTGATGAAATCCGTGCGTGACCGGGTACGCGGGCAAAACGGCGGGAGATTTTGATGTCGCTCGGGAGCGCGAGTGAACGCCAAGGACGCACGAAACCCGGAGCGGCGCTCCTGTCGATTGAACCCTGTCAGTTATTCTCGGCCGACCAAGTGTATCTGCCCCAATGGCCGGCAGGTCGGCGGTCCGACCGTAAGCGATTCGCGTGGCCCTCAGATCCATTTAAACGCCCGAGCCATGATTCCGAGCAGGGCGCCGGACATCAGCAACCACCAGACCCGATCGAATGCGCGGCCAATCCTTACCGCTGCGAAGGACTTTTCCACTGTGAGCGCCAAGCTCGTCACCGAGTCTTTGAGGCCATCGATTCTCCCGGATAGTGTCCGATTCACATCATCGATCTTGGTGGTCAGTGTCTGCTTCACGTCATCGATCTTGGTGGTCAGTGTCTGCTTCACGTCATCGATGGTAGCGGTCAGTTTCTGATCCACCGCATCGATCTTGGCGGTTAGCCTTTGGTCCACCGCGTCGATCTTGGCGGTTAGCCGTTGATCGAGCGAATCGATCTTGCCTGTCAGTTTCTCATCCGCCGCGTCGATCTTGGCGGTCAGTTTCTGATCCATGGTGTCGATCTTATCGCTTAACCGTCGAACATCGGTTTTTATCTCGGAGACGTCCGACTGGATGTGTTCAACGTTCGCCTCGAGTCTCGCCACACGCTCTTGCACAGGTGTCTCCAATTCAAACATTAAAAGCGGCGTTGCCATGCGTACAAATCCTGATCACGGAGCCCTCACAAGCTGGCGTATATAGTACTACAGGAAGTGCCTTTGACTAAAACGGAAAAGACGCAATCTTGTTCAAGGGACAAGCAGAGAACATCGTTATTCAGGATTGCATGGCGTGTGTTAGAAGACGTGAAATGCGAACGCCTCCACAGACGTCTGGGCATACGCCCAGGTGTGCACATACAGCCCGCAGGTCAGTAAGTACGCGTGTTAGTGACGCGCCTGGTACGTATGGCTGGAGCGACTGGACTGGAGGGTCCGGGATGGGCTCGATATGCAAGGCTGGTCGGAACGGCCCCTCCCTTCGGGCAGCGGCAGCTGCTCTCGTGCGGACGTTTGCCGCTACGTGAAAAGTGGCCCGTGGCGCCCAGCGTTCCTGGGCGCGAGCCGGGGGTCATCGCCTGGGTCGACATAGTTGATCCCCAACGGGCCATAGGCGGTCAACTGCGTGATGTACTCCCCAGTCTTCGCCCAGTGGAAGTGGTGAGTATCGCCGGGTAGCACCTGATGCTTCCCGGCGCGAACGCATTGAGCAGCGGCGGGCCGAATTTACTGTCCAGTCCGCTCAAACCAGCTGGGCATCCAGCGTGATCTCGGCCTTGAGGACCTTCGAGACCGGGCAGTTCTGCTCGGCGTCTCTGGCCATGCGAGCGAAGGTGGCTGGATCCAGATTCGGGACGGCCGCGCGCAGAGTGAGGGCCGAGCGACTGATGCGAAAGCCCTGCCCATCCGGGTCGAGGGTGACGGCCGCCTCGGTGCTGAGCTCCGTGGGAGTATGGCCGGCGTTCTGCAGTTGAAAGGCCAACGCCATCGTGAAGCAGCCTGCATGTGCTGCGGCGATCAGCTCTTCGGGGTTTGTGCCCTTCTCGTTCTCGAAGCGGGTTCTGAACGAATAGGGAGTTTTGGCGAGCACGCCAGAATCGGTGGAGAGGTCGCCGTTGCCGGCGCGGCCAGTGCCACGCCAAACAGCTTTCGCCTTACGAATCATCGAGATTCTCCTCAGGTCAGGGTGAAGTGATCTGCGACGCGAAGCTCGTATTCTCCTCCTCCCGAGTGCCATTTGACGATCGCACGATGGTATCGGTCGACACCTTCATGTCAAGCAATGCAGCGGGCGCGTTCGATGGTGGAGTTCGTAGAGCACTGTCGCACGCATCTTCCTGGTTCAATAGCCGTCAACTTCCAGGATCGCTTCGGCGAAGGCCTGGGGAGCTTCTTGAGGCACATGGTGACCGATGCTCGTGAGGATTCGGTGTGAATATTTGCCCGAGAACTGCTTGGCGTAGGAGGTTCCTTCCGCGGGCTGCGCCATCACTGGCGATGGTGATCGCAGGCACAGCGATGACGGGAGCTGCGCTGAGTTTCCTTGTTGATCACGATGCTGACGTGATCCGGGTTGTTGAAAGACGCTGCCGTACGCTCAAAGGTCGCATCATCGAAAGCCCATTTCGGCGAGGCCTTCTTCCAGATGCGCTTTGCAAAAGCGTACCGGTTCTCGTCGCAGCCGATCCGGCCGCGATGATTGCCTTCCTGATCTGCAGAGCATCCATCAAAGCGATGACATCGAGAGCGACCGCCGTGTAGGAGGCGTTCCTGAATGTGGAGACAGAAACAGAACATAATCAATGTGTTATAGGGTTATATTAATTCACAACTGCAGCGCGTGATTGAGGCAGTGGCCGAGCACGACTGCCGGCCCGCGTTGCGCAAGCAGACCTCGCCGATGCAATTTCCGCCTTCGACTTGTGGTTGAATGTGAGGGCGATCTTGAAAGCATGAAGTTTGCCTGCAACGCAGACGCGCGGCGCGGCAGATCCATCTGCAGTGAAGGGGAAAATCAATGAGCACTGCGAAAACGCGAGGCGGCTTTGACCTGGACACACGATCTGGCAGAAGACGCTTTATCGGCACTGCGCTAGCGACTGTTGCGGGCACCATCCTTCCGGAGTACCGACTTTGGGCTGCCGCCGCCAGCAATGAGTCAATCCCGGGTCAGCTCGCCGCGATCACTCTGTCAGGCGAGGCAACCGCTCTTGCACGGTCTGACATCGAAGACTTTCGCGCCAGCCTGCGCGGCCGGCTGCTTCTCGTGCAGGATGATGGCTACGACCAGGCGCGGAAGCTCTGGAATGGTGCCTTCGATCGCCACCCGGCGCTCATCGCCCGTTGCGCCGGTGCCGCGGATGTCGTTCAAGCCGTCAACTTCGCGCGCGCACACGAGCTTCTTACCGCCGTCCACAGCGGCGGCCACAGTATCTCCGGACAATCTGTCTGCGACGGCGGCCTGATGATCGATTTGTCGCCGATGAAGGGGATCCGTGTCGACCCCGTTCGCGAGGCGGCCAACGCACAATCAGGCGTACTGCTGGGCGAATTTGACCGGGAGACACAGGCTTTCGGTCTCGCCACCACCCTTGGTACCGCCGCGGATACCGGCATCGCGGGACTCACGTTGGGCGGTGGCCAGGGACGTCTGGGACGCAAGTTCGGACTATCCTGCGACAATCTCCTCAGCGTCGACATCGTAACTGCCGACGGCAAGCTGTTGCACGCGAGCGAGCGGGAAAACGCGGATCTGTTCTGGGGAATCCGCGGTGGCGGCGGAAACTTCGGCGTCGTGACCACCTTCGAGTACCGGCTGCATCCGGTCGGACCGAAAGTGCTGGCCGGCAACAGGGTGTATGCGTTGAGTCAGGCGCGTAGCATTGTGCAGGCGCTGCGGGAATTCTGTGAGGGAGCACCCGACGAGATGTCCGTCTCGGCGTCTCTGACCGGAAGTGCTCCGGGAGTTCCGGCCGGACGCTACATTGCTTTTGAGATTGTTTATTGCGGTGTTGTCAGTGAGGGTGAGCGGCTGCTCGCGCCGTTGGGGAAGCTGGGCAAGCCGCTGTTTGATAATATCTCTGCGAAGACCTACGTCGCCGCGCAGTTGGGCCTCAGCGGGGCAAGCCCCACAGCTCTTCCGCCTGGGTTGAATGTCTATGTAAAATCCGGTTTCCTGCGCACGTTGCCTGACGCACTGATCGACGTTGCTATCCAGCGTTTCGGTGCCGCGCCACCGTGGCTGGACGAACTTGGATTCGGCCAGCTCGGGGGCGCCATGGCGCGTGTGCGACCTGATGCAACGGCGTATTGGAATCGTCTCGCACAGTACGAGCTGATTCTGGACGGAGCCTGGACGGAACGGGCTCAGGATCAGCAGAATCTGCGGGCAGGCCGCGCACTCTGGGATGTCTTCGAACCCTTTACGGAAAATTACTACGTCAATACCGAGCCGTCGGCCGACGAGAGGCGTCTGCGTGCTACCTACGGAGACAATTATCCGCGCCTGGTGCAGCTGAAGAACAAATACGACCCGATGAATCTCTTCAGACTGAACGCGAATATCAAACCGACGGTGCGGTCGTAAGGTGGCGGGAGTCCTGCCGAAGACCACCTCCTGGGTCGGTTTTGTCCGTGATCCCGTTTGCGAACAGTTTGCAGTAAATTGCTACAGGACCCGCCACCACGGCACGGCGACAATCCGATCGTCAAGCCAGTAGGTCTCATCCCCGCCGTGCAGGACGATTCCGCCGAGCGCCGACTTCTGGTACTCCATGAGAAAGGCGCGCAGCCCCTGGATATCCCGCATGCCCGGCTGCTTACCGGCCTTTACTTCGACTCCAAGCAAGTGCTTTTTCCACTCGATCACGAAATCAACCTCATGACCGCCGGCCGTACGCCAGTAGGTGATGTCGGGACGCGGTACGTGCGTGTCACGCCATGCAAGCAGATCGCATAGCACGAAGTTCTCAAAGTGTGCGCCCGCGGGCGCCGCTTCTGCCCCGGCATGCCCGAGATGCAATGCGAGACCCGAATCATTCCAATAGAGTTTCGGCGTCTTGATCAACCGCTTGGTGCGATTCACCGCGTAGGGCTCCAGTCGCACGATCTGGTACGAAGTTTCCAGAAGGCTGAGGTATCGGTGAACCGTCATGGCTGGGAGCTTGACGTCACGTCCGAGCTCGCTCTGGTTCAGCAGATTGCCGATGCGCAGGGCCGCTGCCTGCATCACTCGCTGAAAATCCCCCAGATCGGCCACGGCGGCGAGATCACGTAGATCGCGCTCAAGATATGTGGTGATGTAACCGTCGAACCAGAGAATACGCTCCGCCGCTCCCAGGCCGTTGCCGTCCACGGCAACCTCAGGAAATCCCCCTATCGCGCTGGATGTCTGCCAGGAAGCCCGCGGTGTCTTCTCGGACCGGACCATATTGAGCCAGCCCGCCACCGGCTCTTCGAAGAACCGTTCCCAGATCCCTGCGGTAGCCAGACCGAGCTGCTCTCGCCGCGTCATCGGCCAGAGCCTCAGGTAGTACGCGCGTCCGGCGAGTGAATCCCCAACACGCTTCATCAGCAGCAGATTCGCCGAGCCGGTGAGGACGAATTGTCCGCGCACGGGAGGCCTTTGCCGGTCGACAACGGATTTGATCGCGAGGATCAGATCCGGTTCACGCTGCACTTCATCGATGATCATGCGGGTCTCAGTGCGCACGAAGGCTGACGGATTCTCGCGTGCCCGACGCAGGATTGAGCCCTCATCGAGGCTAAAATACGGTCTATCCTTTAGACCTGGATGATTTTCGACGAAGGTACTCTTGCCTGCTTGCCGCGGGCCTGTAACGACGATGACTCGCACGGCGCGCAGTGCATTCGAAAGCAGGGAGGCTGCAGCTCTGGGGAGGACGGGCATAGCGGATATCTTAACAGGTGCCCGTGGATAATCTACCACCGACTGTTAAGTTATCAGCGTGCACGTGCCGCAGAGATGCCGGCGAGGAGACGCGAGAATTCCCCCCGGAATATGCAGGTATGTCCGCATGGTTCCATTCAGAATGTGTTGTGTTATCAATATGTTATACATGACAGTTAATGCCGATCCCATGGCGGACCGGAGCGGCATTCGCTGAATCTCACGGGCCGCTCGGTTTGGCGCATCGAGCGTTGCGCCATCGCAATGAGGCGTGGGGCCGGTTCCAGACCGAGAATCTCGCTCACGCGCGATCCATAAAAGGGCAGGTTCACCGCCGCAGTTTAGCGTGTCAATCCCGCCAGTGGCTTCCGAGGCGGGCCGCGAATCTTGCAGTCGCAAGTGCACGGACAGTCGCAAGTGCACGGAGCAACAGGTTTTCGCTCACGCGAGTCCAACGATCAGGTGCGAGCGGTATCGCTCTACCGTTCAATCGATCGATGACACATACAAGAACTCTCGTAGGGGTCTCCTCGATGATAGCGCCCGTGGAGATTCCTCACGTGCGTCACCCCTTACCATCCCCCCTCGAGCGATGCACGTGTTTCTCGGCCGGCGGATTCTGATACCGATGATCACAATGTCCGGAGCTACCATGGACAACTCGACACTCTCGCTTGCACTGACGGGTGTGGTTCCCACCGTGTGCGACGCTGAAGCCGGTGAATCTGAGGAAGTTGTGCTCGAGTGCCGTTCGCAGGCCGCCAGTGCTCATCCGGCTGTCGGTGGGGAGCGAGGTCTGAGAATGGACTTTGTGTTGAACCCCGGCCGCACCGGCAAGCGGAGAGGCTCCAATCCCGGCTGTCGTCCGACCAAGCCGACGATCGGCGAGCAGCGCTGCCTAACGGACCGGCCATGTTGAACTGGCGCCGCAGCCTGTAACGTCCTGTTATCACGAGGGACGAGGAGGAGAGATGACCATCGCGACCACCGAGCCGACCATCACTGAGCCCGAGGCAGCGCAGGGCGAGCGCGCGAACGCGTCGAGCGTCACGCCCGTTGTCTTCGTTCACGGGCTCTGGCTGCTGCCGTCGAGCTGGGACCGCTGGGTGACGCTGTTCGAGGAGGCCCGCTACGTGGGGTTGGCACCGGGCTGGCCCGACGATCCCGAGACGGTCGCCGAGGCCAGAGAGCACCCTGAGCTGTTCGCGGGCAAGGGGAGCGGCGAGATCGCCGACTACGAGGAGGCGATCATCCGCCGCCTGGATCGGAAGCCCGTGATTATCGGCCACTCCTTCGGGGGCCTGCTGACCATGATTCTCGCGGGCGCGGGCTCGCCGCCGCGTCGGTCGCGATCAGCCCCGCTCCGTTCCGCGGCGTGCTCCCGCTGCCGATCGCGGCGCTGCGCTCGGCCAGCGTCGCCCTGCGCAACCCCGCGAACTGGAACCGCGCGGTCCGCTCAGCTACGAACAGTTCCGCTACAGCTTCGCGAACGCGGTCGGCGAGGACGAGGCGAAGGAGCTGTACCTCGGCTACTCCGTCCCCGGCGCCGGCGAGCCGCTCTTCCAGGCCGCGTCCGCGAACTTGAATCCGTGGTCAGAGGCGAAGGTCGACTCGAAGAACCCGGAGCGGGGTCCGATGCTGGTCGTCTCGGCCGACTCGGACCATACGGTCCCCTGGGCGATCTCGAACGCGGCCTACAAAAATCAGCAGCGCAACAACGGCGTGACCGAGATTGTCAAGATGCCGGGCCGCGGGCACGCGCTGACGATCGACGCCGGCTGGCGGGAGGTCGCCGAGAAGGCGCTCGAGTTCGTCAAGCGGTTTGAATCGGTTAAGCTGAGCTTTTCGCGCGAGCCTCCAACTTGGGCAGAGATCAGTTCGGACTGAATCGTGAGACAAAGTTGGGGGCCAGCAAGTTCGGCATTCGGAGCGTCATGCGTGCCGTGGCCGTCTGCCTCGACTGGTCGCATCAAGCAACGCGCTCGCACATCGATCAGGATGCAATCATTGTAAGCAGCCCCGTTGATGAGGTCGTGGCAACGGGGGTCAGTCGGCCGAAGGCCCGAATACGTCTTTCGACAGAACTCAGGAGAGAGCACATGAAGATCGTAGTGATAGGTGGCACTGGACTCATCGGATCCAAACTCGTGGCGGTTCTTCGGCAACGCGGCCAGGAAGTGTTGGCGGCATCGCCTGATTCGGGCGTCAACACGCTGACGGGCGAAGGGCTGGCCGAAGCGCTGGCCGGGGCTCAGATCGTCGTCGACCTCGAGAACTCGCCTTCGTTCGAGGACACGGCGGTCATGAAGTTCTTCGAGACGGCGGGGCGTAATCTGCTTGCCGCCGAAGCGGCTGCTGGCGTGAGCCATCACGTAGCACTCTCTATCGTCGGCACGGACCGGCTGCCAGATAGCGGCTATCTTCGCGCGAAGTTGGCCCAGGAACGCCTTATCAAGGCTTCCGGAATTCCATACACGATTCTGCGCTCCACGCAGTTCTTCGAGTTCATGGGGCGTGTCGCCGATTCTTTCAGTGATGGAAAGACGATTCGCGTTCCCCCGGCTCTGGTACAGCCGATCTTTTCGGACGACGTCGTCGCCGCCCTGGCCGATCTCGTGCTCGGCAAGCCGGCCAATGCCACGCTCGAGGTAGCCGGACCGGAGAAAATTCGTTTTGACGAGCTTATCCGTCGTGTCCTGAGCAACAACAAAGACGCGAGGGAGGTCACCACCGATGTTCACGCTCGCTATTTCGGCACGGAGCTGGACGATCAGTCGCTGGTGCCGGGAAGTAGCGCCCCTCGAATCGGCGCGACGCGCTTCGAAAGTTGGCTGACTCGATCCGCGGCGCGGACATGATTCATGCGGCCCGTCGACGAGGAGCGCACAGTAACACGCGAGGTGTCAGTCAATGAACGCGATTAAGAAAGACGAGCGGGCGTCGCAGACGATGCCAGCGGTAGATCCGAAGGCGGGTTGCCTCGGAGAGACACGTGTTGTGGGGGGAGTTGTGGTCCCCGACACGCCTCTGATCTCGAGTGCCATCAAGTATGCCCGCGAGAACTCCGAGCCCTATCTGTTCAACCACGTAATGAGGTCGTGGCTGTTCGCTGTGAACCTTGCGCAGCTGAACGGGACCGCGCATGACGGTGAAGTTCTGGCTGTGGCGACTCTCCTCCACGACATCGGGTTGGCGGAAGCGTTTGACGGGCCGTTGCGATTTGAAGTGGAGGGGGCGAATGCCGCACGGAAGTTTGGCCGAAGCGTCGGGCTCGACGAGCGTCGCTGCCAGCTGATCTGGGACGGCGTCGCCCTCAACTCCACGCCGTCCATAGCCCTCTACAAGGAGGCGGAGGTAGCGCTGAGTACGGTGGACATTGGCCTCGACTGGGGCGGCTGGGGTTACGATTCACTTCCGCGAACACTGATAGCGGAAATCGTCGCTGAGTTCCCGCGGCTGGAGATGAAGAAACGATTCGCGCACGCCGTCTGCCGCATTGTCGAGACGCGGCCCGCCTCGACTTACGACAATTTCGCGCGCGATTTCGGGGAACGGTTTGTGCCGGGCTACAAGCGGCCATCGGTCGTGGACTTTCTGGCGGGCTCTCCCTTCGGCGAGTAAATGGCATGAAGCCCTGCTTGTGTCGAGCGGTGAGCTCTGGGAGAAGCGCGAACTCTGAATCCGATGCGCTTGCCTCGTGGTATGGCGCCCATTCCAACGTGCGGCATTTGTGCGCAATCAAGGACTCCCTTGGGCTGCGAGTCCTCGTCACGATCGAGCCAACTCACGACGGCAACGATAGCGATCCTGCGTGGATTGCGAACCGCGATGCCGGGGCACAAGAGCTGCAGTTGTGCACCGCACACTCTGTTCGCTTGGAGCGGCTCGACGAGCCAATGTTCGATAGCGCGGCAATCGACAGCGAAGGCTTGATCGTCGGCACCCTGAGCTGGCGGGACCCTTCCTTTACCTGATCACAAATTACGGTGTATCCATGCACAATCTAAGACACTTCGGCGTAATGCTGTTCGTTGTTCTGAACTCGTTCGCCGCTTCGTTCGCCGGCGAGGCGCACGAGCCGGTGGTAACCCCGCTCATGTTGAAGGACCTCCCTGACGTGCCCGGAAAGGAGATGTTGATGCTCACCGTCGACTATCCCCCCGGAACCGTGGAACGCATCCATCGTCACGATGCGTACGCCTTTGTCTACGTGCTGGAAGGGTCGATCGTCGAGCAGGTCAGGGGTGGCAAGGAGGTCACTCTGACGCCGGGGCAGACTTTCTACGAAGGCCCAGATGATGTGCACACCGTCGGCCGCAACGTGAGTACGACGAAGCCAGCGAAGTTCATCGTGATCTTGCTGAAGAAGAAGGGCGTCGACGCCGTATTGCCCGCCAGGTAGCTCGCTTGCGCTCCGCCCGTCGTAACGAAGATGACGGGTGTCAGGTCGTCGAGGCGGCTGAGATGAGGCGCGCCTCTTCACCGTGTTCTACTTCGGGTTCTTCTGGCTCATGCCCTTCTACTCCAAGATCGAGGCGGTGAGGGCGGTGCCTGAGCGTGTGATTCGAAGTGAGATTAGGCGTCAAATTGAGAGGATTCCATGACCATCAAAGTCCTTTTGCAAACGACGATAGCGCCCGCGGCGGATGATTGGTCCATTGCCCGGTTCTCGCTTCTCGCGGCGCTCCTCCGCCAGGAACGCGACAAGTCGGGGCAGCCGCTTTTAGACGTGACGACGCGGGATCGCGATCCGCTCGGGGCGCCCGATACGCTTCTCTCGAATCTTGATCGGAGCGACTATGATCAACTGTGGCTCTTCGCGGTAGATATCGGCAACGGCTTGGTTGCGGAGGACTGCCGCGGGATAGATGCGTTTCGGGCCAGAGGCGGCGGCCTGCTCGTCGCGCGGGATCACATGGACCTGGGGTGCTCCGTCTGCGACCTCGCTGGGATTGGAGCGGCTAATCATTTTCACACCCGGAATGTGGATCCAACGGCTCCAGCGGTACGGGATGATCCTTTCACGATCGCGATTTCCTGGCCGAATTTTCACTCCGGCGCCAACGGCGACTATCAGCAGATCGAGGCTGTAGAACCGGTTCACGCTGTCTTACGCGACGCCTCGGCATCCAATGGTTCGATCCAGTTTCTCCCGAGTCATCCGCACGAAGGTGCGGTGGACGCACCACCCGGTGTGCGAGCTCGAGTCGTCGCTCGCGGCAGGAGCAAGGCCACGGGTGCCCGGTTCAATATTGCCGTTGCATTCGAGGCGGATGGCAAAGGGGGCCGCGCAATTGCGCAGAGCACGTTTCATCATTTCGCGGACTACAACTGGGACCCGCGCGTCGGCGCACCGAGTTTTGTCGATGAGCCACCCGGGGACGCCATTCTCCGGCATTCCGAGGCGCGGGCGGCTACCCATCGGTATGCGCGGAACGTTTCGCTCTGGCTCGCGGGCCTCCCGACGGATTGAGCTGAGCGTGGGCGCATTGGCGACGCAGACCGATGCACGCGAGGGGCGGCCAATTCATCGACTCGGGCTCGCGCGAGCTCGCCTCCAGGCCGCCGGACTCTCTCCGACAAATCGGCGAAACAGTCTCGTGAAATGGGGCTGGTCGGCGAGGCCGCACTCGGCCGCGATGTCGCTCAGCGCCTTAGCGGTCGACAGCATGAGGCCCTGCGCCCGCTCGATTCGGCGCTGGATGATGTACTCGTGCGGGGAGTGCCCGACACTTTTGCGGAATGCGACATTGAAGTGGAATTCGCTGAGGCGAGCAACCGCGGCGAGATCCTTGTTACGGATCGGAGTGTCCAGGTTCGAGTCGACGTAAGTCAGAACCCGCCGGATCTGCCACGGCGCGAGACCCTGCGGCGCGGTGGCGGGCGCAGGTGCCGCCGGTTGTTCTACGGTCTCCAGCATGGCTTCCGCGCGCAGCAGGCACTCTGCGGCCTTGCCGCGTTCATCGCGCAGGGTCTCGTTGAGTGCGGTGAAGATCTCGGCGACGGCGCAGCGCAATCGCTGCAGGGAAAGCGTGCCCTCCGCATCGCCAACTATCAGACCGATCGCCGGTGCGTGGACTAGAGGGGGCGTCTCGCTCGATGAGAATTGCTCTTGCTGATACATGTGGCTGACTCCAGATTCGAGAGCGGTGGCGCTTAGGCAATGCTCAGGCCGTCGTCTACACCCATGACTTGCCCCGTGACCCAGGCGGCTGAAGGCGATGCGAGTTCGAGCCGGGCGCTGTGCGTGGCGAACTCCAGCGCCATCGCTCGGCCAATGCCGGTTCCACCATCGGTGACGATCACCACCACTCTGCTTTCGAATGAGTGCATGGCTGCCGTCACACCAGTAACTCTGCGGGTGCCAGGGCGATCCGAGCTCGCTCTGGCGCGAAGCCGACTCCGGCCTCTGCGTATCGATGCGAGAGGCCGGTGTGAGCGAACGGCCCTAGCCGCGCAGGAAAGCCAGCAGATCAGCGTTCACCTGATCCTGATGCGTAGCCGTCAGCCTATGCGGTGCGCCGGGATAGTAGACATCCTTTGCGCCCTTGATGAGCCTTGCGGACTTTTTCGAGGAATCCTGAACCGGCACGATCTGATCATCCTCGCCATGCAGGAGCAAGGTGGGAACGTCGATCTCCTTCAGATCCCCTGTGAAGTCCGTTTCGGAAAATGCCTTGACGCTTTCATACGCATTCTTGAGCCCGGACTGCATGCTCCAGAGCCAGAACTGATCGAGGACCCCTTGCGAGACCTTCGCACCGGGACGATTGGCGCCATAGAACTGTATGGCCAGGTCCTTGTAGAACTGCGAGCGATCGTTAGCGAGCCCGGCACGGATTCCATCGAAGACTTCCATTGGGAGCCCCGCGGAATTCGCGGCGGACTTCAACATGATCGGCGCAACAGCTGCAATCAGTACGGCTTTGGCAACGCGCTTCGTTCCGTGGCGCCCGATATAGCGCACGACCTCGCCACCGCCAGTCGAATGACCTACCAGCGCGACGTTCCGCAGATCGAGCGTTTCGATGACGGCTGCAAGGTCGTCAGCGTAGCCATTCATGTCGTTGCCCGAAGAGGCCTGGCCCGACCGGCCGTGACCTCGGCGGTCGTGTGCGACCACGCGGAAACCCTGCTGGACGAGGAAATGCATCTGACCGTCCCACGCGTCCGCATTCAGCGGCCAGCCATGAGAGAAGGTGACAACCGGGCCTTTGCCCCAGTCTTTGTAGTAGATCTGCGTACCGTCTTTGCTGCTGATCGCGTTCATGGTGTGGGTTCCTTTCTGCTGAGCGGGAGAATTAAGTGTTGGCGCTTTGCGCGGAGCTGGCCGGGGGCCGGCTAGGGTACGGCCAGGGTTGCCATGACGCCAGCCACGAGCAGTTCGCGGCGAGTTGAATCGACTGCATGCGAGAACCTGTTCATCGGTCTCTCCGTTGTGAGGTAATTGTGAGTTCTGGTCGGACTTCGTGGCCGGATCAGTCTCGCGCAACACCACCGTCACGACGAGTTCAGCGGTGTTAAGGCGCGCGAAACGATGCAAATGCGTTTCGCGGTATCGAGTGTCGGAAAACCGGTCGCTCGAAAGGGGCGGACTGAAGAGGCAGGCGAATAAGCCGCCGCACAGCAGCATGGCGCGGCCTGACTACTTTGCGGACGAGCGTCCGAATGTTGCTGGCTAGCCTCGCTTGCGTCCGCGCTTGCGTGCGGGAGATGTAAGACTATTCTCGCACCTCAAAAGCTGGGCTGGAGCGTCGCTGTGACCCAAAGCCAGACTCCCACACCGTACGGGCGATTGAGGATTGGGCCCGATGCAGCTCCGCTCGTCGCGCCCGACGACGCGCCGGGTCCTCAGAGCGGCAGCATTTCGTTCGGTCCATTCCGGCTGTTCCCGGCTGCGCGCGCATTCGAAAAGAACGGCGTCCCCCTCGCGTTGGGCAGTCGTGCGCTAGACATGCTGATGGTGCTGGTGGAACGCGCGGGTGAGGTCGTCAGTCATCGGGAATTGATCGCGCGCGTGTGGCGGGATCTGGTGGTAGACCCGAGTAACCTCAGGGTCCACATGACCGGTCTGCGCAGAGCGCTTGGGGCTCGCGACGGGAAAGACCGGTACATCGCAAATGTGACTGGCGAGGGCTACTGCTTCGTAGCGCCGGTCAGGCGAGAAGCGGCCGCGGGGGCGCCCACGCGAGTTGCAGAGTATCCATGTGGTTCTGCCCGGCGGCGGCTCCTCCTGCCCCCCGTTCTTGCGCGAATGGTTGGCCGTGAAGAGACGGTACGAACGATCGCCGCTGAACTGATCGCCGAGCGATTCGTCACCGTCGTCGGCCCGGGAGGCATGGGAAAGACGACAGTTGCCGTGGCCGTCGCTCATGCGATGCTGGAAGAGTTCGCTGATGCCGTGTGCTTTGTCGATCTCGGCGCCCTCTTGGATTCCAGATTGGTCGCCGCGACAGTCGCATCCTCACTCGGTCTTACGATTCAGACCGGCGACGTAGTTCCGACGCTGCTGGAGTGTCTTCGAACACTGAGAATTCTTCTCGTGCTCGACAATTGCGAACACGTGATCGATGCCACAGCGACATTGGCCGAACTGAGTTTCAGGGAGGCCGCCGGCGTTCACATTCTGGCGACGAGTCGTGAGGCGCTCCGAGTCGAAGGCGAGCACGCGTATTGGCTGCCGCCGTTGCCCAGTCCGCCGCCGGACTCCAGTTTGACGGCTGCCAAGGTGCTGACATTCCCTGCGGTCGAGCTATTCATGGAGCGTGCGGCAGCAAGCGGCTGTCGCTTTGAGCTGAGCAACCAAACTGCGCCGATCGTTGCGGGTATCTGCGGCAGGCTGGACGGGATCGCACTCGCGATCGAATTGGCGGCCGGAAGAGTCGGCAGTCACGGCATCACGGGCACTGAAGAACTCTTGAACAGGAACCTCGGGCTGGACTGGCGCGGTCGGCGCACGGCCCTTCCGCGTCATCAGACGTTGCGCGCGTTGCTCGACTGGAGCTACGGATTTCTGGTTGAGCCCGAGCGGCTCGTGCTGCAAAGACTAACGATCTTCGTCGACACCTTCAGTCTCGAGGCTGCCCAGGCCATTGCCTGCACGGGCGCGCTGATCGAAGCGCGTGTCGTGGACATTGTGGACTCTCTGGCTGCGAAATCCCTTGTCTCCGCCGTGATCGCCGAGGGGAATGCGACGCGCTATCGAATACTTGAAACGACCCGGGTCTACGCCACGGAGAAATTGCTGCAAAGCGGTGAGGCCTCGGAAGTGGCTGAACGCCATGCCAGGTATTTGACGCGCCTTCTGAACACCACGTTTGGCGGCGACATCGAGCCTCATCGCGACAGTGCTGCGCCTACTTCAGCCGAACATCTCGGGAATGTGCGCTCAGCACTTGCCTGGCGCTTTGCTGAAGCCGACACCCCCTCGAAGGTCAAGCTGGGCGTAGAGCTGGCAGCGGCTTCCGCTCCGGTCTTTCTGCAGCTCTCTCTCGTGAATGAGTGTCACAAGTGGAGCAAGGTCGCATTGACGTCGATCGACGCTGCTACGCGGGGAAGCAGGTGCGAATTGGCGCTCCAGGAAGCGCTGGCGATTGCCTCGACGTGGGCGCGAGGCAATGGCGGCGACGTGTGCGCCGCGCTCACTCGCGGGCTTGCCCTCGCCACGGAACTTGGCGAGGCGTCATGTCGTTTGAGGCTGCTGGTCGGAATGCATATCTATCAAATGCGCATCGGCAATTTTCGCGGCTCGCTCGCGATCGCCGAACAGCTGCAGGCGGCGGCACACAGCGACGCGGAAGCGTCTTACGAGATACTCTCGGATTGGATGCGAGGCTCCTCCGAACACTTCATCGGCAATCAGACTGGGGCGCGCGCTCACTTCCAGAAAGGATTCGCACGGGCCGGCCCTCGCAACATGCAGCTGTTCGGTCTCGACTATCGAGTTCGCGCGCTGGCCACGTTTGCCAGAGTTCTATGGTTCGGCGGTTCGCCGGATCGCGCTTTTGGAGATCGCGCGAGAAGCGATTCGCGAAGCGGCAAAAGCGAGCAAACCGCTCAACGTCTGCTTTGCTCTGCTCCACGCCGCGCCGGTGTTTCTCTGGTGCGCGGCTCTCGACAGCGCTCGTGATGTGCTCGAACAGCTAATGGCGCACCCGAATTGGCAGGCATTGCCATCGCTTCGTGCGACGGGGCTTGCCATGAAGGGCGAGCTTTTGATCCATGAAGGCGATACCGAACGTGGCACCGCGCTTTTGAGTGAAGCACTCGATTCAATGAGAGCCGACGGGCAGAGCATTCTTGTAGCTCGGGCTGCATACGGATTGGCAGAAGGCCTGGCAGCCAGGGGGCAACTCGACGAGGCATGCTCCGTCATCTGCCAGGCGATCGGCAATGCGCTGGACAACGGTGACATGCTCGAGCTGCCCGAGCTCTTGCGAATCAAGGCTATGATCCTGCTCTCGACACCTGAGCGACACTCATCAGACGCCGAAGACTGCCTCGTGCAATCGCTGGATTGCGCCCGTCGGCCCTAGTGGGAAGCGCCTCGGACCGGATTAGGTCGAAACCTGCCACCGTGTTGCACGCAACATGACGCAGGGTGGGTCTCGGGATCGGTTGAACTGGGCGCCGGTGTGACGTGCCTGGCGTTTTGCAGACCTCCGATTCTTGCGAGGATAGCGGTCGCGAAAATTCCCCTGAATATCGCGGAGATCAGCGCATGGCTGCCGACCCGGTCCATTACTCGAGCTGCACGAACCGCAATGCCTGGAAGCCGCCGTCCTCGTAGTCATCGCTTTGAGGGAGCAACGCTCGATAACTTTGCAAATCATCTTCGCGTAGTACATTCGAAGCTTTTGAATCGAATTCAATGCGCGGATTTGCACCCATGTCCAGCGTCGTTCCTAACCCGGCATAGAGGTATCGGCCGCCGAACGCCTTTTGCAGGAGTGCGAAAGCTGGCTCGCCGGTGCAGTGGCCGGGAGCGATGTAGTCGACCCTGTAGGTGTCGCGCAGCGCCGTGACTACCTTTGCGATAGCGGGGTCCTGGGCCACCACCAGGTGAAATCCGCCCGCAATGAAATGGATGTGTGGATTTATCTTGGCTGCTTCGGCAACGATTGCTTCAATTCCAGGATGCGCACAGCCGACTACCAGCACCATGCCGTCCGGCGTATTAATGGCCAGCGACAGCTCCTTCAATTCCCTGGTTCCGGGCGCATCGGATATCAGAGCGATGAGGGTAATGCCCGGGGTCACTTCCGTGGTCTTGTCAATCAACTGAATGTTGGCGCCAGGAAAGGTTGTGCCGAATTTCAGCGTCTCGGGTGGTGTGCCGCCGTAGTAACGCATTTCGGCGGGCAAAGAGTCGTCCTTGCGGTAAAAGGTGCCGGGTAGGTCGGAGCCAAACACACCGAAGTTTTCCTTGGGCGCATAAATCTTAGCTCGCGGATTCACGCTTTGCAGAAAGGACAATCCGCCAACATGGTCGCTGTGGCGGTGTGACAAGACCACAAAGTCGAGTCTCGTAAGATCGACACCCGTGGCTTTTGCGTTCTTTGCAAGAATCCCTGGGTCATCGCCCGTATCAAACAGAATGCGCTCGCCGTTGATCTCAACCAAAGCGGCGTAACCCCAATCCTTGGTCATCGTCCCATCCTTACCGAAGGCATCGTAGAGTACCGTGATGCGGGTCGACGCTTGGGCAGTCGCAGCCCTCGATTCCGTCGTGGTGCAGCCTGCAAGAATCCATGCTGTCCCGCATGCGGCGAGCAGCGCCGAAAGGTGAGGCGATCGCATGACACCCTCCCCTGGGTTTTTGTAGCTGAAGTGTACACCTTGCCCGTAGTGCCGGTAGTCACGGCGATTTGCCTGTCATTCGAGGGATCGCTATGGGCGCCAACCGGCCAGTTTGAGTCGTTCGGAGGGTCGGCGTAGATTTCCGTATGCGGGCGCTCAGATGAGCTGGTTAGAGTTCCGCGCCGTTGTGCTTGCCCCAGCGTCTATGCGACTCGCGACCGAAAAGCCGGGTGGCCCCATCGCGCCACTGGCGCCAACAACGGAGAAATGCAATGAAGAGTCACATGATTACCGGCGGGGGAGGCATTCAGCTCCACCTCGTCGAAACGGGCAACGCAAGAGGACGGTCAATTGTATTTATTCACGGCCTTTCGCAGTGTTCGCTCGCCTGGACTCGACAGGTGAATTCTGAGTTGGCCGAAAACTATCGGCTGGTCGCCATGGATATGCGAGGTCATGGGCTGTCAGAGAAGCCTCGAGAGGGGTACGCCGATTCACGACTGTGGGCCGACGACGTGCGGGCGGTCATAAAGACGCTCAATCTCGATCATCCCATCCTCTGTGGTTGGTCATATGGCCCGCTCGTGATCCTTGATTATCTTCGGCACTACGGTGAGGACGATATCCGCGGCGTCAACTTTGTCGGCGGCGTCACTAAACTCGGCAGCAATGAGGCAGCGTCGGTTTTGACTGCTGACTTTCTCGGCCTCATACCGGGGTTCTTTTCAGCGGATGCGGAGGATAGCGTGCGCAGCCTCGGCTCCTTGTTGCGCTTGTGTTTTGCCGAGGAACTTTCGAGCGATGACTGGTATCGGATGTTGGGATACAGCGTAAGTGTTCCTCCATATGTCCGGCAGGCACTGTTCTCGCGGGCGTTCGATAATGACGATCTTCTGCCTAGGCTCCGGAAACCTGTATTGATTACACATGGCACCGCTGATTCGGTTGTCAAGCCGACCGTCATTGATCAGCAGATGGTTCGCATTGCCTCTGCACAAATCCGCATGATGGAGACCGGACACGCTTGCTTCTGGGACGACGCGGCAGGTTATAACAGATGCCTGTCAGAATTTGTTGAGGCTCTGTAGCTGACGCCCAGTTTTGCGCTGCACGAAGGGCTGGCGGAGCAGGATGCTGGCGGTGCGTTGTTCCGCAACTCGCGACGCTGGCTCATCAGCAATGGCGGACGGTCGACCGTCCGCTGAACCGCTTCTGAACGGCCGCTTCAGGGCCAACCCGGTGTCTCTTCAGGGTCGATCTGCGACACTTCTCAGCAACGTGAAGACGGTGCACCTGGCAGCCGTCATTGAGCCGGATGGCCTTCCTGGGCTTTTTGCGGACCCGCCGATTCCTGAGACGACAGCGGTCGAAAAAATTCCGCAGAATACCGCGGAAATCTGCTGAACTATTGCTTCTATAAAGACGTACAACATATTGGAAGTTAATAGAAAAATCAGCGTCGCGCCCATGATGGACTGGACTGGTGCCGGCAGTTGTACTTTCTAAAATGTCTTAGCTCCTCCGAAAAATCGCCGTAGCCTTTACGTAGCCCCGCAGCGGCCCCGTGAGTAGCTGACAATCGAATGAACCTTGGGTTTTTGGTACAAATGCCGCACCTTGATATCCTGCAGTCTGAATTTCCACACACAGCAAAAAAAGGGGGTGTTTTGTGCTTAGGTCACTCTTCATTACAGCTGCGTTGACAGCTTTACTGTTGGCCTCTGGCGGCGCGTCAGTTGCTATGGCTTCAGAGGCTCGGCATGCGTTGAATATCGGCTTTGTTCTGTATACCAAGGCCGATACGCCGGGAACTCTAAATGCGAGATGGACATACGCGAACACCTACAGCGGGAAAGGGGTAGCGACCGGAGGGCCCAAAGAGGGTTTTGCCGGGCGCTACCACGTTCGCTACTTCTACGAGAATGGAAAGTTTTCGGATGAGTATGACCTGGTCATCGAGAAGGAGAAGACCGGGGACTTGTACAACGCATCGTGGATCACGAATGGCAAGGTCAGTGCTAGTGGCGTTGGCATGGAGGTCGAGAATGGCTTGGCTCTCGGCTGGCGCAGGGTTGCTGACTAGCTTTCAGGGGAGTGTTGTCTTCGAGTGCGATCCGAGCTTATTTACCTTTACCGGTGGGCTGGACGCTGGTAACAGCCGCGAACGCATTCCATCAAGACGCCGCCGCCTGAGCCGCTCATCGACTGGACCTGCCTCCGGCCGGCTGGTTACCAGCGCTGCCCATGTATTCTTCCCGAAAGCGGTGCCGCGCGCGCGCTCGGCGATCATCCGCCGAGGTAGGAGCTGCTGCGATACTTGGTCCGGTAAGCCGCGTCGATTTCGTCGTTGATCGAGCCGGCAACCGGCTCGAAGCTCACTTCACGAGTCACGCCGGCTGCGGTGATTTGTCCGTCCTTCTGGCGTGCCGCGGCTTGATACCAGCGGGAGCTGCGACCGTTATAGGCACGCACGTAGAGTGCATCGCCGACCACGACTGACCAGATCCACGTTGGCGTGCCATACGTCACCCCATCCTCGCGCAAGGGAGCGATGTGGAGATCGTCGCTTGCCGCAATCTTGCTCAGTTCTTCCGAGGACCATGATTTCGCGTTCATCGTGATTACCTGCGCGCCTCCGGCACGGCCAACGTGATCGTCGCCTCGAAGGGGTCGGGTTTCCTCACGCTCCGAGTACGCCTGCCTGCCAAAGGGTCGATGATGAGGAACTCGTAACTCGCGCCGGTGTGAACAGCCGACCCGAGCACATCAAGCCGGTCGCCGAGGCTTCCCTCAAGCGCCTCAGGGTCGACGCCATCGACATCTTCTACCAGCATCGCGTTGACCCGGGCGTGCCGATCGAGGACGTGGCAGGCGCGGTCGGCGACCTGATCAAACAGGGGAAGGTCAGGCACTTCGGGCTTTCGGAGGCCGGCGTTCAAACCATCCGCCGCGCCCGCTCCGTCCAGCCGGTCACCGCGCTCCAAAGCGAATACTCGCTATGGTGGCGGGGTCGCGAAGCGGAGGTTCTGCCGACGCTCGAAGAGCTGGGAATCGGGTTCGTGCCTTTCAGTCCGCTGGGGGCGGGCTTCCTGACGGGCAAGATCGACGAATCCACGAAGTTCGACCCTGCGGACTTTCGCAACAGTGTTCCCCGTTTTGCGCCTGGCGCGCAAGGCAAATCCGGCGTTGGTGGATCTG
>JBOIAD010000003.1:0-86292 GCA_050738795.1 Steroidobacteraceae bacterium
GCCCGAGGACAGCTGCTGCAGCGCGCTGGCGAGCTTGCTGCCCGAGGCGGTCAGGCTGTTCTGCGCGACCAGCGAGCTGAGGTTCGTATTGAGGACTAGTGCCATGATCAATCACTCCTGATGTTTCGCCGGACACCGGTCCGCGCTGTTTGCCCGATTGCGGCCCATGCCGCCTTGCGTTCAGGGAAGGTTATCGGTGCGGCCCGGGCGAACTTGAATGGCCGGCGGCGCAACCGGTGAATTTGGCGTATACATCACAATACCCGCGTCAGATGACATAATCGGAACACCGCACGAGCCGCGCTGCCGCCACGGCCCATTCGGCGGATCACTTCAGGTAGTTGAACAGGGACAGTCTCGCGATCGAGGCGTAGGACTGCTGGGCGGCCTGCAGGCTCAGCTCCTCCGTGTTGAGCCGCGTGATCGCGGCTGCATAGTCCACGTCCGAGAGCTGGGATATCGAGGTCTGCAGGTTCGTCTGGACCGTCTGGGCGGTGGACTGTGAGGACGTGATGGAATTGAGCCGTGCACCGGCGGATGCCGAAACGTCATTCAGGTTCGTGATCGCACCGTCGATCTGCTCGAGCGCGCCACCGATCTGAGTCGCGATCTGCGCGGAGCTCAATGTCGTCGAGCTGAGTGTCGTGACCAGGTTCGAGAGGGTGCTGAATGCGCTGGCCGTACCGGCCTTCGCAACGGTGAAATGGTCGCCTGCGGCGGGTGTGCCCGTGATGGCCACCTGTACGCCATTGAACGAGATCGAGTCCCCGTCCGTGAACGTGCCCGAAGTCACAACCGTACCGCCGCTGTTGGTCACCTGGTACTGCGTGGGACTCGTGAAGGAGATGCTGTAGGTGTCGGGTACCCATGCGCCCGGGTTCGTCACGGTGCCCGTGCCGATCGAAGCGGTGCCGGTATTGGCGGCGGCGGCGGCGGTCGTGAAGGTTCCGTTGCCGGCCGGGATGTTCATGAACACCGTGGCTCCGGTATCGGCGCCGGAGATCCGCTGGTTGGGAGCGATCTGGACCTGGTGGACGGCAATCGCGCCCGAATAGGTGACGGTATTGCCCGATTGCGCGAAAGGTTGCGTGCCGCTCGCGTTCCCCGCAAAGAGGTAGCTGCCGTTGCTGTCGGTGCGGTTGCCGATGGCGACGAGGTCCTGCAGCTGCTGTTGCAGCTGGGTGGCGATGTCCTGGCGCTGCGCGGCCGTCAAAGCCGAATTGTTCGCCTGCACGGCGAGATCCCGTGCGCTCTGCAGCAGGTTGGTGGCATCCGACATCGCCTGGGCTTCGAGCTGCAGATTGGCGGTAGCGGAGTTGCCGTTCGTGACGTACTGCTGGGAAGCCGAGAGCTCGACATTGAGTTGATTGACCTGCGCCATGCCCGCGGGATCGTCGGAAGCGCTCTGGAGCCGCTTGCTCGTGGCGAGCTGACTCTGCGTCTTCGCCATGTCGGCCTGCAGCGCCTGCATCTGGCTCAACGCGTCCTGCTGGAAGGTGATGGTAGCGATTCTCATGATTAACCGTGGGCGATGGCGGTGATGAGAGAGTTGAACATGAGGTTGGACGTCTGGATCATCTGGGCGCACGCTTGGTAGGCCTGCTGATACTGCACCATCCTGGCGGCCTCCTCGTCGAGATTGACGCCGGAGAGATTGTTGCGTGTGTCCACGGCGGATTGATTCACGGACTTCTGGGCGGACGCGTTCGCCTGTGCCTGCTGGGTCACGACGCCGATCTGGCTCACGAGATTGTTGGCGACGTTGGTAAGAGACGTCGTGCCGCCGTTCAGGGTTGACGCCGACAGCGCATCGATCATGGCGAATGCATTGCTGTTGTCGCCGGTGTTGAGCGCGCTGGCGGCCCCCACGGTGAACGTGTCGCCGGCGGCCGGCGCACCGCTCAGAGTCACCTGGGCACCAGCGAAGGCAATAGGAGTGCCGCTCGTGTAGGGTCCCGAGCCCACGACCGTGCCGCCGCCATTGGTGACCTGATATTGAGTCGGGCTCGTAAAGGAGATGGTATAGGCACCCGGCACCCACGTGGCTGGATCGGTCACGGCGCTCGTGGCGACGGCACCGGAGCCGGTATTGCCCGTGCCCGCCGTAGCCTCGATCGACGAAGCCGCCGCGATCTGCGCCGGGCTGGTCAGGAGAACGGAGAGCCCCGCGGTGGCCGCAGCCGTCGGGCGGATCAGGAAGCTGTCGCCATTGCTCGCCGTGCCACTGACCACGATGGAGAGGCCCGCCGCCTTGAACGGATCGGCGCTGGTGCCGGTTCCGGTCATGGCGACGCCTTGCCCGGTCGTTTGATCGACCAGTTGCCATGTCCCGCCGTTCATGTGCAACGCGTAATCATCCGCGGTCAGCGCGCCCAGATTCGTGCGAGTCGCGGTCACCGCGCTGCTGCCCGCGTTGGTCGTGGCAGGTTGAATCTGAACCGCGCCGACGGCAAACATCGGCTTTCCGGTCGCGCCGGTAAGGTCCATACCCGATTGCTGCGCCTGATTCACAATGGTCGCGAGTCCGACGCTGAACTGTCCAAGAGCGTTCTGTGTCGGATCGACTACCTGGCTGCGCACGGCCAGCAGTCCGCCCAGGGATCCGCCGCTTATTTCAGAGGTGACATCCGCCGTATTGCCGCCGCTTATGATGCCGATATCGTGTTGCGTGGCGTTGAAGGGATCCTGGAATGCGGTGAGCGCCTGCGCGACGCTCCCCGTGACGAGCGCCTGGCCGGTCCCGATGTAGACGTTCAGCGAGCCGTCGGACTGTGCTGCCGTATTGACCGTCACGAACTGGCTCAACTGATCGATGAGATTGTCGCGCTGATCCAGCAGATCGTTGGGCGTCTGGCCGGTGCTGGCGAGACCGGCCGCAATCTGGCCATTGAGGCTGGCAATGCCCGTGGCGAGCGTATTGATCTGGCCGACGCTGCTGCCGATCTGCGACTCGACGTTCGAGCTGTAGGTGGAGAGCTGCGAGCCGTAGTTCTGCAGCTGCTGGGTGAGGGATTGCGCCTGGCTCAGCAGCACCTGGCGTTGCGCCGTGGAGGCGGGCGAGTTCGCCACCGTCTGCAGCGCATTGACGAAGGCCTGCAGGCTGGCCGTGATGCCGGTGCTGGAATCGCTCAGCATGTTGTCGATCTGCGCCGCCTGCGTGGCGAACGCATTGAAGCCCGAGTAGCTGCTCTGCGAGGAGCGGACCTGGCCTGCCAGCAGCTCATCGTAGGAACGGGTGACGCTCTGGACATTGACCCCGCTGCCGATATAGCCGGAGGCGGTGGCCTGGGCCTGGTTCTCTGCGAGATTGATCCGCTCGACGCTGTAGCCGGGCGTCGCCGCATTCGACACGTTGTTGCTGGTCACGTCGAGCGCGCGCTGGAAGGCGAGCAAGCCGGAAACGCTGGTTGCAAGAAGATCGCTCATCCGTTATCGCCTCCAGCGGACCCGAAGTCGCGCCTTGGGGTCCGCGGGCCGAAAGCGCCGACGGCGGCTTTCGACAGGTGGACCGGCGCGCTTGTGTCACCCGTTATCGGCAGAGCGCTCGCTGACTTGAGATCCGTCACATCACCCCGCTGTGCGAGGCTGCCGGCCACGTTCTGCGCCATCGCGCCCAGCTTGCGGACATAATCCGGGTCGGTCGCGTAGCCCCCGCGCTGCAGACCCGTCGCGAACGCCTGCACATTGGCGCCGGTGTTCAGGGCGCCCGAATATCTCGGGTTGTCGCGCAACAGCGCGACATAATCCTGGAAGCTCTGCGCGGCATTCGAATAGGAGCGGAACTGGGACGGGATGCTGGAGGCGATGCCCCCCTGGTATTCCTGTGTCCCGGCCGTTACGGCAGGACCTGTCCAGTCGCCGGTCGCCTTCACGCCGAACAGATTGTTGCTCGAGCGCCCCGCCGGATCCTGCGGCATGTTCCGGCCCCAGTTCGTCTCCAGCGCCGCCTGAGCGATCAGGTTGCGAGGATCGACGCCGAGCTGCTGCCCAGCCTGCTGCGCCTGCGGCCACAAGTCGCGCACGAAACTCACCTGTACGTCACTGGAGGCCGCCGCCCCTGCGGTCGCCGCTGCCCGCTGGGTCGCGGAGTAGGCGGCGATACCGGTCGCCGCTGTTCCGGCGCTTGTGGCGGCCGAGCGCTGGCTCGCGGCACCTGCCCCTGGAACGCCCATCTTCTGGAGCTGGTGGATCAGCATGTCCGCCAGTCCCAGGCCGCGGCCGCGGGATAATTGGAGTGACAATTGATCGTCGGCCATGCTCTGGTACATCTGCTGCTGATCGCTGCCGAACATGGGATCGGGGCCGACGGCGTCGCGCATGCTCTTGAGCATCATGCGCGTGAACATGCTCTCGAATTGTTGCGCGACCTCGCGTATCGCGGCCGGGTCCTGGTTCGCCACGCTGCGCTTCAGAGCGCTCAGACTGGCCAGGTCGGTATACGCCGGGCCATCGGTTGCCGGGATCGTCATGGCGGGGAAGGCCTCGTCATATCACGATCAGCTCGGCGCGCAACGCGCCGGCCTCCTTCAGCGCTTCGAGGATCGCGACGAGGTCCCCCGGCGCGGCGCCGACCTGATTCACGGCCCGCACGATCTCATCCAGATTGACGCCGGACTGGAATACGAACATGCGCGCGTCCGCCTGCTGCACATCAAGCGTGCTGTGGGGCGTCACGGTTGCCGTCGTGCCCTGTGTGAAGGAGTTCGGCTGGCTGACGTCGGAGCGTTCCGTGATCGTCACCGACAACGAGCCGTGCGCGACAGCCGCCGCCATGACCTTGACATGCGAGCTGATGACGACCGTCCCGGTGCGCGAGTTGATGATCACGCGTGCCGGAGCCTCGCCAGGCTCGATCTCGATGGCCTCGAGCGTGGCCAGGTAGGCGATGCGCTGGTCCGCATCGACCGGTGCCGAGACGCGGATGGAGACGGCATCGACGGCCTCGGCGGTGCCGGTGCCCAGCATCTTGTTGATCCCGGCCGCGACGCGCGCGGCCGTGGTGAAGTCCGGAGTGTTGAGATTGAGGATCAGATGCGGATCCGAGGCAAACTTGATCGGCACCTCGCGCTCCACGTTCGCGCCATTGGGAATCCGTCCGCTGCTGGGCACATTGAGGGAAATCCGCGAGCCGTCCTTGCCGTTCACGCCGAAACCGCTGACGACCAGGCTGCCCTGGGCGAACGCATACACCTGGCCGTCCACACCGCGCAGCGGTGTCATCAACAGATCGCCGCCACGCAGGCTCGAGGCGTTGCCGATCGATGCCACGGTCACGTCGATCGTCTGGCCCGTCTTGGAGAAAGCGGGCAGCTCGGCGGTCACCGTGACCGCGGCGACATTCTTGAGCTGTGGATTGGCGTTGGCCGGTATCGTGACGCCGAACTTCGCCAGCATGTTGGCGATGCTCTGGATCGTGAACGGCGCCTGGCTCGTCTGATCGCCGGTACCGTCGAGACCTACCACGAGGCCGTAGCCCACGAGCTGGTTGGCGCGGACGCCGGAAACAGAAGCAATATCCTTGATGCGCTCCGCGCATGCCGGCGCGGACAGGCTTGCGAGAAGGAACAGCAACGCGCCGAGGGTGGCGAGGCGAGCGGTGTGTGGAATCGTCGGCATCAGAACGGCGTCCAGGGTGAATTGAAGAACCGCGACAGCCAGCCCTGGGCGTTCGCATCGGCGACGGCCCCGTTGCCACCGTAGGAAATCCTGGCGCTGCCCACCTTCAAGGATGGGATGGAATTGTCGGGTGCCAGGTCGATCGGCCGGATCACTCCCGTCAGGCGCACGTACTCCTTGCCCTGGTTGATACCGATCCATTTCTCGCCCCGCACGTACAGATTGCCGTTCGGGAGCACTTTGATCACGGTGACCGTGATGAAGCCCGACAGACTGTTGCTCTGTTTGCTGGCGCCTTCGCCGTCGAACTTCGTGGCGTCCTTGATGTTGTTGCTCAGGACGGGCGTGCCATGGATCGTCGCCGCGGCGCCGAGCAGAGTCATGCCCGGGAGCGTGTCGGTCGTGTTCTTCGCCGTGGTCGTCGTCGCGCTCTTCTGCGCGGCGGTCTGCTCGTTGAGCACGACCGTGACGATGTCGCCCACATGGCGCGCGATCGGGTTCTCGAACAGTGCGACCTCGCGGCCGGTCTGATAGATCGAGCCGTTCGTCGGCGGAACAACCGGCTCCTCGGCCCAGCTCAACGCGTCGTCGTCCTTGGGAGGATGCGCCGTGCGGCAGCCCGCCGCGGCGCCGAGCGCGAACGCAGCACAGAACAGCAATCGGGCAAAATGGAAGTGGCGCATCGGGTCTCGCTTACATGTTCTCTGCGGCGTACTGCAGCATCTGGTCCGTAGTCTGGACGGCCTTCGAATTCATCTCGTAGGCGCGCTGGGTCTCGATCATGTTGACCATCTCCGCGACCACGTTGACGTTGGAGCTCTCCACGGAGCCCTGCACCAGCGTGCCCAGGCCGCTCAGGCCCGGATTGCCCGTCTGGGCCGCGCCGCTCGAGGCCGACTCCACGGCGAGGTTGCCGCCGACGGTCTGTAGTCCCGGAGGGTTGACGAAATCGGCGAGCTGAATGGTGCCGACCTGCGTCGGCGCGGGCTGGCCAGCGACCTGCACGCTCACGACACCGTCGGTACCGATGGTCACGCTCTGCGCGCCGGTCGGAATCGTGATCGCAGGCTGCAGCGCGTAGCCGCTGGAGTTGACCACCTGCCCCTGCGCATTGACCTGGAAGCTGCCGTCACGCGTGTAGGCGAGGGTGCCGTCGGGCTGCAGCACCTGGAAGAAGCCGCGGCCCTGGATCGCAAGATCGAGCGAATTGCCCGTGTTATCGAGATTTCCCTGGGTATACATGCGTTCGGTGGCGACCACGCGCACGCCGGTGCCCAGCTGCAATCCGGTCGGTGAGACTGTGTTCTGCGAGGTGGCCGCTCCGACCTGGGAGACGTTTTGATACAGCAGGTCGTCGAAGACGGCGCGGCTCGCCTTGAAGCCGTTGGTCGCGACGTTCGCGAGGTTGTTCGCAGTCACCGTCATTTGGGTCTGCTGCGCGTCGAGGCCGGTCTTAGCTGCCCAGAGTGCGGGTTCCATGTGTCGTTACCTGTCGATGAGGAAGGGAGTGCGGCTCAACCCGATTGCAGCAGCTTGGCCGCTGCGGCGCCGTCGTCCTCTGCCGTATGCAGGGCTTTGACCTGCAGATCGAAGCGGCGCGCGAGCTCGATCATGTTCACCATGCAGCTCGCGAGATCGACGTTGCTGGACTCGAGGGTGCCGGAGGTCAGGGTCGTGGCGGCATCGGCAACCGCATCGGTGCCGTCGGTCGTGCGAAACAAGCCGTCGCTGCCCCGTTGAACGGTGTCGAGCGGCGGGTTGACCAGCTTGATGCGCCCCACATTGGCGCTCGTCTGCGGGGATTGCCCGAGCGGCACGATGGAGATCGTGCCGTCCGGAGCCACGGTGATCGATGTCGAGGGCGGCACGCTGATCGGGCCGCTGTCGCCCATCACCGGCAAGCCGGTCGCCGTCAGCAGCTGGCCGGTCGGATCCACGTGGAGGTCGCCCTCCCGCGTATAGGCCTCCTTGCCGTTTGCATCCTGCACGGCAATGAAGCCCTGGCCGTGCACGGCCACATCGAGAGGATTGCCGGTCGCCTGTTGCGAGCCTACCGCGTGGTCCCAGCCCACCGTCGAGTCCGTTGCGTACACTCGCGAGGCATACCCGGGCCCCGCCACGGCGCGGCTCTGGAATGCGCTCAGGTCGGCCTTGAAGCCGATCGTGCTCGAGTTCGCGAGATTGTGGGTGTTGGCCGCCTGGGCGCGCAGGGTTTCCTTCGCACCGGACATGGCGACGTACAGCAGCTTGTCCATGACTGGCTCTCACTCGCGCGCGTGCGCGCTCCTACTGCCGGATGCCGATGATGGTCTGGGTGATCTGATTGTCGGTCTGGATCATCTGGGCGTTGGCCTGGAAGTTGCGTTGCGCCTGGATCATGTCCACGAGCGCGGCGGTCGTGTCGACATTCGACTCCTCCACCGAGCCGGACTCCACGGTGCCGAAGCCCGAGTTGCCGGCAACGCCGGCCACCGCGGCACCCGAGGCGTTGGTCTGCGCCCAGCTCGCATTTCCGAGCTGCTGCAATCCCTGCGGATTGGCGAAATTCGCCATCGCGATCTGACCGAGATTGACCGAGCGTCCGTTGGTGAACCGCGCCTGCACGACGCCGGTCGAGTCAATGCTGACACCGGTGAGCTTGCCGGTCGTGAAGCCGTCCTGCTGCACCGCGGACACCCCGAAATTGTCGCCATACTGGGTCGTGGTGGCGAAATTGAACGTCATGTTCAGTGCGGCCGCACCCGTAGCCGGTGTGTAGGCCGGAAATGCGATCTGTCCGTTGGCCGGCGCGGTCAAGGCACCGGTGTTGGAGTAGGCGAGCGCCTGCGGCGTGCCGACCGGCGTCCCGTCAACATAGAGCTGCGTGTTCCAGTTGTTCGCGGTGGCGCCCTTGATGAAATACAGGGTGGCCGTGTGCGCAGCTCCCAGCGAGTCGTACACCGTCAGGGAGGTGGAATTGTTGTAGCTCTTCGGATCGGTGGGACTGAAGGTCGCATCGGCCGGCTGCGCGGAATTCGCGGGCAGATTGGCCGTCAGCGCGGCGCTCGTCGTCGCCTGCGGCGCGCTTTCGTTCGTGGTCAGCGACAGATTCGTGAGTCCGCCCGTGTTGAAGCCGCCGGTCGCCAGCGGGGGGTACACCTGCAGATTCGCCCCCTGGGCATTGACGACGTTGCCGACGTTGTCGACCTGGAACTGGCCGTCGCGTGTGTAGCTCAGCGCACCATTGTCGCTCAGCGTGAAGAAACCGTTGCCGCTGATGGCAAGATCCAGGTTGTTGCCGGTAGTCTCGATATTGCCCTGCGAGAACTGCTGTGCGACTTCCGACACCGCGACGCCGTTGCCCACCGCTGTCGCGCTCACACCCTGCTGGGTCGAGGCATACAGATCGGCAAATTCGGCGCGCGAGCCCTTGAAGCCGGTGGTCGAGACGTTGGCGAGATTGTTTGCCGTCACCGACAGGTCCTGGTTCGCGGCGTTGAGCCCGGTGAGGGCGATGTTGAATGACATGGATGGATCTCCTTGGAAATGAATTCGGCAGTCAGCGCTACATGACCGAGATGACTGAGTTCAGCGCAACCGTGCCGCTGTCGGTGCTCAGATCGACGGCCTGGCTGGCCGGATCGAGCATGACGCTCTCGACCTTGCTGACGACCATGGGGCTTACCGCGTTGGTCGCGCCGTTCACGGTGGCGTTGACCTGGATCTGATACAGCCCGGGCGGCGCGGCCGTTCCGGCGCTCGTCGTGCCGTTCCAGCTGAAGGGCGTGAGCCCGTTCGCCTGCGGTGTGACATTGAAGGACGTCACGGGAGCTCCCGTCGTATCCGTGATGGAGACGGTGAGCTTCGTTACGCCGGCCGGCGCGGTGACTGCCCCGTTGATCGAGCTGTCGGCGGCCAGAGTGGCCACGGTCCCGGGCGCAAGGACGGAACGACCGAGCAGAGCCGTGCCGCTCATCATCTGCGAGGCCTGCATGGAACTTTGCATGCTCTGCATGCTGGAGACTTCGCTCATGCCTTCGAGCTGCGAGACGAACTGTGTCGGGTCCGTCGGCGACAGCGGATTCTGCGACTTCAGCTGCGTCGTGATGAGCCGCAGGAAGTCCGCCTGGTTGATCTGCATATTGAGCGGGACGCTATTCGAGCTCGTGGACGTGCCCGTGGTCACCCCGGTGATCGGATTGGTCGTGGACATGCTGTACTCCAGTTGTTTGGCGGCGCGCGCGCGCGGCGGCAGCGGGGTGTCTCGTTACTGCCCGAGTTTCAGCGTTGCGAGCATGAGATCCTTGGACGTGTTCAGAACTTCCACGTTGTCCTGATAGGCGCGCGAGGCCGAGATCATGTCCGTCATCTCCTCGATGACGTTGACATTCGGCGCGTACACGTTTCCGTGCTCGTCCGCAAGCGGATTGCCGGGGTCATAACGTTCGGTAGGCGGGGAGTTGCTCTGCACGATCCCACTCACGCGCACCGTGGCTCCGCTCGCCCGATCGAGGGCACCGGCGCTCTGGTTTACGGCCGCCTGCACCGCCTGGAACACGGGATGGCGCGCCTTGTAGACGGTTGCCGGATCGCCGCTCACGCTGTCGGCATTCGCCAGGTTGCTGGCGACGGTATTGAGCCGTACCGACTGGGCGCTGAGCCCGGAACCGACGATGTCGAATATCTTGAAGGAAGACATATGAGGTGCTCCCGATGGCGCTTCACGAGCCGGTGATGGCGGTCATGAGGCTCTTGAAGCGGGTCGACAGGAAGGTGAGGGTCGCCTGATAGCGCACGGTGTTGTCGGCGAATGCCGCCTGCTCCTGCTGGGCGTCCACGGTGTTGCCATCCAGCGAAGGCGCGAGCGGCACCCTGTATTTCAGTTCGGCATTCGTATCCGACGTCGGGTCGCTGCCGAGGTGGCGCGCATCGGTGGTTTTGAGGTGCACGGGCGCGTCAGGACCGCCGGCCGCGGCAAGCGCACTGCGAAAATCGATGTCACGAGCCTTATAGTTGGGCGTGTCGACATTCGCGAGGTTGTTCGCGAGGATTTCCATGCGTCGCGACTGCAACTTCAGTGCATCCGCGTGCACACCGAGGTAGGTATCCAGATTGAGCGCCATGTTGCGTACGATCCGTCAAAAGAATGACCTGACGGACGAAGTGCAATAGGCATGCCAGTGCGCTGGAGCGCGTCCTGGGGCGGGAGAGGGTGCAACGGGGCGTGAGAGACATCACGCGCGCGGCAGAAGTTTGCCGCTCGAAAGTGGGTGAGCAGCCGGGGGGTGCCGCAGGTACGGTCCGCCATGATGTTAACGGCCGACGCTGTCGCGACTTGAACGGTGTCAGGTCACTGACGGTGCCAGGCGAGCGGAGGCTGGCGCGGCAATTGCAAGCTACCCGCCATGATCCTCAGAACGACGGACAACCGACGCTTCTTGCAAATGGCACCGCTGCGCCGCCTGTCTGCGGCCCTGGCCGCCGTGGCATCCATATTGTCAGCAACCGCCGCCCAGGCGCAGGACGCTGCGCACAGCAGCGCCACGGAGTCGCTGTCTGCGATCCGCGCTGCGGCGCAGTCCTACGTGAGAGCGCTTCTGCCTCCGAATTCGGGACAGAGCACTATTACCGTCGGTGCGCTTGATAGCCGACTGCGCCTTGCGCGCTGTCCGGCTTCGCTGAGTGCTGCGTTACCCGTGGGGATGTCCCTTCAGGCGCGCTCGACGATTGGTGTGACATGCGGCGGTCCAACTCGCTGGACGGTTTATGTACCGGTCACGGTGGAAAGCCGGATTGACGTGCTTGTGTTGCGGCACGCGGTGGCGCGGGATGCACACCTGACGGCAGCAGACGTGACAGTGGAGACGCGTAAGACCGCCGGACCGGGAACCGCATATCTGACCGCGGTCGTGGAGCTGAATGCCCGAACGGTACGGCGCCCGCTAGCTGCAGGGACGACCCTGGCCGTTGAGATGTTCGCGCCCGATCTGATCGTGCGTCGCGGCCAGCAGGTGACCCTGCTTTCCTCCGGTGGAGCGGTTGAAGTGCGGGCCAGCGGACGGGCGATGGCAGACGCCGCGGCGGGCGCCCGGATCCAGGTTCAGAACCTGAGCTCCCTGCGCGTGGTCGAAGGGGTCGTCGAGACCGCCGACCTGGTGCGCGTTGCCCGATGAGGATCCGCGGCCGCCCCTCTGGACGATCCGCAGCCGCCGCGCTGCACAGAATTGAGACCGAACCCTCAAGTTACGAGCATCCATGCCGTTACCGAATCTCATGTAAGCAGGAGGGCCGCACGTGGCCGTCAATCTGAGCGGAATCGAGCTGAACGGGCCCGCGATGGGGTCCGCTCGCCAAGCCTCTTCGTCGCAGAATTCGGCGGCGAGCCCTCCGGATGCCGCGCCGCAGCCGGGCGATGTGAACATCACCAGTACGGCTTCGCTGCTCGCCCA
Source organism: Steroidobacteraceae bacterium (assembly GCA_050738795.1). Lineage (GTDB taxonomy): Bacteria > Pseudomonadota > Gammaproteobacteria > Steroidobacterales > Steroidobacteraceae > 13-2-20CM-66-19. The sequence continues at coordinate 12,045 of JBOIAD010000003.1, forward strand.
CCTCGAGCAGACCCTTGCCGGTCAGCCGGCCATCGACCAGAAGCGCGTGGACGCGCTGACGCAGGCCATCGCTGCCGGCAGCTACCGGGTGAGCCCCGATCAAGTCGCTGCCGGACTCATTCAGTCCGAGCGCGCTCTGTCCCGGCTGCCGCTGGCGCAGATCTGAAGCCGTGGATCCAGGACCATGCCGGGAAAAGCTCGGCAAACTCATGGCGGAAGAGCTCGGCTCTTTGAGTGAGCTGGCGGTGCTGCTGGACCGTGAGCATGAGCACTTGCTCGCCAATGACGTTACCGCGCTCGACGGGGCGACTCGCGAGCGGCAGCGCTGTGTGGCGCGGATCATCCGTGTGGATGAGGACCGCCGCTCGCTCTGCCGTGAGACGGGTCGTTCGGACGATCTCCAGGGCCTGGAGCAGGTGTTGCGCTGGTGCGATCCCCAAGGCACCCTGGCGGCCGGCTGGGCTCAATGCTCCGCTGCCGCCGCGAATTGCCGCAAGCTCAACGATCGAAACGGTGCCCTGGTCGGCGCCCGCCTCCAGCATGTGCAGGCGCGGCTGGGCGTTCTGATCAACGGCCGCCGGGAGGCGGTGACCTACGGACCTCGCGGCGCTTATGCCCTGACAGGCGCGGGTCGCGTCGTGGCTACGGAGGCCTGAGGATCTGCGTGTGGGGTGGCAGGCCTGGACTGGTCTAAAGCGAAGAACGTGATGAGCGTCTCGTCCTAAAGTTCTCCCCAAGCCGGCCGATATAGCCGCCAGAGGTCCCCTAAGGAGAACCGGCGTGGCCACCAAGATCAGCGGAGTCGACGGCGTCCAGATCGCTTCGGTCGGCGCGGGCCGTGCCGTGCCGCGTCCCCGCGACGCGGCGGCTGATAAAGCACGCGATGCGTCCGATTCCGACTCCAGCGACGTACAGATCACCGGTACGGCCCGTACGCTTGCCAGTCTCGAGCAGGCGGTGCGCGATCTTCCCGCCGTGAACGAGGCGCGTGTTGCCCAGCTGCGGACCGCGATCGAGCAGGGCACCTACACCGTGCGCCCCGAACACCTCGCAGACCAGCTCATACAGCTCGAACAGGCCCTGGGTCAGCTGCCGGATGCGGCAGAGCCCGACGCCGCGAGCCTTGCCCAGCCCTCGGGGGAATAGCCCGTGGATTTGGATGTCAGCCGCGAGTATCTCGAGAGCCTGCTGACCGAAGAAGCCGCCACATTGGCACAGCTGGAAGTGCTGCTCCAACGCGAGCACGAAGTGCTCGGCGCAAGGGATGCCGCCGCGATGGAGGCCGCTGCCCGCCTGCGCCAGGAGCGGATTGGCGCGCTGGCACGCATCGAGGAACAGCGCCGTTCGTTTTGCGCGATGCACGGCCATTCGCCGGACAAATCGGGTCTCGAGAGTCTCTTGAGCTGGTGTGATCCGCAGGGTTCGCTGCTGCCGCGATTGCGCGAGTGTGCGCAGCGGGCAGTCCGCTGCCGCGATCTCAACGACCGCAATGGGATTCTGGTCGCGGCGCAACTGAAGCACGTCGAAAACCGGCTCGCCGTTCTGACGGGCCGCTCCACATTCCCCGTGACCTACGGTCCCAGGGGCGCCGCGGCGACTTCGCTTCCCAAGCGGGTCCTGGGCGCGGCCTGAGGCCGCTGCTGCGAGATTATCCCAGCGCTTCGCGCAGCGAATCGATGTCCTGCGCCGATTCGGCGACGAACGCCTCGCACGCCGCCGCGTCCAGCTTCAGCCTCTGAAGCGGCTTCGCGCAATGGATCTGCGCGTACAGGGTCTGCGGCTGGTTGTGATGCTCTGCGAGTATCGTACCGGCCACCAGCACATCCGCCAGGCTGAGTGTGCCGCGGGCCTCGCGCTCGAAGTTCTCCGATTCGTGCACGGCCTGCACGATTTCCTCGGCGATTCCCCAGTTTTCCAGCAGCGCGGCGGCGATGCTCAGATGCCAGTCCTGCTCGATCGTCTGATAGCTCTCCTGGTCCGCGAACAGCTCGCGATGGCCGCTGGCGCGCGTCAGGATGTAGAGCCGCCCGATTCCTTGCAACAGCCCGCCCAGCAGGGCGGTGTCCGGATTTACCGTCGTCAGGCGGCGTGCGATCACGCATGAGAGGCTGGCTATCAGCACGCTTCGCCGCCACAGCACGCCAAGCGGAGTCTCCAGGCCCTTCAACAGGGGTGCATCCCGAAGCTGCCGCACGGCGAATGCAACGGTCGCGGAGCGGACGGTGTCGAGTCCGACCCGTGCGACGGCGGCGCGCAGATCGCTGACGAGCGCGCCGCCAGGATTGAGGGCGGCGGAGTTCGCCAGGCGCACGATTTGCGAAGCGAGAACCGGCTCACTGCCGAGCACCCTCACGATCCGCGCAGCATCCGCGTTCTCGTCGGCGAGCACCTTTTGTACGCGCATCACGATGTGCGGGAAGCCGGGCAGCTCGATTTTTCCGCCGGAGAGCTCCGAGGCGAGTGCCTGTACGAATGTGAATGCAGCGTTGCCCTGGGCGCCGTCGCGCGCTTCGGACGCCAAGGGTGTGGACTGTGCAAGACTCATGGTTCTCTCCTGCACGCCTCGTTCAGGTGCCCAATGCCTGCAGCAGGGTGTCGATCTCGTGCTCCGATTCCGCGATCAGCTGATCGTAGCTCGCACGGTCGATCTGCATGCGCTTGCAGGCGGCAACGTCGTGCATGTTGAGTTCAATCGATTCGGGGTGGCCCTTGAAGGCCGCAAGCAGATTGCCGACCGTCAGCACGTCCGTGAGGTCCACGGGACCGCTGTGAACGCGCTCGAGGTCTTCGAAGTTGCTGACGGCCTCGACGATCTCCTCCGTCATGTCCCAGTTCTCGAGCAGCGCCTTGGCGACGGCGCTGTGCCAATCGCGCACGATGGCGCTGTACACGGCCTGATTCTCGAACAGGCCGGGGTGCTGGCTCGAGTGCGTCAGGATGTACAGCTGGCCGATTCCGTGGACCAGCCCCGCCAGCAGGGCGGTATCGGGATTGACGCGGCTGAAGCGGCGCGCGACGGCGTGCGACATTGCAGCAACGGCCGCGCTGCGCTTCCAGAGCTCTTCCAGCGGCGCTTCCAGCCCCTTGAGCGAGTCCACTTTCTTCAGCTGCGACATCGCGAACGCAATGGCCGCACTGCGTACCATGTTGAAGCCCATGCGCGCGATAGCCGTGCGCAGCTCGGTAATCGGCTTGCCACTGAAGTTGAGCGCGGCCGAATTGGCGATCTGCATCAGGCGTGCCGCGAGCGCCGGCTCCGAGCCCACCACCCGCACCACATTGTCCTGCGACACATTCTCATCCGAGAGCACCTTGCGCACCCGCAGGGCGATGTCCGGAAAGCTCGGCAGGTCCACTTTGCCGCGCGACAGCTCGCTGGCGAGCTGCTGCACGAAGGCAAACGCCCGCGGGTCGCTGGTCTCGCTCTGGTTCTGGGCAGGTGCTGTGTTCATCGTGCGGTCTCGGGTCGGTATCGGCTCATCCTCGCGGGAGTTGAGACTCAAGTCCGGAAATGCATCACGGCTCGCGCGATTCGTGGGTGATATCCATCGAATCGGCCAGCAGCCGGATCTTCGCGGCGACCGATTCGAGTGCCAGGACGTGCTGGGCGGCTCGCTGGGCGACCGCCTCCCCAGGCATCCCCCACACGACGCTGGTCGCCGCATCCTGCGCGATCGTGCGGCTTCCGGCGTCCAGCATCTCCCTCAGGCCACGGGCGCCGTCCTTGCCCATTCCTGTCAGAAGCACCCCGATCGCATTAGGTCCGGCGTTCCGGGCGACGGAGCGGAACAGGACATCCACGGACGGCTTGTGCCGGTTGACCAGCGCGCCATCATCGAGCCGCAGGACGTAGCGCGAGCCGTCGCGGACGACCATCAAGTGCCGATCGCCCGGCGCGATATAGGCGTGCCCGGCGAGCACCTGTTGGCCCTCTTCGGCTTCGTACACCGTCAACTGGCAACAGTCGTTCATGCGCTTGGCGAACGGCGTGCTGAATGCCTTCGGAATATGTTGGGCGATCACGATGCCGGGGGCATCCGGAGGCAGCCTGCTGAGTACGTCCTTGATCGCCTCCGTGCCGCCCGTCGAGGCGCCAATGGCGACGATCCGGTCCGTCGTGCGCAGGTGTCTGGGTTTGGGTATCTTGGGCAGTACGACACCGGTGCTCACGCTGGGGCGGGCCAAGGCCGACCGGCGCGGATCGAGCGCGCGCACGCTTGCGATCGATGCGGTCTTGATCTTCTCGATCAATTCCTCGCTGTAGTCCTGCAGCGTCGCCGCCAGATCGATCTTCGGCTTCGACAGGTAGTCCACGGCGCCGATCGCGAGCGCGTCGAGTGTCACCTCCGCGCCGTGCTGGGTGAGCGAGGACACCATGACGACAGGCATCGGCCGCAGCCGCATGAGATTCTTCAGGAAGGTGATGCCGTCCATCTTCGGCATCTCGACATCCAGTGTCAGCACGTCGGGGTTGAGGAGCTTGATCTTCTCACGCGCGACATGCGCGTCGCCGGCGACACCCACGACCTCGATTCCGGGATCGGACCGCAGAATGTCGGTCAAGAGGCTGCGCACCAGGGCCGAGTCGTCGACGATGAGCACGCGAATGCGGCGCTTCGCGGTGTTCGACCCGGGGCCCGCAACGCTGATCATTCGAACAGCTCGACGTCGCCGCCGGCGGCCTGGTTACCAAGGCTGGCCAGGTACAGCTGCTCGTGGTGGCTGATGATGCGGTTCTCGACGGGGCGCAGCTGCCGCATCCTGGCGCGGCCGCTGGTGGGGAAATACACCACTTTGCGCGGCTGAGTGCCGCCCATGTCCTCCGCCGCGATGCGATAGCCCTCCAGCTCGATATAGTTGCGGATGAAAGCGATGTTACGTTCCCCGACATCCGTCATGCCCGACAGGACGCGGCCGCCGCCGAACAATTTGATCTCGAGCCGCTCCCGCGTCGCGCCCAGCTTCAGCAGGTCGTTGACCAGGCTTTCCATCGCATACGAGCCATAGCGGGTCGCAAGCCCGACCGCCGGATCGAGCCAGTTGTTGGGACCGCTCGAGGCGTCCTCGGGCAGCATGAAGTGGTTCATCCCGCCGACGTTGCGCACAGGATCACGCACGCACGCGGAGATACATGAGCCGAGCACGGTGGAGATCGCCTCGTCGCTGCATGTCACGTAGTACTCACCAGGGAGAATCTTCACCGTCCAGTGGCTGAGCTGCGGATCCCAGAAGCGTTGCATGTGGGCAAAACCCGGCAGCATGGGAGGCTGCTGCAACTTCGCCGTGTTGCGCGGACCCGCTGTCATCTGAAGGCCCTCCGATAGATCGTCTTGCCGATGAGCGCGTACTCCTCGCTCACCTTGAACAGACTCTCGGAATGGCCGAGAAACAGCGGATCGCCCGGCCGCTGCAGGCGCGAGATACGGGTGAACAGATCGCGCTGCGTGTCCTTGTCGAAGTAGATCACCACGTTGCGGCAGAAGATGGCGTGCAGGGGCCCGCGCATGGGCAGCGCGTGCATGAGGTTCAGTTGCTTGAATGTGATCAGGGCTTTGAGCGCCGCCGCCGCCTCGTAGCACGGTCCGTCCTCACCCGGCCGCTCGACGAAGAACCGGGCCAGCCGCTGCGGGGACACATTCTTCAGGCGGTCGGCCGCATAGAGGCCGCGGCGGCCCCGTTCGAGCACATCCGAATCCAGATCGGTCGCCAGGATGCGCACGTCCCAGCGAGCCAGGTCGGGGAACGCTTCCAGGACGGTGATGGCAAGCGAGTAGGCTTCCTCGCCCGTCGAGCAGCCCGCGGACCAGATGCGCACCCTGCGCGAGCCCGCGGAAATTGCCTGCAGCGTCTTGAGCACGTGCTCCTGCAGGTATGCGAAGTGATGCGGCTCGCGAAAGAAGGCCGTGAGGTTGGTGGTGAGCGCATTGCAGAACTGCACGATCTCGTTGCCGCCGTCCTGCGCAAGCACGTCACGGTACTCGGCGAAGCTGCGCAGCTGCAGCGCACGCAGCCGGCGTGCGAGCCGCCCGTAGACCAGCTCCCGTTTCTGGTCGGAAAGGTTGATTCCCGTGAGCCGCTTGACGAGCTCGCGCAAGGCCTCGAAATCCTCGTTGCCGAATGCGAATTCACGCAGCCGGGTCATCGTCTGGGTGTCGTGCAGCAGGATGTTGCTCATGCTGTGCGCCCGCGTTGCAAGCGTCGTGGATTACTGCGGATATGCGGAACCTTCAGCCGCTCTTCGACTTGAACGTTCTCACCTGCTCGTTGAATCTCGCCGCAATCTTCTGGAGGGTGTCGACTGCGAAATTGTGCAGCCTTTCCTGCTCGCCATGGCTCAGGCGATTCTGCCGGGCCTCGAAATCCAGACACTTGGTATAGGTGTCCACATCGCCGTTGTACTCCTTCAGAGTCTGCATCGCAGTGAACATCTCCTGCTCGCTTGCAGTGGCGCCGTCCGGAATCTTGCTGGGTGCCGGCGGCAGCACGCAGTCGGCGTACGCCGGCAGGCTCGCGGTGCAGGCGACCGCGAGGGCCAGAAGTATCCGCTTCGGTGAGTTCATGATCGTCGTCCTCGCATTCAAACTGACTTGAAGAATGAATCGCTCGCGGCTCAGCCGAGCACCTTGGCGATCGTCGCCAGCAGGCGTTCCGGGTTGAACGGCTTCACCAGCCAGCCGGTGGCCCCAGCCGCCTTGCCTTCCTGCTTGCGTTCCGCCGTCGCCTCCGTGGTCAGTACCAGCATCGGCACGTACTTGTAGCTCGCGAGCCCGCGCAGCTCCCGGACCAGGGTGATGCCATCCATCCCGGGCATGTTGACATCCGTGATCACGAGATCGAATCTGCTGCGCCCGGCGATCTGCAACGCCTCGCAACCATCCGCAGCCTGCTGCACCTGGTGACCGGCCGCCGTGAGCGTGATACCCACCATCTGGCGCATCGCCGCCGAGTCGTCTACCGCAAGTATCCGGGCCATTGCTGCTCTCCCTCGGTTACGACGCGCCGCTCTAGAACTCGCGCCATTCGCCATCGCCCGCGCTTTCGGAGCCTCGAGCATCGAGTGCATCGTGGGCGCGGGACGCGCCACGGGCGCTGGCCGCAGTGTCAGGGTCGGTCGCACGCGCCGCAGTGCGCGCTACTGCAGTTCGCGGATCGGTGGAAGCGCTGGCGCCCGCGCCGCCTGGGTCTTTGCCGCTCCACGGCCGTCGGGTGCTGCGACGTTCGGCGCGGCCCGTCGCCTGGGTACGCGCAGCGGGCGCCGAACTTCTCGCCGCGGGCGCGACATTGCGTGTGGCGCCCGCGTCCGCCACGTCGTCGACGCGGTAACGATCGAGCATCTGATTCAGCCCGCGCACCTGCTCGGCCATGGTCTGGGATGCGGCGGTCGCCTGCTCGACGAGCGCGGCGTTCTGTTGGGTCAGCTCGTCCATCTGCATGACGGCGCGATTCACCTGCTCGATCCCGGAGGACTGCTCGCGTGAAGCGGCCGCGATTTCCGCAACGATGTCGGAGACTTTCTTGACCGCCGCCACGATCTTCTCGAGTGTCTGGCCCGACTGCGTCACGAGCACCGAGCCGCCCTCGACCTTGCGGACCGAATCCTGGATGAGCTCCTTGATCTCCTTTGCCGCCGTGGCCGAGCGGCCCGCGAGGCTGCGCACCTCGCTCGCCACGACCGCGAACCCTCGACCCTGCTCGCCGGCCCGCGCGGCCTCCACGGCGGCGTTGAGCGCCAGCAGGTTGGTCTGGAAGGCGATGTCGTCGATCACGCCAATGATGTCGGAGATCTTCCTGGAGGCGTCGTTGATGTCGGCCATGGCCTTGACGGCCTGATTGACCACCGAGCCGCCTTTTTCCGCCTGATCCCGCGCAGCCATCGCCAGCTGGTTAGCCTGGCCGGCGTTGTCCGCGTTCTGCTTGACTGTTGTAGTCATCTCTTCCATCGACGAAGCGGTTTCCTCGAGCGAGGAGGACTGCTCCTCGGTGCGCTGCGAAAGGTTGGCATTGCCGGTCGAGATCTCGTCCGCTCCGCGGTGCACCTCGGCGGCCACGCCCTTCACCCTGGAGACCACCTCGGCCATGTTGTCGGCGAGATGATTGACGCCGCGGCTCATCGCCTCGAAGAAGCCGGTCTTGCCGGCAAGCTCGATGCGCCTGCCGAGGTCGCCGCCGATGACGGCGGTCAGCATGTGCTGCATCTCCTCCTCGACTGCGACCTCCGGAGTCCGATCGGTCCATTCGACGACCGTACCGATACGCTCACCGTCTTCGCCCACCACGGGATTGCTCACCGTGCGGAAAGTACAGGTGCCGAGCAGCCTCTCCTGCACATCCGAGCCAGCCAGTGTGTCCAGCATGCGTCGCTGTTGACCCGGGTCGGTTGCCAGAGTGTCGAGACTCGAGCCGCGCAGGCGCTGCGCGTCGAAACCCGGCAGGGACTTGCGGATCTCGTGCTGACTGCGCACGAAGGTGCTCTGCGCGGTCTCGTTCAGATAGATGATCCGATGGTGGCCGTCGGCCAGCAGCACGTTGGTCGAGACCTTGTCCAGAGCCTGGCGGATGCGCATGTTTTCGGCCGCCACCGCGCGCTCCTTCTCGATCTGCGTGCGCAGCTTGCTCTGCATCTCATTGAGCGCGGCCAGTACCTGGGCGGCCTCGTCGGTGCCGTTCAGCCTGATCTCGTTGTCGTACTTGCCGGCCGAGATGTTCCGGAACACCGAAATCGCATGGGACAGCGGCCGCGCCAGCGAACGGGTGATGAGCCATGACAGGGCGAGCGCAAAGGCAAGGGCGAGGGCGGTGATGCCGGCCGTGAGATTGCGCCACGTCGTCACTCGTGCGAGGCGCTGCTCGACGGCCGCATTCATCGTGGCGTAGCTGGAGTCCGACAGTTCCTGCAGCGTGGAAGTCACGGTATGCGAGGCGGAGTAGACGTCCGCCGTCGTGATTTCCATCTTCTGCGCGTCCAGGATCTTGTCCCGCACCACTGCGTAGAACGAGCCGAAGGCGCTGCGCGCGGCCTCGACTTTCGGTTGCACCTGCAGCTTCGCCTCCTCGGAGGCGCGTTCGAGATTGCGAGTGGCAGCGTCGAAATCATCCACGAAGGTGTCGTGGTAGAGCTGGATGGCCATGCGGTCGTCGCCGCCGAGATAGCCCTTGATGCTGGCGCGGGCCGCGTACCAGCGGACATCGCCTGAGGCGATCAATGCGCCGGGGACGTTGCGGATCGCGATCTGGATCAGCACTGCGGTCTGCGCAGAAGGATCGACGTTCAATCCGGAGCGCGCCGCCACCGCCTCCCCCAGCTTCGCGACCCGCTCGATGAGCGCGGTGTGCCGGATCGCGGCCTCATCGGGCGCCAGCTTGCTGCCCTCGACCTTCAGATGCTCCCAGTCGGATTTGATCGACTGCCAGCGCTCGGACACGTTGAACTTGCCACCCACCCGCTCATCGCTCGCGTTGACCGCGGCGATGTCCTTCTCCATCGCGGACTCGGACGCGCTGACTTCATCCCGGTGCGTGGTATCACCCGTCAACACCGCGAACACTCTGGCGCGGTGGTTGGCCGCTTCAGCCAGTACGGCCCCGACGGCCTGCACGTAACGAGCACCCTCGATCTCGTCCTGGGCGAGTGCGACCTGCGCGTTGGCGCCGCTCAGGTAGAAGATTCCCAGCAGCGCGCTCGGGACGCCCATGGCGACCACGAGCACGGCCAGCTTCTGCCACAGCTTCAAGCGACTGAGAAACTTCATGTCCTGCGATCCTTGTCCGATGACTCGATGTGATCAGAATTCCTGCCACTCGCTGTCGTCGCCGGCGGCGGCAAGGCGTGGTGCGGGTTTGGCGGCCGTGTCAGATTGTGAGACGGCCGCACCAACAACTGGCTCTATGTCAACAGCTTGCTCTATGTCCGTCCGGGCGTTGCCCGAGTCGCGACCGGCACGCACGCGGAAGCCGCTACCGGCGCGCATGCCGGAGTCGCGCGCCAGGGCGCCAAGGCGGTAGCCGTCCATCATCTGGTAAAGGGCATGCGCCTCCTGGGCCATTGCCTGCGAAGCCGTCGCCGCCTGCTCCACCAGAGCCGCGTTCTGCTGCGTGAGATCATCCATCTGCACGACGGCGCGGTTGACCTGGCCGATCCCGGCCGATTGCTCCCGCGAGGCTGCCGCAATCTCGGCCACGATGTCCGAGACCTTCTTCACCGAAGCGACGATCTGCTCGAGCGTCCGGCCGGACTGCGTCACCAGCACGGAGCCGTCCTCCACCTTCCTGACGCTGTCCTGGATCAGCTCCTTGATCTGCTTCGCCGCGGTCGCCGAGCGGCCCGCCAGTGTCCTGACCTCGGTGGCCACGACCGCGAAGCCCCGGCCCTGTTCGCCAGCCCGCGCGGCCTCCACGGCCGCATTCAGGGCCAGCAGATTCGTCTGAAATGCAATCTCGTCGATTACGCCGATGATGTCGGCGATCTTGCGCGCGGAGTCGTTGATGTCGGACATGGCATGCACGGCCTTGCCGACCACACTGCCGCCTTGCTCCGCCTGCTCGCGCGCCGCGGCGGCAAGCTGATTCGCCTGGCCGGCGTTGTCCGCGTTCTGCTTGACCGTCGTGGTCATCTCTTCCATCGAGGATGCGGTCTGCTGCAGCGACGCCGACTGCTTCTCGGTGCGCATCTGCAGGTTGGTGTTGCCGGTGGAGATCTCCTGTGAGCCGCGGTAGACCTCGCCCGCGGCGCCCTTCACGAGGGAAACGATCTCGGCCATGTTGTCGGCAAGCTGGTTGACGCTGCGGCTCGCCGCCGCGAAGAAACCCGTCTTGCCCTCCAGGGCGATGCGCCTGGTCAGATCCCCGTCGACCACGGCGGAAAGCATGCTCTGCAGCTGTTTCTCGACCGCCACTTCCTCGGTCCGGTCGCTCCACTCCACGACGGTGCCGATGCGTTCGCCACGCTCGCCGATGACGGGACTGATCACCTTGCGCAGCGTCAATGCGCCGACCGTGCGCTCCCGGACTTCCGGGCCGACGAGGCTGTCGAGCATGCGGTGCTCGCGCTGCGGATCGGAAGAGAGCCGGGCAAGACTCGAGCCGCGCAGGCGCTGGGCAGCGAATTCCGGCAGCAACTTGCGGATCTCACTCTCGCTGCGCACGAAGGTGTGCTGCGCGGTGTCGTTCAGGTAGATGATCTCGTGGCGGGCGTCCGCCAGGACCACACTCGTCGATGCCTTGTCCAGGGCCTGGCGGATGCGGGAATTTTCCGCCGCCACGGTCCGCTCCGTCTCGAGCTGCGTTCGCAGCCTGCCCTGCATCTCATCGAGCGCGCGCAACAATTCGCCGGCCTCGTCGCGGCCTTGCAGCTCGAGCGGATTCCCGTAGTCCCCGGCGGCGATGTGGTCGAACCCTGTCACGGCCTGGTTCAGCCGTTGTGCCAGCGAGCGGCTGATCAGCCACCCGAGCACGAATGCGAGACCGAGCAGGGTGCCGGAGATGCCCGCGGTCAGGGCCCGCCGCTGGCTCAACCGGGAGAGCCTTTGACCGACCCGCGAAGTCAGGAGGTCGTAGCTGGCCAGCGAGACATTCTTCAACGCGCTGTGGGTTGCGACGCCGGCGTCATGGATTTCGCTGCCACTGACATCGACATTGGCTGCATTCAGCAGCTTCGTCTGGATGAGTGCATAGAATGTGTCGCTGGTCGATCTGGCGGAGTCCGCGGCGGGTTGCAGAACCGCCCGCACGTCCGCCGGCAAATGCTCCAGCGTGCCGTCCAGGGTCTCCAGCAGTGCAACCTGCCGATCACGGAAAGTCCGGATGGCCATGCGGTCGTCGCCGCCCAGATAACCCTTGGTGGCCGCGCGGACTGCGTGCCGCCTCATGTCTCCCGAAAACATGAGCAGATCCGGGGCATAGTCGGACGCCACACGCACCAGGGCGCGGGTGCTTTCCTCGGGATCGAATGAAGTCATCGAGCGCGCACCGACGTCCTCCGCGAGCCGTGCCAGATGGCCGGCCAGCGCCACGTGGGCCGCGTCGCCCTCGTCGGCGGTGTGCTGGAATGTCCTGGACTCGAGGCTCGCCCATTCCGATTTCACGGCCTGCCACTCGGCGGCCACGCCCAGGCGTGCCCCGACCTCGGAGTCGATCGCATCGACGGCCAGGATCTGCCTGTCGACCTGTGCAGCTTGCGAGATCACTGGCGTGCGCTGTGCCTTGTCGCCGATGAGGAACGCATAAGCCCGGCCCCGGTGTGTGAGGATCTCGCCGGATACGCGCCCAAGCGCCTTCAGATAACGCGCGCCATCCAGCTCTTCGCGCGCCTGGCGCGTGCCCGCGGCGGCTTGCCCGAAATAGAAGCAGCCCAGCAGTACGGCTGGCACGGCCATTGCGGCCATGAGCAGCGCAAGCTTCTGCCACAGGCGCAGGCGGCCGAGGAAGCTCACGGTGATTTCGCTGGGTGTACGCATGATCGCAGCGGGTCCGTTGCCTAGGCCGCCGGCGCCGGCTCTGCGGTGGCGAGCTTGCCGGGCAACGTCGCGAGGTCGTTGCCGATGAGACGATCGATATCGAGCAGCACGACCATCCGGTCCGCAATGGGCACCAGGCCGCGGATGTATTCGGTCGCGGCCTGCGAGCCCAGCTCGGGCGCCGCCTTCACTTCGGCCGAATCGATGTCGACGACATCCGAGACCCCGTCGACGACGACACCGAAGTCACGGCGGCCGGCCGCTGAAATCACCGACACGACGATAATGACGGTGACGGCCGTATACTCGGCCCGGTCGAGCGCGAAGCGCATTCTGAGGTCCACGATCGGCACGATGGAGCCGCGCAGATTGAGCACGCCCAGCACATGAGGCGGCGCGTGCGGAATCTTCGTGACGGCGGACCATCCCCGGATTTCCTGCACACGCAGGATGTCCACGCCGTAGGTTTCGTTGCCGAGGACGAATGTCAGAACCTGGTGCGACTCGGCGCCTGCTGCCTTGTCGCGCCGCACGGGCGCGTTGGAGGACATGGATGTGTTTCCTCGTTGGTCGCTGGCAATCAGGCCGCCACCGCGCGCAGGGTGATCGCGCGGATGAGACCCGGAATGTCCAGAATGAGAGCCACGGCGCCGTCGCCAAGAATCGTTGCGCCGGATACGCCCTCGACGTGTCCGTAGTTCGCCTCGAGGGACTTGATCACGACCTGCTGCTGCCCGAGCAGGTCATCGACGAACAGCCCGACGCGCTGGTGGCCTTCGCCTTCGGCGACAACAACGAGCCCCTCATCGAGCACGCGCGTCCGCGGCTCGACGCCGAACACCTCGTGCAGCCGCACGATCGGCAGGTAGTAGCCGCGGAATGAAAACACTTCGCCACGGCCGGCAAGCCTGCTGACGTCCGTTGCCCTCAGCTGCATGGATTCCACGATGGAGATCAGGGGCACGATGTACGTTTCCGTGCCAACCGAGACGGACTGGCCATCCACGATGGCCAGGGTCAGCGGCAGCGTGATGATGCACTTCGAGCCTTTACCCTGTTCGCTGCGCAGCTCGATCTTTCCGCCCAGCTCCTTGACGTTGCGGCGCACGACGTCCATGCCGACTCCGCGACCGGACACATCGGTCGTCTTCTGTGCCGTCGAGAAGCCGGGCAGGAAGATCAGGTCATAGACCTGCTCGTCGGTGAGTGTGTCTTCCGCGCCAATGAGCCCGCGAGCGCGCGCCTTTACGAGAATGCGCTCCTTATCGAGACCACCGCCGTCATCGCTCACCTCGACGGCTATGTTGCCGCCGCGATGACACGCGTCCAGATGCACGATGCCGGCGGCCGGCTTGCCCGCTGCCGCGCGCGACTCGGGGGACTCGATGCCGTGGTCGATGCTGTTTCTGACGAGGTGCACCAGTGGATCGCCGATTTTCTCGAGCACGGTCTTGTCCAGCTCGGTCTGCTCGCCTGTCAGCTTCAGCTCGATCTGCTTGCCGAGCTTCTGCGCTAGGTCGCGCACCATCCGCGGAAAGCGGCTGAACACCACGTTGATCGGCAACATGCGCACGCGCATGACGCTTTCCTGCAACTCGCGCATGTTGCGCTCGAGCTGCGCCAGACCGCCCCGCAGCTTCTGCGCGATCGGGCCCTCGAGCTGCGAGCCGAGCTGGCTGAGCATCGCCTGCGTGATCACGAGCTCGCCCACGGTGTTCATGAGCTCATCGATCTTCTCGACACTGACGCGGATGGAGGCGGAGTCCGGAGCCACGGGAATGGGCGCTTCGGGCTTCAGCTCCTCCTTTGCTTCCTCGGACAGCGGGGCCGCCGGCTTCTCGGTGGCGCCTACAGCGGCTGCGGCTGGGGCGACTGCGGCTTGCTCGATGAGTTGAATCTGCAGGTCGCAGTCCCCCTCGGCCCACTCGAAGACCTGGCGGATCGCGCCTTCTGCGGCAGGGCCGGTCAATTCGAGCGTCCAGGCGAGATAACACGCTTGTGCGTCGAAACTTGCGAACGCAGGCAGCGCGTCGAGCTCGACGCGAGCTTCGAGCTCGCCGAGCTCGGCCAGCTCGCGCAGCATGCGCAGCGGGTCGTTGCCGCGGGCAAAAAGCTCGCGGTAGGGACGAAACAGGATGCGCCAACCAGGCGTGGACGGACCGGCCGTCGCGCCACCGGAAGGCATCACGACAGCGGCTGGGGATGATGGCATGGGTGCCGCGGCCGCCACAGGTGGGGCGGAATTCTTCTGCGCGATCATCAGCTCGAGGTCGAACTGCAGATCCGACACGCGTTGCGCATCCATCGGCTGCTTCAACTGCACCGCTCGCAGCATCTCGCGCATCACATCGATGGACTTCAGCAGCAGATCGCACATGGCAACGGTGACCTGCATGCCGCCGCTACGCAGCTCGTCGAGCATCGTCTCGAGGCTGTGTGTGAACGAGGCGATGTGCGAGAAACCGAACGTCGCGCTGCCGCCCTTGATGGAATGAGCGACGCGAAAGATCGTGTTGATCAGTTCCTTGTCCGGGGAGCCGGCGTCCAGCTTGAGCAGCGCGGCCTCCATGGAGTCGAGCGCCTCGAAGCTCTCCTCGAAGAAGGCGTCATGGAACTGTGTCAGGTCGATGGTCATGCTGGCAGGTTGAGGAGCGATGCCAGTCCGAGCAGCCGTGCCGCCTTCGCGAGCGGCGCCGATGAGCCGCGCCACTCGACGCGGAGTCCGTGCGCGCTGCGCTCACGGACGAATGCGGCAATCACCTGCAGGCCCGCCGTGTCGATGCGCTGCAGTCCGGCGATGTCGAGCGTCACGGGCCGCGTCTCTTCGAGGAATCTCTCGAGGCTCGCCTTCAGCGAGACCGCCTCGGAAACCATGCATTCAGCCGCCAGTGTGAACGAGGCGGATACAACGTTGGACGCCGGTTTTGCATGCACGGCGCTCGTGTGCCCCGGAGGCTTTGCTGTGCGGACCGCGGCTGCCGCACGCGGCGCGCGCGCATTGCGCGTTGCCCGTGGGGAAGCCGCTTGCTTGCGCTTTTTCATGACGATGACGAGCTCAAGGCCGATGGTCCTCGTGCCGTCCGCTATCGGCCCGGTCGCTGCGCCCTTGAACGGCGCGTTACGGAAAATTGACGCAGGTCCGGTGCGCCGCGAATGAGGGCTGCCATCAGGATTTCAGCCTCTGTGAGCCGTTGTGCGGGGCGTGCAGGCGCTGTACCAGCTCCGCCTCGTGCAAGGACAGGCCGCATCCGGATATCAGCTCCTCGCGTGAGGCGCCGCCTTTCGCGAGCCGGATGGCGATCTGATAACCGGGGGAGGGGGCGCTGAGCGTGGCGGCGAGCTGTTGAGGCCGCGCGGCGCGCTCACCGAGTTGCGCGATGGAGGCCTTTGTCGAGTCGACGCGGGCCTCCAGTTCCGCAAGGCGCTGCAGCACGATGCCGTGGTGGGCGAGGACCTGTTCTGTCTGCACGCGCGTGGCGCGGCGCCAGCTGGTGAATGCGACCGCGGCAACGACGAAGGAGAAAACCAGAAACACCGCGCGTCCGGCGGCGAGCGTCAATTCGACAGAGGACACGGTCATGTGCGCAGATCTCCCGTGAGCGAGTTCACACTTCCTGCGCGGTCGGTCGCGCGGCAACGTCGAGTTTCCGGCGCTTCTCAGCAGGCCTGTCGCTCAGGGTGCAGGTTCCGTGCCAGTGTTGTGTTGGGTGCCCTCCGCGGCTGCGAGCGTCTGGGCGGCATTGCCGGGCGCTGCCGGCCGGGGCGGCTGCCCGGCCGCCTGGCCAGGGGCAGGCGGCATGCCAGGAGCCCATTGCGCGGGGGCAGGCCTGGCTTGCGGGCCGGAGCTGACTGTGCCGGCCGGCGCGGTCAACTTGGCGGGGTCGCTCTGGCGCATGAGCTCGGTCGACAGAATCACGACCACCACACGCCGGTTCGCGTTGCGTCCCTCGCTGGTGCCGTTGGTCTGCATCGGGCGCTGCTCTCCATAGCCGATCACCGCGAGCCTGTCGGGCGCGACGCCATGACTTGACAGGACCCTGACGACGCTTCCGGCGCGAGCCGCGGACAACTCCCAGTTCGAGTAGAACACGGCCGTCTTGATGGGCTTGTTGTCGGTGTGGCCTTCCACCCGGATGGGATTCGGGAAGGGCGCCAGCACGCTGCCCAAACGCTGGATGATATCGACAGCCGTGTCGCTGAGCCGCGCACTGCCGCTTGGAAACAGGATATCCGTGCGCATCTCCACTTCGATCCAGAAGTCGTTGCGGCGCACGGTCACCATGTTCTTCTTCACCAGCTGATCCATGGCGCGCTCGACCTGGTCGGCGACGTGCGACAGGGCGGCCGCGGCCGCGGCCGCCTGGGCGGGCAGCCTGCCGGTGATATGCGAGTCGGCACCGGTTTTGGAGAGTCCGGCTTCGACGGGGACCGGTGCGAGGCGCGACTGCGCCTGGGCCTCGCCAACGGCCTGCTGAACGACGGTGGACTGCAGGTCCGCGCCGGTCCCTACCTGCTTGTCGCCTACCTGGATGGGCTCCGCCGTGCGCGGCGTGCCGCGAAAGGCGGCAAACAGGGAGTCGGACAACACGCGGTACTTGCCCGCGTTGACCGACGACATGGCGTACATCACCACGAAGAACGCCAGCAGCAGAGTCAGCAGATCCGCGTAAGGAATCGCCCAAGCCTCATGGTTGGCGTGCTCTTCGTGCTTTCTGCGCCGCCGCCCCGTCGTATGGCGTACGCGTGTCAATGCAGGTATCCCTGCAATTTCGATTCGATGGCACGCGGATTCTCGCCTTGCGCGATGCAGAGCATGCCGTCCACCACCATTTCGCGAAACTGCGTCTGCCGCTGCACGATGACCTTGAGTTTTGCGGCGACCGGCAGGAAAAACAGGTTTGCCAGTCCGATGCCGTACACCGTGGCCGTGAATGCCGCGGCGATGCCGTGCCCCAGCTTGCTCGGATCGGCCAGGTTCTGCAGCACGGCCATCAGGCCGAGCACCGCGCCGATGATGCCCAGCGTCGGCGAATACACTCCCATGCCTTCGAACACCTTGGCGGCGGTGGTGTCGGCGTGCTCGCGCATGTTGAGATCGACGTACATCACGCTGCTGATGGTTTCCGGCTCGGTGCCGTCCACCACGAGCTGCAGCGCCTTCTTCACGAAGTCGTCATCCTCCCGATCGATCATGATCTCCAGCCCCAGCAGGCCCTGCCTGCGGGCGATGTTGCTCCACTCGACGATCTTGGCGATGAGCAGGTGTCCGTCGCGCACCGGCGGACGCATGATCCAGGGGAAAATCCTGAGCGCGCGCTGCATGACCGGCAGCGGTGTCTGGATGAAGATCGCGGCGGCCGTACCGACCACCACGATCATGAAGGCGGCCGCGGAGACCAGCGCCATCAGGCCCGCGCCCTTCAGCACTGCGCCGACCAGCACGGCGTTGAGCGCGAGCACCAGCCCGATGATGCTCAGGATGTCCAATGCAACACCTTACATCCCGAGACCCGACAGCAGTGCATCCACGTCTGTCTGGCCCGCGGCGATCTCGCCCCTGGTCACGCCCGGCACGGCGGGTCCCTGGCCTGCGCCCTGGGTCTCGCCCATCGTCGTGTGCTCGACCATGTCGCCGGAGAGCCGTGCGAGATTGGCCAGCGCCGACTCGAGCTCCCCGACGAGCTTCATCACACTGCGGATGATCTGTCCGGTGAGATCCTGATAACCCTGTGCGAGCAGCACATCGGCCAGGTTCCTGCGGATGAGCTCGGAGTCCGAGCGGGCGGCCGGCAGGAAGTTCTCCATCGATTTCACCAGGGGCAGGAAGGCATCGATGGAGCGAACGACTCCCTCGAAACCATGGGCTCCGGTGGCGCGGCTGCGGTACGCCGCGAGCGACTCCATGAGGGCCGCAGCCTCCTGCGCGGTTCGCTCGGCGAGCGGGCAGGACTGTTCCACGAGATCCAGCGTGCGGTGTGCAGCCTCGTCGGTCATCTCGATGACGTGCGTGAGCCGCGCGCGCGCATCGGGAATCTCGTTCTCCGCGATGTCCTGCAGGCGCGATTCGACGCCGAAGCGCTCGAGCGCCTTCTGCAGATCGCCGGTGAGCTTGCGCAGCTCGGTGAACATTCCCGGCTCGCGCATGTGCACGATGTGATCGACGGCCGCGAAGAAGGCGGTCTCGTCCTCGGTCCGCAGGGCCTCGGTGAGGGCCTCGACACAGGCGCTGTATTCAAGCTTCAGTACGGCAAAACTCGACATGTTGACCTCACTTGTCCGATCGTCGAAAGTCGCCTGCGGCGCTTTCGACCCGTTCGCGAAAGGCGTGGCTTTCGCTCACTTGCCCGAACCCAGGATCTTGTCGAGCTTCTCTTTGAGCGTTTCGGCCGTGAACGGCTTGATGACGTAGCCGTTCACGCCGGCCTGCGCGGCCTCGACGATCTGCTCGCGCTTGGCTTCGGCGGTGAGCATCAGCACGGGCATCTTGGACAGCTTCGCATCCGAGCGCACGGCCTTGATCAGGTCGAGGCCCGCCATGCCCGGCATGTTCCAGTCGGTGATCAGGAAATCGATGTCGCCCTGCTGCAGCAGGGGCAGCGCGGTCTCGCCGTCGTCCGCTTCCGCGACGTTCGGATAGCCCAGATCGTGCAGCAGGTTTTTGATAATCCGGCGCATGGTCGAGAAGTCATCGACCACCAGGAACTTCAGATCTTTGCTCACTGCCCACTCTCCTGCGGCGCCGTGCGCCGCATCCTCGTTTCACGCCTGCTCATGGATGCTGCCGTCACGCCAGTCCGCGAGCCGCGCCTTCAGTCGCACGAGCGCCTGCCCATGCAGCTGGCAGACGCGCGATTCCGTAACCTTCAACACCGCGCCGATCTCCTTCAGATTCAGCCCGTCGCTGTAGTACAACGACATGACCAGCCGCTCGCGTTCCGGCAACCCTTCGATCGTGCGGGCCAGGGCCAGCCTGAACCTTTCGTCCGCCGCCTCGCGGAACGGATCGGCAGTCCCCGCGGCCGTCGCCGCGGTAGCATCGTCCAGGCTTGCGAGCCGGCAGCTCGCCGCGTCCTGCACGATCGAGTGATATTCCTCGAGGGCGATTCCCATGCCCTCGGCGATCTCCGCGTCCCGCGCATCACGGCCCGTGCGCCGCTCGATTTCCTGGACGACGGCGGCCACCGCGCGCGCCTTGCGATGCACCGAGCGCGGCGCCCAATCGAGCTTGCGCAATGCATCGATCATCGCGCCCCGGATCCGGATCCCCGCGTACGTCTCGAAGCTCGCACCGCGATTGGCGGCGTAGTGCGCCGCCGCCTCGAGCAACCCAAGCATGCCGGCCTGGATCAGATCGTCGACCTCCACCGAGGGGGGCAGTCTGCCCGCCAGGTGGTACGCGATCCGCTTCACCAGCTCGGCGTGCTGCAACACCAGCCGGTCCGCCTCGCCCGACACCCGGCTCACGCTGTAGGCGCTGGCCGCGTTCATTGCACCGCTTCCAGCCGTGTTGCGTTTCTACGTACGAGCCGTTCCACGAAAAACTCGATGTTTCCGCGCGGACCGGCCGGAACCGGCCATGTATCGGCGCGCGCAGCCAATTTCTTGAATGCGCGCGAGGCCGGGCACGACGGATAGGCGTCAAAAACGGGGCGTTGCTCCCTTACAGAGCGCCGAAGGTACTCGTCTTCGGGGATTTCGCCTGCGAACTCCAGCACTACCTCGAGGAATCGCGCGGTCACGAGCTCGAAGCGGCGAAACAATTCCGCGCCCGAGCCGGGTATCCGCACTTGATTGGCCAGCACGCGAAAGCGGCTTACACCGTGATTGCGACTCAGCACCTTGACGAGTGCATACGCGTCCGTTAGCGATGCGGGCTCGTCGCAGACCACGATGAGCACATGCTGGGACGCTTGTGAGAACTGCAGCACACTATGGGCGATTCCTGCGGCCGTATCGACGATCAGAACGTCGACTCTGGCGGCCAGGGTGCTGAACGCCCGAACGAGTCCGAGATGCTCCGCCTCGCTCATGTTGGCCATGTCGGCCGCGCCGGATGCCGCCGGCACGACGCAGAAGCCCTGCGGCGCGGTGATCAGTACCTCGTCGAGCGTCCGCTCCCCGGAGATGACATGGGCGAGCGTATAGCGCGGCGAGAGGCCGAGAAAGACGTCCGCATTGGCCAGGCCGAGGTCGCCATCCAGCAGCACGACGCGCTTGCCTGAAGCGGCCAGAGCCGTGGCCAGATTGACGGAGACGCTCGTCTTGCCGACCCCGCCTTTGCCGCCGGTGACGGCGATCACCTGCACGGGCCGGGCGAGGCCCTCGAGTTTCGCGTTGTGGATGAGATTGAGATCAGGTGATGCCATGGGCACTTCTTCCGAATCGTCTTCGCAGCAGATCCTCGTCGGCCGCGGCGCCGCTCGACTTCGCGAGCCGCACCGCACCCGACACCAGCTCGAGCGCACGTGCCGGGCGCAGATCCTCCGGAACACGCTGTCCTTCGCTCACATAGGAAACAGGCAACTTCGCCCGGATGAGTACCGACAACACGCCGCCGAGGCTCGCGGCCTCGTCGAGTTTCGTGAGAACGCAGCACGAGGGGTTCGCGGGCCCGAAGCGCTTGACCGCCTCTTCCACCGCGCCCGCCTGCGTGCTGGCGGACAGCACGAGGGCGGTTTCCAGTTTCGAGGCTGAGTTGGACAGCACGGCGAGGCGGCTGCCCAGCTGCGCATCGCGCGTGCTCGAGCCGGGAGTGTCGATGAGGACCAGGCGCTCGGTCAGCTGCGACAACAGCGCCGGCAGGCTCTCGAACCTCTCGGGTGTGTAGACCGGCACGCCCAGAAGCTGCGCGAGGGATTGAAGTTGGTCCTGGGCGCCGATGCGGATGGAGTCCGCCGCGACGAGCGCGATGTCTCGGGGCCCGTGCCGAAGGACCCAACGTACGGCGACCTTCGCAAGTGTCGTCGTCTTGCCGACGCCGGTGGATC
Source organism: Steroidobacteraceae bacterium (assembly GCA_050738795.1). Taxonomy (GTDB): domain Bacteria; phylum Pseudomonadota; class Gammaproteobacteria; order Steroidobacterales; family Steroidobacteraceae; genus 13-2-20CM-66-19. The sequence continues at coordinate 33,484 of JBOIAD010000003.1, forward strand.
CGGCAAAGGCGACGCGAGCGCCATCATCGAGCCAACGATCGCCCGTGACGCGCAGGTACTGCGAGAGGCCTGCGATCGTGAAGCGGCGTGCGAAGGTCAGGTCGGTATCTTCCGGAAGCTGACGCACCAGGTGTCCGGCGAGATCCTGTGTGATGCCGATTTCGGTCAGCTCGCGCAGAATCTCGGCGTGGACCGGCGCGCGTCGCGTCAGATCGTTCCAGGCCAGATGAGCGAGCTGCGTCTCGAGCATGCGGCGTAGTGTCTTGAGCTCGCTGCCCATGGCGTCTGTCGCGGACGAAGACTGCGCAGAAACTGTCTGGGCGGCGTGGCTGTGGCCACCGGCGCTGAGTAAGTCGGCTGCCGGATCCGCAGCGGCGTCGTGCGGGCCGAACGGCGCGAGCGAGGATGCACGAGCCTGCTCAACCACATCGTCGCGGCGAAACATGGGCAGGTCGGTGGGCGGCGAGAGGCCGGCGGGCGGGGAGAGAGTCGGTGCGGCCGCCGGAGCCGGGGAGAGAGTGGGCGCGGCCGCGGCTGCCTTCGTCAACGCATCCGTGAATGCCTGTGTGGACGCCGGGGCAACCGGGGGTGCAAGGGCCTGCGCATGCGCTGCGACAGCCTCGCGCGCAGCGGCCGAAATCCATTCAGACTCCCCGGCGGGTCCGGATCCGATCGCGGTGGCGAGCTCGGGCAATGGTTCCCGGTGGGTTGCAGGATTCGCCGTGGTCGCGGTACCGGCCGCCGCAGTTGTGGTGCCTGCACGCGTACGCTTCGCGGCGGCTGCCGGCGCTGGCGCGACAGCGGGTACCTGCGGCTTCGAGATCGGCGGCGCCTGCGCGATCGCCGGGCTATGCGGGACCGGCGGCGTATGTGTGATCACCGGCGCGGAATCGCCCCCCGGCGCGCTGGAAAAGCCGCCCGCCTCGAGCGTGGACGCGTCGAAGTCCACTGCCGCCGTGACTTCGACGCCTTCGTTGGTGCGTCGCGACGACAGGATGACGGCGTCTTCGCCCAGTTGCTCGCGCACGGCACGCAATGCCTGGCGCATGTCACGCGCAGTGTGTCGAATGATCTTCATCTAGCTACTCCACGCACAGTATTCAACTTACTTTCCTACGGCGGTGACCAGGCGGACCTTGCGGTTGTCGGGTATCTCATTCCAGGCGAGCACATGCAGGTTCGGCAGGCTCGAGCGCATGAAGCGCGCCAGCATGTGCCGCAACTGCGGGGGTACGAGCAGTACGGCCGGCTCGCCGGATCCTTCCTGGCGGCGCGCAGACTCGGCCACGCGTCTTTGCAAGCGTTCGGCGAGTCCGGGCTCCAGGCCCGGGTTCGCAGCGTTGCCCGCGAGCGAGCTCTGCAGGAGCCGCTCGAGCTCCGGCTCGAGTGTAATGACCGGCAACTCCGCGCCAACGCCTGCGATGTCCTGCACGATCTGGCGGCCGAGCGCCACGCGCACGTACCCCTGAAGCACGGCGGGGTCTTGCGATTTCGGGGCATGCTCCGCCAGAGTCTCGACGATAGTGCGGACGTTGCGGATCGGCACACGCTCCGCGAGCAATCCTTGTAGCACGCGCACCAGTATCGACAAAGGGAGCACGCGCGGCACCAGATCCTCCACGAGCTTCGGTGCGCTCTTGGCGAGCGTGTTGAGAAGATGCTGGACTTCCTCGTGGCCGAGAATCTCGTGCGCGTGCGACTGGATGATGAAACTCAAATGGGTCGCTATGACGGTGCTCGGATCGACGACGGTGTAGCCGAGTGTCTGCGCATGATCGCGGGCGGAGGGCTCGATCCAAACCGCGTCCATTCCGAATGCGGGGTCGCGGGTTGCGATCCCCTGTATCGCGCCGAACACCCGTCCCGGGTTGATCGCAAGCTCGCGCTCCGGGTAGACGATGCTCTCGCCGACCGGTACGCCCGCCAGGTTGATGCGGTAGACGTTCGGCGCCAGGTCCAGGTTGTCGCGGATGTGGACCGCCGGAACGAGGAAGCCGAGATCCTGCGAGAGCTTGCGCCGCACTCCGCGCACGCGCGCGAGCAGGTCGCCGCTCTGATTCTTGTCGACCAGCGGCACGAGCCGGTAGCCCACCTCCAGCCCAATGAGATCCACCGCCTGGACATCGTCCCAGGACAGCTCGCGTGCTTCAGGCGCAGGCCCGGCGACCGTGGGAGCCAGGGCGGCCACAGGCGGATTGGCGCGCCGCTTCGCCAGCAGATAGGCGCCGCCGCCGCACAGCGCGGACATGAAGAGGAATACGAAGTTCGGCATGCCGGGCACGAGTCCGATAGTCCCCAGCAGGCCGGCCGCGACACCCAGCGCCTTGGGATGGCCGAAAAGCTGCCTGGTGAGCTCGCCGCCCATGTCCTGTGCGCGCGACATGCGCGTGACGATCAATGCGACGGCGGTCGACAGCAACAGTGCAGGAATCTGAGTCACGAGGCCGTCACCGATGGTGAGCAGCGTGTACGTCCGGCCCGCTTCCGCAACCGGCATGCCGTGGCCGACCGTGCCGATCGCAAGGCCGCCGATGATGTTGATGAACAGGATGAGAATGCCGGCGACGGCGTCGCCGCGCACGAATTTGCTGGCGCCGTCCATCGAGCCGTAGAAGTCCGCTTCGGAGCGAACCTCGACGCGGCGCGCGCGCGCCTCGTCCTGCGTGATCAGTCCCGCATTCAGATCGGCGTCGATGGCCATCTGTTTGCCGGGCATGGCATCGAGGGTGAAGCGTGCGCTGACCTCGGAAATGCGCCCGGCGCCCTTCGTGACGACCACGAAGTTGATGATGGTCAGGATGATGAACACGACGACGCCGACGGCGAAGTTGCCTCCGATCACGAATTCGCCGAACGACTGGATGACATGGCCCGCTGCCTGGGGGCCGCTGTGGCCATTCAGCAGCACGACGCGCGTGGAGGCGACATTCAACGCCAGCCTGAGCAGCGTTGCGAGCAGCAGGATAGTGGGAAACACGCCGAATTCGACTGGCCGCGATACGTAGAACACGGCCATCACGATGACGAGCGACAGCGCGATGTTGAAAGTAAACAGTACGTCGAGAATGATGGGCGGCAGCGGCAGCACCACCATCGCCAGCACCGCCAGCACGCCCACGGGCACGCCGATACCCGTGCGGATCAGATCCCGCAGGGCCGGCAACGAGGTCGTGCTGGATGCGCTTGCCATATCAATGTTTCGTCGTGTCTATCGCAGGATCGATTTCGGGCGGCTGGGGCGGCTTCATGCCGTCGCGGCGCGCCGTTTTGAGCTGGTACACATAAGTGAGCACCTGGGCGACCGCTACGTAGAGCGACGCCGGAATCTCGCCGCCGATCTCGACATGCCGGAACAGGGCACGCGCCAGGGGCGGGGCCTCGAAAACCGGCACGAGGCTTGCGGCGGCGACTTCGCGGATGCGCGCGGCGATGATGTCGGCGCCCTTCGCCACAACCAGCGGCGCACGCATGCGCCGCTCGTCGTAGCGCAATGCCACCGCGAAGTGAGTCGGGTTGACGATGACCACATCCGCCTTCGGGACCTCATGCATCATGCGGCGCCTGGCGAGCTCGCGCTGCAGGTTGCGGATGCGGCCCTTGATCTCCGGGGAGCCTTCGCTCTCCTTCATTTCCTCGCGAATCTCCTCGCGGGTCATGCGCAGCCGTTGCGTGTGCTGCCACATCTGCCACGGGACATCCACGGCGGCGATCAGCCCAAGGGTGCCGGCCAGCATGAGGAACGCGTAGCCGGTCAGAGAGGCCGCGTGAGCGATCGCAAAGCGCGTCGGCTCCATTCCCAGGCCCATCAACTCGCCGGATTTCTGCTGGAGGATGTGGTACGCCACGAGCGCGAGCGCGATGAACTTCGCGAACGCCTTGGCGAGCTCGACCGCGCCGCGCGCGGAAAACATGCGGCCGAAGCCGGCGACCGGGTTGAGGCGGGTGAAATCCGGAGCGAGCGCCTCGAAGCTCAGGTTCCAGCCGCCCAGGAGCATGGGCGCCGCCAGCGCCGCGATCATCGTGAGCCCCAGAATCGGGGCACATGCAACCAGGGCGCGCAGGACTTCCCCTGACAGGGTCGCAACCATCAGCGACTCATCGAGCGCCTGTGTGCGGCTCAGGGCGAGGCTCGAGCTCATGAGGCCGTGCAGTTGCCCGCCGACGTAGCCGCCGAGAAAATGCAGCCCGCCACCGACGGTCAACAGGACCGCCGCGGCGCTCAGCTCGGAGGAGCGCGGAACCTGGCCCTCCTTGCGCGCTTCCTCCAGCCGTTTGGCTGTCGGTTGCTCGGTCCGCTCCTGTTGGTTGTCCGCCATGGCTCAGGCTCCCGCCACCGTCAGCTTGCGCAGCAGCTCGAAAGCCTCCGCGAGCAACCGGGTGAAGCTCATCTGCACCGAGGGCAGGCCGGCGAGCACGATCGCGAGTCCGAACACCAGGGAGATGGGGAATCCCACGGCAAAGAGATTCAGCTGTGGGGCAGCGCGGCTCATGACACCGAAGGCCACGTTCACGATGAGCAGCGCCGTGACGCCGGGCAGGGCGATCGAAAGGGCGCCCACGAACAGCTGGCTGCCCCACTGAACGATGGACCAGATACCGTCCTGTCCCAGACCGCTCGCCCCGACGGGCAGTGTGCGGAAGCCGTCCACCAGCACCTCGATGAGCACGAGGTGGCCGTTGAGCGCCAGAAACGTCAGCATGACCAGTATCGTGTACAGGGTTCCCAGCGCAGGTACTTCGGCGCCGTGCATCGGGTCGACGTTGAATGCGAACGACAGCCCCATGCTGTTGGCGAGCAGCTGGCCTCCCAGGGTCACCGCGTCGAACAGAAGCTGCAGGCTGAAGCCCAGGGCGACTCCGATGATGAGCTGCTGCACGGTCACCACGATCCCGGCAGCGGAGAACGGCGCGATCGCAGGCGGCACTGGCACGAGCGGTGCAATGGCCAGCGTGACCGCGCCGGCGAGCACGATCCGGATGCGCGCCGGAACGAAAACCGCGCCGAAGGCGGGCGCGACCATGAAGCACGCGCCGATGCGCATGAATGGCCACAGCAGTTGCGCGAGCCACGCATCGAGCTGTCCGGTGGTCAGTGTGATCATGGCTGTGCGGCGGGCATCGGAGTTCTTCAGTTGATCAATCCGGGAATGCTCTCGAACAGCTCGTGCGTGTAGCCGACCAGCGTCTTGAGCATCCAGGGACCGGCGATCACGATCGCGAGCGCCATCGCAAGCAGCTTCGGAATGAACGACAGTGTCATCTCGTTGATCTGCGTCGCCGCCTGGAAGGCGCCGACGATGAGGCCCGTCACGAGCGCAACGAGCAGCAGGGGGGCCGCGAGCAGCAGCGTGATCTCCAGAGCGCGGCTGCCGATGGTCATGACGGTCTCAGGGCTCATGCTGGGTGGCTCTTCAGGAGTAGAAGCTCGAGGCGAGCGTGCCCATGACGAGCGACCAGCCGTCGACGAGCACGAACAGCATGAGTTTGAAAGGCAGCGAGATCAGCACGGGCGAGAGCATCATCATGCCCATGGACATGAGGACACTGGCGACGACGAGATCGATGATCACGAAGGGGATGAAGATGAGAAACCCCATGAGGAATGCCGTTTTCAGCTCGCTCGTGACGAAGGCGGGCACCAGCAGGGTGAGCGGCACATCCTGGGCGCTCGCAAAGCCCTTGCCGCCGGAAATGCGCACGAAGGTGGCGATATCGCTCTCGCGCGTCTGGTCGAGCATGAATTTCTTGAGCGGCACGATTGCGCGGTCGAGCGCCGCCGTGGCATCGATCGTCCCGGCAGAGTAGGGCTTGAAGGCATCGTCATTGATGCGGTCGATGACCGGCGTCATCACGAAGAAGGTCAGAAACAGGGCGAGTCCGAGCATCACCTGGTTCGGCGGCGTCTGGCCGGCGCCCAGCGCCTGGCGCAGGATCCCCAGTACGATGATGATCCGCGTGAATGCGGTCATCATGAGCAGCACGGCCGGCAACAGCGTCAGCGCCGTCATCAACGCGAGGACTTGCAGCGTCAGCGTGTAGGTCTGTCCGCCGCCGGCCGCAGCGGTCTGCACCGACAGCGCGGGAATTCCGGGGTCGGCCATCGCGGCCGAGGGCATTAGCAGCACAGCGGAGCAAAGCAGTGCGGCGAGAGCGATGGACGCAGGAGTGCGCATCACTTTCCCAGACTGCGCAGCATCAGCGCCCGGAAGGACGGGCGCGAGTCGGCCGTGCCCGGAGCCGGCTTCGCAAGATCGATCGGTTCGGCCAGAACGTGCAGGGTATTCACCTGGCCCGGGGCGACGCCCACGAGGATCTGGGTCTGGCCGACCTTGAGAAGCACGGCGCGCTCCTTCTGTCCCAGAGGAATGTCCGCGAGCACGTCGATTGCGTTTCCGACGCGGTTGCCAAAACCACGTACGCGGCGTACGAGCCACGCCACCACGAACACGGCTGCGAGCACCACCAGAAGCGCGAATGTCACTTGACCCAAGCCACCCACACCCGCCGGCGCCGCCGGGCCGATGGCCTGTGGTGCGGCGAAAGGATGGGTGGGGGCAGTCGGCGCAACGCCGGCAAAAGCGTGCAGCGCGGCCGTCAGCGCACCGCCGCCGAACAGGATTGCGAGAGCCGTTGAGGGGCTGGGTCGCACGTGGCTCACTTCAGCTTGCGAATCCGCTCGGCCGGGCTGATCACATCCGTCAGCCGGATGCCGAACTTCTCGTTCACCACGACAACCTCACCGTGCGCGACCAACGTGCCGTTCACGAACACATCGAGCGCCTCGCCGGCTGCGCGGTCGAGCTCGACGACGGAGCCCTGGTTGAGCTGCAGAAGGTTGCGGATCGGGATGCGCGTGCGCCCCACTTCCATCGACAGAGTCACGGGCACATCCAGGATGACGTCGAGATTGACGTCACGGCCCGGCTGCTGCGCTTCGTCCTGCAGGTTGTCGAACTCCGCGGGGCGCGGCTCGGCTGCGTTGGCGTTCATGACGGATTCCTCAATTTCGCTTGGCGGTCAGGCTGTCGGTGATGATCAGATTATTGCGGCGCATGCGCTCTTCCACCTTCACCGCCTGCATGCCGCGCGAGAGGCCGAAGCTGCCGCGAAACACCGGCACGTCCTCGGCCAGCACGGTCACTTTGCCGGTGAAATCGCACGGCAGTATGTCGCCGGGCTTGAGATTCAGCAGTGTGGCGAGCGTGATGGACGTGTGGCCCAGGCGCGTCGTGAGTTGCACCTCCGCGTCCTCGATCTCCTCGCGCATGCAGACCACCCAGCGTTCGTCCTTCTCGACACGGTCGCTGGCCACGCCCGCGTCGAGAATCTCACGCAGCGGCTCGAGCATGGAGTAGGGCATCGTCACGTGCAGGTTGCCGCCGCCGCCGTCGAGCTCGATGTGGAAGCTCGTGATGACCACGACCTCGGAGGGCGAGACGATGTTGGCGAAGCTCGGATTGATCTCCGACTGCAGGAATTCCAGCTCGATGGAGGCGATGTGCGACCACGCTTCGTGCAGGTCGGCGAATACGTTGCGCAGCATCAAGTGGATGATGCGCTGCTCGGTGGCCGTGAATTCGCGGCCTTCGATCTTCGTATGGCGGCCGGTGCCGCCGAAGAAGTTGTCCACCAGCGCGAACACGAGCTTCGGGTCGAGCACCACCAGCGCCGTGCCCCGGAATGGCGTGATCTTGACCATGTTGAGGCTGGTCGGCACGTGCAGCGTATGCACATACTCGCTGAACTTCCTGACCTGGATCTGCCCGACGGAGATTTCCGGTGAGCGGCGCAGCAGGTTGTACAGGCTGACGCGGAACAGGCGGGCGAAGCGCTCGTTGATCATCTCGAGCGTGGGCATGCGCCCGCGCACGATGCGCATCTCGCTGTTGAAATCGTATCCGCGCGCCTCGCCTGTGACCGGTGCCGGCTCCGTGCTGACCTTGCCCGAGTCGACGCCATGAATGAGCGCGTCGATCTCGGCCTGGTCGAGTATTTTGTCTGAGCTCACGCTGCGTCCTCGCGGCTACTGCATCACGAAGCTGGTGAAGTAGATCGCTTCGACGTGGTCGGGCTTGCCGCCCGCGGTTTCAATGACATGGCGAACGGCGGTGAGCGCGTCGGCGCGCAGATGCTCCTTCCCCTCGCGCGTGGCCACCACTGCCGACTTCTGATTCCCCAGGAGCAGCAGCAGATCGTTGCGCACGACCGGATCGTTCGCCTTCAGCAGCTCGGCCGTGCCCGGATCGCGCGTCATCGCCTGCACCGTGACCTGCAGGAAGCGCACCATCTGATCGCCTTCGAAATTGACGACGAACGGCGGATCCAGCGCCACGTACAGCGGCGGCGCCGGCGGCTCCTTCGCCTTCGCCACCGACTGGCCGGAGTGCGAATCCGCATGCGGCCACAAAAGCCACGCGCCCACGCCCCCGCCCAGCACGACGACGGCGGCGATGCCGATGATCAGCCACTTCTTCTTACTCTGACCCGCCGGGGCTTCTTCCGCCGGCGCAAGCACGGGTACATCCGTCATCGCGAGAATCGCTCCTGGGGAGGCCGCAGATTTCTGCCGCTAACGCAAGGAGTGCAACGTGCATGCCACGCGTTCCGCGGCATGCGTAAGTCACGCTAAAACAAGGGATTTGTGGCTGTTGAAAGAGTGTGAAGCCCGTCGCATGCGACGGATTCTTGACGTGGACCGCTCAGGCGTAGGTGTCGAGCAGTCCGAGACTCAGAAGCGCGGCGGAGGTTGCAGGCAGATCCGCGCCGCCAAGGGCCGCGACGGGCGCGATGCCGTGTGCGGCAGGCGAGGGCCTGGAGTGATTGCGCGGCGGCTCGCGGGAGACGCCGGAGTCGGCGAGAGTGAGCCCCTGCGTTGCGAACATCTCGCGCAGGCGCGGAAGGGCCTGTTCGAGAGCGGCGCGCGTGTCTGGTTGAGTCGCGCCGAACCAGACGCTCGCGTCGCCATCGCGCACGGAAATGTGGATCTCGAGCGGTCCAAGATGCTCGGGTGACAGCCGCAAGGAGGCTGATTCCAGGCCTTGATGCGCCATCCAGGTCATCTGGCCACCGAGCTCGTCGTTCCAGGCGGCTGTGCCGACCGGCGCCCGCAGCTCGCCTCCCCTGTTGGAATCCGGATGCGGGTGCTGGACCACGAAGTGTGAGGCCATTCCCAATGGATCCAGGGAGACGGAAGGGCCGGCGGCGGCACTGAGATCGGTGGGGGTTGCCGGGGCGGCGGCAACATCGATTTGCGGCGTGTCCGTGCTCGATTTGCCTTTCGAATCTGCGCCGCCATCCCGTACGAGAAGGGAGACGAGATCTTGTATCGAGGATCCGCTCGTGAGACTGACTGCGCTGGTCGCCCCGTCCGTGGCCCCGTCACCCGACGTCGTCTGGGCAGGCGCAGGCGTTGCGGCCATGGGCGGCATAACCGCCGGGAGGCCGAGTAATGCGGCAAGTGACTGAGAGGCAAGGGCCAGTGCAATCGCGTTCGAATCCGTATCAGAGGTCTTGGTGTCCTCGTCCGCCGCTTTGGCGTTGTCGGCGGCAGCTGCGGGCGCAGCGCCTGCGACGACCAGGGGTGTGGCAGGCTCACTGGCGTTGAGGGATTGAGCCAGCGTCTCCAGGAAATTCAGGCCGGCGGCGCCGGCCGGCTTTGCGCCGACACCGCTCGATGCCTGGGCCTGCGCCGGTGCGAGGGCCTTTGCCGTGGTGCCGCGCGTCGGCAGGACGCCCTTGGATACCTGTTTTGATGGCTGGCCTGCTCGCGCGCCGCCGGACAGCGACGAACCCGCGACTGACACATCCAAAGACGACGTGTCAGAAGAGGGGCCGCCCGGCAAGGATGGGTTCGACGGTGCAACACCTGCGGATGGATTACCCGACCCCGGTACGCCCGAAGGCGAGGGGCCACGGGGTGAGCCAGCAGAGGGTGAGCCGGCAGAGGGCGAGCCGGCAGAGGGTGAGCCGACAGAGAGTGAGTCGGCAGAGGGCGAGGTACTCTGTGAGGACACTGCTGAGGAAGACTTGTCTGGCGATGCGCCAGCCCTTGGCGTCGGCCGGGCAGCGGCGGTTGTCGCGATATCAAGCGCCACGCAGAGCCAATCCATGCGCCCAGGCGCGTTGCGAGCGTTCGTCGGATTCGTGCTGTTCACGCCTGTCGAGTGCGCGCTCTTCCTCGGTCTGGAAACGCTTCACCATCTGGCCGACCGCTTCGGCACGCTGTGCCGCGCCTTGCCAGGTCTGTAGTTCGCCATCGCGTTGCGCGCGCGCACGCACAACGGCCAGGCTCTGCTGGCGCAGCGCCTCATCCAGGCGTGCCAGAAAGGCCTGATAGTCGCGTGCCAGCACGCCGTCCATCCCGGACTCGGCGCGCAAAGTGAAATCGCGCACGTAGCCGGCTTGATAGTTCTCGAGCTCGCGCAATTTCGCTTCGTTCTCGCTCAGGCGATGCTCGCTGAGCGCGAGCGCTTCGGCGCGGCGGCGCTCCTGATCGTCGACCACCCGCTGCACCATCTGCAATCGCTGAGCTCTTTTCACGGCGTGCCGCCGGATGCCGCAGGGTTCGCGCAGCGCACTCGGAAGAGATCAGTTGGGCTAGCCACCGGGCGTCTCCTTCTTTGCCGGCTCACTCTCGGCCAATACGGCAGTCAACGCTGTGAGGCTTGCCGCGAAATCCACATGCTCGTGCATATCCTGTTGCAGAAATTTCTGCATGCTCGGCCAGAGTGTGACGGCGTTATCGACCCGTGGATCGCTGCCGCGCTGATAGGCGCCGACCGCGATCAGATCGCGGTGTTGCTGATAAGTCGCAAGCGTCTGGCGAAACTCGCGCGCGCTGCGGATCTGGCCCGGGGAGGCGATCTCGTGCATCGTGCGGCTGACCGAGGCCTCGATGTCGATCGCCGGATAGTGGCCGCTTTCCGCGATGCGCCGCGAGAGCACGATGTGTCCATCGAGGATGGCGCGGGCCGCGTCGGCGACCGGATCGTTATTGTGGTCCTCGCCTTCGGTCAACACCGTATAGAACGCAGTAATCGAGCCGGAGCCCGCGGCGCCATTACCCGCACGCTCCACGAGCTGCGGCAGCCGTGCGAATACCGATGGCGGATAGCCCTTGGTGGCCGGCGCCTCGCCGATGGCGAGGCCGATCTCACGTTGCGCCTGGGCAAAACGGGTCAGCGAGTCCATCAGGAGCAGGACGTTCAGCCCCTGATCGCGGAAATACTCCGCGATTGCCGTCGCCAGCCAGGCGCCATGCAACCGCATCAGAGGAGGGTGGTCCGCGGGTGTCGCGACGACAACGGCGCGGCGACGATCTTCCGGCCCCAGAATGCGCTCGACGAATTCCTTCACTTCGCGGCCGCGCTCGCCGATCAGGCCGACCACGATCACATCGGCGCTCGTGTAGCGCGCCATCATGCCCAGCAGCACGCTCTTGCCGACGCCGCTGCCGGCGAACAGGCCTACACGCTGTCCGCGGCCTATGGTGAGCAACGAATTGATTGCACGGATGCCGACATCGAGGGGTGCGGAAATCGGCTGTCGGGACAGTGGATTGATCGGCTTGCCGGTCAGGCGCACACGCGTCTCGCATTCGAGCGGCCCGAGCTCATCCAGGGGGTGCGCGCCGCCGTCAATGATGCGGCCGAGGAGCTGTGGACCCACCCGTACCGTTCCGGCGCGTTGCCGTGGAATGACCCGGGCGCTCGGCCCGAGCCCTTGAGCATCGCCGGTGGGCATGAGGAACAGACGATCGCCCGAGAATCCGACCACCTCGCACTCCACGCGAAAACCGTCGCCCGTGATGACATCGCAATAGTCGCCGATCGAAGCCTGGCAGCCCACGGCCTCGAGAGTGAGTCCGACCATGCGCGTGAGCGAGCCTTCGATCGCCGGAGGCGGCGTCTGCTCCACTCTGCGCACGCGGCGAGCCAGGCCGCGGCTCCAGATCGCGTTCCGGCTGGTTCCCAGTTCCGTCACGCCGCGCCCTCTTGCGACGCGGGCACTGGCCGCTCGGGCGCGCGCTCCTCACCGAGCGCGTTCGCAATTACGGCATTGACGCGGCTTTCAAGCCGCACATCGATCTGCGAAGTCTCGGTGCGAACGATGCATCCGCCGCGTGTCAGCGTCGGATCCTCGACAACCGTCCAGGCCCGTTCATTCGCCGGTACAGCGAGGCGCTCGCGCACGGTGGCGGCGTCGTCCGGATGCAGATGGACCCGAACGTCGCGCGCGGCGGCCGACAACTGCGCCAGCGACTCGCGAATGATCCCGATCACCTGGGCCGGATCGATGCGCAGCTCGCGGCGCGCAAGCTGTTTGCCCACGGCGAGCGCCAGTTGCAGCAGCTCCTTTTCGATCCCGGCGTCCAGTTGCTGCAATGGCCTGGCGAGCAGCTGCAGGACGGAATCCAACTGTTGGACCCGCTGCGTGAGCGCGTCGAGTTGCGCCTGCATCTGCGCTTGCGCCTGGGCGAGGCCCGCCTCGTAACCGCGCACGGCGTGCTCCTGCACGGCCGCGCGAGCGGCCTCGGCCGAAACGCTCTTGCGCTCGTCGCGTGCCCGGCCGATGACGGGTCCATCCACTTCGGGCAGCGACCAGCGCTCGATAGCCGCGGCTTGCGCGGCCGGTGTGCGCTTCGGATCAGACATACTCTTCGCCCTTGCCCGCGAGCGCGATCGTGCCTGCTTCGGCCAGCTTGCGGGCAGTCTGCAGAATTTCCTTCTGCGCGGCCTCGACTTCGGAGATGCGCACGGGGCCCTTCGACTCCAGATCGTCCTTGAGCATCTCGGCCGCGCGCTGTGACATGTTCTTGAAGATCTTCGCCTTCATCGTCTCCTCGCAGCCCTTCATGGCGAGCAGCAGCTGGTCGCTCGGAACCTGGCGCAGCAGCTCCTGCATGCTGCGGTCGTCGATGTCCAGGAGGTTGTCGAAGACGAAGATGAGATCCTGGATGCGGGCGCTGAGGACCTGGTCGGTCTGCGTGATCTCGTCCATGACTACGCCCTCGAGGCTCGGCTCGAGGTTGTTGATGATATTCGCGGCGGCTTTCGCCCCGCCCAACACCGAGGTCCGGTGGGCTCCCTTGCCCGAGAACTGCTTCTCCATGATGTCGTCCAGCTCGCTGAGGGCGCTGGGCTGCACGCCATCGAGCGTTGCGATGCGCACGACTACGTCGGAGCGCATGCCCGCGGGCAAGCAGGCGAGGATCTCGGCGGACTGCTCCGGCTCGAGATAGGCGAGTACGATCGCCACGATCTGCGGATGCTCGAGCCGGATCAGCTCGGCCACCGCGCGCGCGTCCATCCACTTCAGCGCCTCCAGGCCCTTGGTCGAGCGGCCGATGCTGATGCGGTCGATGATGTTCCCGGCTTTCTCCTGGCCGAGCGCTTCCACCAGCACCTTGCGCAGGAACTCTTCCGTGCCCACGCCGACAGATGTCTGAGTCTCGGCCGACGAGGCGAATTCGGTGATCACGCCGTGCACTTCCTCGCGCGAGACGTTGGCAAGCTGTGCCATCGCGGAGCCGATGCGCTGAACCTCCCTGGCACCCATGTGCTTCAACACCTGGGCGGCTTCCTGCTCTCCGAGTGTCAGCAGCAGGATCGCCGCGCGCTCGGTGCCGCTGCGCCCGCTTTCGCGCTTCTCACTCATCCTTCGCTACCCAGCCGCGCACCACCTGAGCCACTCGCTTCGGATCCTGACTCACCAGGGTCCGCGCCTGCGCCACCTGCTGATCGTGTGCGATCTCGGAGGGGTGCTTGCCGCCTGGCAACACCGGCGCAGGCGCCGGCTCGGGCCGCGGGAGTGCGGCCAACGAGGCACGCGCAGGCCCGATGAGCGTCTTGACGAGGGGACGCAGAACCGACAGTACCAGGACCAGCAGAACCAGTGCTCCCGCGACGATCTTGGCCATGTCACGGAACAGCGGAGATTCCCAGATCTTCGGGGCCACCAGCTCGCCTTCGGCGGGCGGCGTGGCGGTGTCCTGGGTAAACGAGGCGTTCACGACGTTCACGTTGTCGCCGCGCGCCTCGTCGAACCCAACAGCATCCTTGACGAGTTGATTGACGTGCTCGAGCTGCTCTTTTGACAGAGGCGTTTCTTTCGTCTTGCCGTCCTTGCCCACCGTGCGCAGATTGTCGATCAGTACGGCGACCGTCAGGCGGCGCAGCCTGCCCGCCGGCTGGCGTGTGTAGGCGAGAGTGCGGTCGATTTCATAATTCTTGGTCGACTGCTTCGATGTGCTGTCGGTGCCGCCGGCGCCCGCGCCCGCGATCGGCGTAGTGGCGGCGGCCGCTGCGGCGGCCCCGGATTGCGCGGTTGCGGCGGGGGCGGGAGGTTTTGCGGCCGCGGGCGGCGTGCTGCCGCTGCCCGGGGGCAATGCAACACCGCCGGCGGGGGGTTGATTGCTCAGCGCGCCCGGAACTCCCTGCACGCCGGAGCCGTCGCGGCTCGTCTGCTCGGAGGTCTGCTCGCTGCGCACCACCTGACTATCAGGTTTGTACTGTTCGTGAGCTTCTTCGGTCACCGCCATGTCCATCTGAGCCACGACCTGCGCGCGCACGCGGCCCGCGCCGACCAGTGGCGCGAGCAGCGCTTCGATACGCTGCGCATAATCGTCTTCCAGACGATGGATCATGTCGTATTGCTGGTCGCGCATGCCGAACGGGTCGTGCCCCTCCGGCGAGGAAAGCAGTCGGCCTTGCTGGTCCACGACGGTGACCTGGTTCGCCTCGAGATCGGGGATGCTGGAAGCCACGAGGTTCACGATGGCCTGGATCTGCTCTTGCTCGAGGCGGCGCCCCTGCTTGAGCTGCAGAAAAACCGACGCGCTCGTGCCTTTGTGGTCGCGAATGAAGGCCGACTGGCGTGGCACGGCCAGATGCACCCGCGCACCCTCGACGGGACGCAGCGCGGCAATTGTCCGGGCGAGCTCGGTCTCGAGCGCGTGTTGATAACGCGCGTTTTCCATGAATTGACTCACGCCGAAGCCGGGGTCCTTCTCCATCAGCGAGAAGCCGCCGCCGCCTTCCGGAAGACCCTGTCCGGCGAGCTTCAGGCGCGCATCGCTCAGCCGTTCCGCCGGAACCTCGATGGAGTTGGAGCCTGAAGCCATGCGATACGGGATCTGCGCTGAATCCAGGGCCTGGGTGATCTGTGCCTGGTCTTCAGTGGCGAGGTTCGCGTACAGCAGGCTGTACGTCGGACCACGCGACCACAGCACGACGGTGACGCCGGCGGCCACGGCCATGGCAATGCCGATCAGCAGCAGCAGTGGTTTCAGGCTCGCAGGCAGGCCTGAGGGCGCCGGCAGCTGAGCAACTTCAGCGTTCAATCATCGCTCCTAGACTTGCATGTTCATGATTTCTTGGTACGCGCTGACGAGCCGGTTGCGGACCTCGGTGAGCGCGCGGAATGACACACTGGCCTTCTGCATCTCCAGCATCACCTGCGGCAGCTCCACCCCCGGGGTGCCGCGCTCGAAGGCCGCGGCGAGCTGCGTGGCGCGCTGCTCGGTCTGGTTCACCTGATCGATGCCCTTGCTCAGGATGTTGGCGAACTCACTCGGACCGCTTTGCCGGGTCTCGCTGGCTTGCGAGGTGCCGACGCGCGTCTGCGAGGACAGCGAGCGGATCTGCGCTAGGACGCGGTCGATCTCCATCTGGCTCATGACAGGGCTCCGATAGGGGTAAGGTTCAGGCGGCGGGCACGTCGATGCCGGCTTCACGCAAGCGGGCGAGCTTGTAGCGCAAGGTGCGCTGGCTGATCCCCAGCCGCTCGGCCGCTTCGCGCCGGTTTCCCAGGCCCGTGCGCAGCGCATCGAGAATGAGGTCGCGCTCGGTCTGGCCGAGCGAGCTGGCGAGGGAATGGGGCGCTGAATGGGCCGGGGCGGCGGTACTCGAATCCGCTGCCGGAGCGGCCGCCTCCGCTGCCGGAGCGTCGTTCGCGAGCTCGAACTGGATGTGCTCCGGACGGATCACGGGGCCATTCACGAGAATGAGCGCACGCTGCAGCAGGTTGTCCAGCTCGCGTACGTTGCCCGGCCATGGGTAGGTGAGCAGCAGATGGGCCGCTTCGGCACTCAAAGCGGGAATGCGCTCCCCGGGACGGCAGCGCCCGCTCAGCAGCTGCATCGCGAGCGGCAACACGTCGTCCCGCCGCAGGCGCAGTGGCGCGATGGCGAGCGGGAAGACATTCAGGCGGTAATAGAGGTCTTCGCGGAATCGCCCGGCGGCAACTTCTTCGCGCAGTCGCCTGTTGGTGGTCGCCAGGACCCGCACGTCGAGCGCGATCGGAGTCCGCCCGCCCAGGCGCTCGACCTCGCGCTCCTGCAGGATCCGCAACAGCTTCGCCTGCAACGCCAGCGGCATCTCGGTCACTTCATCGAGCAGCAGCGTGCCGCCCTGCGCCTGCTCGAACTTGCCGGCGTGCGCGGCGTGCGCTCCCGTGAAGGCGCCACGCTCGTAGCCGAACAGCATCGCCTCCAGCATGTTCTCCGGAATCGCAGCGCAGTTGACGGCGACAAAAGGCTGCGCACCGCGGGGCGAGCAGCGGTGAATGAACCGGGCGAGCACTTCCTTGCCGGTACCGGACTCGCCGACGATCAGCACCGTGCAATCGCTCACGGCGACGCGGCGCGCCAGATCGATGAGCCGACTCGAAGTCGGCGCGTAGGCGACCGGCTCGGGCTCGGCGCGCGCGACGCATGCGGCGGCTGTCTGTTTATCGATCTGCGCTTCGATCATCAACCCTCCCACGCACAGGGGTGCCGGGTATGGGTGGAGATTGCAAAAGGTGTGCCTGCCCGCAATGGGTGGCAAAGCGTGAAGGGGGTCACAACGGCGGCAGGAGTATGCCGCGCGAGCGTCAATCTTCCGGCGGAAGCGGCTTGCCGCCGCAGCGCCAACTCAACTTTGCGACTGCTCGTCGCAGGCGCCGGCCGGCATGCCCAGTTTGCGCATCTTCTCGACGAGAGTCGTGCGGCGCAGATTCAGCAGACGGGCGGCATGAGCGACGGTACCGCCCGAGCGTTGCAGGGCCTGTTCGATGAGCCCGCGCTCGATGCCAAGCAGATGGGCGCGTAGATCCAGACCCTCTTCGGGGAGTGTGGCAAGCGAGTTGCCGGTGAGCAGCGCCATGTTGGATGACTCGCCGGGCTGCGCAAGCTCCAGCTCCCGCCCTTCGAGAACCGACAGGGCGGCCTCGTCGCTGACCATGGCTTGTTCCTCGACGGCAATGGCCTGCGAGGGATCATCGAGGGAGGCGACACACAGGGAACTGTCGAGCGCCGCCACCTCCAGTTTCCAATCCAACGGCGGCCGATATTTCGGCGGCAGATCGCGGACCTCGACCACGCGTCCGGCGCAGACGATCGACAGGCGCTCGATGAGGTTGGCCAGCTCGCGGACGTTTCCCGTCCAGGGACACAAGGCGAGCGCTCCGAGTGCGCGCGGCGAGAGCTGCACGCGGCCGCGCCCTTCGGACAGATTGGCGGCAATGCAATCGCGCACGAGCAACGGCAGATCTTCGATGCGCGCCCGCAGCGGCGGCATTTCGATGGGGAATACGTTGAGGCGATGGAAAAGATCCTCCCGGAACGCGCCGCGCGCGATCGAGTCTTCGAGATTGCGGTGCGTCGCCGCGATGATCCGCACGTTGCAGCGCATCGGCACGTGATTGCCGACGCGCTCGAATACACGTTCCTGCAGGACGCGCAGCAGTTTCACCTGCATCGTCGCGCTCATGTCGCCGATCTCATCGAGGAACAGCGTACCGCCCTCGGCGATCTCGAAGCGGCCCTTGCGCGCGGCGACCGCGCCGGTAAATGCGCCTCGCTCGTGGCCGAACAGCTCCGACTCCAGCAGATCCGCGGGAATGGCGCCGCAGTTCACGGCCACGAATGGCCGGTTGCGGCGCGGGCTCAAGTCATGGATGGCGCGCGCCGCGACTTCCTTGCCGGTCCCGGACTCGCCCAGTACGAGCACGGTGGAATCGTGGCCGGCAACCTGCCGGATCAGCGAGATGGCGTCGAGGATGACTCCGGAGTTTCCCGTCGGAATGCGCACCCGCCGCTCTTCCAGTGTGCTCAGGCGCGAGCCGGGTGTAGAGGCCGGCAGGCCTACGATCCCCCCCATTGTCTCGCTCCGCAGCGACTCCGGGACGAGAACTGATTCCGCTGCCGACATTCCAACTCCACCTTGTTCTGGCCTTCCGCGCGCAACGGGTGACGTTGCGTGCTCCCGGACTCCAGCGACGGTGCTTATGTTGATCAGTACGGCGCGCCAATGCTGTGAAGCACATCCGGGTTGTGCGCTCGGCGCAACGAGTGTTCGTGACCGTAGTCACGAAAAGCCTGGACTGGGGCGCTGCCGGTGCGCCTATTGGCCGCGCCGCGGCTGGCGTGCGCCGGCAATTGCGCGCCGGTGGCGGCGAAAGGCGAGCTTCTCGATCAGATCGGACACGCCCTCGCCGACCGGGAGGAATTTAACCTTGATGTGTCCGTCGGGGGTCACATTCGTGACCCGGCCGACCAGCCGCAGCGGTTCCGCGAGGCAGTCGCGCAGATAGATCTCGGCAATGCCCTGCGCGCCTGCTTCCGGCAACGGACCGGCGGCGCGCCACACGGCGCCCAGCGCATTGAAGCGGACGGGGGACGGGGCGGGGCGCGGACGATTGGTGGCCAGAATCTGGCCGACGAGATCCAGAAGCAGATTGATCTTCAGATCCAGCCGCAGGATTTCCGCCGCGTACGGCGAGTCTTCGGCCTTTTCGACCGGGCCGTGCTCTTCCATGGCGTCCCAGGCCTGCAGGAGGCGGATATTGCGATCATCGAAGCCGGCGGCGACCTCGCGATCGATGGGCGTGTTCAGAGGACGCCACAGGACGGGCAGCACGTCCTGAAATGCCAGCTCTTCGTATAGAACGACAGTGTCGGCGCCGTCATACATACATTACCCATGCAGAGCGGATTTCGCGTAACAGATGCGACACCTCGTCCAGCGTCGCGACCCGATTGTGCTCATTGGCTGAATCCAGCTGTCGGGACACGTAATCATAGACGTCGTGCAGGTTCGCGGCGTGGGCATCTCCAGTGCGCAAGTCCAGGCCAGTACGCAATTCCTCCACGATCCGCGCCGCTGCGCGCAAAAGCTGATTCGTCTCGCCGGACTCGCCGCGCTCCATGCGGCCCCGCGCGCGGGCGATGCGCTCCAGAGCTCCGTCCATCAGCATCGGCACCAGGCCATAGGGATCCGCCGTCGGCACACCGCCATGGGCGGCCACTGAATTGTAGGCGCAAGTGAGGGGTTGGGCGACCGTTGGCATGACGTCGTTGCGTGCAGGGCGTGATCTTCCTACCCGCAGGATAGCGGCTTTGCGTTTGTTAACTTGAGGGCCCCGCGGGGGGCCCTGATTGCCCCACCCAAGGCGCGGCCGGCCAGGCCGGCCTGCCGGGGCCGGCGTCTTGGAGCCGCCCTGCGGGGCTCGCGCACCAGGCGCGGTGACTTGCGGCGGCCCCTTCAGCCGCTTGCCCTGGTGACGGGTGCGAGGTTGGCGGCGGTCTCATCCAGGAAGAAGCGCCGCACCAGTATCGCCTGCCGCAGCTTGCCCTTGCGCACGTAGGCCTCGTACAGGACGTCCTTCACGACCTCGAGCACGATTCCGGCTTCGTAACTGTCGAGCAGCGGCGGATTGGGGCGCGGGTCGGCTTCCGAGCCGAACAGGATGATCTTGAGCTTGCCGTAGGTTTCCACGGTGAGGCCGGCCAGGTCGCGGGTCGTGTTGAGCTCGTCGAACAGCCGCAACTTGCCGCCTTCGCCGAGATCGGCGTACACCGCCTGCGCCGAGCGGCGGCACATCGAGGCGAACGCGTTGAAGGCACCCGCCGAAAAGCAGGCCAGCGCTTCCTTGAACAGGCTTTCCACCTCCTGCGGCAGGTACGTAAAGGAGAATTTCTCGCGCGCCCGCTCGACTTCGGTGAATTGCGGCGCAAGCTCGATCCGCGAGGAGGCGTACATCCGCACCATGAAGCGTGTGAACACGGGTGCGCCGCAGGCATCGCAGCGGTACACGACGCCGATCTGCCGCGGCTTGTGCGCTTGCAGATCCTCGAAGCGGGGAACCGCACTGGGAGTGATGTGCGAGACGACCTCGCAGTGCGGACAGGTGACCGCCAGGTTCTGCTCCTGATCGTGAATCAGGCGGCTCGCCGAATCGATGTGTACGGTCATCGCGTAGTGCTTGCGACAGCTTTTGTTATTGTCCGCGCAGCGCAGGCCTCGAGTCTAGCTCATCGCCCGGGCAGCCACGCAGCTATCTGTCGTCCAGTGCGCTCGAGGCGCCGTGGCGGCGGCATGCTGCAGCACAAGTCCACGTTATGTCACCGCAGGCCGCACTACGCGGCACCGCGGATGCGCACCCTCGCCAGCCCATTGTCGCGCCGCAATGCCCGCCGTTGCGGACGCGCTGGCGCGTGACCTTGGCCGGAGGGCCGGCATCATCGGGCAAACAACTCCTTCATCCCGCCGGCAATCAACACGGAGACATCCACCAACACGCGCGGCAACGCGAGCCCGCCCCGGGCGACGAGATATTTCGGCTCCCAGACCGGCTCGAACTTCGCCTTGTAGCGGCGCAGTCCCTCGAAGTTGTAGAAATGCTCGCCGTAGCGGAATACGAAGTTGCCCACCCGATGCCAGGCGGGCGCCAGCGGATGGCGCTCCAGGCCCGCCAGCGGCGCCATGCCGAGATTGAACCAGCCGTAGCCCTGCAACCGGCCCCATTTCATCAGCTCGATGAACAGGTAGTCCATCGCGCCGCGCGGCGCCTCATTGCCGAAACGCATCAGATCCACCGACAGCTCCTCCTTCGTGCCGGAGGCCCACAGGTTTGCAAAGGCGGTGGGGTTGCCTTCGCTGCGCACCAGCGCCATCGGGAAGTTCCGCAGGTACTCGCCGGAGAACGCGCCCACCGAGAAGCGCTTCTCGCCGGTGGATTTGCTCGCGAGCCAGGAATCGGAAATCTTCTGCAGCACGGGCAGCAGCTCCACGACCCGCTCGGGGCCGATGACCTCGAACGTCGCGCCATCACGCACTGCCCGGCGGTGCGCCTGCCGCAGGTCGGCCCGTGCCGCGCCCTCGAGTGAGAAATCGGACAGGGATACGCGCGCCTCCTCGCCGATCTTGAGTGCCGCAAGGCCCAGGTCCACATACAGTGGCAACTGGTCGCCACTGGCCTGGTAGAACACGATCTGGCCGCCGTGGCGGTCGGACATCTCACGGAAGCGCCAGACGAGCTCTTCCGCGCCGGAAGGGGGCCCGACGGGATCCCCCAGCGCAATCCAGCTGCGCCCGGCGATCTGATACATCACGAAGGAATCGCCCGAATCGTTGAAGAGCAGGCGTTTGTCGCCGGTCAGCGCGGCGTTGGCCACCGTGAGGCCCGACCTGGCGATCACCGAGCGCGCGCGCTCGAGATCGCCGGGACCGGCGACGGCGGGCTCCGGCTGCGCCGGCCGCAGCATGTTCTGCAACAGAAAGGCCGCAAGCAGCACCACCACCACGAGCGAAGCGCGCAGCATGCGAGGTGCATTCGCATCGAGCGCGAAAGTCCACCACAGCTCGTCGGAATAATCGATGCGCCGATAGGCGACGAATCCGATCCACACCGCCACCGCAATCACGCCGACGATGCTCACGATCCAGACCGGAGTTACGCGCTCGGAGAGGATCGCGGTCGGGCGGTGGAATGCGTTGCGGCCGAGTGTGAGTACGCCGAGCACCAGAGCGAGAATGGTCGCTTCCTCGAAGTCGATTCCCTTGAGCAGCGAAGCGAAGACGCCCGCCAGCAGCAGCCAGAAGGTGATGTGGTACGCAGCACGCACGCGCCGAAACAGTGCGCGCGCAAGTATCAACAGCCCGAGGCCGATCACACTGCCGGCGAGGTGCGAGAATTCCACGACGATCAGCGGCAGGAAGCGGTACAGCACATCCAGCCGCTCGTGCACTCCCGGAGTCGTGCCGGACAGGAGCAACAGAGCGCCGGCGAGAAACGTCAGCGAGCCTGCGACCTGGGGCACGACCGGCGCTATGTACTGGGCCGCCACCTCGTGCGCGCGCGCAAGGCGCCCGCGTTGTGCGCTCAACTCCTTCGCGCCGAACAGCAATGTGCCGAACAGCAGCGGAACGAGGTAATACACGACCCGGTAGGCCAGCAATGAGCCCAGCAGCGCATCGCGCGGGACGCCCGGCAGCGCATAGAGGATGACCGTTTCGAACACGCCGATTCCGCCGGGCACGTGGCTGATGATTCCCGCGATGACAGCGGCCGCATACGCGCCCACGAAGGCGATGAATCCGATGTGTGCCTCGACCGGCAGCAGCCACCACAGCACGGCGCTCGAGAGGCTCAAGTCGATGACGCTGAGCAGGATCTGCGTAAGGCCGATTGCCGGACCCGGCGGACGCAGTGCCCAGCCGCGGATCTCCAACTCGCTGCGGGACAGCGAGGCCCACAGGCCGTAGGCGCCGACCAGGCTCAGAAGCAGGACGCCGACCGCCATCGACCAGCCCGGCTGCACGTGCAGCACCGCTGTCGCCTGCTCCGGGGTCACGAACAAAGACACGCCCGCGAGTGTGGCGAGCCCTATGCCGATCGAGAGGCTGCAGAACGCGGAGATCGTCGCCACATCGACCGCGGTGACACCGGATATCGAATACAGCCGGAAGCGGATCGCCGCGCCGGTGAACGCCGCAAAGCCCAGCGTATGGCCGAAGGAGTAGGCGATGAACGAGGTGAAAAGTATCCGGCCGTACGCGATGCGCTTTCCCCGGTATCTGAGCGCAAGGGCATCGTAGGTGCTCAGCAGCCAGTAGCTGGCGGCGGTGAAGCCCAGCGCGGCGAGCACGTTGCGGCGCGGGATCGAGTGCAAATGGGTGAATACGCTGTGCACGTGCAGACGTGCAAGCTCGTGATGCAGCACGAACACCACCGCGCCCAGGACGAGCAGGGCCGTGAGCGGTCCGATCCAGCGCAGGGCGCCGGGATCCCTGCTCATGGGAAGCGGTGCGAATGCCGGCGGTGCAGCCAAGACAGCTCGGGGTACCCTTCAGCGCGTAAGGGGCTTGTACTTGATTCGATGGGGTTGCACGGCATCATCGCCTTTGCGGCGCCTGTAGTCCTCGGTGTACTCCTGGTAGTTGCCCTCGAACCAGGCCACCTGGGAATCCCCTTCGAAGGCGAGGATGTGGGTGGCGATCCGATCGAGGAACCAGCGGTCGTGCGAGATCACGACCGCACAGCCGGGAAAGTTGAGCAACGCATCCTCCAGCGCGCGCAGCGTCTCGATGTCCAGATCGTTGGTGGGCTCATCGAGCAGCAGCACGTTGCCGCCGGATCTCAATACTTTCGCAAGGTGCACCCGGTTGCGCTCGCCGCCGGACAGATCGCCGATCAACTGCTGCTGCTGCGTGCCCTTGAAGTTGAAGCGGCCTACGTAACCGCGCGAGGGCGTCTCGTAGCTGCCGACCTTGATCATGTCGAGGCCGCCGGAGATCTCCTGCCAGACCGTCTTGCCGTCATCGAGCGACTGGCGCGACTGGTCCACGTAAGCAAGCTTCGTCGAGGGGCCGAGACGGATCTCGCCCGCATCCGCCTTCTCAGCGCCCGTGAGGATCCGGAAGAGAGTGGTCTTGCCCGCGCCGTTCGGGCCGATGATGCCGACAATGCCGCCGCGCGGCAGGTTGAAGGACAGGTTGTCGATCAGCAGCCGCTCGCCGTAGCCTTTGCGCAGATTGGCGGCCTCGACCACCAGGTCACCGAGCCGCTCGCCCGGCGGGATATAGATCTCGTTGGTCTCGTTGCGCTCCTGGAACTCCCTGGACGCAAGCTCCTCGTAGCGTTGCAGGCGGGCCTTGCTCTTGGCCTGGCGAGCCTTCGGATTCTGACGCACCCACTCCAGCTCACGCTCGAGCGTCTTGCGCAACGCGTCGCGCTCGCGCTCCTCGAGCGCCAGCCGCTGCTCCTTCTGCTCGAGCCAGGAAGAGTAATTGCCGTGCCACGGGATACCGTGTCCGCGATCGAGCTCGAGGATCCACTCCGCGACGTTGTCGAGGAAGTAGCGATCGTGCGTGACCGCGATGACCGTGCTCGGGTATTCCTCGAGATAGCGCTCCAGCCAGGCAATGGATTGCGCGTCCAGGTGGTTCGTGGGCTCATCCAGCAGCAACATGTCAGGCGCGGAGAGCAGCAGGCGGCACAGCGTGACGCGGCGCTTCTCGCCGCCGGACAGCGTGGCGATCTTCGCATCCCAGGGGGGCAATCGCAGGGCGTCCGCGGCGATCTCCAGTTTGCGCTCGAGCTCCCATCCTCCCGCGGCATCTATGGAATCCTGCAGCCTGGCCTGCTCCTCGAGCAGGGCGTTCATCTGCTCGTCCGGCATCGCTTCCGCGAATTTCTCGCTGATCTGGTTGAATCGCTCGAGATTCCGGAAGGTTTCCCCGACTCCCTCCATTACGGTGGTGCGGACGTCCTTCGCCGCATCGAGCTCAGGCTCTTGCGGCAGGAATCCGACGCGGATACCACTCTGGGGCCTGGCTTCGCCATCGATGCCGGTGTCCAGGCCCGCCATGATCCTGAGCAGCGTGGACTTGCCGGAGCCGTTCAGGCCCAGCACACCGATCTTGGCGCCGGGGAAAAAGGAGAGGCTGATGTCGCGCAGGATGACCCGCTTCGGGGGCACCACCTTGGACACGCGATTCATCGTATAGATGTACTGGGCCATGAATTCTCGTGTAATGAACTGTAATCGGGCGCTTGCGGCGGGCGGGCATTATGGTCGAGTCGTCCGCGCTTGGCGATGGTAGCAAGACCCTGCTGTGCTAGGCTTTTGCGCCCATGAGCAGCACTCTGGGAGTCGTCGTCAGCGAGCGGCTGGCGCAATACGCCTTCGGCGATGGCCACCCGTTCGGCCCGGACCGGCACGCGGCCTTCGTGCGGGAGTTCGCGTCCCGCGGGCTCGATCAGCGAGCGCAGATTCTGGAGCCGCGCGATGCCTCGTACGAGGAGCTATTGCAGTTCCATACGGCGGCTTACGTCGATCTCGTTCGACAACGGTCTGTCAGCGGACAGGGCTTCCTCGATGGCGGCGATACTCCCGCGTTTCGCGGTGTCTATGAAGCCGCAGCGGTTGTAGTAGGCGCGACGCTGAATGCCGCGGACGCGATCATGTCAGGCCAATGCCGGCGAGCTTTCGTGCCCATCGCCGGCCTACATCATGCCGCGCGGGATCATGCGGCCGGCTTCTGCGTGTTCAATGACTGCGGAATCGCCATAGAGCTGCTGCGCAAAAAATCCGGCCTCGAGCGGATCGCGTACGTCGACATCGATGCGCACCATGGCGACGGGGTTTTCTATGCGTTCGAGGACGATCCCGGCGTGATAATCGCGGACACACACGAGGATGGCCGGTATCTTTATCCGGGCACCGGGGCGGCGAGCGAGACCGGGCGGGGCGCAGCCGCCGGGACCAAGCTCAATCTGCCCCTGGCGCCGGGGTCCGGCGATGCCGAATTCGCTCGGGTGTGGCCGCAGGTGATGGCCCATCTGGAGCGGCTCCACCCTGAGTTCATCATTCTTCAATGCGGCGCGGACAGCCTGGACGGCGATCCGCTCACGCACCTGCGTTTGACGTCGAAGACTCACGGGCGGGTTGCGCATGAGCTGGCAGGGCTCGCCGACCGCTTGAATCACGGCCGCGTGCTGGCGCTGGGCGGCGGCGGATACAACCGGCTCAACCTCGCGCAAGCCTGGACCGCGGTGGTGGAGAGCCTGCTCGGCTGAAAGCACGGCAAGCGACTTTCGGCTTGAGCCAGCCCCCGTTCCGGTACAATTACCGGTCGCGCTGCGCTCTTGAGAAAAAGGCTGAATCATGTTCCGTAAGTCCATGGACATTGCCGGTTTCGACCCCGAGCTCGCCAAGGCCATCCAGGGCGAGCGGCAGCGTCAGGAGGACCACGTCGAGCTGATCGCGTCGGAGAACTATGCCAGTCCGCGGGTGCTGGAGGCGCAGGGCTCCGTCCTGACCAACAAATACGCGGAAGGCTATCCGGGAAAACGCTACTACGGCGGCTGCGAGTACGTCGATATAGCGGAGCAGCTGGCGATCGACCGGGCGAAGCAGCTGTTTGGGGCCGATTACGCGAACGTTCAGCCGCATTCGGGCTCGCAGGCCAACGCGGCTGCGTATTACGCGCTGGTTCAGCCGGGGGATCCCATCCTGGGCATGAGCCTGGACCACGGCGGTCATCTCACGCACGGTGCCAAGGTCAACTTCTCGGGCAAATTCTTCAAGGCCGCGCAGTACGGCATCCGTCCCGACACCGGCGAGATCGACTACGGCCAGGTCCAGCGGCTGGCCGAGGAGCATCGGCCGAAGATGATCATCGCCGGCTTCTCCGCCTATTCGCGCGTCATCGATTGGGCGCGGTTTGCGGCGATCGCCAAGAGCGTGCGCGCGTACTTCGTCGTCGATATGGCGCACGTTGCCGGCCTGGTGGCCGCGGGTGTCTATCCAAGTCCGATTGCGCACGCGGATGTCGTAACGACCACTACACACAAGACCCTCCGGGGCCCGCGTGGCGGCCTGATCCTTGCCAGGGCGAACGACGAGATCGCGAAGAAACTCAACTCGCTGGTGTTCCCCGGAACACAGGGCGGTCCGCTGATGCACGTCATCGCGGCAAAAGCGGTCGCCCTGCTCGAGGCGCTGCAGCCCGAGTTCAAGGACTATCAGCGGCAGGTGGTCGCGAACGCGCGCGCCATGGCCGCACGGCTGGCGCAAAAGGGCTACCAGATCGTCTCCGGCGGCACGGACAATCACCTGTTCCTGATGAGCCTGGTGGACAGGAATATCACGGGGAAGGATGCGGATGCTGCGCTGGGCCGTGCCAACATCACCGTCAACAAGAACGCCGTCCCAAACGATCCGCGTCCTCCTTCGGTGAGCAGCGGGCTGCGCATCGGTACGCCTGCCTCGACCACTCGCGGCTTCAAGGAGGGCGAGATCGAGCAGGTAGCCGATCTCATCGTCGAGGTGTTGGACGCGGAAGGCTCGCAAAGCGCCGTCGAGCGGGTGCGGCCCCAGGTGGTCGAGCTGTGCCGACGCTATCCCGTGTACGGGCAATTGAACTAGCACTGGGCGAGGCGCCGCGTGTATTGCCCGTTCTGCGGCCACGTCGAGACCAAGGTGAACGACTCGCGGCTGGCCGGCGAAGGACGCCAGATCCGGCGCCGCCGGGAATGCCTGTCGTGCGGTGAGCGGTTCACGACTTTCGAGACGGCCGAGCTCCTCATGCCGGTCGTGGTGAAGACGGACAACGTGCGCGAAACCTACGACGATGCGAAGCTGCGCGCGGGGATGGAGAAGGCGCTCGAGAAGCGCCCGGTGGCTCGCGAGGCGATCGACGAAGCCTTGAGCCGCATCACTCACAGGGTGCGCATAATGGGTGATCGCGAGGTGCCTTCACGCGTCATCGGCGAGTTCGTGATGGACGAGTTGCGTCAGCTCGATGAAGTGGCGTATGTGCGGTTTGCGTCCGTGTATCGCCATTTTCAGGACGTGGAGGCCTTCCACGAGGAGATTCAGCGGCTGCGCAGCCGGCGCGCTCCGTCGGATACCGGCAGGGATCACAAGAGAAGTCAAAAGCGCGAGCCGGGCCGTGACGCAAACCGGGACCAGCTGCCACTATTGCCGGCGGACACTCCCGCATCGGGCGAGAGCAAATAGCCGATGTTTACCGACTTTGACCGCTATGCGATGGGACGCGCCCTGGCCCTCGCCGAGCGAGGGCTGGAGACCGTGGACCCCAATCCGCGTGTCGGGTGTGTGATCGCCAAGAACGGACGGATCATCGGCGAGGGCTGGCATGAACGCGCGGGTGAGGCGCACGCGGAAGTCGCTGCACTCC
Organism: Steroidobacteraceae bacterium; assembly: GCA_050738795.1. Classification (GTDB taxonomy): domain Bacteria; phylum Pseudomonadota; class Gammaproteobacteria; order Steroidobacterales; family Steroidobacteraceae; genus 13-2-20CM-66-19. The sequence continues at coordinate 61,452 of JBOIAD010000003.1, forward strand.
GTGCCGCGACTGAGGCCGTGGCTGGCGCGACTGCCTACGTGACGCTTGAGCCGTGCAACCATCATGGGCGCACACCGCCGTGCGTGAATGCGCTGACCGAAGCGCGCATCGCGAGGGTGGTTTTCGCCGTTCAGGATCCAAACCCAGATGTCAGCGGACAAGGTGCGGAAGGGCTGCGTCAAGCGGGAATGACCGTTGAAGCCGGCCTCATGGAGGCGGAAGCGACCGAGCTGAACATAGGATTCATGAAGCGCATGAAGCAGGGACTGCCCTGGGTGCGCCTCAAGCTCGCAATGAGCCTGGATGGCCGCACCGCTCTGGCGAACGGCGAGAGCCAGTGGATCACGGGGGGGCCTGCGCGGGAGGACGTGCATCGCTGGAGAGCGCGCAGCTCGGCGGTCATGACAGGCATTGGCACCGTGCTTGCGGATGATCCGCTGCTGAATGTGCGTCTCGCGGGCGAAAACAGGCGGCAACCGATGCGAGTGGTGCTCGATAGCCGGCTGCGCACACCGCCGACGGCGCGCGTGCTTGCAACCGAAGGCGAAGTGTTGATTCTGACAGCCGTCACCCAGGCCTCGGCAGCCGAGGCGCTCGCGGAACGGGGCGCGAGCGTCGAGATCATCCCGGGTCATGGCGGACTGCTCGATCTGCCGGCCGTGCTGGGCCGGCTGGGGGAGCTCGATGTCAATGAGGTGCTCGTGGAATCGGGCCCGTCGCTGGCCGGCCAGTTGCTGAGCGGACTGTTTGTCGATGAGCTGCTGCTGTACGTGGCGCCGATACTGCTCGGGCCTCATGCGCTGCCGCTCGTCAACCTGCCGCAGTTGCAGAGCCTGCACGACGCGTGGGAGTTTGCGTTGGTGGACACGAAACAGGTTGGAGAAGATCTGCGCCTGCGATTGCGGCCGCACTAGTCCCCTGCCAAAAGACGTGACTTTGTTCGCTGGGAGGAGCGCGCTTGTTTACCGGAATCGTGCAGGACCTGGGGCGCGTGAAATCGCTGGAGCCGCGCGGCGGCGACGTGCGGATGGCGATCGGGTTCGAGCGCCTCGAGACGGCCGGTATTCGCATCGGCGACAGCATTTGCGTGCAGGGATGTTGCCTGACGGCCATCCAGTTGACGGGGCGCACCTTCGAAGCGGACGTTTCGCGCGAGACTCTCAGTGTGACCACTCTCGGTGATCTGCGACCGGGCATGACGGTAAATCTCGAGCCATCGCTGAAAGCTGGCGATGCCCTGGGCGGGCATCTGGTCTCCGGTCACGTGGACGGAGTTGCCACGGTTGCTTCCATCAGCGGCGATGCCCGCTCGCAGCGCCTGAAAATCTCGGTGCCGCCCGAGCTTGCCCGGTACGTCGCGCGCAAGGGCTCGGTGGCGGTCGATGGTGTCAGCCTGACAGTCAACGAGGTCGAGGCTGCGCAATTCGGTGTCAACATTATTCCGCATACACAGGCCGTCACGACCCTCGGCCGGCTCGCTGTGGGGACGCGCGTGAATCTGGAGGTCGATCAGGTAGCGCGCTACATCGAACGGCTTGCGCAGTATTCCGCCGAGTTGCGGATCGTCGGGCTTAAAATCAGTTAGATCAGTATGCGCGGCAGCCATCGCAGCCATGGCGCAAGCATAGCCGCAGCTCGCGCGCACGGTCGCCAGAGGCATAGCGACGGTATAGGCCCCTGCTTGCAGGGCGCGTGTTTGACATTTGCGCTGCCGCAATCCCTATCGGGCGTTCAGAGAAAACTCGTCCTTTTTTAAAAAAATACGGCTGTGTTCGGAATCTATAGGTCTGGAGAGCATGCTGAGCGTGCCGTGGATGCGCTGATCTCAGCGGGGTTCGCTATCCCGATATCTCAGTTCTGCTTCCCGACACACGCAGCACGAAGGAATTCGCGCATGTCAAAGAGACCAAAGCGCCGGAGGGCACGACGGCCGGCGTAACTACCGGAGGCGTGATCGGGGGAACACTCGGTGTTCTGGCCGGAGTCGGAGCCTTGGCGATCCCGGGTTTGGGACCGTTCATCGCCGCTGGCCCAATTATGGCGGGATTAGCAGGACTCGGCGTCGGTGGTGCCGTGGGCGGCCTGGTCGGCGCGTTGGTCGGAATGGGCATTCCTGAATACGAGGCAAAGCGCTACGAAGGGCGTGTTAAGAACGGCGGAACGCTCCTTTCCGTTCATTGCGATACGGCTGATCAGATAAGCCGTGCCAAAGATGTGTTGAAGGCGAGCGGAGCTGAGGACATCGCATCCACGGGCGAAAGCGCTGCCGCTGCTCGGACTGAGCCAAAGCACGCCGTTCGATGATCCTCGAGCCGGCTCGCACGATGATTGGCGAGGGCGCGAGTGTCCTCGCTCGCGCTTCTCTCCAGGTATTTTCAAACCCCACTTACAATTGACCGGTGACTCCATCATGAAATCAGCTGTGGCAACGTTGTTAGCCTTTCCTGTGCTCATACTCGGTGCGCAAGTCGCAACGGCGCAGACCACTTCGCCGGAGCATGATTCGACGACGACATCGTCAACTCAAGCGACGCCGTCCGACAATACTAAGAGCAACAGGCAAGACCCCTCGAACACCAAAGAGACGGCCGATAAGCAGCAGAATAACGCGCCTGATCTCGATCTCGCACGACGCATCCGCCGCAGTGTCATGGCGGACAAAAGTCTGTCCACATACGGACACAACGTGAAGATCGTTGCGGTGAACGGAACGGTTACCTTGAATGGGGTGGTGCGGAGCGCCGATGAGAAAGCCCAAATCGGTGCGAAGTCGGCGTCGATCGCCGGCAAAGAGCACGTCGTCAACGATCTGAAGGTAGCAGCGGCTAAATAAGCTCCGGCTGGGGATGAGGAATGGCGCAGCCATGTGTCGTGAGCTCGCAAATGTAGGGCGAGGTTTTTTCCGGACTGAGCGGGTCATCCAAGGCGGTCTCCGGCCCGGCGATTTTAGGGACCCCTCGCACCCGCGGTTCGGGCGAGGGGGCTCGGGTGCAGTTTCCCCAAATTGTTCATTTTCAGGTTCGACTTCAACGTGAGGTTGACCATTCAGGAGTCAAGTTATGTCCACCGAAAAGCAGACATCCGCCGATAAGGCCGCCTCTGGCGAGGACGCCATTGCGATGCTGACCGCCGATCACGAAAAGGTGAAGGCGCTGTTTAAAAAGCTCGAAAAGCTCAAGGAAAGCGATGGCGCCGATGAGGAAAAGGCCGCCCTGGTCAAGCAAGTGTGCAACGAACTCAAAGTGCATGCCGAGATCGAGGAGGAGATCTTCTACCCGGCGGTGCGGGAGGAGATTGACGCTGCGGACCTCATGGACGAAGCGCTCGTTGAACATGCCGGCGCAAAGAACTTGATCGCCGAGTTGGAGGAGATGAGCCCGGATGACGAACTGTATGACGCCAAGGTCACCGTCTTGGGTGAGCAAATTCAGCATCACGTCAAGGAGGAGGAGGGTGACATGTTCCCCAAAGCCAAGAAGGCAAAGGTTGATACGACGGCACTCGGAGGCCAAATGGCAGAGCGGAAATCCGAATTGATGGAAGAATTGGACATGGAAGACGATCAGGAGACGAAACCCGCTGTCGCAAAAAGCAAGGTAACTGGCGCACGGGAGAATGCGCGTTAAGCATCGATGCGCCGGCGTGCGACAGCTAGCCACTGTTGTTCGCCGGCTTTTCTGGGATTTCGGATCATGCGCGCGTTGATATCCTCGGCGCTACCGTTAAGGCGTATTGATGTAGATTATGCCCCGCATTTCTCGTCGCCGGAGGTGTCACTTCACGTAGAAGTCGTAGGTGTGCGCGTACGGGGTTTGCGTGCGATAGCGCCAGGAGCCGAATGCAGGGAAAGTGAATTTCCGGAAGCGCTTCAGGCTCTCGATACTGTCCAGGGGGAGCGGCGTTCTGGCGGGAACATTGTTCCATCCCAGCACCAGGTGGCCATTGTCGCGCAGCCGTGAGTGGCAATGTGCAAAGGCGCGCTCGCATTGCTCAAGGCCGTCCAGTCCGAAGCCATACACACCGTTGCAGAGGATCAGATCGAAATAGTCCGGCGGAAAATGGGTATCCAGATCTTCCAGCGGGGCCACGATGTGCTGGCGGCCGCCGTGCTTGCGCCACTTCTCGTCCGGCTCGATGGTCCAGTAATCGTGTTGCGGAAAAAATCTGCGCCCATAGTGGCTCGTGTACCACTGGCAGCCCACGAACAGGACTCGCTTCACTTCGGGCAGGGATGCGTAGTATCTGAAGATGACCTGCTCGAGCACGCTGCGATCTTCTGTATGCAGCGGAGTAGGCATGCGCATCGCATAACGCATTGCGCGCTCCTCAAAGTCCCAGTCCGTGACCAGCCGCACGAGGATGTTCCTCTTGGCGTGCGCGCCGGGGTCAGTTACGGCCTGGTGCACATTGGTTTCGATGTGACTCGTGTGCATGAAGAATCCGCGCGGCGCGGCAGTAGCGATTGGACGTGGTGGCTTGTTTCGTCGCAAGAAACGGTCCGGGCGGGCTCAACTTACGTCCCGATGCTTTCAAGAAGCTTTCAGCTGCAGCAAACCTCCCTAATGGAACCTCAGCGCGTCCGCACGTAGACTCGTCGCGTGAACCTCCTCCTGTCTGAACTGCGAAAGCGCCGGAACTGGCTCGCCCTGCTGGTTCTGCCTGCGCTGCTGTTCCGAGCTGCGATTCCCGTGGGTTTCATGCCCATGGTGAGTGCTGGCGGCGGGGTGTCGATCGAATTCTGCCCCGGGCAGAGTGGCCAGGCTCCATCCAACACGGGCCAGCATCACGCACCTTGCCTGTTCGCGGCGAGTGCCGGCGGTGCGCCGGCACCTGCGGCTCTGGAGCTTACGGCACCGGCAGCCGACGCTGTTCGGGTTGACCGCAGCGATAATGACAACGTCTTTCTCCCCACGATCGTCCGCACCCAGACCTCGCGCGGACCGCCTGCCCGTTCGTAGCGCCGACTGAGGCCGACTCGCCCACGATGGGCTCGCTATCGACTGCGATCACGAGCCACCGCGCATTGCCTGAAAGCATCGCATTCGCCATTGGCGCGGGGCATTCGGCTACCGAAGGCAGGCCGCGTCCTGATCCGTCAGGTGAGAAAATGTCAAATTCTGCAATTCCCCGACGTGCGTCGAGCACGCCCTTTGCCCGCCCCTTGCGGGGCCGGTCTGCGTCGCTTGCGGCGGGCGTGCTGGCTCTCGCCGTGAGCTGGCTGGCGCCGGGCGGCGCTCAGGCCTGCGCAAGCTGCGGCTGCACGTTGAGCTCCGATGCGGCGATGGGCTACTCGTCCATGGCCGGATGGCGCCTGAGCGTCGAATATGACTACATTCACCAGGATGAGCTGCGTAGCGGCACGCGCTCGGTTACCGGCGTGCCGGTCGGTAACGAGCTCGAGCGCGAGACTCTCAACCGGTATATCACCACCGGCCTCAGCTACGCTCCCAACTCCGACTGGAACTTCAGTCTTGCCGTGCCGCAAGTCGTGCGGACTCACTCGACTTACGGCGAGTTTGATCCGGCGCAGCCCTTGAGGCTGAGCAGCTCACGCAGCTCGAGTCTCGGTGACATTCGACTCATCGGCGCTTACCAGGGAATATTGCCGACGCACAATCTGGGTGTTCAGCTCGGCGTGAAGCTGCCCACTGGCCGTTACGGCACCGCGGTGGTTTTCGATGGCGGACCTGATGCGGGAATGCCCCTCGATGCCAGCCTGCAGCCGGGCACCGGCAGCACGGATATCATCGTGGGTGCCTATTATTACCAGGCCATCAGCCAGGACTTCGACCTGTTCGCCAACGGGCAATTCCAAAGCGCCGTGAGGCACCACATGGATCAGCCCGGTAACGACTATCGTCCCGGCAATTCAACGACGATGAGCTTTGGACTGCGGTATGAAAACAACCCGCGGTGGGTTCCCCAGCTGCAGGTGAACCTCCTGCACAAGTCTCGCGACCAGGGCGCGCTCGCCGATATTCAGAGCACGGCCGGAAATGTCGCCTACATAAGCCCCGGGCTGACTGCCGGAGTGGTTGGTCGATTGCACGTTTTCGGCTTCGTGCAGGTGCCGGTATACAGCAATCTCTACGGCTACCAGCTCTTTCCGCGGTACACCGTGAGCATCGGCGCGGCTTATGCCTTCTGAACGTCAATGGCCTTCTGAGCGGCAATCGGCGCCGGCCTTCAGTCTGACCATTCAACCTGGATGCGCCTCGTGAGCGCGCATCACACACGCCGCGCAATGCTCCAGGGCGCTGCTGCGGCCGCGATGCTCGGCGCGGCCGGTCTGCTGAGCCGCGTGGCTTGGGCGAACTCGCTGCGGGTGGGGCAGCCCGCGCCTCCCGCCACCCTGGTGACCCTGGACGGCAGGCATCTGGCCACCCGGGATCTGCTGGGCCGCGTCGTCATCCTGACCTTTCTGGCCACCTGGTGCGGGCCTTGCCGGGAGGAATTGCCGCTGCTCTCGGACTACCTGCAGGAGCACGCAGCCCGCGGCCTGACGGTGCTGGGATTCAGCCTGGATACGCCCGATATTCTCGATCGGGTGCGTGCGATGGCCGCTCCGCTGCATTTCCCGGTGGGCTTGCTATCGGTATCCAGTGCGCCCGGCTACGGCCGGATCTGGCGCATTCCCGTGAGCTTTACCATCGACCGGGCGGGCCGTCTGGCCGATGACGGATGGAAGGATAAGCACCCGGTTTGGACGCGCGAACGGCTCGAGCGCGTGGTCGCGCCCCTACTGGCGTGAGCTGTATGGATTCCCACGGGTATACTCAGCAGCACACCCCATCTACCCACCGGGCCGCGACATGTCCAACGTGTTCTCATTCGCCGGCAAGGGCCCCAGCTCGCCCGGCCTGAATTCCGTTGAGGAACTGCTCGAGGAGCTGCGCGCCGGACGGATGGTCGTCGTCATGGACGACGAGGACCGCGAGAACGAGGGCGACCTGTTGATGCCCGCCAGCCTCGTGCGTCCCGAGGACATCAATTTCATGGCTCGCTACGGCCGCGGTCTAATCTGTCTGACGCTGACACGGGAACGTTGCCGTCAGCTTCGGCTGCCTTTGATGGTCAGCGAGACGGATCGCGATCGGCGCACGAACTTCACATTGTCGATTGAGGCCGCGCAGGGCGTGACGACGGGCATCTCCGCATACGATCGCGCTCACACGGTGCGTACGGCAGTGCAGCCGGATGCCAGGCCGGAGGATTTGCGGCAGCCGGGACACATTTTCCCGATCATGGCGCAGCCGGGCGGCGTGCTCACCCGCGCGGGACACACCGAGGCGGGATGCGATCTCGCGCGTCTTGCGGGTCTGGAGCCCGCGGCGGTCATCGTCGAGATCATGAATGACGATGGGACGATGGCGCGTCGTCCGGATCTCGAGGCGTTTGCGGGCACTCATGGTCTGAAGATCGGCACGATTGCCGAGCTGATCCGCTATCGGTTGCGCAACGAGCGCTCCGTGGAGCGGATCTCGGAGCAACCGGTGCAGACCGAGTTCGGCGAATTCCGTCTGTTCCTGTATGAGGATCACGTCAATCGGGACGTTCACCTCGCGCTGACGCACGGTCCGGTCGGTGAGGCCAGCATTCCGCTGGTCAGGGTCCACATCGCGGATACTCTGCGCGACCTGCTGGGTGTGCGCGGCTCGTCGCGAGCCTGGACGCTGCGTGCGGCGATGCAACGGATTGCGCAGGCGGGGAGCGGCGTGATCGTGATCCTGCGCGACCATGAATCACCCCGGGATCTGGTCGAAGCAGTGCGCTCCCTTGGCGGAGTCCCGGCTGGGGCGGGTGCGGCGGCGGGCGCGGCGGAAACCGTGCAGTCCGGGGGAGGGGTGCTGCGGACCTACGGGGTCGGTGCGCAGATCCTCAAGGATCTGGGCATCAGGCGCATGCGTGTCCTGTCAGCACCGAAGCAGATCCATGGCATCTCCGCGTTCGATCTGGAAATCGAAAGCTACGTCGGCGAAGACGGCTGAGGCCCGCCTCGATGGGCGCTCCACGTATCGTCGAAGGTGAGGTGACCGCGCGCGGGCGCAAGGTGGCAATCGCCGCCGCCCGCTTCAATGACTTCATCGTCTCGAGCCTCGTCAAGGGCGCGACGGCGGCCTGGCTGGAGCGCGGCGGCGCTGCCGACGATCTGTTGGTTGCAAGAGTACCGGGCGCGTTCGAGCTCCCCGTCGTCGCCCGCAAGTTGGCTCTCACTGGCCGTTTCGATGCCGTCGTCGCGCTCGGATGCGTGATTCGCGGCGATACACCGCATTTCGACTACGTTGCGGGCGAGTGCGCCCGTGGGCTGCAGCTCGCAAGCCTGGAAACGGGGCTTCCGATCGTGTTCGGCGTCCTGACCGTCGAAACGGTCGAGCAGGCGCTGGAGCGCGCAGCGACGACCGCGGGCAACAAGGGTGGCGAATCCATGGACACGGCGCTCGAGATGGCCGCATTGATGGCGCGCCTGTGATGCTTCCGTCCTCGCAGAGCGGCCATCACTTTGCGGCCACGCGTTCAGTGGCGCGCAAGCTCGCGCTGCAAGCCCTGTATCGCTGGCAGCTGAACGACTGCCCATGGCAGGATCTCGTGCAGGAGTTCGGCGAAGCGCAGGACATGCCGCGCGCGGACCGGGAGTATTTTCGCGAGTTGGTCCAGGGCGTATCGGGCGCTCGCGAGGCGCTCGATTCCCAGCTCGCCGCCATGATGGATCGCAAGCCCGAGCATCTCGATCCGGTCGAGCACGCCGCGCTGCTGATCGGCCTGTATGAGCTGACCTCCAGACCCGATGTGCCGTACCGCGTGTCGATCAACGAGGCGGTTGGTCTCACCAAGCGCTTCGGTGCCACCGACGGGCACAAATTCGTGAATGCCGTGCTGGATCGCGCCGCGCGCACATTACGGCCGAACGAACACTGAGCCTCGATGTCCCTTTCCGAATTCGCGCTGATCGAGCGGTACTTCCGCAAATGCGGCGCGATGCGCGCGGATGTACGGCTCGGCGTCGGCGACGACGCCGCGCTGCTCGAGTGTCCCGCTGGAGCTGAGCTGGTTGCGGCCATCGATACACTCGTCGCGGGCGTGCACTTTCCTCATGGCTCTCCTCCAGCCTCGATCGGCCATCGCGCGCTCGCGGTAAACTTGAGCGATCTTGCGGCAATGGGCGCACGTCCGGCGTGGGCGCTTCTTGCCTTGACGCTGCCCGGGGTGGATGAGCGCTGGCTGGAGGAATTTACAGCAGGCCTTGCGGCGCTTGCGCGCGCGCATGATGTCGCGCTCGTGGGCGGTGATACGACTTCGGGACCCTTGTGCGTGACCGTCCAGATCATGGGGCACGTGCCCAGATCGACCTCATTGTTGCGTACCGGTGGACGTCCGGGAGATCTGCTGTTCGTATCGGGGACGCCCGGGGATGCCGCCGCCGGGCTTGCGATTGAGCAATCGAGGCTGCGTGCTGCCAGCGAAGCGGACGGGTACCTCCGGAAGCGGTTTCTCTATCCTTCACCCAGACTTGCGCTCGGAGATGGTCTACGTGGCTATGCGAGCGCGTGCATAGATGTTTCGGACGGACTACTGGGTGATGCTGCGAAGCTGGCGTGCGCCAGCGGCTGCGGTGCCGAGATCGCAATCAGCGACGTCCCCGTGTCCGAGCTGCTCGTCAGCGTAGTCGGTGATCAGCGTGCACGCGAGCTCGCCCTCACGGGCGGCGACGACTACGAGCTGTGCTTCACCGTGCCGCCGGCTGAGGTCAACAGGCTTCGACATAATCTGCCACCGCAACGGTGGGGCTATGGCTGCATCGGCGCTCTGCGGGAAGCCCCGGGTACCGTCGTGACGAGCGCGGGGAACGTGATTGAGTTCTCGCATTCCGGGTTCGATCACTTCGCTTCCTGAGAGTCCGGTGCCTCGCGGCCGCATCGCGCCAGAGGGCCGGGACGCTGTGGCGTGCATCACAGTGGGCCTTCGGCGCAATCCGTATCCTGTCGGTGGTCTTCGCTTCAGCGCGAGTCATGTCAGTACCGGCATCCAAGTCATCCGCTTCCTCCAAGACGGCCCCACCGCGCAAGATTCCCGAGAAGATCGGCAAATACGTGGTGATCAAGGAGGTCGGCCGAGGCAGCACGGGGATCGTGTACCTTTCGCACGATGCCTACTATGGCCGCGACGTCGCGATCAAGGTCTACAACATCGAGACGAGCGGCGACGAGGACCGTGCGCGCATCTCGCGCAAGATGTTCCTGTCCGAAGCGCACCTCGTCGGCATGCTGCAGCACCCGCACATTCTGCCGATCTACGACGCGGGTGAGGAAGGCGGCCACTGCTACATAGTCACCGAGCACGTTCACGGTGCACGCACGCTCGCCGCGTATTGTCGTCCTGACAATCTTCTGCGCATCGACGATACCGTCGAAATCGTCTTCAAGTGCGCAAAGGCACTGCACTACGCGCATTCGCGGGGCGTGATTCATCGCGACATCAAGCCGTCGAACATCATGCTCACGCAGGACAGCGACGTGCGCATCATCGACTTCGGCATCGCACTGGTGTCGGATTCGGATATCTCGCGCATCGAGGGTATCGCCGGGAGTCCCTCGTACATGTCTCCGGAGCAGGTGCAGAGCCTCGATCTCACCAACCGCTCGGATCTGTATTCGCTCGGGGCCGTCATGTACGAGCTGCTGACCGGGTCGCGGCCGTTTCGCGCGGGCAATCTGCAGAAACTCCTGCATCAGATCGTCTATGCGACGCCGCCCCCGATTCACACGCTGCGCAAGGAGATTCCCGAGGAGCTGGAGACCGTCGTAGCGATGGCTCTGCAGAAGGATCCCGCAAAGCGCTACAAGAGCGGACTCGACTTCGCCGCCGAGCTCACGCGTGTGCACCAGCGGCTGCGCGAAGCGAATGCGCGCATCGACCGTCAGGAGCAGTTCGGCGTCCTGCGCCGCCTGAAGTTTTTTCACGAGTTCTCGCACGCTGAGATCTGGGAAGTACTTCGCGCGAGCAACTGGCAGGATTACGGTGCCGGCGAGGAGATCGTCAAGGAAGGCGAGATGGACGATCGGTTCTACATCATCGTATCTGGCGGTTGCGCCGTTGAGCGTCACGGCCACCGGTTGGGCACGCTGGATACGGGCGATTGCTTCGGCGAGGCGAGCTACGTGCCTGGCGCCAAGCGAACGGCCACGATCCGCTCGGCGAACGAAGTGACCGTGCTCAAGGTGAGCTCGACTCTGCTGGAGCAGGTGTCAGCCTCGTGCCAGCTGCGCTTCAATCGGGTTTTCCTCAGCTCCCTCATCAGCCGGCTGCAAAGCGCGGAAAATACCTACAGCGGACCCGGGCCGTTCAAGGCGGGCAGCTGAGCTGCTGAATACCCGGATCCGTGCCGGGCCAGCCGCAAGACACCTGATGCGCCTTGGGATGCCCGGCCACCCCCGGATCGAACGGAGATGCTTGCGCTGCGGTGGGATATGTAGCAACATATCTACAATCAGCTATGATGCTTCCATGATCATCACTACGATCTCAAGCCGCGAATTCAACCAGGACACGAGCCGTGCAAAAAAAGCGGCCCAGGACGGTCCCGTATTCATCACCGACCGTGGCCGTCCTGCCCACGTTCTCATCACGATCGAGGAATACCAGCGCCTCAACGGCGCTCCGATGACACTGGCTGAGGCGCTGGCACAGCCTGATGTCTCAGACTTCGAGTTCGATCCGCCAAAGATCAAGGGACGATTGTCTAAGCTCGTGGATCTTTCCTGATGTACGTGCTCGACACGGACGTCGTCTCTCACCTGCGAAGACCTGAAAAGGCCCACCCGAATGTGGTCGCTTGGGCCTCGAACACGTCGGTTACACTGCATTTCATATCCGCCATTACGCTTCTCGAGCTCGAGCGTGGAATATTGTCGATGGAGCGCAAGGATGCTGCGCAGGGCGCCATAATTCGTGCCTGGATGGACGGCCAAATATTGGTTCGGTTCTCGGGACGTATATTGCCGGTCGACATCGCTGTCGCTCAGCGTTGCGCAAGGTTGCATGTTCCGGATCCTAAACCGGAGCGAGACGCGCTCATCGCCTCGACGGCGCTCGTCCACAGCATGACGGTCGTGACGCGCAACGTCGAGGACTTCAAGCCGACGGGTGTTGAAATCCTGAATCCCTGGGAGTGGGAGGCGGATATTTGAGTGCCGCTCCGAGGGTTTGGGCCTGCAGTTTCGTTTGAGACACTGACTGCGAGCGAATGCTGCACACGTAGTTGGCAGTCATTCGTGAGGATCAGGGGCTTATGCTATCTGGGTGAACGTCACCCGACGCCCGCGAACGGCCATGCACATTCTGCTCATCGAGGACGATAACGAGGCCGCGAAGTTTCTCGTCAAAGGACTGCGTGAGAGCGGTTATACCGTCGATCATGCCGCCGATGGCCGGGAGGCACTCTTTCGGGCGACGGAAGTGCGGTTCGATCTGGTGGTGACGGACCGGATGCTTCCGCACATCGACGGCCTGGCGATCATTCAGCTCATGCGTGAGAGAGGGATCGCCACCCCGGTCCTGGTCCTGAGCGCGCTGGGCAGCGTGGATGACCGCATACGCGGGCTGAAGGCCGGGGGTGACGACTACCTCACCAAGCCATTCGCATTCGCCGAGCTGCTGGCGCGCATCGAGGCCCTGATGCGCCGCAGCTCCGGCGTATCCGAAGCCACCAAGCTCAAAGTCGCCGATCTGGAGCTCGATCTGCTGGCCCGCCGCGTCACGCGCGCCGGGCGTGAAATCGAGCTGACCGCGCGGGAGCTGAAGCTGCTGGAGTTCCTGCTGCGCCGCGCGGGACAGGTCGTGACCCGTACCATGCTGCTGGAAGGCGTCTGGGACCTGCACTTCGATCCGCAGAGCAATCTTATCGACGTCCACATCAGCCGGTTGCGGCAGGCGATCGACCGTGGAGCCGAGCGCCCACTCATCCATACGGTCCGAGGCTCAGGCTACGTGTTGCGGCATGATTCGCAACAGGATGCCGCGGCCCGTGGCGCATGAGAATTTGTGAGGTTGGATCCCTTCAAGACCTCGGCCTTCCGGCTCTCGGTCAGCTACACGCTGCTCGTGATGGTGGCCGTTGGAGCGACGCTGGGCAGCGCGTACTTGCTGACACAGAGCCTGATTACGGACGAGGTCGATCTCATCATCGACGCGGAGCTCAAGAGCCTCGAAGAGAAATACGCCATGACGGGCATATCGGGGCTCACCGATGAGATCACTCTGAAAGTCGACAGTTGGGGGCGCGTCGGCGCCATCTACATCCTCGTCGATCCGCAGTTCAACAAGATTGCCGGCAATGTCACGCGGTGGCCCTTCGAGGGCATGCCGCGCGAGAGCTGGCCGGAATTCGAGATCGCGACGATCGAGCCCGGCCGCCGATCCGTGCATCCCGTCCGCGCCGCCGTTCGGACGCTGCCGGGCGGGGACCTGCTGCTGGTCGGCACGGACATCTCGCAGGGGCGACGCTTCGCCGACAAGTTCCGCACGGCGACCCTGCGGGGCATCGGCCTCACGATTCTCGCGGCGGCGCTTGCGGCGTTCTGGTTCAGTTTCAAGCTCGCGCGACGTGTCGGGAACGTCACCGAGACCTGCCAGCGGATCATGGCTGGGGAGCTCGGCCGCCGGCTGCCGGTCGTGGGCGCGAAAGACGAGTTCGATGCGATGGCGACTTCCGTCAACAGCGTACTGGACCGGCTGGAGGACCAGGCACGCACGCTGCGGGCCACATTCGACAGTGCCGCGCACGATCTGCGGGCGCCACTGCATCGGCTGCGCACGCGCATGGACGCATTGCTGCTGCGCTCGCCCGAGCTTGAGCCGGCCGTGTACGAATCGATCGAATCGGCGCTGGGAGAGGTCGACCGGCTGCAAAGAATGCTGGCGATGCTCCTGCAGATCGCTCTGGCGGAATCCGGCGCTCCGCTGGCATCGCCCGCGTCTGTCGATGTCGGCGCGCTGGCCGAGGAACTGGTCGAGCTGTTCGAGCCGGTTGCGCGCGGTGCGGGACTGACGCTGACCTGCGCTCGCGCCAGCGGTTGCGTAGTGCGCGGCAACCGCCAGTTGCTGGCGCAGCTCATCACGAATCTGATCGAGAACGCCTTGAAATACACTCCTTCGGTCGGTGAGGTGAGAGTGGAGGTGGCACACACGGCGGATGAGGTGCGGCTGCAGGTTCGGGACAACGGGCCGGGCATCCCCGCTCATGACCGGGCGCGCGCGGTTCAGCCGTTCGTGCGCCTGTCACACAGCATCGAGCCGGACAGCAGCGGTCTTGGCCTGAGCCTGGTCGCCGCGATCGTGCGCCTGCACCGCGCCCGGCTTGCGTTGGAAAGCAACGAGCCCGGGCTCAAGGTGCGGATCGATCTGCCCCGCGAGAGGGCGCGGGTTGTACCCCCTTCACCGTAAATTCGAGCGTCGTTGCCGGTGTTATGGCGCGCCAGGCGCGCGGGAGCTCAGTTTCCCGCGGTGCTCTTGCCGGCCCGGCAGTCCTTCACGAATGCCGAGCGCTCCTTGCCCGTCAGGCTCTTCGCATCGGCCTGCTTGTTGCAAGCCTTGAGCGAGACGTGCTTGGCGGTGGCGGCCGCCGGTGCGGCCGGCGCATCGGCGGCGAACGCGGCGCCGCAGCCAAGCAGCGCAACAGCAACGAAGGCGGGGGTGATCTTCATGGTCAGCTCTCCTGTCAGTTTCCGGATCCCACTGCGCAGTGCAGCGGTGAACACGTTAGACCGGAGCGCCTCACCAGGGGATGAAGGCCGGGTTAAGAATGTGTAACGGCAGTTTCAGCGGGCGTTCACGCGAGCGCGCACGAGCGTCAGTCGTGCTCGTCCTTGTCGTGCTCGATGAGCGCATAGGCGGAATGGTTGTGGATCGACTCGAAGTTTTCCGACTCCACGGCGTAAGCGGCTATCCGCTCATCGGCGTTCAACCGTACCGCCACGTCACGCACCATGTCCTCGACGAACTTCGGATTGTCATATGCGCGCTCGGTCACGTACTTCTCGTCCGGGCGCTTCAGGATTCCGTACAGCTCGCACGAGGCTTCGCTCTCGGCGATCTCGATCAGCTCCTCGATCCACATGTGTGTGCGCAGCTTCGCCTTGATGGTGACATGCGAGCGCTGGTTGTGCGCACCGTAGTCCGAGATTTTCTTCGAGCACGGACACAGGCTGGTCACGGGGACGATCACGCGCACCCACATCTCGGTGCGGCCCTCGCGGCGCTCGCCGATCAGGCTCGCCTGATAGTTCATCAGGCTCTCCACGCCCGACACCGGGGCCTGCTTCATGACGAAGAACGGAAAGGTCATCTCGATGTGGCCGCTGTCCGCCTCGAGCCGCCCGGTCATCGTCGCCAGCATGGCGCGGAACGACTCCACGGAGATTTCCCGCTCGGCGTGCAGGATCTCCACGAATCGCGACATGTGCGTGCCCTTGAAGTTGTGCGGCAGGCTGACGTACATGTTGAAGGTGGCAATGGTGTGCTGCTCGCCGGCGGAACGGTCCCGCACGCGCACCGGATGGCTGATGTCCTTGATGCCGACGCGGTTGATGGGCAAGCGCCGGTTATCGGCACGTGCCTGGACGTCTTCGACCTCAGCGGTGAGGGGACGTGCAATCTTGGCGGTCACGGGCGGGGTCATGGAGCAAGCCTACCTCAATGTCGGGCCGCGCAATAACCAGTTGCGGCATGAAGCAATGCCAGCAGGGATGGTGGGGGTGCCGGGCGCGCGGCTCAAGTCCCTCGCGGGGAACGGACCGGCACAAACAGTGTCCTCGTGGGCAGGCCGCCAGAGAGCGGGTGCGGGAACGTTACGCCGGAACGCTACGCCGCAACAGGTCAGCCGCCTCCAGCGGAGCGGATGCGCTTCTGGGGCTGAAGCGCCCACCACCGTTCCACGCTCGATGCGAGTCCCGCGGTATCCAGCCCCGCAGCCGCCAGGCAGGTCTCGCGCGAGCCGTGCTCG
Source organism: Steroidobacteraceae bacterium (assembly GCA_050738795.1). GTDB lineage: Bacteria > Pseudomonadota > Gammaproteobacteria > Steroidobacterales > Steroidobacteraceae > 13-2-20CM-66-19. The sequence goes on from JBOIAD010000003.1 coordinate 77,449, forward strand.
ATGAAGCGATCCGGGATACCGATGTGCAGCAGCGGCACCTGCAGCCCGTCGGATGCGAGCAGCTCGGAGACCGCCGCACCCGCGCCCCCGATCGTGGAGTTCTCCTCGATCGTGACGACCGCGCTGTGGCGGGCGGCGACCGCGATCAACAGATCCTCGTCGAGCGGTTTGACAAAACGCATGTTGACCAGTGTCGCATCCAGGCGCTCCGCGATCCGATGCGCGGCATCCACGAGCGCACCGACCGCGAAGAGCGCAAGGCCGCTGCGGCCCTCGCGGCGGATCTGCGCGCGGCCGACGGGAAGCGCCGTCATTTCCGCGCTGATCGCCACGCCTGGCCCTGTCCCGCGTGGGTAGCGGACCACGGAGGGTCCCGGCAAGGTGCTTGCCGTAAACAACATCTGGCGGCACTCGTTCTCATCCGCCGGCGCCATGATCACCATGTTGGGGATGCAGCGCAGAAAGGTCAGATCGTAGCTGCCCTGGTGAGTCGCGCCGTCGCTGCCGACAAGTCCCGCGCGGTCCAGGGCGAACACGACGGGCAGGTTCTGCAACGCGACATCGTGGATGAGCTGGTCGTAGGCCCGCTGCAGGAACGTCGAGTAGATCGCGACCACCGGCTTGTAGCCTTCCGCGGCCAGCCCGGCCGCAAAGGTCACCGCGTGCTGCTCGGCGATCGCGACGTCGAAATAGCGATCGGGAAAGCGCTTGGAGAACTCGACCAGCCCCGATCCTTCCCGCATCGCGGGGGTGATGCCGATGACCAGGGGGTCGCGCTCGGCCATATCGCACAGCCATTGGCCGAAGATCTGCGAGTAGGACGGCCCGCTGCTCTTTTCCTTGAAGATCGTGCCGCTGGCCGGATCGAAGGGCCCGGGGCCGTGCCACTTGATGGGATCGGCTTCGGCCGGCGCGTACCCCTTTCCCTTGCGGGTGACGACGTGCAGGAACTGAGGTCCGCGCAACTGCTTCAGATTGCGCAACGTGGAGACGAGCGCGCGCACGTCATGACCGTCCATGGGTCCGATGTAATTGAAACCCAGCTCCTCGAAGAGCGTCCCGGGCAGAACCATGCCCTTCAGATGCTCCTCGGAGCGGCGCGCGAGCTCCCATACCGTGGGCATCTGGCGCAGGACTTTCTTGCCGCCCTCGCGCAGATGCGCGTAGACCCTGCCCGAGAGCGCCCGGGCGAAATGATTCGAGAGCGCCCCGACGTTCTCCGAGATCGACATGTCGTTGTCGTTCAGGATGACCAGCAGGTCCGCCGGCAGGGTGCCCGCGTGATTCAAGGCTTCGAAAGCCATGCCCGCGGTGATCGCACCATCGCCGATCACCGCAATGACGCGCCGGTTCTCGCCGCGCTGCGCGGCTGCCACGGCCATGCCGAGCGCGGCGCTGATCGACGTGCTGGAGTGGCCGACTCCGAAAGTGTCGTACTCGCTCTCCGAGCGGGATGGAAACGGGGCGAGGCCGCCATGCTGCTTGATGGTATGCAGCTTATTGCGCCGGCCGGTCAGAACCTTATGCGGATAGGCCTGATGGCCGACGTCCCAGACCAGGCGGTCATAGGGAGTATCGAAGACGTAGTGCAGCGCAATCGTCAGCTCGACTGTTCCCAGACCGGCGGCGAAATGACCGCCGCGGGTGCTGACGCTCTGGATCAGGAATTCCCGCAGCTCCTGGGCGAGCTCCGGAAGCTTTGCCGGCGGCAGCCGCCGCAGATCCGCAGGGGAGTCGATGGATTCGAGCAATGGATATTGGCCTGGAGGGTCTGTCATTCGGCTCAAGTGTACACCGGGCCGTGGTGGGCCCCGGTGCCCGCTCGCAAAAGGGTACGACGCATGCGTCGCACCTTTTGCTTCGCTAGTCCAATTGCCAAAATGCACCTGCGGTGATTTTGGCCCGCTCGCAAAAGGGTACGACGCATGCGTCGCACCTTTTGCTTCGCTAGCCGACGCGGCTGACGACGAAGTGCGCGAGCTCCGCAAGGGGCGCGCCACGCGCGCCCAGGGGAGCGAGCGCGGCTACCGCTGTGTCGCGCAGCTCGCGTGCTCGGTGCCGGGCCCGGTCCAGTCCCACCGTACTGGGATAGGTTGGTTTGCCCAGTGCGGCGTCGGCGCCGATCGACTTGCCGAGGAGGGCGGGATCGCCTTCCACATCCAGAATGTCGTCCTGTATCTGGAAGGCGAGGCCGATCTCGGCGCCGTATCGCTCGAGGGCATGGAATTCGGCTCCGGAGCTGACGCCCGCGCCCATCGCACCGAGCAATACACTGCCCCCGATGAGGGCGCCCGTCTTTCGCCGGTGCATGTTCTCGACGTCGCCCACCGTGAGAGTCTGGCCCACGGCCGCGAGATCGACAGCCTGCCCGCCCGCCATGCCACCGGTCCCGGTAACTCGTGCGAGGGTGCGAATCATGGCCAAGCGTACCGCGGGCGAAATATTGCCTATGGAATCGTCGGCCAGGACGGAGAATGCGAGTGCCTGAAGCGCATCGCCGACGAGAATAGCCGTTGCTACGTCATAGGCTCGATGACATGTGGGACGTCCGCGGCGCAGGTCATCGTCGTCCATGGCGGGCAGGTCGTCGTGCACCAGGCTGTAGACGTGAATGAGCTCCACAGCGGCGGCGGGCCCGTCCAGATCAGTAAGGGCTCCGCCCAAGGATTCGCCCGTCAGATAGACGAGACATGGACGCAGACGTTTCCCGCCGCCGAGCGCGCTGTAGCGCATCGCTTCGCGCAGCCTGAGGGTGCCCGGCTCGGGGAGCGAAAGACATCGCTCCAGCACCTGCTCGATGCGAGCACGGTACGCCTCGATGCGGGGCGGGAAGGCGGTCATCGTTGCGCCGCGCGCCCGTTCAATCTGGCGGTGCCACAGATGATTCGCCCATGTCCTCAGCAACGCTGAAGGCCTCGACAGCGGTCTGACCGCTGCGCTTCAGAAGAATCTCGACCTTCTGCTGTGCGGCCTTCAGGGCGGTCTGGCAAAAACGGGTCAACTCCACTCCGCGCTCGAATGTCTTCAGCGCCTCTTCCAGCGGCAGATCGCCACGCTCCAGCCGCTCGACCAGGCTCTCGAGCTCGGCCAGCGCCCGTTCGAAGTCCAGTGCCTGCGGCGGCGGGGCGGGGGATTGGGGATCGGATGGCAAATGATTTCCTTGGAAGCGGCGTGCAGAGCAATCAGGCGCGGGCGCAACGTTACACAGCGGGCGTGAAGGGGGTCAACGTAGGTTGACGCCCCACGGCCTTGAGAATACAGTTCTCAGGCGGTGTTAGACCGAGTCTAATCGAGGAGAGAGCGTCGTGAGTCTAAAAGGCAGCAAGACGGAAAAGAATCTCAAGGATGCGTTCGCCGGCGAGTCCCAGGCCAACCGGCGTTACCTGTATTTCGCAGCCAAGGCCGATGTCGAGGGCTTCAACGACGTCTCCGCCGTGTTCCGCTCGACGGCCGAAGGCGAGACCGGCCATGCGCACGGGCACCTGGAGTATCTGGAGGCGGTTGGCGACCCTGCCACGGGGCTGCCGATCGGGGAGACGAAACTGAATCTGAAGGCGGCCATCGCCGGCGAAACGCACGAGTACACCGACATGTATCCGGGCATGGCGAAGGCGGCGCGCGACGAAGGCTTTGCCGAAATCGCGGATTGGTTCGAGACGCTGGCGAAAGCCGAGCGCTCGCACGCCAATCGGTTCCAGAAGGCGCTGGAGTCCCTCTAGTCCATTGGAAAAAGTCGCCTGCGGCGCTTTTTCGGTCTGGACAGTCCGGTCCTCGCGGGCGCTCGCGCGCCGGGGACCGGATGCGCCGCAGGCTTGCCATAAAGACTCTTCCCGGCGCGCAGGCAGTCTGACAGCCACCCCAGGGCGAACATGACACGAAGAGTGAGTGTCAACCTTTGACCAAGACGCTCGATTCCCTGGGGGCCCCGGTGGGACGCCCCACGCGGCATGCGCTCGACTGGCGCAATCCGCAGTTCTACGACGAGACCGCGCTGACCCAGGAGCTCGAGCGCGTTTTCGACATCTGCCATGGCTGCCGCCGCTGCTTCAGCCTCTGCAACTCCTTCCCCACTCTTTTCGATGCCATCGACGCAGCGCCGACAGGCGAGCTGGACGGCGTGGACAAGAAGGTCTTCTGGGACGTCGTCGACAACTGTTACCTGTGCGACATGTGCTTCATGACGAAGTGTCCTTACGTGCCGCCGCACCCGTGGAACGTCGACTTCCCGCATTTGATGTTGCGGGCGAAGGCCACCCACGCGCGCCAGGAAGGCTTCAGTTTTCGGGACCGCACGCTCGCTGCGACCGATACGGTCGGGAAAATCGCGGGCATACCGGTGGTGGTGGAGTTGGTCAATGCCGCCAACCGGTCAACGGCCGGCCGGGCACTGCTGGAGAAAACCCTGGGGGTGGCGCGGGATGCGCCCCTGCCGACCTTTCACTCCCGCACGGCGCGCAAGCGGCTCATCGAACGCCTGGGCACCAGCGGCGCGAACGGTGCGGCCGCAGCCGTGCGGCCAACGGACCAGACCACCGGCAAAGTCGCGCTTTTCACGACGTGCTACGGCAACCGTAACGAGCCCGAGCTCGATGAGGATCTCGTCGCGGTGCTGGAGCACAACGGCATCAGTGTGACTCTCGTCGCCCAGGAACGCTGTTGCGGAATGCCGCGGCTGGAGCTCGGCGACCTGCCGGCGGTGGCGAAGCTGAAGGAATTCAACATTCCGCAGCTCAAGCAGGCCATCGAGGCGGGCTACGACATCGTCGCGCCGATCCCCTCCTGCGTGCTGATGTTCAAGCAGGAGCTGCCGCTGATGTTTGCGGGCGACCCGGACGTCGAGGCGGTGCGCGCCCGGATCTTCGATCCGTTCGAATACCTGATGCTGCGCCATCGCGAAGGCCTGCTGCGCACCGACTTCAAGACGGCGCTCGGCAAGGTCAGTTACCACGTCGCCTGTCATCTTCGCGTGCAGAACATGGGCCTGAAGACGCGCGACGTGCTGAAGCTCGTGCCCGACACGCAACTGGACGTCATCGAGCGCTGCTCGGGACATAACGGCACGTACGCCGTGAAGCGGGAATTCCGCGCCGCTTCCCTGAAGATCGGCCGGCCGGTCGTGCAGCGCATCGAGAGCGCCCAACCGGATCACTACACGAGCGATTGCCCGATGGCGGGGCACCAGATCGAAAGCGGGCTGAAGCAGCGCAGGGAGCCCGAGCATCCGCTGAAACTGCTGCGTCGGGCGTACGGCATATGAGCAAGCTGTCCGCCAGCGATCTTCTGTCCCTCGAGCAATACGCTCGCGAGAGGGCCGCTTTCCGTGCCCGCGTACTCGAGCACAAACGCAACCGCCAGCTTGCGATCGGGCCTCACGCGACCTGGCTGTTCGAGGATCGCCTTACCATCCAGTACCAGGTCCAGGAGATGCTGCGCGCCGAGCGGATCTTCGAGCCCGAGGGCATCGAGGCGGAGCTGCAGTCCTACAACCCGCTCATTCCGGATGGTGCCAACTGGAAGGTGACGCTGCTGATCGAATTTCCCGACGAGCAGGAGCGCCGGCGCGAGCTTGCGCAATTGAAGGGCATCGAGGGCCGCTGCTGGGTCCAGGTGAGCGGTCAGGACCGCGTGTTCGCGGTGGCCGATGAGGACCTGGAACGCGAGAACGACGAGAAAACCTCAGCCGTCCACTTCCTGCGCTTCGAGCTGATGCCGCAGATGATCGCGGCATTGCGCGGCGGCGCCGGGCTCGCGGCCGGCATCGATCACGGGCATTACCGGCACGCCATCGCTGCCGTCGGGGATGCAGCGCGCGCCGCGCTGATAGCTGACTTATCTTGACATTTCAAGGTCTTATCCTCATATCGGCGCAGCCTGCGCGCTAAGATTCGCACTTCCACGCCCGACATTTTGTAAGATTCCGCGCCGCTGCGGTCTGCGCTCCGGCGCCATTTCCCGAAAGCTCCCACACCAACCGACGAGTACGGATGAGCCAGTCATATAACGCTTCCGACATCGAAGTCCTGAGCGGACTCGAGCCGGTGCGCCGGCGTCCGGGGATGTACACCCATACCTCGCGTCCGAACCATCTCGCGCACGAGGTCATCGACAACAGCGTTGACGAAGCAATTGCCGGTTACTGCAAGCAGATCGATGTCACGCTTTTCAAGGACGGCTCGCTGGAGGTGGCCGACGACGGCCGCGGGATGCCCGTCGACATTCATCCAAAGGAGAAGGTCAGCGGCGTGGAGCTGATCCTCACGCGGCTACATGCCGGCGGCAAGTTCTCCGACCAGACCTACAGGTTCTCCGGCGGCCTGCATGGGGTGGGCGTGTCCGTGGTGAATGGCCTCTCGAAGCACCTCGAATGCTGGATCAGGCGCGGCGGGAAGGAATACAACATCGCGTTCAAGGACGGCAAGGTCACTTCGAAGCTCGAGGTGATCGGCAGTGTCGGCCAGCGCAACACCGGCACCACGCTGCGCTTCTGGCCGGATGCGCAGTTCTTCGACACCGACAAATTTTCCGTGGCGCCGCTGAAACACACGCTGAAGGCCAAAGCGGTGCTGTCCCCGGGCCTGCGCGTGACGTTCACGAACGAGACTACGGGCGAGAAGGACGAATGGTTCTTCACGGGGGATCTGGGGGCCTATCTGCTCGAGGAGGTGGGCAACAACGAGAAATTGCCGCCCGAGCCGATCACGAGCATCCGGGAAGGCGACCATGACGCGGTCAACTATGCGCTGCTGTGGGCGCCGGATGCCGAAGCTGCGGTCGGCGAGAGCTACGTCAACCTGATCCCCACGATCGAGGGCGGCACGCACGTGAACGGGCTGCGCTCAGGTGTTGCGCAGGCGGTGCGCGAGTTCTGCGAGTTCCGCAATCTCGTGCCGCGGGGCATCAAGCTCACGCCCGAGGACATCTGGGACAAGGCGTGTTACGTGCTGTCCGTGAAAATCCAGGAGCCGCAGTTCGCCGGCCAGATGAAGGAGCGCCTCGCCTCACGCGATGCCGCACCGCTGGTGGAAGGGCAGGTGCGCGATTCAGTGGGGCTGTGGCTGAACCGCCATCCGGATGCGGGCGAGCGCATTGCGCAGTTTGCGATCTCCAACGCCCAGGAGCGCATCAAGGCCGCGCAGCGCGTCGTGCGCAAGCGCATCTCGGGCGGTCCCGCGTTGCCGGGCAAGCTTGCGGATTGCGCGAGCCAGGAGCCCCGGCGCTCGGAGCTGTTCCTGGTGGAGGGCGATTCCGCAGGGGGTTCCGCGAAGCAGGCGCGCGAAAAGGACTTCCAGGCGATCATGCCGCTGCGCGGCAAGATCCTGAATACCTGGGAGCTCGACTCCGGCGCGATCGCCGCCTCCGAGGAAGTTCACAACATCTCGATCGCCCTCGGCGTCGAGCCCGGCTCTGCGGACCTGACACAGCTGCGCTACCACAAGATCTGCATACTCGCGGACGCGGACTCGGACGGTCAGCACATTGCGACGCTGCTGTGCGCGCTGTTCCTGCGGCACTTCCGGCCACTCGTCACCAATGGACACGTGTACGTGGCGATGCCGCCGCTATACCGGATCGATGCGGGCAAGCAGATCTACTACGCCCTCGACGAAGCCGAGCGCGACCAGCTGCTGAAGAAGATCGAGAAGGAGAGTCCACGCACCAAGCCTGCCGTCACGCGGTTCAAGGGCCTGGGAGAGATGAATCCGGCGCAGCTGCGCGAGACGACCATCGATCCGCGCACGCGCCGCCTGGTGCAGCTCACCATCGAGGGCAAGGATGACACGGATCAGCTGATGGACATGCTGCTCGCGAAAAAGCGCGCGGCCGACCGCCGCGAGTGGCTCGAAGCAAAGGGCAACCTCGCCGAAGTCCAGGTGTGAGGGCACCGGTCACGTCGATTACTGCAGAGGCGCGATGGACAATCAAGAGCTGAATTTCGAGGGAGTTGAGAAACAACCCCTGCGGGTCTTCACCGAGAAGGCCTATCTCGACTATTCGATGTACGTCATCCTCGACCGCGCGCTGCCGGCGCTCGGGGACGGGCTCAAGCCCGTGCAGCGGCGCATTATCTACTCGATGAGCGAGCTCAGCCTCTCGGCCGCCAACAAGCACAAGAAATCCGCGCGTACCGTGGGCGACGTCATCGGCAAGTTCCATCCGCACGGCGATTCCGCGTGCTACGAGGCGATGGTGCTGATGGCGCAGCCGTTCGCGTACCGGTATCCGATCGTGGACGGGCAGGGAAACTGGGGCTCGCAGGATGATCCCAAGTCGTTCGCCGCCATGCGCTACACGGAAGCAAAGCTCACGAAGTACGCGGACGTGCTGCTGGGCGAGCTGGCGCACGGCACGGTGGACTGGCAACCCAACTTCGATGGCACGCTCGAGGAGCCCATCATTCTGCCGGCGCGGCTTCCGAACCTCCTTCTGAACGGCACTCAGGGAATCGCGGTGGGCATGGCCACCGACATCCCGCCGCACAACCTGCGCGAGGTGGCCGCGGCGTGCATCCATCTGCTCGACGATCCGGAAGCCACGACCGCCGCCCTGATGAAGCACATCAAGGGTCCGGACCTGCCGACGGGTGCGGAGATTATCTCGCCACGCGCGGACCTGAAGGAGTTCTACGAGAAGGGCGTAGGCACCTTCAAGGCGCGCGCCACCTACGAGATCGAGGAAGGCAACATCGTCGTCACCGCCTTTCCGTACCAGGTCTCGGGCACCAAGGTGCTGGAGCAGATCGCCGAGCAGATGCGGGCGAAGAAGCTGCCCATGCTCGAGGACCTGCGGGACGAGTCGGACCACGAGAATCCGACGCGGCTGGTCATCGTGCCGCGCTCGAATCGA
>JBOIAD010000004.1:0-71316 GCA_050738795.1 Steroidobacteraceae bacterium
CCCATGAGACCGCGCAGCTTGCCCAGAGCGTTCGACTCAATCTGCCGAATACGCTCCGCGGAAACTCCGTACTGGTCCGCTAACTCGTGCAACGTCGCCTTGTCCTCAGTCATCCAGCGCCGCTGCAGAATGTCGCGGCTGCGATCATCCAGTCGCGCCAGAGCGTTTTGCAGGCGGTCCGAGGAGTCCGCCTCCCACTCGGCATCTTCGACCCTCTCCGCGGGATCGGCACCTGCCGCGGGCAGATAGGAGGCGGGGCTGTACACCTCTTCCTCCTCCGACTCCGGCGTTGGGTCGAACGACATGTCGCGAGCCGCGAGGCGCTTTTCCATCTCCGTGACTTCGCTCGGGCTGACACCCAGGTCACGGGCCACGGCTGCGGTTTCCTCGGCGGACAGCCACGTGAGATTCTTCTTCAGCCTGCGCAGGTTGAAGAACAGCTTGCGCTGCGCCTTGGTCGTGGCGATCTTGACCAGCCGCCAGTTCCGCAACACGTACTCATGGATTTCGGCGCGTATCCAGTGCACAGCGAAGGACACCAGCCGCACATTTACGCCCGGATCGAACCGCTTGACCGCCTTCATGAGCCCGACGTTGCCTTCCTGGATCAGGTCGCCGATCGGCAGTCCGTAGCCGCTGTAGCCCCGGGCAATGTGCACTACGAAGCGCAGGTGCGAGAGCACGAGCTCCCGGGCGGCGCCCAGATCGTCCTGGCGCCGGAAGCGCTCTGCAAGCTCGCGCTCTTGCTCACGGCTCAGAACCGGAATGCGGCTGACGCGGTCCAGGTAAGCATCCAGGCTTCCCAGTGGGCCGGCCAGAGCCAGATCAGTATTGCGGGCGACGATTGCGGTACCTGTGGTCATTGAGTCTCCCAAGATTTGGCGGGACATACTAGCACTCGGTCGATTGGAGTGCTAAGAGGGCCAAAAGTTCCGCCCCCGCTGTCGCGGTTCACCTTGGGAAACAAGAGCTTAGGCCCAAGCTCATGAGGGGTAGGGAAGCCTCTTCCGAAGGAGCGGAACGAACGGCGGCGGGGCGAGTTCCTTGTGGACTTGCCCGCCCGCCTATGAACAATAAGGGACCGCCCCGGCGGCGGTCCTGGAGCCAAGATTGGATCCCCACGCTCTGCTGCTCGCCCGCCTGCAGTTCGCCTTCACGATCAGCTTTCACATCATCTTTCCCGCGTTCTCGATCGGCTCCTCCGCTTTCGTGGCCACGCTTCTGGTGCTGTGGAGGCGGACCGGCAGCGCGCATTTCCACCGCCTGGCGCGCTTCTGGACGAAGATCTTCGCAGTCTCGTTCGCCATGGGCGTGGTGTCCGGCATCCCGCTGTCCTACGAGTTCGGTACGAACTGGAGCCGCTTTTCGCTCGCCGCGGGCAACGTGATCGGGCCGCTGATCGGCTACGAGGTCCTCACGGCATTCTTCCTCGAGTCGACCTTCCTGGGGATCATGCTGTTCGGCTGGAAGCGCGTGCCGCCGTGGCTGCACGTGACCTCGGCCGTTCTGGTCGCCGCCGGAACCCTGATCTCCGGCTTCTGGATCATCGCGGCGAACAGCTGGATGCAGACCCCGGCGGGCCACGTCGTGCACGATGGAATCGCCTACCCGGTCGATTGGTTTCACGTGATCTTCAATCCGAGCTTCCCTTACCGGTTCACGCACATGATGACCGCGGCATACCTGACGACCTCGGTCGTCGTGCTGGCCGCGGGCGCCCGCTACCTGCTGGAGGGTAAGTTCCAGGCCGAGGCGCGCACCATGCTGCGGATGGGCGTGGGAATGGTGGCGATCCTCGGTCCCGCGCAACTGTTCTTCGGTGATCAGCATGGCCTCAATACACTGCAGTACCAGCCGGTCAAGGTGGCCGCCATGGAAGGTCACTGGGAGAACACCGGACCTGCGGCGCTCGTGCTGTTCGCGCTGCCGGACCCCCGCCACGAGCGCAATCGGGCCGAGATTGCCATTCCGAGGCTCGGGGGCCTGATCCTCAAACACGATCTGAGCGGACGCTACGCCGGTCTGAAGGATTTTCCCCGCTCCCAGCGGCCGCCCGTCATACCCGTGTTCTTCGCTTTCCGCATCATGGTGGGAATCGGTGTCCTGCTGATCGCGCTGGGCTTGACCGGTGCTGCGCTGTGGAGCCGGGGAAAACTGTTCACGACCTGGTGGTACCTGCGGGCCGCAACCTACGCCTGGCCGCTGGGCTTCATCGCGATCCTCGCCGGCTGGGTCACGACCGAGACGGGCCGCCAGCCGTACGTTGCGTACGGGATCGTTCGGACGCAGGATGCTCTTTCGCCGGTCAGCGCCGCGACGGTGGCGGCTTCGCTGGCGGCGTTCGTGCTTGTCTACAGTGTCGTGTTCTCGATTGGGATCTATTACATCCGCAGGCTCGTGCTGGGTGGACCGAAGGATGCCGCCGTCGCGCCGGGTCCGTTGCCGCAGGGATTGCCCAATCGTCCGCTGTCTCTGGGAAACCAACCTGCTGAGGCGGCGCCCGGAGAGCCGCACACGTGAACCCCGCGAATCTGACCGGCTACGCCTACTGGCTTCCGCTAGTCAGTACCGGCGTGATCGGTCTCGCGGTGGCGCTGTACGTCATCATGGATGGCTTTGACCTGGGTGTCGGGATCCTGTTTCCCTTGTTTCCTCAGGAGATCGACCGCGATCAGATGATGAATTCGGTGGCGCCGTTCTGGGACGGCAACGAGACATGGCTGGTGCTCGGCGGCACCTGGCTGCTGGTGTCTTTCCCGCTCGCTTACTCGGTCATCGCGCCGGCACTCTACGTGCCCCTGATCGCCATGCTGCTGGCGCTGGTGTTCCGCGGTGTGGCCTTCGAGTTCAGGTGGGTGGCCAAACCCCATCATCGCAAGTGGGACGTGGCCTTCGCGACAGGCTCCACGGTGGCGGCGTTTGCGCAGGGCGCGATGGTTGGCGGCCTTCTCAAGGGCTTTCGCGTCGCAAACGGCCAGTTTGCCGGCGGCCCCTTCGATTGGCTGACGCCTTTCAGCGTGATGTGTGGGCTCGGGCTGATTGTGGGTTACGCACTGATCGGCGCGTGCTGGCTCGTAATGAAGACCTCGGGAGGGGTGGAGAAGAGCGCCCGCCGGCACGCCCGCCCCCTGCTGCTGACGCTGGTGGCTTTCATCGTGCTCATCAGCGTGTGGACCCCTCTGCAGTTCGAGCGCATCGCCACTCGCTGGTTCAGCTGGCCGAACCTGTTGTATCTGTCGCCCGTGCCGCTGGTCACCGCCGCTCTGGCGGTTTCCTGCTGGCGCGGCCTGGGGGGGCGCCATCCGACGATTGCGTTCAACGGCGCCGTCGGATTGTTCATCATCTCGTTCATCGGTCTGGCGATCTCGACTCTGCCGTACCTTGCCCCCCCCGCGATCACGCTCTGGCAGGCTGCCGCATCGCCGCAGTCCCAGACGTTCATGCTGGTGGGCACCACCGTTCTCGTGCCATTCGTTCTGGGCTATACCGTGTTCGTCTATCACACCTTCCGCGGAAAAGTGCGGCCCGGCGAGGGGTATCACTAGAGTCCCGCGCCCATCACCCCAGGAGTCCCCGCGCCAATCATCCCTGCGCGTTGCGCCCGTGGGCGGTCGCGATTGCGGCGTGTCCATCCGGCGTTGAGTTTTCGAGGCCATTCTGGCGGAATGGCCGCCTCCCACCGTACCGAGGCCGCGATGACCGAGCAACCCGTTCTGTATTACAACCCGATGTCACGGGCTCGCATCGCGCACTGGATGCTGGAAGAGGTGGGTGCGCCATACCGGATCGAGCTGCTGAGCTTCGAGAAGGCAGAGCACAAGAAGCCCGACTTTCTCGCGCTGAATCCGATGGGAAAGTTGCCGACACTGCTGCACCGGGGCGCGGTCGTTACGGAGAGCGCCGCCATTTGCACCTACCTGGCCGACGCCTTCCCGGCCGCCGCGCTGTCGCCCGCGTTGGATTCGCCGGAGCGCGCGACCTACCTTCGCTGGCTGTTCTTCGGCGCGGGCTGCCTCGAACCGGCCATCATCGACCGGATGCTCTCGCGCCCGGCGCCGGAGCGGCGCAGCGCGCTAGGCTATGGGTGTTACGAGGACGTCCTGTATGCGCTTGAGCAGGCCATCACACCGGGGCCGTTCATCCTGCGCGAGCGCTTCAGCGCAGCCGATGTTTATATCGCCTCGCAGATCGGCTTCGGCATGATGACCAAGAGCCTCGAGCCGCGGCCTGCATTTCAAGCCTACCTGGCCCGTACGGCTGAACGTCCCGCCTACAAGCGCTTTACCGAGCAGGCGCAGATGTACTCGGATCGGCTGAAACCACAGGGCTAGCGCTCACCGGCGGATCCCTCAGGCCCGTGGCTCGATATCGCGCAGATGGCGCGCGGCGGAAATCCAGGCGCCGAGCCAACCGAGCACGACGCCTGCCGCGAGCAGGACGCCAATGTCATCGCCGGACGGTCCCTGCAGGGAGAAGTGGCTGCCATAAAGCTGCGCGAGTGTTGCAATGGGCTGCCCCAGGACGACTACGGCGGTCTGGACGATCGCCCACCCCAGCAGTGCGCCGCCCAGTCCATACAGCACCCCTGTGTACAGGAACGGTCTTCGCACGAACGCGTTCGATCCCCCCACCAGCTTCGTCACCTCGATTTCCGCCCGGCGGTTCAGGATCTCGAGCCGGATCGTATTGCCGATGACGGCCAGGACGCCGGCGCCGAGCAACGCCGCGGCGATGGCGAGCAGCCGCCGCAACACATCGAGGATGGCGTTGAATCGCATGACCCATTCCGTATCCACCTGTACGAGATCCACTTCCGGCCACGCCGCAAAATAGCGCCGCAGCGACTCGACGGCTGCGGCCGACTGCGCATCGGCCCGCGGCTGCACATGAAGCACATGCGGCAGCGGGTTTTCCTTGAGCGCCTCGAGCGCAGCACCGAAGCCCGAGTAGTCGCGGAATTCCTCCAGCGCCTTGTCGGCGGGAACGAGCTCGACCTGCGCAACATCCGGGCGCGCTCGCGCGCTGCGCTCGAGCTGCTGTGCCTTGGCCAGCGGCACATCCATTTTCATGTAGACCGACAGATCCAGGGCGCTGGTGAAACCGCCCGTTGCAGCCTGCGCGTTGATCACAAAGAGCCGCAGCGCCATCGGCAGCGCCAGGGCAAGGCCGATCACGAGCAGTGTCAGGACGGTGGCGAACGGGTTGCGTGCCAGCCGGCCCAACGACCCGAGCAGAGCCTGTAGATGCCGGGCTCCGGCAACACTCATGCTCATCTGACGGCAATCACGCTTGGGAGGTGATCGTCCGCGTCTCCGTGCACCTGCCCGTTCTCGATGACGATCTCGCGCTGGCCGAATTCATGCACAACGTGCAGGTCATGCGTGGCCACGACTACGGTGACGCCGACATCCTGAAACCGCCTGAACAGCCGCATGATCTCCAGCGCCAGGTCGGGATCGAGATTCCCCGTGGGCTCATCGGCGATGAGCAATGGAGGCTTGCTCACGACCGCACGCGCAATCCCGACCCGCTGCTGCTCGCCCACAGACAGCTCCATCGGCAACATGCGCTCCTTTCCGAGCAGCCCAACCTGGTCAAGCGCAGCGCGTACGCGCTTGTCGACTTCCTTCAGGGCCGTGCCGGCGACTACCAGGGGCAGCGCGACATTGTCGAACACGGGCCGATCGGCCAGCAGCTTGTGATCCTGGAACACTACGCCGATGTGGCGGCGGAAGGAGGGGACATGGCGGGTCTTCAGGGTGCTCGTGTTGTTGCCGCCTACCATCACCGTGCCGCGCGTCGGACGCTCGAGCAGCGCAATGAGCTTCAGCACCGTGCTCTTGCCGGCCCCGGAGCGGCCGGTGAGAAATACCATCTCGCCCGTATGGATCTGGAACGTGACACCGGTAAGCGCCTCGCGGCCGTTGGGGTAGCGCTTGCTCACGCGATCGAAAACGATCATGACTTCGGACCCTCGACCAGTGCCGATGCGAACGCCTGCGCGTCGAACTCGCCGAAATCCTCCGGCTGCTCACCGATGCCGATGAAGCGGATGGGGAGTCCGAGGCGGCGCGCGATGGCAATGACGATGCCGCCCTTCGCCGTGCCGTCGAGTTTCGTCAGAACCAGTCCCGTGACCCCGACGGCTGCGTGGAACTGAACCGCTTGCGACAGCGCGTTCTGGCCCTGGTTGGCATCCAGAACCAGCAGAACCTCGTGGGGGGCCGACGGGTCCACGCGCTGAATGACCCGCTTGACCTTCTTGAGCTCTTCCATCAGATGCGACTGGCTGTGGAGCCGGCCCGCCGTGTCCGCGAGCAGGACATCGATCTGCCGTGAGCGAGCCGATTGCAGCGCGTCGAAGACGACAGCTCCCGGATCCGCGCCGGCCTGTTGGGCGGCGAACTCGGCTCCGGCCCGCTGCGACCACACGTGCAGTTGCTCTATGGCCGCCGCGCGGAAAGTGTCGCCCGCCGCAAGCATGACACTCCGGCCTTGATCCGCGAGGCGGCGGGCAAGTTTCCCGATACTGGTCGTCTTGCCGGAACCGTTGACGCCGACCACGAGAATCACGAACGGCGCGCGCTCCTCTTCAATGACGAGAGGCTTCGCGCAGGGCGCCAGGATCTCGACGATCGCCTCATGCAGCGCACGGATCAATGCCTCGACGTCCTCGAACTCGTTGCCGGCGACCCGCTTGCCCAGGCCGGCGAGAATGTGCCCGGTCGCCTCCACTCCCACGTCCGCCGTGAGCAGGCGGCTCTCGAGCTCCTCGAGGATCTGTTGATCGATCTTGCGACCGCGAAACAGCTCGGCGAGATCGTACGTCAGCCACGAATTGCCGCGATTGAGCCGCGCCCGTAAGCGCTTGAAGAAGCCCTGGCGCTCCGGCGGCGCCGGCTGAGTGTCCGGGGAGGGGCGTAGTCGTTTGAACATGGGGCTCTCGGTGACGGCCACCATTGTACCGGCCGATAAAGACGGAAGGGCTCGCCAAAGTGCCCACAGCCAGTGCTGCAGGCCGCATCGGCGGCAAGCCGGAAAAGCTGTGCCGCGGTAGGGTAGGCTTGCCGCGAGAAGGGCGGCCGGCCGCCGCCCGAGCGGCACGGCCTTGACCCATATCCGAAAACCGGACGGACGATCGCGCACGGCGCCCAGCCGCGCCGCCCGCTCCCGCGTGTTGCGAATCATCGGCGGCTCGTGGCGCGGGCGGCGGCTGCGCTTCCCGCCTCAACCGCAGATCCGGCCCACGCCGGATCGAGTGCGCGAGACGTTGTTCAACTGGCTCGGAGCCTACGTGCCCGGGGCCGCCTGTCTCGATCTGTTTGCGGGTAGCGGAGTCCTGGGCCTGGAGGCTCTGTCGCGCGGAGCCGCGCACGCAACTTTCGTGGAACGGGACCGCCTAGCGGTGCAGGAGCTGCGTGCACGCCTGGCAGAATGGGGTGCGGCCGGGGCGCGCGTGGAGCAGGCCGATGCGCTGCAATTCCTGGGCGGCCCGGCCGGCACGCCGGCCCCACAGTCGTTCGGCATCGTATTTCTCGACCCGCCATTTACTTCCGGATTGCTGGTGGAATCGGCCAGATTGCTGGAGGAGCGGCACTGGCTGGCAGCCGGGGCGCTCGTCTACGTGGAGACCGAGGCGCGCATAGCGCTGCCGGCGCTGCCGCAGTCGTGGAAGCTTGCCAAGGCGAAGCAGGCGGGTGCGGTCGGGTATCATCTGTTTGCGCGGGAGCAGACTGAGCGGGCTCAATGAAACGCAATGCCATGTATCCGGGGACGTTCGACCCGATCACGAACGGTCACCACGACCTGGTCCGCCGTGCGGCCAGTATCTTCGACCGCGTCTACGTCGCCATTGCCGCGAATCCGAACAAAGCGCCGATGTTTCCGATGGACGCGCGAGTGGATCTGGCGCGCCGTGTCCTGCACGACCTGCCGAACGTCGAAGTGGTGGGTTATGCCGGCCTGACCATCGACTTTGCCCGCAAACACAACGTCACCATCGTCGTGCGAGGATTGCGGGCGGTGTCCGATTTCGAATTCGAATTTCAGCTCGCAAACATGAGCCGCCACCTGGCAAGGGAAATCGAGACCGTATTCCTGACGCCGCAGGAGCAGTTCACGTTCATCTCATCCACGCTGGTTCGGGAAATCGCCGTGCTCGGCGGTGATGTGGGCGAATTCGTGCATCCGATCGTCGAGGCGGAACTGAAGAAACAGCGGCGCGTTTGAGGTACGTGAGCTGGACGTCAATGAACGATGCCGGAACAGGGCGCGGGCTCGAGGGTGCGTGGGTTCCTGTCGCTGCCAATGTGTCGGGTCAGCTTTTGCGCGTGGGTGAGTTGCGCGTGAAGTATCTGGTGCTCGGCGGCCGCGACTACAGCATCATCGACCGCAGCAACCAGGTCGTGGACAGCGGCGAGTATCTCCTCAACCAGAGCGTCAGGCCCCGCACCATCGATATCGTGGGACGTGAAGGGCCCAATGCGGGCCGCAGCATGCTCGCCATCTTCGAGTTGGATGACAATCGCCTCACCGTCTGCTACGACCTCGACGGCCAGGATCGCCCCACCAACATGCAGCCGCAGCAGAACCAGCTCCTGCTCAGTATCACTTACGAGCGAGCCGCCGGCGTATTGTCCTGACTTGCGCCTTGGTATTGCGGACGATCTTGCGCAGTCGCCGCAATCGTGGCAGACGAACCCGCTCCAGCGGCGCCGGTAGCGTACCGGCGCGTTTCAAGTCATTCGCACGCCACAAATACCACGCCGCCGCCGTTCGATGTGGTGCCCAGCGCTCGCCGAATGCGGCGAGCGCTCGCGGCGCGGGCATTTTGCGCATTCCGTATGCGAGGCGGAAGCCGTTGCGCACGCCAAAATCGTCTACCGGTAACACGTCCGGACGTCCGAGCTGAAACATCAACAGCATCTCCACGGTCCAGCGCCCGATGCCGCGGACCTGGGTGAGGCGCTCGATGATCTCAACATCCTGCAACTCGATGAGAGCCTGTCTCTCCGGCACGATCCCTTCGAGGGTCTTACCGGCGAGATCCTTGAGCGAGGCGATCTTGGCGAAGGAAAGTCCGGCTGCGCGCAGCGTCTCGACGGGTGTCGCCAGCACCGTTTCCGGAGTCGGGAACACACCGTTGCCGCAGGAACTGACGAATCGCCTGAGAATGGTGTTGGCGGCGACACCGTTCAGTTGTTGGTGGGCAATGGCACGCGCAAGCGATTGGAACGGATGGCAGTCGACCTCCACGATCAGGCGGTAGGGTCCCCATGCCTTGATCAGCGCGCCCATGTTCACATCGACATGGGACAGGTGCGTAATGATGCGCTTGCTCATCTGCGGCGCTTATTTCTGGCAGGTGGGGCAATAATAGGTCGAGCGCTGTCCTTGCGTCAGCACGCGCACGGCTGTGCGGCACTCGCGGCACGGCTTCCCATCCCGCTCGTAAACGTAAAGCTTCTGCCGGAAATAGCCGGGTTGTCCGTCCGCTCCGACATAGTCGCGCAAAGTCGTGCCGCCCACCCGAATGGCCATCGCAAGTACCGAACGTACCGCGCGCACCAGGCGCCGCACTTCAGCGCGGGACAGATTGCGTGCCTGCCTTCGTGGACGGATTCTTGCCTTGAACAGGGCTTCGTTCGCGTAGATGTTGCCGACTCCGACGACCAGTTTGCTGTTCATCAGCAGCTGTTTGATCGCAACGCGTCTGCGGCGTGTAACGCGCCACAGGTAGTCGGTATCGAACGCACGCTCGAGTGGCTCGGGCGCAAGGCTGGCGAGCAGCGGGTGCTCCTGTGCATCCCCGGTCGTGTAGTGAAGGCTGCCGAAGCGCCGCGGATCGTTGAAGCGCAGAGTCTTGCCTGAATCCAGGATCAGATCGAAATGATCGTGCGCGATGCGGGGGGTGTCGGCAGGCAAGACGCGCAGACTGCCGGACATTCCCAGATGCAACAGGAGCGTGCCCGATTCGAGCTCCAGCAGTAGATACTTCGCCCGGCGGTTCGCACGGAGGATCCTCTGGCCCGCGACCCGATCCGCCATGCCGTCCTGCACGCGCCACCGCAGACGCGGCTCCTGAACGGCAAGCGCGACGATCCTGCGGCCAACTGCGTGCGGTTCGATGCCTCGCCGCGTTGTCTCCACTTCAGGCAGTTCGGGCATGATGCTCGCTGCAGGGCCCGGTCATGGCCAAAGCAAAAGGCCCGGCATTGCCGGGCCCCCAACATGTTGTACCGCGTGGCGTACCGGCGGCTACTTGATCTTCGTTTCCTTGTAAGCGACGTGTTTGCGGGAAACAGGGTCGAACTTGCGCACTTCCATCTTGTCCGGATGCAGGCGCTTGTTCTTCGTCGTCACGTAGAAGTGGCCGGTTCCGGCCGTGGACAGTAGTTTGATTTTCTCGCGCATGGGTAATACTCCTTGCCGCTCGAGGCCGCGGCCGCTCTAGATCTTCACGCCCTGGGCGCGAAGCTCGGCGATGATCGTCTCGATCCCCTTCTTCTCGATCGTGCGCAACCCATTCGCCGAGATACGCAATGACACCCAACGTTTCTCGGTCTCGACCCAGAAGCGTTGCGTGTGCAGGTTCGGCAGGAATCGACGGCGCTTCCTGTTGTTCGCGTGGGAGACGCGGTTACCGACGGCCGGCCGCTTGCCGGTGATCTCGCAGACGCGGGACATACGAAACAACCTTGAGAATTCAGTGATTTGGGCGTGAGAGGGCGGGCCGCCTCACAGAATCGGGCTTTATACCAGCCCGGACCTGCGATCACAAGGTGAGGGCGGGCGGGGGCACGGCGACGCTAAAGAAGGCCATGCTCGGCGAACGAGAAGCACCTGCCATCACCGACGATGAAGTGGTCCAGGATTCGCACGTCCACCAGCGCCAGCGCGTCCTTGAGCCGGCGAGTCACGTATTCATCGGCCACACTCGGCTCGAGGGTTCCGGATGGATGATTGTGGGCAACAATGACGGAGGCGGCGTTGTGCAATAGCGTCTGGCGGATCACCTCGCGTGGATGCACGCTCGCCCCATCGATAGTTCCGCGGAAAATCTCCTCAAAAGCGATCAATCGGTGGCGATTGTCGAGGAACAGGCAGCAAAAGACCTCATACGGTCGATCTCGGAGCTGGGCCACCAGGAACCTGCGGGTGGCGTCCGGAGCGTTGAGTGCGGAGCCGATCCGCAGCGGCTCCCGGTAGTGGCGCCGGGTCAGCTCCATGGCCGCCTGCAGTGCCGCGTAGCGTGCCGGGCCGATGCCCACCTTGCCGCGCCACCGTGGCCGCTCGGCGCTGAGCAGTTCGCGCAAGGAGCCGAAATCGGTGATCAATGCGCGTGCGACATCGACCGCGGAACGGCCGCGGATACCCGAGCCCAGCAGCAGCGCGAGCAGCTCCGCGTCTGACAGCGCATGCGCTCCCCGTTCCAGCAGCTTCTCGCGCGGTCGTTCGGATTTCGGCCAATCCCGTATGGTCAGGGCGCGCGGCGGGTCGGTAACCGGGCGGGCAGGCGGTGCAGAGGTGGTGGGCGTGGCGCTGGATGGGGAAGCGTTGGGCGGGGGAACGTTGGGCGGGGGAACGTTGGGCGGGGGAACGTTGTTCAGCGTGGCGCTGGGTAAGAGGTCAGTGTGCTGATTGGCGGTGGCAAGGGTCATCGGCGGGCTCGTCGGCTGAGGTTCCAAGTGCTGAAAGCCGAGTGTGCGGGTCACCAATGGGCGGCGGAGAGGGGGATAAAAGGGGGCGCATCGGTAGAAATCGCCGGGCTCGATCTCGGCGAGTCCGCAGCAGCTCGATATCGTCCTGGCGAATGCGTATCAGCCCGTGCAGATCAGTCAGGAACCGGGCTTCTTGACTGCGTGCTCGAGCGTCTGCCGGATGAACCGTTGATAGGGAACGCCACGCGCCCGTGCGGCGCGCTTCACGGCGTTCAATAGCTCGCCGGGTACACGCATGTTGATCCGAGCTTCCTTCGGCGCAAACTCGAACTGCGCCGCTTTCAGCACCGAAAGGTCGAACTGCGTGAGATTGCTGTCGGCGACAAAGCGCTCCGCCTGACTGTCAGTCTTCAGTCGGGGCAGCTTCGCCAGGGTCTTCGCTTTGCGCTTCATAGTGCTGGATCTCCTTGGCATGCATGAACCTGGCGCTGATGGGGCGTATGAGTCGCTCGCCATCGATGGTCCGGTACGTAAAGGCGGTCAAAGTATGACGGCCGGCGGCTCGCCCGATACCGAGATAACGCATCTCGGCCGCCGAATGTCCCGGATCAGGGAACACACGCATCGGCCCTCGGAAAGCAGCCTCGATCTGCGCGACGGTCACATCGTGCTTCTGGCACTTCTCGCGGTTTCCCTCGTCCCAGTCGAAGCCGGCGACTCGTTCCCTCATGGGCCCAAGATTACCTCATGTATGTACAAATGTCCATACGACGGCGACCATGATGAGCCGTGCTCGGTAAGGCGTGCGGCAGGTATTTGCGGTGCTGTCCGCGGCCACCCTTCAAGGTCGCAAATTGCGACCTTGAAGGCCGCCAGCTCCTCGGCTGCGAGCTGGAACATGAAATCGGCTGGGAAGCGTTCGCGGTTACTGCGGACCTGTTCGTTGAAGCGCTTGGTGCTCACACCGTAGAGGGCGAGCTCGGACATCGAGCGGCTCAAAGCGGACGTGTCGATGCAACGTCTGGCCGAGGCGTGCAAAGCTCCGAGGCGCCGATGACGTCGCGACGAAGTCGGACGATTGAGCCTAGGCAAGCCTACGCGGGTGAAGCTTCCCGCAGGACGGCGAGCAGATCCTCCCAGCTCGCGGGCTTCGCAAGATGGTGATTGAAGCCCGTTTGCTTCGAGCGCTCGCGAAACTCCAGGCTGTCATAGGCGGTGAGCGCACACAGCAGGATGGCGCGCCCCCAGCTGCGGCGGCGGATTCGCCACGCCGTCTCGAACCCATCCATGTCCGGCATGGCCAGATCCAGGAATATGACCGCCGGCCGCATTCGCTCGGCCAGCTCGATGGCTCTGCGCCCATCTTGCGCGACATCCACGGCGTAGCCTTCTAATTGGAGTTGCATCGCCAGAGCCCAAGCGGCGTCATCACTGTCGTCGACCACAAGGATGCGGCGGCCGGGCTTGGCAGCGGGAAGTTTGCTGTCGGATGGCAAGGTGATTCCCATCATCTGCGTTCGGTGATTCCCAGCGTCTGCGTTCAACTTCATATGAACGCGCCGCGAGCTCTGTGGATCCTCCGATTCCCCAAGCAGGGTTGCGCAAGCAGAGGCTGCACAAGCACGTTTTGACTTAAGGCCAGCGCGAGCATGACCGATCCGGGAAGCGCGGCAGCGCAAGCACCAGATCAGGGAAGCGCGGCTGGGTCCAGATCTTCAGGCAGAAAGACGCACGCGGACAGCGTACCCGCTGGCGGCGCTTCATGAGTCAGTGCCTCGATTCGTGCGACAGCCTCGGGGGCGTGCTGGAATCCGCGCTCGAGCTGCTGCCACATTCGACGACCCAACACGCGTAGCTCGGGACTTCTGAGCGAGCGCAAGGTGTGAAGCCAGACCATGGCGCCGGCCGCATCGATGTACTCATTGCGTGATTGGGATTGGCGCACGAGGCGGGCGATCCGCTGTTGGACCATCGCCTGCTCGTACTCGTCGGTTGAGGTGACGCGCAGGACATCGTCGGGAAGATGTCCGGCATCGCGTAGCCTGATCCTGATGATCGTCGCGACGGCCACGAGAGTCGCGATCTCGCTCTCGGACTGGCCGCCAAGGGTGGACACGAACTGCTCAAGGCCCTCCCGGCCAGATTGGATGGCGGAGAGCTCGAATCTACGCTTCAGCCATTTCCGAAGCATTCTCATCCGGGGACGTAGCGACCAACGCGGCATGTAGTTTACCATAAAAATCATATGGTTATGCCACATGGGCCTGCGGCCGCCACGGGGGAATCCGGGCGCACATCGGTGGCGATCGCATTATTCCAACCGGTTGTTTGCGCGTCCGGGGAATGCAGTCCGATAATCTCGCCACCGGCGCAACGAGACTTTCAATGCAATGCAAACGCATCCTTCTGGGCGTGACTGGGGGTATCGCCGCTTATAAAGGCCCGGACCTCGTGCGGCGTCTGCGCGAGCGCGGGGCCGAAGTGCAGGTCGTCATGACCGGCGCTGCTCGCGAGTTCGTGAGGCCCATGACCTTTCAGGCCGTGTCGGGACGAGCCGTGCGCACTGATTTATGGGATGCGGCCGCGGAAGCCGCGATGGGACACATCGAGCTTGCGCGCTGGGCGCAGCTCGTCGTGATTGCGCCGGCCAGCGCGGATTTTCTGGCTCGCTTGGCCACCGGACAGGCGAACGATCTGCTGAGTACGATCTGCCTCGCGACCGAGGCACCGATAGCCGTGGCCCCCGCCATGAACCGGGTGATGTGGGCGAATGCGGCCACCACCGCGAACGTGACGACACTGCAGCGGCGTGGCGTGCAGATATTCGGGCCGGCCGAGGGGGATCAGGCCTGTGGTGAAATCGGCGCCGGCCGCATGCTCGAGGCCGTCGAGCTTGCCGACAGGGCGGCCATGCTGCTGTCCGGCGGGGGACCGTTGCACGGGCGCCGCGTACTGATCACCGCCGGGCCCACGCGGGAGCGCATCGATCCGGTCCGTTTCATCAGCAACCGCAGCTCGGGCAAGATGGGCTTCGCAGTCGCGCAGGCCGCCCGCGAGGCAGGCGCGGAAGTGATTCTCGTCAGCGGTCCGGTCAGTTTGCCGACGCCGCCGGGCGTGCACCGCATCGATGTGGAAAGCGCCGCGGAGATGCTCAACGCGGTGCTTCGAGAAGTGGAGCAGGCGGACATTTTCATCTCGACTGCCGCGGTCGCCGACTACCGGCCTCTGTCCGCAGCGGATCAGAAGATCAAGAAGACATCGGACCGGATGGACTTGAACATGGAGCGGACAGTGGACGTGCTGGCGACAGTCGCGGCACGCCCCGACCGGCCGTTCGTGGTTGGCTTCGCGGCGGAGACGGAGTCGGTCGAGCAGCACGCACGCGGTAAGCTCCTGAAGAAGAATCTCGACATGATCGCCGCGAATGAAGTGGGGCACGACAAGGCTTTCGATTGCGAGGACAACCAGCTCATCGTGCTCTGGCGGACGGGGCGCCGCGAGCTGGGCCGGGCCTCGAAGCTCGCGCTCGCCAGGGAGCTGGTGGGGCTGGTCGCGGAATCGTTCGCGGCCGCGCGCGCAGGCGTCGCCCAGCGCGGCACAGCACTCGCATGAGTCCGGCCGGGCCGCGCCCGCTCAAGGTGCGCATCCTGGATGGACGCATCGGGAACGAATTCCCGCTTCCCGCCTATGCCACCACGGGGTCCGCCGGGCTCGATCTGCGCGCCTGCCTCGACCGTGATTTGCTGCTGGAGGCCGGCAAAGCCGAGCTGATTCCCACGGGGCTGGCCATCCATATCGAGGATCCGCAGCTCGCGGCCCTGGTCCTGCCGCGCTCCGGACTGGGGCACAGGCATGGCGTCGTGCTGGGCAATCTCGTCGGGCTGATCGACTCGGACTATCAGGGACAGCTCATGGTGTCGTGTTGGAATCGCAGCCGCGAGCCGTTCACGATCCGCCCCGGGGAGCGCATCGCGCAGCTCGTCGTGGTCCCCGTTGCGCAGGTGGAGCTCGAGATCGTCGAGAGTTTTGCGGCCAGCAGCCGCGGCGCGGGCGGCTTCGGGCATTCAGGCAGCGGTTGAGGGGGATCGCGCGGCGCAAGGCCGTGTGCGGCGGCATGGCGCTCCGGCCGGCCACGACACTTATTGCTGCTGTTGAGCGTGCGCCGCGTGCAACTGCTGGTAGCGCTCGATGTCAGCCTGGAATTGCGCTTTGAGCGCGGTCTCTTCCTCGCCCCTGGTGACCAGCACGCCGCTTTGCGTATGGAGCTCGTTGAGCGTCCGGATCAGATCTTCGGCGAGATCATCCGGCATGCGGCGGGCTTCCGTTCGCGAGTTGTAGGGTTTGAACCGCAGCGCGCGGCTCTGGAGCGCGCTGAGGCGCGAGTGCAGGCTGTCGACGTATTGCTCGGCGGCAACCCGCTGGCCGCGCAACTGATCCAGGCGCACATCCCGCAGCGCCTCGATGTCCTTGACGGAGGTGTACGTCGTCATCAGGAAGCTGTCGTGCTGTTTCTGACGGACGATCCCCTGTTGCACGCGAGCTTCCGCGGCAAGCTGCTCGGGGGACTTCTGCGCATCGAGCTTGCGGACTTCCACGCCCTGGCTGTTGAGCACTTCGCGCTCTTTCTGCGCATACTGCGGCGGGATGCGGTCGCCGTAATGCACGAGGCCCTGCTCGTCGACCCACCGGTAGGCCACACCTTTGTCCTTGACCGTGCTGCCGCCTGCAGCGCCGGCCGCCATGGGCGGGAACCCGGCGAGCGCGAGCAGCAGACCGAGCGCCAGGCGCGGTGCCTGATCCGACATCAAATGCCCCTCAAGAAATCCTTGGTGACCATATTCTGACGAGCCTGCCCGCATGGCAAGCGTCAACTGACTCCATAACGCTGTCTGTAGGCACGTAGCGATGTGAGCTGTTCGGCAGAAATACGAACCTGGCCCGCGGCGGGCCTCGAGAGCACCTGGATGAGATCGGCGAGTGTGACGACGCTCACACACTTCAACCCGTGCTGCGCCTCGATTTCCTGCACCGCGGAGAGTTGGCCCTGGCCGCGCTCCTGGCGGTCGAGGGCGAGCGCCACCGCCACCGGCTGGGCGCCGGCGGCCCGAATGAGATCGAGCGAGTCGCGAATGGCCGTGCCCGCCGTGATCACGTCGTCCACGATGAGCACCCGGCCGCGAAGCGGGCTGCCGACAATCGTGCCGCCTTCACCGTGGGCTTTCGCTTCCTTGCGGTTGAAGGCGTAGGGCACATTGCGGGCGTGATGTTCGGCGAGAGCGATCGCCGTGGCGGTGGCGAGCGGGATGCCCTTGTAGGCGGGTCCGAACAGCATGTCGAATTCGATTCCCGAGTGGCTGATTGCCGCGGCATAGCAACGGCCGAGCACCGCCGCCGCCGTGCCGTCGCTGAACAGACCCGCATTGAAGAAGTAGGGACTCTCGCGCCCGGACTTGAGCTTGAAGCTGCCGAAGCGCAGGGCGTCCCGCGCCAGGGCGAGCTCGATGAAATTCAGCTGGTACTCCTGCATGAGAGGGGTCAGCGCTGCAAGGGAAGAGGCCGAGACGGTGCACTGCACGCCTCACACTGTCAACGCCCGCACAGCGCGCGCCCGTAGCCGTGACGCTATGATTGCTCGATGATTGCGCAGAACGGCACGAACCTCCCCGCTGGCAACCCGCGAAAAGACGCCCCCGCCGGCAGCTGGGTCGATGCATTGCTCATCTACGTCCAGCCGCGCGTGATGTCGATGTTGTTTCTCGGCTTCTCCGCAGGCCTGCCGTTCTATCTGGTGTTCAATACTTTATCCACCTGGTTGCGCCAGGAGGGCGTGCAGCGTTCGACCATCGGCATGCTCGCGTGGGTCGGCATTCTGTATTCGATCAAATTCCTCTGGGCCCCCGTGGTCGATCGTCTGCAACTGCCGATTCTGCATCGCCTGCTCGGCCGTCGCCGCAGCTGGATGCTGCTGGCTCAACTGGGGATCGGCGTGGGACTGTTCAGTTTGGCTTCCGGGCATCCGGCTGCCGGAGTGCGGTCGATGGCGCTTTCGGCATTGTTCGTCGCCTTCTGTGCGGCGACCCAGGATATCGCCTTGGACGCGTGGCGCATCGAATCCGCGCCGGTGGCACTTCAGGGCGCGATGGCGGCGGCTTACCAGGTCGGGTACCGGGTAGCGCTGATTGCCGGAAGCGCCGGCGCTCTGACGATCGCCGCCCATGCGGGTTGGTCAGCGAGTTACTCGACCATGACGGCGCTGGTCGCGGTGGGGATGATCACGACGCTTCTGATCAGCGAGCCTCATCCCAGGACGAGTCAAGATTCGACCCGACGCGAAGCACGCGTGATCGAATGGCTCGAGCGTAGGGCGCATTGGCCCGAGTGGATGCGCGGCGTGGGTGAGTGGTTCATCGTCTCGGTCATTGCTCCGCTTGCCGATTTCTTTGGCCGGTATCGTTTCGGGCTTGCGGTTCTGACACTCGCCTTCATCGGCGTCTACCGTTTGACGGAATTCACGATGGGATCGATGGTGAATCCCTTCTACATCGATCATCACTACACGCTGTCTCAGATCGCCACGGTCGTGAAGATCTACGGCCTGGCAATGTCGATAGTCGGGGTGTTCATCGCCGGTGCCGTGATCGCCAGACACGGCCTGCTGCGCTCGCTGGTCATCGGCAGTGTCCTGATGCTGCTGTCGAATCTGGGATTCGCCGCCCTGAGCACGACACATGCGCCCACCCTGCTGGGTCTTGGCCTTGCCAACGGCCTGGACAATCTCGCCCAGGCCATGCACGGCGTTGCCCTCATCGCGTTCCTTTCGAGTCTGACCAGTCCAAAATACACGGCGACGCAGTACGCCCTGTTCACGTCGTTGTACGCGCTGCCTGGAAAAATCCTCGAGGGCGTTTCAGGATTCGTGGTCGACCACGTCGGCTACACCGCTTTCTTCGTCTACACGGCTTCCTTGAGCCTGCCGGGTCTGATCCTGTTGTACTTCCTCATGCGCCGGAGCGTGTTTGCCGTGCCACGGCGATCCTGCGACGCGCCTGGAGCGAGCATCGATGCCGGTAGTGCATGATTTGGATCTGGAGCGTGTGATCTGCCGGCTGGCTGACCTCGATGACCATGGCGCGCGCGGGTTCACGATAGGGAGCGGCGATTGGCCGCTGCGCGGTTTCGTCGTGCGCAACCGTGAGGAAGTGCGTGGCTATGTCAATCGGTGCCCGCACGCGGGCCATCCGCTCAATCTGGGTCCGCATCGGTTCCTCACGCCGGACGGCGCGCTCGTCCTGTGCTCATCGCACGGTGCCCTGTTCGAGAAGCTTACGGGCTACTGTGTGGCGGGGCCGTGTGCCGGCCGCTCTCTGCAGCTCATACCGCTCAAAGTCGAAGCGGGATTCGTGCTGCTCGCCGATGACGTCGAACCCGGCGCGCTTGGGGAGCCGGCCCCGTGACTACTCGAAGAGATCGATGCCGTCCAGCGAGCTCGCGCGCAGGTTGCCCCCCTCGTCACCGGAAATGTCGGCGCCGCTAGTGGCGTCGTCGGTGGATTCGACGTCTACCGACCCGGTCCAGTCCTCTGGAGGCTGCGCCGCCTGAAGCGCGCGGTCTGCCCACTGACCCTCCCAGTCTTCGGTGTCCATCTCCTCGACCGTGCCGTCGAAGTACTGGATCTCGATCGTGCCGTCGTCTTCGTCGAACGCCACGACCTCGAACAACTGGCCGCCACTGTGGCGATACCACTCGCCGATGCCTGGATGTGGAGTCATCATGTACACCCTCCGGAAAGCCGATCCTTCGTGCTTCGGATCGCGCGTACCTGATGAACGCGCAGCACGGCTTCGCGGGTCCGCGCAGCGCTGTTATGCTCTGCAGCGCACGGACCCTCAGTGCCGCTCGATGTTGCACCTGACGTGTGGCGCTTTCAAGAGATTATTGAGTTCCCCACGAGGCCCCATGCTCGAGCAGCCGTTGAAGTTTTTTGTCGTGTTCTTCGTCGTCGTGGAACCGGTCTCGCTCATTCCGTTGTTCAGCGAGCTGACGACGGGCGCGACCGGGGTCTACAAGCGGCGGATGGCGCTCAAGGCGGTGCTCATCGCGGCCGTCATCCTGGTGGTGTTTGCCGTATGTGGGACATTTCTGCTCGGACTGCTGGGCATCAGTCTGGAGGCGTTCCGCATCTTCGGTGGCCTGCTGCTGTTCCTGCTGGCGCTGGAAATGGTCTTCGCACGGGAGTCGGGGACACGGACCTCGAGCGATGAGCAGGCGGAGAGCCGCCGCCGCGCCGACATCTCGGTGTTCCCCATCGCTTTTCCGTTCATCGCCGGACCCGGTGCGCTGGCCACGATCCTGTTGTGGTTCGGCCCGGTCCATATCGCGGGCCAGACCGCACTGTTCGTGGGTCTGCTGGCGGCGGTGGCGGTCGTTCTGGCGATCTCCCTGGCGCTGATGTGGCTTGCGGACCCGCTGATGCGCGGGCTAGGCGTGACGGGGGCCAATGTAGCCGGCCGGCTCTCGGGCGTGATCCTTGGGGCGCTGGCGGTGCAGTTCGTGATGGACGGCCTGCGTCATGCGTTCGTTACCGGCGGCTGAATGCAAGATCCCAGACGTCATGACCCAGCCGCTCGCCGCGCATCTCGAAACGGGTCGGCTGCCGCTCGGCCGGCCTGGGGATGAACTTTCCGTCCGGCGCCAGATTGCACAGCCGCGGATCTGCACTCAGGACATCCAGTGCCGATTGCGCGTAAGGTTGCCAGTCGGTTGCGATGCGCAGCATCCCTCCGGCCCGCAGCCGATCGGCCACCAACTCCACGAACGGCGCCTGCAGCAGCCGCCGCTTGTGGTGGCGCTTCTTCGGCCAGGGATCCGGAAACAGGATCAGCACCTCGTCGAGCGTTCCGCTCGCAATCTGCCGGCCGAGAACTTCGACGGCATCGTGGCAGATCAGGCGCGCATTCGGCAGCAGCCGCTGTTCGAGCGCCAGCAGCAGCCGTCCCACACCGGGACGGTGGACTTCGATGCCTAGATAGTCGCGCTCCGGGTGCGCGGCCGCGAGCGCCGCCAGATTCTCACCGTTACCGAAGCCGATCTCCACGGTTCGAGGCGCCCGGCGCCCGAAGGTCGCCTCGAAATCCAGCGCACCGGGCTCAAAGGCGATGCCATATTTCGGCCACAGCGACTCGAGCGCTCGCTCCTGGGCCTCGGTGACCCGTCCACCGCGTATGACGAATGAGCGGATGGAGCGCGGATATTCACCCAATCGCACGTCCCGTGCGCGGATCTATGCGGAGGGTCGGCAAACCGGCCGCCTTCCACTCCGAGATGCCGCCGGCCATGTGCGCTGCCGCATGGCCCTCTGCCAGGCGTTGTCGCGCTGCCGTGAGCGAGCGTCCGCCGGCTGCGCATTGGAAGACGATCCGGCGCGGCTCATCGGGCGGAAGCTGAGTCACGTCGAAAGTGGATAGCGGATACAGCAGGGCACCAGGAATCCGCTCCGCCGCGAATTCGACGGGCTCGCGCACGTCGATCAACAGGATGCGTCCGGCATCGAGCAGCTCTTTGACCTCTTCGGGATCGAATTCGGTAATCTGGTCCGGTGTCGTATGGGGCATGGCGTGTCGCGCTTTGCCTTGCAGTACAGCATTCGACTCCATTGTACGGCCAACCGACCAGTACGCCCATTTTCGTTGCGCCGCTGCGCATCGGTTCATAGGCGCTAAACTCGCCCGATGTCTTCCGACCGATACTACGGGTCGTTCATCGGCTTCATATGGATCTGCTGGGTGGCGTACTGGTGGATCGCCTCGCAGCGCACCAAGACAACCGAGCGTGCCGAGTCCCTGGCATCGCGCCTGTCCCACGTCGTACCGCTGATGATCGGAGCGATATTGATCGGGACGCAGAACGCCGCTTCCTGGACCTGGCTCTCGATCCGGATACTGCCGCGGGGACCGGCTGAATACTGGATCGGAGTGGCGCTGCTGCTGCTCGGGCTGAGCTTGACGGTCTGGGCGCGCCGTCACCTGGCGACCAACTGGAGTGCCGCTGTGACACTCAAGCAGGAGCATGAGCTCGTCACAAGCGGACCCTATCGTTGGGTGCGCCATCCCATCTACACGGGGCTGCTCGTCGCGCTGCTCGGTTGCGCAATCGCTCGAGGCGAGATGCGGGCATTGCTGGCCCTTGCGTTCGTGGTCGGAGCGTTCGTGCGCAAGCTGCGGCTGGAAGAGCGCTGGATGCGCGAGATGTTCAAGGACGAATATGCGCGCTACAGTGCCGAGGTTCCCGCGCTCATCCCGCTGTTGTACTGAAAAAAAAGCGCGCCACCCGCTTTGCGGATGACGCGCCTGCGAAGCGTTCGCCGCTATTGCGCGCGATCAGAACGACATGAATGCGCCGACGTTGAAGTTGGTGCTCTTGTTCTCCGCATCGTTGTGCGCCTGGGTCTTCACCTCGCTGAGCTCCGCGAGCAGGGTCAGGTTCTTGGTCAGCGAGTAGTACGCGCCCTCGGTAAACTTGCTGTTCCTGCTCAGCAGATTCGGCGTTGTCGCCGCGTCCGGGGCGCTGGCGAAGTCCAGATTGCTGGCACCATAGTTCACGCCCAGCTTGAGTTGGCCCAGGGCGTAGGTTGCCTGCAGCAGGTAGCCATCGGACTTGCGCGCGTGGCCCAGGCCGTCATCCGCCAGGATGAACAGGCCGGTCGTGCCCATGCCGTTGCCGTGATAGTAAGAACCCGCGAACTCGAAGCCGCTCAGATCCAGCTTCGCGAAAAAGTCGACGCCGCGGCTGGAGAAATCACCGGCAACACCGCCGACGTCGTAGTTCTGTTTCTGCACGATGCCGGACGAGGACAGATACAGCTTGTTCCCTTCGCCTGCCAGCGGCATCGTGAAGGTCACCTTGCCATGAAAGCCGGGAGCGGTCTTCGGTATGGCCGTGCCGGGCTCGGTCAGCGAGTTGACCGGATCGAAGATGCCGAGCGTGAAGTTGAAGCCGGCGAAGTCCGGACTCGTGTAGTCGATCTGCGCGAGCGTGTCGACATACAGGTAACCGAACCCGATCGAGCCGAGCGACGTGTTCGCCGGCTGGGCGGTCGATTCGGAGCCGGCAACACCGACGCCGGGCAGCGTCATGTCATTGATGATGGCATCGAACCCGAACAGTCCGAAATTGCGACCCAGCGTGAAGGTGCCGATGTCCTTGTTGCCGAAGGTCATGTAGACCTGGCGAATATCCAGTCCGGTCGTTCCCAGCGCCACGTTGGTGGGGCCGCCCGTGGTCGCCTGCAGATTGGGGCTGCCGCCGTCGTTCGTGGCGATGCCCGGATAGAAGCCAAAGTGCGCCGCGATGTCGAGACCGGCCTGGGTGGTGCTCATGCCGAACGTGATCGCCGCCGGGAGCAGGCCGTTGCCGACGTTGGATACGCTGCTGCTGTTCACCGATCGAGTGCATGCACCGCCGACCGTGACGATGGCCGCGGGCGTGTTTTCGCACTTCGAATAGATGTAATCCACGTTGACGTTGCCGTCGACCGAGAATTTCCAGTCGCCGGCCGTCATGTCAATGGCATGTGCCGGCACAGCAAAGACTGCTGCCAGCGCGGCTGCGACGGAAAAGCCGATATGTTGATGTTTCATGGGAGCGTCCTTCGAGTTTGTCGGCGGTGCGCGCTCACCGAGAGTTGTTGCGTCGCGTTACGCGCTGCCACATTCATACCCCGCGACGGCGGCGTGGTTGCGGCTGCAACCGCCATGCCAACTCACAATCCTTGCGCCGCGCGCGTGTCGTGCGCGCAACACAAGCGCCCCCGAACTCGTCAAGCTGTTCCATTTGAAGGGTTGTTTGATACAAAGTTGTCACGCTAATGGAACGGGTCGGGCCGCCAATGCGCTCGCGGCGGCCCCCGGGCCGGCCGTTGAACCGCTTAAACGGGGCTTGCAGTGAGCCGTGCTACGTGTTTCTCTACCGTGACACTGTCACGACACGGTTGCTGCGGAACAGGGACTGTTCGAGGGGAAATTCGTATGGCAAACGCAACGGGAAACAGGCGCCCGACCGAGCTCGGGCGTCCGGATAACGATCCGGCTGAACCCGCCGCGCAGCCGCCGGAGTGCGCGCGCGCGCAGGGCGATGAGCTGATCGCGACAGCCATCCTCGAATTGGACCAACTCTATGAGCGCATCGGTGCGGCCGACTGTGCGCTGCTGCTCACGGACGCCAGCGGGTCAATCCTGCACGAGAAATCCAATGCGGTGTTGAAGGGGACATTTCGTGTTCACCGCATCGGCGCTTCCACGGCACGCTCTGTGGCACCGGAGCGCGACGTTGTCCTGGCGGCCTTCAGGGCTTCCCAACATGCCCTGACGCTGGAGGATCTGGCGGGCGAGGACCCGCAGATGCTGCGCAACGTGCGCAGCGCATATCGCATCGCCGATTCCGGCGTCTCCGTGCTCATTCAAGGACCCACCGGCTCGGGCAAGGAAGCGTTCGCACACGCGATGCATCTCGTCAGCCGGCGCGCGGAAAGGCCGTTTATTGCAGTGAATTGCGCGGCGATACCGGAGACGCTGATCGAAAGCGAGCTGTTCGGCTACAAATCCGGGGCGTTCACCGGGGCGCGCAAGGAGGGCATGCGCGGCAAGATATTGCAGTCCGCCGGTGGAACGCTGTTTCTCGATGAGATCGGGGACATGCCGTTGACGCTGCAGACGCGGCTTCTGCGGGTGTTGGAAGAGCAGGAGATCGTGCCGCTCGGCAGCGAGACGGCGATCAAGGTGGACCTGCATGTGCTCGCGGCTTCCCATCGCAACCTGCGGGAGATGATCGCCAACGGCACGTTTCGCGAGGATCTGTACTACCGCCTGAATGGCATCACACTCGAGCTGCCGGCGCTGCGCGACCGGGCGGACAAGGAGCGCGTCATTCATCACGCGCTGGCGGTGGAGACGGGCAATGGCCGGCCCGCTGCCATCGAGATGGACGCGCTGCAGCGCCTGCTGGCCTATCCTTGGCCGGGAAACGTGCGCGAGCTGCGCAACGTCATTCGCACGGCACTCGCGATCTGCGAGGGGGGCGTGGTACGCGGGATCGATCTGCCGCGGGAGATTCGCGAGACGGATGCGAACAGCGCCGCCGAACCAGGATCCGTGGCATCCCTGCTCCAGGGAGTGCGCGCACCGGGCGGCGAGACGGCCAGCGTGCAGGTGAACCCGCTGAAAGCTGCCGAGCGAGCGGCATTGATGCGCGTGATTGCAGAATGCCACGGCAACATGACACGTGTGGCTGCCCAGCTCGGCATGAGCCGCAACACGCTCTACCGCAGAATGAAGCGCCACGCGATCCCTCTGGCGCACGGCACGTGATGCGCGCCCTGCCTGGCTGAACGAACCTCTGGCCCGGACCTTGCACGACCGGTTGCTGCGCGAAAGCACCTTCGCGCAGTTTTGCCGTTCGCGACGGAACGTCAGTCCGCGCGTGGCGGAGCCAGGAGATGAAGGACAAAGCAGCGTCTCGTCCCAGCAGGGTTCGGCTCGCTTCGGGACGCCAATTACAGAAAGACTCCGCGGGGGACGGCCATTTCCTGGCCGGCCCCGCGGGCATCGTGCAACTTAACGAAAGTGCAGCCGCCATCCTGGCGCTGTGCGATGGCACGTTGACGCGGGAGCAGATCATCGCCCGGGTGCTTCCGCGCTCCAAGGACGACAGCTTCGCAGTCGATGTGCGTGAATTCCTCAACGCTGCGCGGCGGCGCGGATGGATCGTGGAGGATTGAGGCTGCCCCAGACCCGTGCGGGCTCAGTTGCGCGGGCTCAGTTGTGCGAGCTCAGTTGTGCGAGCTCAGTTGTGCGGTGGCGCCGGTGTGCTTGAGGCACCTGGAGTATCCGGCGACGTCTGCGCTCGAGCTGCCGCGGCGCTGGCCAGTGCAAATGCGATCGCAATCGCGATGTAACCCAACCTGCTCATGCTCATCTCCTTCATCCGGCGGGCCGTATTGCAGTGTCGCAATCAATATGCCCACTCCCCGACGAGCTGCAGATCGCGATTGCGGTGAACAGGCAGCGGCAAGGGTGATCCACGCGCCGCTGTGATCAGCGGGCGGGCTCGTCGCGATACGTGAATACGGCCGTGCCGCGGGCCCGCAGAACACGGTGGACGACGATGAAGAGATAGTAGGTGGCCAGATACCACACAACTCGCATCAGAGTCGGGGTCGCCGCTGTGCCGGGCCAAAGCGCGCGGCCCAGCGATGGCGCCGCAATCCAACCGGCGAGGAGCACCGCCAAGGCGGAGGCGAAGTAGAGCAGCCCTGCGCGCTCGAGCCGCAGCGCGCCGCGTCCGCGGCGAGTGTATTGCATCCGCGTACGAAGCCAGATCATCCCGACTATGAACAGTCCGGTGATGGCGATTATCGAATCCTGGGTAAGCATGTGCGCGACGCGCAAGCCGTGGGAATCGAATGTTGGTGCAGCGCCCGGCGGAAATCTACAGCCGTATCCGGGGGTGCACAAGCTCTCCTGGCGGGCGCGGGCGCATGGCAGCGGGCGGCGCCGCGCTGCGGGTCGATGACGGCGTGGTCAAAAGCGCCTTTTGAGCGGATTCGTAACCGGCCTGCGCCGTACGCGGCCCCTCAGTTGCTCTGAAACGCAAAGTACTTGACGCTTCAGCACGCCGCCAATACAGTCCCGTGCGCGTCACAAGCGAGGCAGAGGTCACCGCATGCCGAGACCGAACAATACGGTTGCGATGGACAGCCACGCGCTGGGGACCCTCAATTACATCCGCGCCTCGATCGAGGCGGCCGGGTCGTTCGCCGTCCCGGGGATTGCCGGCATTGCCATGGGCGCCGTCGGTGTCGTCGCGACGGTCATCGCGTCGATTCCGGGCTTCGGCGGCTACTGGCTCGAGATCTGGCTCGCGGCTGCCATGGCGGCCTCCGCCCTGGGTGTTTTACTGGTCGCGCGGCAGCCGGCCAGGGGATTCACGCTCTACCGGGGTCCGGCGCGGAAGTTCGTGCTGTCCCTGTGCCCTGCGCTGCTGGCAGGCGCCGTGCTGACCGGTGTCCTGTGGCAGGCAGGGCAGAGCTCGTTGATCCCCGGCATGTGGCTGCTGCTCTACGGGTGCGCGGTGCTTTCAGCGAGCCTGATGACCAGCGCAGCGATCGTCCGTCTGATCGCGACCATGGGCGGCCTCTTCGTGGCCTATGGCCTGGTCGCATTCGAGCTGCCGCCACGCTGGCACAACTTCACGCTGGGCCTGGGATTCGGCGCGCTGCATCTGCTGTTCGGCATCCTGATCGGACGGACGAACCATGCCGCATAAACCTGCCGCCAACAGGGCCGCCTCCCGGCGCGAGGAGCCCCGCCCACCTGCGAGGCCGATTTCCGTGCATTCGGCGGCGCGCGGCGGCGAGGATGCAAGATTCGATCGCCTCGTCTACGAGCGAGTGCGGCTGGGGATCATGAGCGCGCTGGCGGTGGAGGAGCAGCTCACGTTCAACGAGCTCAAGGCGCTGTTCGAAGTGAGCGACGGTAATCTGAGCGCGCACGCGCGCAAGCTGGAGGAAGCCGGCTACATCGCGTGCGCGAAGTCCTTCCAGGGACGCCGGCCGAAATCCGAATACCGCCTGACACCCGTGGGGAGGAAGGCGTTGCACCGCTATCTGGAGCACATCGAAGCGGTGATCAAGGCGACCCGCAAGGCATGACTTTGCCGCGGCGCCGGACTTTGTCAAGCAAAGTGCTCCTGAATGCATAACGTGCACGTTGCGATCATCATGGATGGAAACGGGCGCTGGGCACAGCGGCGCGGGCTGCCGCGCACGGCGGGCCACATCGAGGGAGCGAGGGCGGTGACTGGGATCGTCGAAGCGGCCGCGGGTGCCGGCCTTCGCGCGCTGAGCCTGTACGCCTTTTCCGCGGACAACTGGGGCCGGCCCGGTGCGGAGGTCGCCGCGCTCATGCGTCTGCTGCAACGCTATCTGATGACTGAGACGCAGCGGTGCGTGGAGCAGTCCATCCGGATCAACATCATCGGGCGCCGCGACCGCCTGAGCGCAACTCTCGTGCGTGCGATAGAGCAGTGCGAGCGTTTGACGGCTGCCTGCAACGGGCTGCACCTGCGGATTGCGGTGGACTATTCCGCGCAACACAGCATCCTCGAAGCGGCGCGTCGCGTGCAGCGGGCCGACTCGCTCGATCTGCAGCACTTTCACGACCTGCTCGACCAGGTCGATCACTCTTCGGCGCCGGCGGGAGCCGTCGATCTGCTGATCCGCACCGGCGCCGAGCAACGGCTCAGCGATTTCCTGCTGTGGGAGTGCGCGTACGCGGAGCTCTACTTCACGGATTGCATGTGGCCCGATTTCGGAGCGGCCGGCCTGCAGGCGGCGCTCGCCGATTACGCGGGCCGCCAGAGGCGCTTCGGAAAAGTTATGATTGAAGCGCGCTAACGGCGCGCAGCGCAGCCCCTATAATCGCAACCCACCTGCGGCGGGTCTGGCAAAGTCCTCGCGAGGGATTGGTGTGATCGCCTTAGGTCTGCGCAGCTCTAACTCAGGGAGTCTTCATGCGTCGCATCGCGTTGACCTTCATTGTCGTGACGGCCGTTGCGGGCACAGTCGCGGCAGCGCCTGCGGAGGCGCCGTCGCACGTGTTCGAGGGGCGGGACATCTTCAGCCTGCAGTGCGTGACCGATCCGCAGATCCGTCCCGATGGCCATGCCATCGCCTATGTGCGCCAGACGTACGAGATCATGTCCGACCGGCCGAGACGCTCGATCTGGCTCGTCGACGCCGACACCGGCACACAAACACCGCTCGCTACGGGACCGGGATCGAGTTATGCGCCGCGCTGGTCGCCGGATGGCAAGCGTCTCGCGTATGTTTCGAGCGCCGCGGCAGGGCGCTCGCAGCTTTATGTGCGCTGGATTCAGACCGGCCAGGCGGCGGCGATCACGGATCTCACGCAGGCGCCGAACGACCTGCAGTGGTCTCCCGACGGCCGCTCGATCGCCTTCATCATGCTCACGCTCGACCAGAAACCCAGCCTCGGCAAGGCACCGCCCAAGCCGGAAGGGGCCAACTGGGCCGAGCCGCTCACGGTCATCACGGATGTCAAGTATCGCGCGGATGGGGAGGGCTATCTCAAGCCTGGCTTCCTGCATGTGTTCGTCGTGTCAGCAGATGGCGGCTTCCCTCGGCAACTGACGTTCGGCGCATTCAACGAGGAAGGGCCGCTATCGTGGAGCGCCGACGGCCGGTCCGTCCTGGTGAGTGGCAACCGCACCGCAGGCTGGCAGCGCGATCCCGTCCAGTCGCAGATCTATCAAGTCACGGTCGCCGATGCGACCGTGACGGCGCTGACGGATCGAGTCGGCCCCCATAGCGCGCCGCGCGTTTCCCCCGACGGCAAACGGATCGCCTACCTCGGCTTCGAGGACCGCCGACTGGGCTACCAGAATGTCCGCCTCTACGTCATGGACCGCGACGGGCACAACGCGCACTCGCTGAGCGACGCACTCGATCGATCAATCGAGGATGCGCAGTGGGCTGCCGATGGCCACAGCCTGTATGCGCAGTACACGGACAAGGCGCTGACGAAGGTGGCCCGGCTCAGTCTCGATGGCCGCCTGCAGGCCATCGCGCAAGGACTGAGTGGATCCGGCCTGGATCGCCCTTACACCGGGGGCGAGTTCAGCGTCTCGTCCAACGGGGTGGTCGCATTCACTGACGGATCCCCGGAGCATCCGTCGGACCTTTCCATTGCGCGCGGCACCCGTGTCACGCGGCTCACCCGGCTGAACGATGATCTGTTCGCTGTCCGGAAGCTCGCAGCGGTCAAGCCATTGGCCGTGACCTCATCGACGGACAAGCGTCCAATCGACTCCTGGCTGGTCACTCCGCCGAACTTCGACTCGCAGCACAAGTATCCGCTCATCCTCGAGATCCACGGCGGTCCGTACGCGAGCTACGGGCCCGTGTTTTCAACCGACGACCAGCTATACGCCGCTGCAGGTTATGTCGTGCTTTACGCCAACCCGCGCGGCTCGACTTCCTACGGCGAGGAATTCGCGAACCTGATCCAGCACGACTATCCAAGCCATGACTATGACGATCTCATGAGCGCGGTGGACGCGGCGGTCGCCACGGGATCCGTGGACCCCGACGAGTTGTTCGTCACCGGCGGCTCCGGTGGCGGCGTGCTGACCGCCTGGATCGTGGGCAGTACACATCGCTTCCGGGCCGCTGCCACGGAGAAGCCCGTGATCAACTGGGGGAGCTTTGCCCTGACGACCGACATCGCCGCCTATGTGCGCAAATACTGGTTCGCGAAGTTTCCGTGGGAGGATCCGGAGACCTACTGGAAGCATTCGCCACTATCGCTCGTCGGCAACGTGACCACACCGACGATGGTGGTCGTGGGCGGGGAAGACTACCGTACCCCCGTGAGCGAGTCGGAGCAGTATTATGAAGCGCTGCAGCTCCGCGGTATTCCTACGGCACTGGTCAAGGTGCCTGGTGCATCCCACGGAGGGCTCGCGGCGCGTCCGTCGCAATCCGCCGCCAAGGCCAGCGCGACGATCGCATGGTTTGACCGCTACAGGCTGGCGGCAAGCGGGGGTTCGCCCCCACCGTCCAGGTCGGCCAGTGGAGAATGACGGAGATCGCCTCATGGCAATCAAACTGACAGTGAACAATCAACCTCGCGAGCTGGACGTGGATCCGGACATGCCGCTGCTGTGGGCCATTCGCGATCACCTGGCGCTCACGGGCACCAAATTCGGCTGCGGAATGGCGTTGTGCGGCGCCTGCACCGTTCACATCGACGGCCAGGCGACTCGCTCATGCGTGACGCCCATTTCGGCGGTGGCGGGCAAGAGCGTGACCACTATCGAAGGACTGGCCACCGATGCCGGCAAGGCGGTGCAGAGCGCCTGGATCCATCTCGACGTGCCGCAATGCGGCTATTGCCAGAGCGGCCAGATCATGTCGGCAGCCGCGCTGCTGGCGGGCAATTCGAAGCCGACCGATTCGGACATCGACGCCGCGATGGCGGGCAATATCTGCCGGTGCGCCACGTACGTGCGCATTCGCGCCGCGATTCACGAAGCGGCACAGGCGCTGCCCGTCTCTGCAGCCAGGAGCTGAGCAACGCGCGTCCGAGTGGGCGCTGCTGCATCGGAGGCGTGCCCGGAATATTCGAGGGTCGAATCATGTATTTCAGAAACCACGACAACCTGTCCCCCATAGGATCGCCGCCGTCCGCCCCGGGCCTGACACGGCGGGAATTTCTGCGGCTCACTGCGATCAGCGGTACCGGCTTGACGCTTGGAATCAGCTTATCGGGCTGCGGCTCCGCATCGGGACCCGCCGCACCCGGCGCCGCCGCGGGTGGGGCAACGGCGCTCTCGATGCCGTTCGTGCGGATCGACCCTGACAACACCGTAACGGTAATCTGCAAGCACGTCGAGGCAGGCCAGGGTGTCTGGACCGGACTGCCCGCAGTCGTAGCCGAGGAGCTCGATGCCTCCTGGGAGCAGATGCGCGTGGAAAGCTCCCCAGCACAGGTACCCCTGTATGGAAACCTCGCCTTCGACCCGCGCGGTGGCATGCAGGGGACGGGGGGTTCCACGTCCATGGCGAATTCGTGGGATCAGCTGCGTCACGCCGGGGCATCCGCTCGAGCCATGTTGGTCCAGGCCGCCGCGGCACGTTGGCACGTGCCGGCCAGCGAGATCACCGTGAGCGACGGCGTGCTCCGGCACGCTTCCGGCAAGCAGGCGACGTTTGGCGAGCTCGCGGGGAGCGCCGGCAAGCTGCCCGTGCCGACTGACATCAAGCTCAAGGATCCGGGCCAATTCAAGCTGATCGGCCGCGAACAGCTGCCGCGGCTGGACAGTCGCGCGAAATCCAGCGGCAGGCAGCAATTCGCCATCGATGTGATGCTGCCGGACATGATGACCGCGGTAGTCGCGCGGCCGCCCCGTTTCGGCGGCAAGGTGCAATCATTCGATGCGGCAGCGGCAAAAGCTGTCCGCGGGGTCGTTGACGTAGTGCAGATTCCCCGCGGTGTGGCCGTTGTCGGGCGCGACATGTGGTCGGCGAAGAAGGGCCGGGAGGCTTTGAAGGTGTCGTGGGACGAATCCGCCGCAGAGAAGCGTGGGACGGACCAGATCTTCAAGGAGTACAAATCGCTGAGCCGCGCCAAAGGCGCGGCTACCGCGGTGGCGCGTGGCGACGCGGACGCGGCTCTCGGCAAGGCCGCGCGAGTCATCGAGACCGAGTTCGAATTTCCGTATCTGGCCCACTCTCCCATGGAGCCGCTGACGGCCGTGTGCAGGCTCAGTCCCGGCCGCTGCGAGATCTGGGCCGGTTGCCAGTTCCAGACGGTGGACCAGATGAATGCCGCGGCAATCGCGGGCCTGAAGCCGCAGCAGGTGACCATCAACACGCTCGCCGCCGGGGGCTCGTTCGGGCGGCGCGCCAACGCGGGCTCGGACTACATTTCCGAGGTGGTGTCCATCGCCAAGGCGACGGGCGGCAGGTATCCGGTCCGCCTGATCTGGACACGGGAGGACGATGTCACGGGCGGACTCTACCGGCCGCTGAACTACCATCGCCTCACGGCGGGCCTGGGCCATGACGGCCAGGTGGTCGCGCTAAAGCAGATCCTGGTCGGCCAATCGATCATGGCGGGCACCCCAATGGCGTCCATGATCAAGAATGGGGTCGATCCAACCGCGGTGGAAGGCAACACCGCGGAGCAGTACGACATCGCAAACGCACATGTCACGTGGGCGCAGCCCGACGTGCGTGTGCCCGTGCTCTGGTGGCGCTCCGTTGGACATTCGCACACGGCGTTCTCCAAGGAAGTTGCGATCGATGAGCTTGCGCAGGCTGCCGGACAGGATCCGGTGGCATTTCGCCTGGCCTTGCTCGGGAAGCATCCGCGGTCCGCGGCTGCTCTGAAGCTCGTGGCGGAAAAAGCGGGCTGGGATCAGCCCTTCCCGCACGGTCAGGGGCGTGGACGGGGCGTGGCCGTGCACGAATCATTC
Organism: Steroidobacteraceae bacterium; assembly: GCA_050738795.1. Classification (GTDB taxonomy): domain Bacteria; phylum Pseudomonadota; class Gammaproteobacteria; order Steroidobacterales; family Steroidobacteraceae; genus 13-2-20CM-66-19. The sequence continues at coordinate 32,712 of JBOIAD010000004.1, forward strand.
GGCTCCGTCGTCGCGCAGGTGGCGGAAGTCACGGTGACCGGTAACACCATCAAGGTGGATCGTGTCGTGTGCGCCGTGGATTGTGGAACGGCGGTCACACCGGACGTCGTGCGTGCACAGATGCAAAGTGGCATAGGCTACGGCCTGTCTGCGGCTTTGCACGGCAATATCACGCTGACCGATGGACACGTCGATCAGACCAACTTCCATCAATACCAGGTTCTGCGCATCGGCGAGATGCCGCGCCGGATCGAGGTCTTCATCGTGCCGTCCACGAGCCCGCCCTCGGGTGTGGGTGAGCCGGGCACGCCGCCGATCGCGCCGGCGGTCGCCAACGCGGTACGAGCGGCCACTGGAATCAAACTGCACAAGCTGCCGTTCGATCTCGCGGCCGCCCGGGCGGCAAAGACGTAGAGCGTGCGCGGGGCGCGCCCGTTGTATGAGCTGATCCGCCCCTGGCTGTTTCGCCTCGACCCGCATCGGGCACAGGCGCTCGCACTGGCGGCGCTCCGAGCGGGCGACCGGCTCGGTGGGCGCCGCGGCTATGGGCTCACGGGACCAGGTCTGGATCTGCTGGGCCTGCATTTCCCGAACCGGGTGGGGCTTGCGGCGGGATTCGACAAGTCCGCACGCGATATCGACGCGCTCGGGCGGCTGGGTTTCGGTTGCATCGAGGTGGGAACCGTCACGCCGCGGCCACAGCCAGGCAATCCACGGCCGAATCTGTTCCGCCTGGTCGCGGACGAGGCGCTCATCAATCGCCTCGGATTCAACAACGATGGCGCCGCCGCCGTCGCGCGCCGCCTGCAGGCGCGCCGCTATCCCGGTGTCTGTGGAGTCAACATCGGCAAGAATTCCGCTACTGCGCTGGAGGACTCGGTCAAGGATTTTGCGGCTTGCCTGCGTACCGTCTATGGCGTCGCCGATTACGTGACGATCAACGTTTCCTCGCCAAATACGCCGGGCCTGCGGGGCCTGCAGGCGCCGGACGCTCTGCGGCCCCTGTTTCTGGAGCTGGCGAGCCTGCGCGAGCGATTGCAGCCGTTGCACGCGAAACGGGTGCCTCTGCTGGTGAAGCTCTCGCCGGATCTCGACGATGAGCAGCTCGGGCAGATTGCGCGTGAGCTCGCTGAGCTTGCGGTGGACGGCGCCGTTGCAACCAACACGACGGTCGCACGGCCGGCTTCCCTGAGATCGCCCGTTGCAGCGGAGGCCGGCGGCTTGAGCGGCCGTCCGCTGCATGCTAGCAGCATTCGCGTCGTAAGCGCTTTGCGGCGGCACCTGGGTCCGGATTTCCCGATCATCGGCGTTGGCGGGATCGTTTGCGCGGCGCAGGGCTCCGCGACACGCCGGGCGGGCGCCGACCTGTTGCAGCTCTACACGGGGCTCATCTATCGCGGTCCGGCGCTGATACGCGAACTGTGCGCCGTGCCGGAATCGCCCTGATGCCCTTCGGACTCGCCCTCTCGAGCAGGGATATCCATGGTTTCCTTCCGGCGCGCCGCGCATGACAATGGAGCGCGTGCCAATGAACACTCGTCGCGCCGTCTGTGTCTACTGCGCCTCCAGCAGAACCTCTCACCCGGAGTACCGGGAGGCTGCATTTGCGCTCGGCGCCGTTCTGGCTGGACGAGGCTTCGAGATTGTCTACGGCGGAGGCGCCGCGGGTTCGATGGGCGCCCTCGCCGACGGCGCCTTGAGCAAGGGCGGCCGCGTGGTGGGTATCCTGCCGCGTTTCATGGCAGACCTCGAATGGGGGCACCGCGGGTTGACGGAGCTCGAGCTGGTCGAGGACATGCGCACGCGCAAGCATGCGATGCTGACCCGAAGCCAGGCGGCGATCGCCCTCCCCGGCGGCTCCGGCACGCTCGAGGAGCTCCTGGAGGCGATCACCCTGAAGCGGCTCGGCTTGTATCTGAATCCCATCGTACTGGTCAACACCCGAGGCTATTTCGATCCACTGCTCGGGCTGCTCGCGCGAGCCATCGACGAGCGTTTCATGGACGTGCGCCACGCCCGAATGTGGGAGGTTGTATCCGAGCCGCGGGAGGTGCCCGACGCGCTCGAGCGCGCGCCGGCCTGGGCCGCCGATGCCCGCAAGTTTGCCGCGTTGTAGTTTATTGGCCGAAATTGCCTGCGGCAATTTCGGCAGACCATACCGCGCGGCGGGGGTCCGCCCGCGAGCAAAAAAAGTGGTTTTTGCCCGCGAAAAAGCCGGCCGCTCAGGCGGCCCTTTCAGCAGACATCACCGCTCAGATCGCCAGACGAGGGGGCACGCGTGCGTTAGCCGCACGCTCGTAGGCTCTGGCAACCTGCAGCAACAGGCCATCCTGGTTGCGATGCCCGACGAGGGTGATCCCGACCGGCAGTCCGTCGACGACGCCCGCGGGTACGGTGAGACTAGGGTAGCCTGCGATTGCGGCCGCGGAGGCGATTTGCGAAAACCCGCCGTCGTGCCGGTCGCCCCACACCTCGTCGATCCGCTCAGCCGGCCCGTTGCTCGGTGAGAGCAGGATCTCCACGCCCTGCTGCCCCAGCAGCGCCGCCAACCCCTCGGTATCGGCCGTGCGTTGCAGGCTCGCGAGCGCCTTTTGATACGCAGGATCGGTCAACGGCCCATGCGCATCGGCCATCTCGAAGATTTCCTGACCGAATATGACGAGCTCGGCGTCTGCGTGCGTCCGGTTGAACGCGATCAGGTCGGTCAGGGTCTTGCAGTCGACCTCGGCCGGATCGAGGGTCCCGAGATAGGCGTTGATTGCGGCCTTGAACTCATACAGCAGCGCCTCGAACTCGGGGTCGGGATCGTTGTGCTCGTCAAATGCCGGCGGCGATTTCAGGTCAACAACCATGGCTCCCTCTTGCTGGAGTACCGCGCGCGCGTCAGCGTATAAGCGTGCGGTAACCGGATGCGCCGACTTCGGTACCGGCAGGCCGCCGATCCGGACGCCGCGAAGCCGGAACGCCTCCAGGTCATTGCCATGCGCGCCGAATCCGATCGCGCGCTCGGCGATCACGGCCGCGAGCGTGGCGGCATCGGTTACGGTGCGGCACATCGGGCCCGCAGTGTCCTGCCGCGGCGATATCGGTACGACTCCCTTTCCGCTCACCAGGCCCACGGTGGGCTTCAACCCAACGAGACCGTTGAGTGAGGATGGCGACAGGATGGAGCCGTTGGTTTCAGTGCCAATGGCGGCGGTGCAGAAGCTCGCAGCGGCGGCAACTCCGGAACCCGCACTGGAACCGGACGGATTGCGGTCCCGGGCATAGGCGTTTCGGGTCTGGCCGCCGATGCCGCTCCAGCCGCTCGAAGAGCGGGTCGAACGGAAGTTTGCCCATTCGCTCAGGTTTGATTTGCCAAGGATTATCGCGCCGGCAGCGCGTAGTCGCGCGGCCAGCGGCGCGTCGGCAGTGCGCATCGAGCGCGCGAACGCCAGGGATCCGGCTGTCGTCGCCATCGCATCCTGAGTCTCGATATTGTCCTTGACGACGATGGGAAGACCATGGAGCGGCCCCCGCAGCTTCTTCGCCCTGCGCTCTGCATCGAGCGTACGCGCGGCCGCCAGCGCATCGGGATTCAGGGTAAGGATCGATCTGTATTCGGGACCATGGTGGTCATAACGCGAGATTCGCCCGAGATAGGCTGCTGTCAACGCCTCCGACGTGACGGCGCCGGAGGCCAGAGCCCGCTGCAGGGAGGCGATCGACTGCTCCGTCGGATCGAAAGCACGGTCCGGGGCAGCAGCCGCGATCTCATCGGCGGATGCGGCCAGGGACAGCGCCGCCGCTGTCTTGATGAAGCCTCTGCGGTCCATGAATTTCCCTTGAGTGTTGTTCTGCGGGCGCCGCCGCGGGGTCTGGAGCGTAACGCAGGTCCGACAGCCAACAAAAAGGTTTGTCATCGGATGCACCGCCAGCCGGGGCAGGGTGGCCGGGCGTCGAGCGGCAATCCGGGACACCCCGTTCTGAAACGGCTCGCAACTGAGGCGTTCGGGCCACACCGCGCGGTCGATACGGGAACGAGTCGTTCCGGACGGTTTACAGTTGCTTACGGATTTGCTAAACGTACGCTTGAGGTTTCAATAAACCGTGGCAGCTTAAATACAACACGGACGGGGAGAGTCATATGGCCAGCCGAAGACCCTTTGGAATCCGTCCGCAGCGAGTTCTGGTCGCCGGGGCGTCCCTGCTCACCTTCGCCGTCGGCGCGCATGCGCAGGAGCAACCGAGGTCTGCAGCAGCGAACCCGGACGAGAAGCTTCAGGAGGTCGTCATCACCGGATCGCGCATCGCGCGCCCGGACCTCGACCGCCTGCAGCCGACAACGGTCGTGGGCGCCGCGACCTTCGATGAGCGCGGCTACACCGATGTAGGCCAGGCGCTCGCGGAGCTGCCGGCATTCGGCGTGCAGCCCTCGAGCGCAGTCAACACGCAATCCACCTTCGGCATCGCGCAGAGCTTTGTAGACCTTTACTCTCTGGGCTCGCAACGCACGTTGACGCTCGTGAACGGCCGCCGATTCGTGTCCTCCGCCACGTCCAGCCTGTTTAACGGCGCCACGCCCCCTGGCCAGCAGGTCGATCTCAATGTGATTCCGACCAAGCTGATCGATCGCGTGGAGACGGTTTCGGTCGGCGGCGCGCCCATCTACGGCGCCGATGCCATCGCCGGTACGGTCAATATCATCCTCAAGAAGGATTTCGAAGGACTGGACGTTGACGCGCAGGCAGGCGTGTCCGACGACAAGGATGCGTGGAACTACCGGGTTCGTGCACTTGCGGGCTCGAACTTCGCCGATGGCCGCGGAAACATCACCGGCGTCGTCGAGCTCACCAAGAGCGATGGCCTCATCGGTAATAACCGCAAGAACTTTGCGTCGAACATCGGGTTCCTCGCGCCGGCAACGCCTGGTCCCTTCACCAGCGTCCTGACCCCGGACAACACGGTGAACGAGCTCAGCACGTCCGGCGTCCCGTACCTGGACGATTTTTTCTATGTTCCTGGCTTGCCGCCGCCGTTGATCGGTGTTACGGACGCTGCTGGCCAGCCCCTGGCGTTCTCGCCTCATAACAGCAACCTCACGCCCTATAATCTCGGCACGGCGACCGGCAATCCCGTCTTCTGGCAGGGCGGCGACGGCATCCGGCTCTCGCAGTTCAGCAACCTGTTGTCGCCGACCGAGCGCATCAATATCGATTCCCTTGGAAACTTCAAGATCACCGACCATGTGAACGCATTCGGGGAAGCCTGGTTCTCCGAGACCCATGGCACGAACATCATCGCGCAGCCTGCCTACGACGCGGCCATATTCGGCGGCGCCGGCACCCCACCCGGCGCTTTGAGGATCAGCGTCAACAACCCGTTCCTGTCGCCCGGCGACCGGGCATTGATTCAGAGCCAGCTCGCCGCATATGGGGCTTCCGGCTTTCCGGTCAATGGAGGTACGCCCTTCGATCCGAACTGGGACGGCACGCACTTCTACCTCAACCGCGCGAGCACTGACTTTCAGAGCGGTGCCGCGGTGGGCGACCAGGTGCTGCTGCGCGGCGTAGCGGGCATCAACGGCGACTTTTCGTTCGCCGAGCGCAATTACAACTGGGAAATCGCGGCCAATTACGGCTACTCCCGCAATACCTCGTCGCAGCCCGCCATGGTTTTCCAGAACCTGCAGAATGCGCTCAATGCAGTGGTGGACAGCTCGGGTAACATCGTGTGCGCGCCAAACCAGCCGAGCTCGCCAATCAAGACCCAGGCGGGTACCTGCTCGCCGATCAACGTGTTTGGCCAAGGTTCCCCCAGCGCCGCCTCGGTCGCCTACATTACGCACATTGCGCAGGCCAAATCGATCAACACCCAGCGGGATGTCACCGCCAACCTGAACGGGGATGTGATCAAGCTGCCGGCGGGTGAGCTGAAAGCGGCGATCGGCTTCGAGAACCGGCGCGAGTCGGGCAAATTCGCCCCTGACACTTTCCTGGCCACGCTTCCTCCCCTCGGCCAGATCCAGGCGTCCGGGGTCCAGGGCGCGTATGTGACGAACGAGTTCTACGCCGAGACGCTCGTACCGATCTTCGAGCCGGACCAGAATATCCCGATCCTGCATCAACTGGAGCTGGAAGGCGCCGTACGCCGGGTCGACAACTCGATCGCCGGCAACTCCACGACATATACTGAAGGAATCCGCTGGGCGCCGGTACAGGACATCCTGTTCCGCGGCAACAAGACGAAATCCATTCGTGCGCCGGCGATCACGGAGCTGTTCCTGCCTTCCTCGCGCTCGAACGAGTTCGCCAATGATCCCTGCGACAAGAATTACGTAGCGCAGGGCCTGGTCCCCGCGAGGCGCAAAGCGAATTGCACGGCCGCCGGCATTGACACGACGACCTTCGTTTCAAACGTCGTCAACGCAACTGCAACGGGGCTTACATCAGGTAATACCAACCTACAGAGCGAGACGGCGGACGCCAAGACGTACGGTGTCGTGCTGCGACCGCGCTGGGTCCCGCGCCTCAATATCTCGGTCGACTATGTCGACATCAAGATGACGAACGCGATCGAGCAGTTGAATCTGGTTGAGCTCATGGACGCGTGCTACGACTCGCCCGACTACCCGAACAACTCATCGTGTCAGTCGTTCACGCGCAACGCCCAGCACCAGGTCACGAGTTACACCGACGGCTTCGTCAACGCCGGCCTTCTACATTTCCAGGGCATCTCTGCGGGTTTTGACTGGACGATGAACCTGCCGTCCGATCTGGGAAGCATGGAGTGGCGTGCAAACTATCTCGATACGAGACAGCTGATCCTGCAGGTGGGTTCTGCGGCCGTGACCAATCTGGCCGGCTCGCTGGGCGCCAGCGGCAACACCGTCGCTGCCCCCAAGAGCAAAGCGTCGATCGACGTGAACTACACGAAGGGACCCTTCTCATGGTACTGGCAGGCGCAGTACACCAGCGGAATGAACTTCAACAATCTAAACACGCCGACTTCACAGGACATCCTGCGAGTGAATCCGTGGTGGCTCATGAACTCCACGCTCACATACAACGTGACGGGTAACTTCCAGGTCCGCCTGATCGTCGACAACGTGTTCGACAAGGAGCCCCCGTTCCCGGCACTCGCAGCCGGCACGGGCGGCAACTTCGCGGGCGCGACGTCGCTGTATTTCCCGGGCATCATCGGTCGTACTTACCTGTTGTCGGCTGATTACCGCTTCTAGGCGCCGAGCGGCGCAGTAGCCGGGAGCGGGGGGCCACGCGGTCCCCCTGCTCGTTTGTGTGGCGGGTTACGGATTCAGGCTCTGGAACCGGGCAATCCCCGCGGCCGCAATCTGCTCGTCCTCGGCGGACTTTACCCCTGAGACCCCCAGCGCACCGACGAGCTCACCCCGGAATAGGATGGGCAGCCCACCCTGCACCGGCAGCCGGCGCGGAAAGCTCGCCAATGCAGGCCGCTCCTTGAGCATGTCCTCGAGCGCCTTCGTTGCAAACCGGGAGAGCGCCGCGGTCGAGGCCTTGAGAGTGGCAATCTCCGGTGTCTGCAGGCCGGCTCCGTCGAGACGCTCCAGGTGCAGGAGGTAGGCGCCCTCATCGACGATGGCGATGCTCACATTCCACTGGTTTCGCCGCGCTTCGTCCTTGCAGGCTTGAACGATCTCGTGCGCATCCTGGGCCGTCAGACAGTTCTTGACCTTCATGGGATTCCTTCGCGAATCGTGGCGGGTGGGGCCATTTTCCCGGCTATCGTCCTGGCTGTCACGATCCGCGTCGCGTGGACGGCAGCGCCGCTCGCTGGGAGATCGCGTTACACGGCTTGACCGGACCGAGCCCACTCTCAATCAGGTTGCACCCGGCGACTCTCGCGACACGACGACGCCCGCTGCGATGGTGAGGCTGCTCCACGCGATTTTTTGCGGCAGCGCCTTATCGGTGGATTCCCGCCAGCGCCTCCAGACATGGATGCTCGATGCCAAGGTCGGACAGGAACGCCTTCCCGCGGGCCTGCCCGGCGGCTGGCGAATAGGACACAAGACTGGAACGGGCCCGCGTGAGACGAACGAAACGAACGATGTGGCCATCGTGTGGCCGCCGAAGCGGGCACCGATTCTGATCGCCGCCTTCTATGCGCAGTCGCGTGCACCGCAGGATGGGCGTGACGCAGTGCTGCGCGAGGTCGCACAAATCGTTGCCGCCGCGATTTGACCGACGCTGTCCAGCGGGACCGATTTGCGCCCCGCGCGCAAACGCCCGTAAAATCATCGATGCGCAGCGGGTGTAGCTCAATGGTAGAGCTCTTGGTTCCCAACCAAGTGACGAGGGTTCGATTCCCTTCACCCGCTCCATCCTGCGGCCTTTCCAGGCAAGCTGAGGCGACGAACGTGGCGGCGGTTTTTCGATCGCCGGGCTCGGATCAATTGCCCCACATTGTCGCGGATTGCCCAGCATTCGTACTTCGTCACCATGGCTTCGTGGGCGAAGCGGGTGCGAGGATGGAAGACGGGCGACAGCTGCCATCCGGGCAAGTTGAGTTTGCTGGGGCACGCTAGAGTGGCGTAGTACCGGTTCGAAATTCCGCGACCCATCACTCACTCTATTTGCGGCTTGCGGGCTCGCGAAATTCCGCGGGTGCTGAAAAGGCGACCTTCGTGAGCTCCAAATCGGCAGCTGTGATGTGCGCCTTGCGGGCGACGTCTTCCCATCCGCCCACCGCAACAGCGACCTCTTGCAGGATTTGAGTGGCCCGGTCGTCGGTCAATCCGTAGAACGCCGCGGTGTTTAGCACCGTCTCGAGGCTCGGCCGATTGTCTGAGTCGTCGATGTTCAAGACGTGCTCCGCCCTGTCGATGTTCGGATTGACGTCAAAAGCTGGTGCCAGCCGCCACCCTGTCTTGCCGAGTATGAAGCCGTGATTCCGAAGGTGGTCATCCCGGTTGCCGACGGCGACGTTGAAGGCAACTCTGCGGAACAACTGCGCAAGATCCACGTCCGCGTGCTCCGCGTCGCCTTGAGACCGAATGAACTGTGCCAGTTCGAGGTAGCTTGTTCCTTCGCTGTGTTCCTTGCGAAGTAAGGTCATGGCCGAGGCATAAAAGCGCCTGACTCCGTTCATGCGATCGAACCGTTGGACGCAGAACGTGTGGAAGGCGTTGTTCAACCTGACCAACCTGGCACGAGGGATGTCCACCCCGGCTGTCTGGGCCAGTTTGTGTACGACGTACTCCCAGGCACCCACATCCCGATCGTCGTCCCGGGCGGGGAACTTGCCGATCCAGAGGGATCCGTCGGCTTCCTTGAAGTTAGCCTTCGGTCGTGCTCCGCCGAGAGAGGCTCCAGGCGCCACCAGCACCGCAAGCCAGCTTCGCAGCGCGTCGAGGTCATCAATCCGTCGGCTGCTGAGTTGGTACGCTACCGCCTCCAGCTCGCGCAAGGAGGTCACCGGCGGCGCCGCCATCTTCTCGTTCCCGAGGAGCTCATCGGTACCCGGGCGACGAAAACGCAGGGCGCCTTGGCGTGTGAGGTCTTGCACTCCGATGAGGAAGTCCCAGGCGTAGAGCGTACGAGGTGTGCGATTCTCGTCCTTGGCTTGCAGCGCCTCGCGGCGTTTCATCAACGTCTGGCCCCAGCGGTCAGGAGAGGAATCCAGGAATACGCCGAAGTTGCCCAGTTCCGGTTTAGGGAAGAACGGGTGCTCGTCGAGGGACAGGTCCGGGTCGAGCGAGAACGCACGCCGGTCTCTTAGCCAACTGCGCTCATAATGGAAACGGATTTGGCCGCGGTCGTGCGCCAGGGTGCCAACCAGGCACGCGGGACCGAGGTCGCTATCGAGCCAGACCTCTAACACGTTGTCCCGCGGGCTCGTCACTCTACTTTCGCGGATGATCCGGGTCGCTTGTGCGCGGAGCGTGGCTGCGGAGCCGCCCCGGTGCCGGATCCAGGGACAGGTCCTGCAGTTTCCGCCCTACCTTGTCGTCAGCGGCAAGTGCGTGGAGGTCCCCTTTCAGGCCGAGTACCGCAAGAACTCGCACATACGAACCCATCGTGGCGCCTGGGTCGCCCGCCTCCACCTTGTACAGAGTGGTTCGCGAGATACCGGCGCGCTGTGCCACAACCAGGTTGCTCAGCTTACGCCGCCGTCGCGCCAGGCGAAGGCGCTCCCCCAGCTCGGCGAGCTGGCGTTGCTCTTGAGGAAAGACGACCGGCGGTTTGCGTGGCATGTTCGCTATTATAGACAATAATCGCTGTCTTTGTCCATAATAGCGAACTGCACGCCATCCAGCGCGGAACTTGGAGCGGTGGCCTCAGACTGAGACTGAGTTGGCACGGCCGCCCGGAAGCCCGACGGTCTTGCGAACCGTGTGTAGATTATCAGCGCAGATCGCCCGGAACTGGGTACTGATGCGAGCATCATCCGCGGCCCGGGACCAGAATTCTTCGGCAGCGCCGGCGGCGTCTTGCCAGGCCTCGCGCTCAGCCGGCATGGGTAGCCGAGGGACGAAATTCGCAGGCGGAAGTTCAACACCCCGCTGCGGGGCATAGAGCATCGGTAGCATGTCATATGCAGGGGCCAGGACGAGTGGGGCCGCCTCCGCGGAAATCCGCGGCCTGAATGACAGGTTGCCGTCGTGCATGTCTGTGTTACCGATCAGCTGACCGAAGTGCCACAACCGCGTGATGGCCTGTGCGGTGTCGCGATCAATGAGCTCATGGTCGAGAAGCCTTGCAGCCCCTTCCGTCCAAGGCCTGCCCGCAAGTCCAAACCAACCATGGTTGATAGCCGCCCACGAACACAGCGCCGATCGGCCGCGGATGCCATGGCGGTCAAAGCGAACCGCTTCGAGGCAGGTGCGGTCGCCAGCTTGTAATACGCTTGTTTGCGCCGCTGTCAGTCCTGGCACGATCGCGAGGGATTGCGCCGCGAGATGCTCGCAAACGAGAAGGTCCGACCAGCGTTGCGTACCTGCGGAGTTGTCGGAGCCTGAGAACTTCACGAGGACGTGAGTCGGCCCGTCATTCAGCGTACGTAGCGCGGTGAACTTTGGAAATTCGCCGGCCACCGAGGAGCCGACGTCTCCGTCCTGCATCGCGCGTTGTGCACGCTCGATGTAGGCCTCGAGCACTTGTGCATCCTCCAGACACGCGGGAGGTTGCTGAGTCTGATCCAGCCACAGCCGAAGGGCACCCTCACCTACGACGAAGTTGCCGCTCTGGTCCGCTCCGAGGAGTGAGATCGCATACAGCGCATCATCATCGGACCACTGGCTGGGATCGTCGCCGAGCTGCAGCACCTGTGCGTGTGCCCTTGCAAACTGCCGTCCCAGAAAGCCATCGGGCCGCAGGTCCTGCAGGAAATACGGCAGGCCATCGAACCAACCGTCGCGCATCGAATCATCAAGAGGCCAAAGGGGTCGGGCACTGAATTCGAAGACGGTACCATCTGGGTAGGCCAGGTTTAGGCGCCCAACCTGTTCGGAGCCGCCCCGCTCATCGACTTGGAACACTGGCAGAGGGTCTGCACTGCCGCGTAGGCGTCGACGGGCGGCGTAGGAGGTGCGGCGCGCTCGCGCGATGGTCAGGACCTCGGGACCTGCGGCACGCACTGCGCGCATGAGTGTCGCCCTGCTTACGTCCAAGGTCTTGAGCAGCTCCGCGGCAGGTAAGTGCGGGCGGGTCCGGAGCGTCTGAATGAGAGTCTCAATGAGGGTCATTCTGAAACGATTCGTTGTGACTTAAGTGTATGATATATAACTAAAGTTATCTCAAAAATATAGATAAAATACGAAACGATTTATGAAACAATAATAACGATGACGAGTGCCAGGTACAATGCCGAACAGCGGCTGACCACCCAGCCGGCCGGTCGGTGTGGCTCCGGCCCTCAATTGCCGGCTTGTCCGCCCGGCAGGATCCTGTGATTCCGCGCTGAATCGTCACGGCATCGGCGGGTCGCGAGCGGTGCGGACCTTGGCTGGAGCCGTCTCCCGGTCGCAGACGACCAAAGCGGGGGCTCAATGGATTCCCCGCCCAGCGCATCGGCTGCACTGGTCGCGGGTGCTCCAGACTCCGGGCGAGTGGAAAACCCCAGGCCGGAACTTCCGGCCGATTCTCCTCAACGACCCGGTCCGCGCCTCATTCAAGCTCGCCGAAGTTTGCGCATCTGGATCAGCGGCTCGACGAACAACAGGGGAATCGACCAACAGGCCCAGGCCATGATGGCATCGACGGCAGCGTCCGGCGCGACGTGCCATTTGATGAGCCACTGATCGATCAGGCGGAACGTCACGAATGCGAATGTGACTGTGTAGCTACGCAGCATCCATTCACGGTGCTGCTGAATGTTCCGACGGTAGATCGAAACGAGGGCCATGCCCGTGATCAGGACCCACGCTGTCGCCAACCCAAACAGACCTGTTGCGTACACCACATCCTTGGCCGGGATAGTCAGCGCCATGTAGAAGGCGCCAGCGCTTCCGACCAGGACCCCTGCCGCGTAAACCTTGCCCAGGGCGCGGTGCAGAGCACCCGTCCGGTTCGTCGATCCGAGCCACAGTTGGGCGAGGCCGGTGGTGATTGCAATGAACCCGCCGGCGATATGCGGAATCAATCCGCCTCGGCGCGGCCAGTAGTAATCGGTGTACGTGCTGAAAGAGTAGTTCGTGTACCGCCACGCACTCGTGGCAATGAACCAAGCGGCGCCGAGACCCAGGGCCGCCACGATCGTGATCAATAAAAAGCGGGATCGTGAGTGTTGTACCGGTATAGGAATACTGCTCATGTACCTGCCCTCGAATTTCGTTATTGTGGTTTGCGCATCTCGCCACGCTGTGGGAATCGGTTTGCCCTCAATCAAACTGACCACGATACGGGTGGCCCAGGGTGGACTGACCTTGGCCTAGACTATCTGACTGGCTGACATGCGACGTAATTTTCCTGCACGCGGAACTCACAGCACAAGGGGGTCGGCGCGTCGATCGCTTTGTCCATTTCCACGCAGCCCCCAAAGAACTGTCGCGAACGGTTGATAAAGGTAGCGCTCGTCTGAAGAGCTTCTTCACGTCCGTTCGTCACGATGACACGGCAGCGAGCCGGGTGCTAGCATTCGAGATTGTGCGCAATCAAATCCTTACCCTGTGCTTCGCCGCGTGTTTCTGCGTTGCCACCAGCACATCGCTGCACGCTCGACCCGCGGCTCTCGAAGCGCGCATCACGCAGCAGAACGCGCTCTTCGAGCAAGAGTACCAGGCCGATCTGAAGGCTCACCCCGAGCGGGCGACCGCCTATGGAGACTACCGCTACAACGACCGGCTGGACGACGACTCCCTGAAGGCAATCCACAGCGAGCACGCCAGCGATGAGCATTTTCTGGCACGCCTGAAGGCCATACCGACCAGCGGCTTCTCCGAGCAGGACACGCTCTCGCACGAAGTCATGGCGCGCATGCTCGAGCAGCGCATCGCCAACTACGCTTTCAAGGAATATGAGATGCCCGTGAGCCAGATGGACGGCCCGCACTTGCACCTCGCCGATCTGCCGCTCGCCGTTCCCTTCGATTCCGTGAAGCAGTACGAGGACTACATTGCCCGGCTGCACCAGATTCCGCGCGTATTCACTCAAACCGAGCAGGTGCTGCGCGCCGGCATGCAGGACCATCTCATGCCGGTGCGCTTCCTGCTCGACAAGGTCGCTGCGCAATGCCGGGGAGTCATCGCCGCCGACCCCTTTCTTCTGCCGCTCAAGAAATTTCCTGCCAGCGTCTCGCCGGAGGAGCAACAGCGCCTGAGCAAGGCGATCACGGACGCCGCCGTCAACGAAGTGTTGCCGGCATACAAGGCCTTCGGCGATTTCATTGCCACGGACTACGCGCCCTACGGCCGCACCACGCTGTCCGTCGCCTCACTGCCAGGCGGCGAGCAGCGTTATCTGAATGACATTCGCAGCCGCACCACCATCAGCAATCTGACTCCCGAGCAGATTCATCAGATCGGACTGCGGGAGATCGAGCGCATCCAGGCCGACATGCTCGCCATCGCCCACCGCGAGGGCTTTGCGGATCTGGCCTCCTTCCGCCAGTCCCTGAAGACCAATCCGAAGTACCGCCCCACGTCCTCGGAACAGATTGTCGATGACTTCCGCAGGTATATCGCGCAGATGCAACCGAAGCTCCCCGAATTGTTCGGGTTCATCCCCGGCTCGCCCGTCACGGTCGAGGCCATCCCGCCTTTCCAGGCCGCGGCGGCCACGCACTACCAGACCGGCACGCCCGACGGTAAACGCCCTGGGCGTATCGTTGTAGCCACCTCCAATTTCGCGCAACGCTCGCTCGTTGACGATGAAGCCACGGCGTATCACGAAGGGATACCGGGACATCACATGCAGCTCTCGGTGGCGCAGAAGCTGCCGGATCTGCCGAAGTTCCGCCTGCACGGCGGCAATTCCGGCTACGTCGAGGGCTGGGCGCTGTATTCCGAGCAGCTCGGCAAGGAGATTGGTTTCTATCAGGATCCCGTAAGCGACTACGGGCGGCTTTCCAGCGAGCTGTTCCGCGCCGTGCGCTTGGTCGTGGATACCGGTATTCATGCGCAGGGGTGGAGCCGCGATCAGGTCGTGGACTTCTTCCGTAAGGCTGATGCCGTCGACGAGCCCACCATCCAGGCTGAGACGGATCGCTACATTGCGTGGCCTGCGCAGGCGCTCGCTTACAAGCTCGGCCAGCTCAAGTTCCGCGAACTGCGCGATCATGCCCGACAGGAACTGGGGTCACGGTTCGACATCCGCAGCTTTCACGACGAGATGCTGAACGGTGGTGTGCTACCGCTGGATTTGCTGGAATCCCGCACTGAGAGCTGGATTCGGGCGCAGAAACTGCAGGCCACACCGACCGCAGCACATTGATCGCGCCGGCCGCTGTCGATCGGCCGGACCTCTACGGGCGGGAGGCGTGCAAAAATGCCGCCATGTGAAACCGCGCCTGGTCGCTGACGTAGCTGAACCCGACACTCACCGGGCATGCGCGGCGCGCGCGACAACCTCGATCGCGACACTCCGACCCCGCCGGGCTCGACACGTGATCGACACAGGCCTGGAGATTGAATGTACCCGGGCCAAATGCGCCCACGGGACAAGCCGATAGACATGGCTTGGTCGAACAGGCGTGGCAGGGATGGATCGAGGGTGCTGCAGGCGGCACGTCGATGCGGTCTGGAAGAATGAGGGCGCCCCGGTAGGCATGCCACAGTCCCCATTCACTATGGATGAGCAGGCCGATCGGGCTCTGATGTACGGGCTCGCAGCGGGCGGCGAGCCGCTGGAACGGCAGTTGGGGCGTGCCGTTTGGATAAACATCCAGCGCACCGAATTCGCTCGCCAATGTACCGATGATCCGGCGCGACCAGCGGTCCAGAGGGTGCGGCAATCCGTCGCTGGCCTCCAGCGAGCCAGCATAGACAGGCCACTGCACGCTTCCCGTGAAACCCAGCAGGACGATCGTCCCTGCGCTCGTCGCTGGCGGCAGCACCGTAGCGAATTCTCCCGGCCCGGGATGGAATGCGCCGCGAATCGCCACGCCCAGCGCGCGAGCACGCTGGCTCAGCCGAGCGTGGTTTGCGGAAGCAACAGTGTGAGAAGTGGTGTTCAGGAGTGCCCCCGCCTCATACTGACGCGATCCCGCTGCGCCTACGCATGACGTTCATCGTCGCGGCCTGCCTCGCCGCAGTATCGGCTCTGGAGGCCTGCTCAGCCAGCGCGCAGCGTGCGATGGCGCGGAACTTTCGAATCTACCGCTCGTTGTAGGCGATTGCGGCCAAATGGGGTTGGAGGATTGCAGCATGAACGCGAAGAACGGCGATCTGGGAGCAGCGGCGGATACGGATCAGGTCAAGGAGCATTTGCGCGCGGCAAAGGATGCCGCCGCACAAGCGGCGCGGACTCGTGCCCAACAGGCCCAGAATTGGGCGCGCGCGCAGCTCGATGAACTGCAGGAGCGGGTCGAGGCCCGGCCGTACGCAGCCAGTGCCTGGGCGCTGGGAGCCGGATTCCTGGCCGGCATCCTGCTGATGAGCCTGGTGCGCAACAGCCGCCGCTGAAGGTATCGACCTCGGGCCCGGACATTCCCCTGCGGGGCACGGCCGGCTCGAGGCATTTGACAGAGTCCGGCCTGACGGTCGCGTAACCGTGACCATTCGGTGACATTCGCGGCGACGACCCGTGGTCTGCTTGACCCATGCACCAGATTGGCGTGGTGGGTCTTTCCTATCGACACGTCGGGGTCGATGAGGTGGCGCGGTTCTCAGTTCCCAAGGCCGAGATCACGGCGCGCCTGCCCGCATTGCGGGACAGTCTCGGCGTTGCCGAGGTTCTCTACGTCAGCACGTGCAATCGCGTTGAAGTTCTTTACGCGACTTGCGATGGCGCGCCAGCCGGCGACGCCAGGCGCGAGGTATTTCGAGTCCTGATCGGCCGCGAGCCGCGCGCGGGGGAAGCCTCGCGCATTCTGCGTGCGTGGACCGGCGAAGCCGCTGTCGAGCATCTGTTCCTGGTTGCCTGCGGATTGGACTCGGCACAGGCGGGAGAGCAGGAAATCGCCGCCCAGATCCGGGGCGCCTGGCAGACCGCACGCCGCGCGCAGACCTGCGGTCCGACTCTGGACAAGCTGCTCGGGGAAGCCCTGAGCATGGCCAATCGCGTGCACAGGCTCGAAGCGAAGGTGCGTGCCCCTTCGCTTGCCGATCTCGCGGCCGGCCAGGTGTTGCGGCATCTGGGCGGCAAGCCGGCCACGGTAGCGCTCGTCGGCGTGTCGCCCATGACGCGACGCTGCGGGATGATCCTGCACGACGCCGGCCTGCCGTTGCTCATCGTCAATCGCAGCCTGCAGCCCGCCGAGGAGTTTGCCTCGACGGTCGCGGGGCGTGCGCTGGCGCTCGAACAGTTTCGTGCTGGTCCGCCGGAAATCGGCGCACTGGTTCTGGCCGCCGGTGGCGGCGAGCCGGTGCTCGATGCGAGGGCGCTGGCGAATATCGCGGAAGCGGCGCGTGCACGAGCGCCGCTTCTCATCGACCTCGGGGTGCCTCCCAACGCCGATCCGGAGGCCTCGCGAGTCGCCGGCCTGGCGCGAGTTGGAATGGACGACCTCATCCAGGCGGCCCAGGAGCGGCGCCTGGCTCAACTCCTGAGGCTTGCGCCGGTGCGCGCGGCCATCGATGAGCGTCTGACCCGTCTTCGCGGTGAATTGGCCACACGGGCGATCGGCCGCAGGCTCGCGGATCTGCGCGGCGCGTTCGAGCAGATTGCGGCAGACGAAGCCGACCGCGCAATCGCGGCGGAGCTGAGCGGCCTGGATGAGAATCAGCGCGAGCTTCTGCAACGTTTCGCCTCGATCGTGGCGCGGCGGCTGGCCCACCTGCCGCTTGCCGGTCTGCGTGCCGCCGCGGCGCATGCGAGCACGGATGCGGTGGATGCTTTCTTTCGCGAGGCCCGGTTGCACCGCTCCACCAGTGCCGGCCCCGTGGATCCCGACAACAGGCAGAATAAGCGATCATGACGATGCAGCCGCGCTCCGACGAACTGTACCGGCGGGCCTGCCGGGTCATCCCGGGTGGTGTCAACTCCCCGGTGCGCGCATTTCGCGCCGTGGGCGGCACGCCGCTGTTCATCCGGCGCGGCTCGGGCCAGCACCTCGTCGATGCCGACGGACGCACGTACCTGGACCTCGTCGGCTCATGGGGCGCGCTGATTCTCGGGCATGCCCATCCGGCCGTCGTGGCGGCGATCGCGACGGCGAGCGCCGATGGCACGACCTTCGGTGCTCCCTGTGCCGCCGAAGTCGAGTTAGCGGAGCGGCTGGTCGGCTCCTACCCGGGGCTGGAGCAGGTTCGTTTCGTCTCTTCCGGCACCGAAGCGGTGATGAGCGCGATCAGGCTGGCGCGAGCCTTTACGGCGCGCGATCTGATAGTGAAGTTTTCCGGCTGCTACCATGGCCATGCCGACCATCTGCTCGTCGCCGCAGGCTCGGGTCTGGCGACATTCGGCCGCCCGTCTTCCGCGGGCGTGCCCGAGGCCTTCACCGCTTGTACGCGCGTGCTGCCGCTGGACGACGAGGCCGCGGTCGAGGAGCTGTTCGCCCGTGAGGGCGAGCGCATCGCAGCGGTCATCATCGAGCCCGTGCCTGCCAACCACGGCCTGCTGCTGCAAAGACACGCATTCCTGCAGACGCTGCGTCAGGTGACGAGCCTGCGCGGTGCGCTGTTGATTTTCGACGAGGTGATCTCGGGCTTCCGGCTGGCACGCGGTGGAGTTGCGCAACTGGTTGGAATCGTTCCGGACCTCGCCACGTTCGGCAAGGTCATCGGCGGCGGCATGCCGGTCGGCGCATTCGGCGGACGGCGTGAGATCATGCAGCGTCTTGCGCCGATCGGTGACACGTACCAGGCCGGTACACTCTCGGGCAACCCCGTCGCCATGGCTTCCGGCATCGCGACCCTGGACATCCTGATCCGTGAGTCAGGCTGGGAACGCCTCGAAGCACTGGGCGCCGAAGTGGAGCATGAGCTGCTGCCGGTGTTGCAGCGCGCGCCGTTTCCGATTCACCTGGTGCGCGCCGGATCGCTGTTCTGGATGTCATTCCATGAGACGGGAGCTCCGCGCACGGCCGCGCCGCTGAGCGAGCGGGACTGCGCGAGATTCAGTGCCCTCTTTCACGCCATGTTGGAGCGGGGTATTTATCTGCCGCCGTCCGCGTACGAGGCGTGCTTCCTCTCGCTGGCTCACACCAGCGCGGACGTGCAGCAACTCACGCGCGCCCTGCGGGAGTCGCTGGCCGCAATGGCATGAAAGCGACCCGCGTCTTCCAGCTTACCGCTCTGGCGCTCATGGTCGTGGCGGTGGTACAGGTAGGCTGGTGGCTGTTCGATCAGCGCGCTTATGCCATCGCCAAAGTGGGGAGCGCGCGCGCCCTGTATTCGCAACAGATCGGCGCGGCGCAGGCGTTGTTGGACTCGGGAGTCTCGCCGGAGCGCGTACGCACGATGTTGCCGGGCGTGGCCATCGACCACAAGCAGGCCACGCTGGCCCCTGAGGTGGATCGGATGCTGCTTACGGAAGAGCGCCGAAGAATCAACCAGTACGCATGGGAAGGCGGATTCTTTCTGTTGGCGCTGGGTGTGTGCATCGGAGTGATTGCGCGTGCGCTGCGTGCCGAGGCCCGTGTACGCCAGGAGCAGGACAGCTTCCTCGCGCTGGTGTCGCATCAGTTCAAGACGCCCCTGGCGAGCCTGCAGCTCTCTTTGGAGACGATGGCGATGCGGCCGCTGTCGGCACAACAGTCCGGCACGCTCATCGAGCGAATGCTGCTGGATCTGGCGCGGATGGAAGCGATGGTCACCCAGATCCTGGAAAGCGTGCGCCTGGAGCGCGGCCGGGTCGATCTGCGGCGTGAGCCTCTGGAGCTCGGCGGCGCGGTTGCGCGAGTCGTGGCGCAACTCGAGGAGCGGGCGCGCAAGGAGCGCATCACGATTTCCGCCAACATCGGCCGTGGGATGTACGTATTCGCCGATCCGCTCGCACTGGATGTCGTCGTGCGCAATCTTCTGGAGAACGCGATTGCCGCGGTGACGCCGGTCGGTGGCGGGACGATCTCGCTCGGCGCGCGCCGATTGGACGGCGAAGTGGAGCTTTCCGTTCGCGACAGCGGTGTGGGATTCCGGCCGGGCGATGGCGCGCGCTTATTCGAGAAATTCACCCGCCTGCATCCGGGCGGGGGCAGCAGCTACTACGGGACGGGGCTGGGCCTGTTCATCGTGCGGCGGCTGATGCAACTTGCAGGCGGCCGCGTCAGCGCGCATAGCGAAGGCGTCGGACAAGGCGCGCAATTCGTGCTCGTCTGGCCGGTCGCGCCGGCGGAGCCCGCGTGAGCGCTCCTACACAGTTCTTCAACAGGATCCTCGTGGTCGAGGATGATCCGCATCTGGCCGCCGGCGTCGTGGAGAACCTGCGCGCGGAAGGGTACGACGTCCACGCCGTCACGGATGGGCGACCCGCGCTCGACTGGCTCCAGGAGCAGCAGTGCGGCCTGATCGTTCTCGACGTGATGCTGCCGGAAGTCGACGGCTTCACCGTCTGCCGCACGCTGCGGGAGCAAGGCAACAACACGCCGGTATTGTTCCTGACGGCCCGTGGGGATCCTTCCGATCGTGTGCAGGGCCTCGAGGCGGGCGGTGATGATTACCTCGCCAAACCGTTTCACCTGCAGGAGTTTCTATTGCGCGTGCGCGCGATCCTGCGGCGCTGGGACTGGTATCGGAACGCATCGGCCACGCCGGCTGGGGCGGTACTGCAGTTCGCGGGCAACGAGGTCGACTTCCGGGCGTTCCGCGCCCGCTCGTGGAACGGTGTTGCGCAGGAGCTCACGGAAAAGGAAGCGATGATCCTCAAGGTGCTCGCCGAGCGGCCGGGCGAGATCGTCTCGCGCGAGGATCTGCTGGAGCGCGTGTGGGGCTACGACGTCTTTCCCTCGACCCGGACCGTGGATAATTTCATCCTGCGGCTGCGCAAGCGCTTCGAGCGCGATCCCGCCAATCCGCGGCACTTCCTGACCGTGTGGGGAGTCGGGTATCGCTTCCTGATCGAGGCCGAGCCATGAGCGCCCAGGCCACGCTGCGCATCGGTACACGCGGCTCGGCGCTCGCCTTGTGGCAGGCACGGCATGTCGAGGCGCTCATCGGCGCGCAGCCCGGGGCACCGCCCGTGGAGTTGGTTCGCATTCGGACCGAGGGCGATGCGCGCACCGATGTGCCGCTCTGGCAGATCGGCGGCCGGGCCTTCTTCACGAAGGAAATCGACCGGGCGCTGCTCGCGGGCGAAGTCGACATCGCGGTCCACAGTCTGAAGGATCTGTCCACGGTGCTGGAACCCGGGATTCAGCTTGCGGCGACGCTCGCGCGCGAGGATCCGCGCGATGCGCTCGTCAGCCGGTCGGGGGCGCCGCTTGCGCACTTGCCACGGGGCGCACGTGTGGGGACCAGTAGCCTGCGCCGGAGGGCGTTTCTCGCGCGTACGCGGCCTGATGCGGCATTACTCGAGCTGCGCGGCAATGTGCCGACGCGCATCGAGCGGCTCGAGCACGGCGAGTACGACGCCATCATCCTGGCGGCGGCGGGTTTGCGCCGGCTCGGGCTCGAGCGGCACATTTCCGAGCTGTTGTCCGCGGAGTTGTTTCCTCCCGCCGTCTCGCAGGGGGCGATCGGAGTTTGTGTGCGAGCAGGCGATGCCGGGACGGCACAATGGCTGCAACCGCTTGACGATGCCGCCTCGCGATTGGCCACGACCGCTGAGCGTGCGCTGTTGCGCACTGTCGAGGGGGGTTGTCAGGTTCCGCTCGGGGCGTTGGGAACGCTTGGGGGAAACGTGCTTCAGCTTCACGCGGCCGTATGCGCGCTGGACGGATCAACGATGTTGAGGGCGCAGGGTGAAATGCCGGCGACGCTGGCCAACGCTACCAGTCTGGGACGCCGGCTCGGCGAGGATCTGCTGTCCCAGGGTGCCGCTCGGCTCATCGCGCACGAACGCGATTCGCGCCGCACGGTAGAGGAGCCGTGACGATGCCTCCACCGAACGAGAATCAACCGAATCAGCCTGTCCCGCCAGCCGTGGATCGACAGGCGAAGCCCGTCGTGGTCACGCGCGCGGAATCCAGCGATGGCCCGCTGAGCTCGCAGCTGCGCAGCCTCGGCCTTTCGGTTCTGTTGTGGCCCGCCATCCACGTGGCCGCTCCCCAGATGGGGCCGTTGGAGCAGGCGCTCCGATCGATCGATCAATTCGACTGGATCGTCTTCGCGAGCCGGTATGCGGTCGCCGCAGTGATCGGGCGCCTGGCGGCGCCACCGCCGGGCGTGCGCATCGCAGCCGTCGGCCAGGCGACGGCACAGGTGCTGCGCCAGCGCGGCTGGCCGGTCGATCTGTTGCCCAGCGAGGCCAACGCCGCTGCCCTGGTGTCGGCATTTGCGACGCAGCCGCTCGGCGATGCGAAGATTCTGTTTCCCGCGAGCTCACGAGCGCTGCCCACCATTGCAACCGGATTGACGCAACTCGGGGCTGAGGTGGTGCAGGTGGAGGCGTATCGCACGGAGGCTTCTTCCCTCGATGTGGAAGGTTGTCGTTCCTGGATCGCGCGCGAGGCGATCGCAGCCGTGACGTTCACGAGTCCCTCGGCGGTCATCGAGTTGGAGCTCGCCCTCGGCAGGCCGGATTTCGAGCGGTTGCTGTCGGGCGCGAAGGCGGTCGCAATCGGTCCGACCACAGCCCGGGAGCTCGCCGAACGGGGCCGTGCGGCAGTTCTCGCGGAGTCCGCCACGCTGCGCGGGCTGGCCCTCACCACTTTTCGCTTACTGCAAACGAGGAATTGATCATGGGATATCCGTTGCACAGAGCGCGGCGGACTCGCCAATCCGACGCCTGGCGGCGCATGGTGCGGGAGACGCACCTGACGCTCGATTCATTGATCTATCCGCTGTTCATCGTTCCCGGCCGCGCCGTCCGGCATCGTGTCGAGAGCATGCCGGGCATCTCGCAGCTCTCGGTCGACGAGGCGGTCAAGGAAGCGAAGGCTGTTGCTGCAGCCGGCGTTCCTGCCGTGCTGCTGTTTGCCGCGCCATCGCAGAAGGATGCCCGGGCCAGTGCGGCGCTCGATCCCAAGGGGCTCGCGGCGCAGGCGATCTCGGCCATCAAGGAGGCTTGCCCGCAACTCATCGTGTGGGCCGACGTGTGCCTGTGCGGATCGACCGATCATGGCCACTGCGGTCACGTGTTGCCCAAGGGCGAGATCGACAACGACTCGTCGGTCGAGACTCTCGCACAGGTTGCGTTGAACTACGCCCGTGCGGGTGCGGATGCGGTCGCGCCGAGCGACATGATGGACGGGCGAGTGCTGGCGATGCGCAAGCTGCTGGATCGGGAGGGCTACTCCGCGACGCCTATCGTCTCGTATGCGGCGAAATATGCCTCCTCGTTCTATGGACCGTTTCGCGAGGCCGCCGAATCCGCGCCGGCCTTCGGAGACCGGCGGTCATATCAGATGGATCCCGCCAACGCCCGGGAGGCACTGCGGGAGGTTCTTCTGGATGTCGAGGAGGGCGCGGATCTCGTGATGGTGAAGCCCGCGGGACCGTATCTCGATGTGATCCGACAGGTGCGCGATGCGGTCAAGCTGCCCGTGGTCGCCTACCAGGTGTCCGGTGAATTCAGCCTGATCAAGGCGGCCAGCGAGCGCGGCTGGATCGACGAGCGGGCGGCGGCGCTCGAGACCCTGACGGGCATCAAGCGCGCGGGCGCCGATCTGATCATCACGTATTTCGCACCGCACATGGCGCAGTGGCTGGCAGGATGAGCACACCGGAATCATCCGCCTTCCTGGCTGCGTGCCGGCGTCAACCGGTGCCCCACACTCCCATCTGGGTGATGCGCCAGGCCGGCCGCTACCTGCCGGAGTACCGTCAACTGCGCTCCAAGGTCGACTTCGAAGCCCTCACGCGCAAGCCGGAGCTGGCGGCCGAAGTGACTCTACAGCCCTTGCGGCGCTTCGAGCTCGACGCCGCCATCCTGTTCAGCGACATCATGACGCCCATCCAGGGCATGGGAATCGATCTGGCCTTCGAGCCCGGTCCCGTCGTGCGCAATCCCATCCGCACCGATGCGCAGATCGATGCGCTGCCGCCGCTCGTGCCGGAGCGCGACGTGCCCCATGTGTTGCAATCCATAAAGCTCATCCGGCCCAACGTGCCGCGTGGCGCGCCGCTGATCGGCTTCGCGGGCGGTCCTTTCACGCTGCTGTGTTATCTCGTCAGCGGGCGGCCGTCGAAGGAATTCGGCGTGGCGCGCTCATTTCTGTATGCCCAGCCCCAGTCCGCCGAGCGGCTCCTCGATCATCTGGCCGATGCGATGGCCGCCTACCTGGGGGCGCAGGCCGCGGCCGGGGCGCAGGCGCTGATGTTGTTCGAATCCTGGGCGGGGCTGCTCGCGCCGCACGAATTCAACCGGTTCGCCCTGCGGGCCGTGCGCAGGACCCTGGCCGCTCTGCGCCGCCAGACCGCGGTGCCGCTCATTTACTATGTCAACCAGGGCGCGGCCCTCATGCGATCGGTTGCCGACCTGGACGTGGATGTCATTGGCGTCGACTGGCGCTCGCCACTCGGCGAAGTCTGCCGGATCCTGGGTCCCGGCAAGGCCGTGCAGGGAAACCTCGACCCCGCCGCATTGTTTGCCCCTCCCGATGAGTTGCGAAGACACGCCGACACGGTACTCCAGGAGGCGGCCGGGGCCGCGGGACATATCTTCAATCTCGGCCATGGCATCTGGCCCGAAACCGACCCCGACGCCGTGGCGCGTCTGGTGGACCATGTACACGAGCGTACCGTTGCCGCAGCCAGTCCTGACCGTAGCGGGGCGATGCGCCGGTGAGTGTTTCGGAAGATTTCGCGGCCGGCGCAGCCGCTTACTTCCGCGATCTGCAGAGCCGGATCTGTACGGCATTCGAGGCGTTCGAGCACCACAGCCGCTTCGAGTCGCGCAGCTGGAACAGGCCGCAGGAGCATAGCTTGCAGGGCGGCGGGGAATCACGCCTGATGCGCGGCCAGGTGTTCGAGAAGGTCGGCGTCAATGTCAGTCATGTGTGGGGAGTCTTTTCGGCGCAGGCGCGCGGCCAGGTGCCGGGCTCCGACGAGTCGGCGGGACAATTCATCGCATGCGGCATCTCGCTCGTGGCGCACATGTGGAATCCGTATGTGCCGGCCGTGCACATGAATCTGCGCTATTTGCGCACGAGCCGTGGTTGGTTCGGCGGGGGGTCCGACCTGACTCCGACTTTTCCGATCGACGCGGATACGGCGCTGTTCCACGCCGCCCTGAAGGGAGCCTGCGACTCGTACCGAGCCGATGCGTATGGCGAGTTCAAGGCGTGGTGCGATCGCTATTTCTATCTGCCGCACCGGCACGAGCCCCGGGGTGTGGGGGGAATCTTCTTCGACGAGCTCGCCAGCGGCGACATGGCCGCCGATTTCGCCTTCGTCAAGGCGGTCGGCGAGGCCTTCCTGGAGGTTTATCCGCGAATCGTCGCCCGTCGCCGGGACACGCCGTTCGATGACGACGCGCGGCGCAAGCTACTCGTCAAGCGAGGCCGCTATGTCGAATTCAATCTCGTCTACGATCGCGGCACGAAGTTCGGGTTCAGCACGGACGCGGATCCCGAGGCGTATCTGATGAGCCTGCCGCCGCTTGTTAGCTGGTGATCGAGCCGCGTGGCCTGCTGGCACAACCAGTTCGCGGGGCGGGCCCAGAACTGTCCGCCGGGTTGCAGCGACTTCGCCGCCGCCCAGTGCGTGCGCAGCACGCTCCCGATGGCCTCGAGGGTTTCCCCTGGCGGTTGCCACAGCCGCAGGTGGGTCTTGGTGGTCACGCTCCGCTCCTTCCCCTTTTATGTCATATGTAAGTAATGATCGTTTTACTCCGCTGCAAGTTCCAACGGAAACTGTCTCCCGCGAGCGACTTTTCAGGATCAGCGCAGCGCTGCGGGACGCCCGGCAAGACAGCGACCAGTAGCGTCGCGCAGGCGCAACGGAAACGGGCCGTGGGCAGCGCGCCGTTCAGGCCCCGTTCAGACAGACTCTGACACCAACAGATCAAAGTGCACGACCCTTGAGCTCGAGCCTCAATGCGCGCAGATTCGACTCGTCCGCTCAAGCTATGCGTGAGCGCTGAATGTCTCAGGCTGGACTATCGCGTTGCAACATGGACCCTATCGATGCGCAAAAGCGCGCCGAACGCGAGCTTCTCTCGACCCAGGCGCGCCTGGACACCGCGGTCTGGGGCGCGGGCCTGGGTCTGTGGGAGCTCGACTTCCGCAGCGGGACTGCTCGCTGGTACAGCGATTGGTGCGATCGGCTGGATCTGCATTCCTGCGAAGGGCCGGAGCATGTCGTGCGTTGGGATGCCAACATCCATCCTGAGGATCTCACCGGGACCGCACGCCGTTTCAGCGATCACGTGGCCGGCAAGGCTGACTACTACGACGCCGAGTATCGCATCCGCGACCGGAAGGGGCGCTGGCGCTGGCTGTTCGAGCGTGGCCGGGTGGTCGAGCGCGGGCCGGACGGCTCCGCACTGCGCATGGTCGGTGTATGCATGGACATCGAGGAGCGCAAGGCGGCCCAGCTCGAGTACGCGCGCAGCCAGCGGCGCCTGGAGGTGGCGCTCGAGAGCGCCCGCGGCGGCATGTGGGACTGGGACATCAGCAGTGGGGAAGCGCGGCATACGGAGTTCTACTACCGCCTGATCGGAGTGGAGTCGCATGCCGGTGAACAGACCCACGCCGCATGGAAATCGCGCGTCCACCCGGAGGACCTGCGCCGGGTGCAGGCGGCGGCGCAGGATGTGCTCGAGGGTCGCAGGGAGCTGTACGAAGCGGAATACCGCCTGCGCCACGAAGATGGCACGTGGCGTTGGGTATTCGACCGCGGGCGCGTGCCGGAGCGTGATGACACCGGCCGGGCAACGCGAATGGTCGGCTTTCTGGTCGATGTCACCGACCGCGTGCAGGCCCAGGAGGCGCTGCGGCGAACCGCACGTGAATCCGAAGCAGTGTTCGAGACGATGCGTGAAGGTGTCGTCCTGATCGATGCGGCGACTCACCTCATCACACTGACCAACGCGACATTCGATAAGATGTTCGGTTACGGGGCACTGGAGCTGCTGGGGCGTTCGATCGATCCGCTGTTCAGCATGCCTGCGCTGCAGCGCAAGCGGTTCGAGCGCACGCTGCGCGACGGTGCCCAGGCCGTCGAGGTGATGCCTGTGGAGTTCGAGTGCTCGCGCAAGGATGGATCCCGATTTGTGGCGACGTGCGTCATCACGCCCTTGCGCATCAGCGGATCGGAGCGCTGGCTCGCCGTTCTCAACGACGTAACCGAGCGCAAGCGCCTCGAGCGGGAGATCATCGAGATCGCCAATCGCGAGCAACAGCGCATCGGCAGCGACCTGCACGATGGTCTCGGCCAGGATCTCACGGGAATCGCACTGATGTTGAGAGGTGTGGCGGCCCAGCTGCGCAAGGAGAACTCTGCGGCCCGCCTCGACGTCGAGGACGTCATCGGCCTGGTCAACAATGCGATCGAGAGCACCCGCGCGCTCGCACGCGGCCTCTCGCCGGTCAGCGCAGAGCGCGGCGGGTTGGCGGCCGCGATGCAGACTCTGGCCGCGCGCGCCAGCGAGCGCTACGGCGCGCACGTCGCGTTTCGTGCCAATTTCGAGGGGCCCTTGCGTTTGAGCGAAACTTCGGCGACGCATGTCTACCGCATCGTCCAGGAAGCCCTGACCAACGTCATTCGGCATAGCAGCGCCACGGAGGTTGCGATCAGCCTGGAGACCTCGGGCGGCGAGTTGCATCTGCGGGTGGAGGACAACGGCTGCGGGTTTGCGCGGCCGCATCCGGACAGCGCGGGCGGCCTGGGATTGAAGATCATGCGTTACCGCGCGCAAATGCTCGGTGGGGACCTGATACTCGAGTCGGGGCCGAACGGCGGCGCATCGGTGCGCTGCTCGTGTCCGCTGGACGGGGCCGGGGCCCCGGATGAGGCGAGGTCTGACCGAAGTGCCGGCCGGCCCGCGCATTGAAGTCATGAAGGCCTCGATCCGCGCCCCCAATTTCTCGGCCGTGACCGCGCAGCGGCGCGTGCTGATCGTGGACGATCATCCGATCGTGCGGCAGGGCTTGCGCCGCATGATCGAGCCGGAACCTGATCTGGCGGTGTGCGGGGAGGCGCAGACCGAGCGCGAGGCCCGCGCAGCCATCCGCGCATTGGCGCCGGACGTCGTGATCGTCGATATCTCATTGGGGCAGGGGGACGGCCTGGAGCTGGTGCGGGATGTTCATGCGCAACGCCCGGATCTGCCGATGCTGGTGCTCTCGATGCACGATGAGTTGATCTATGCCGAGCGGCTGCTCGCCGCCGGTGCCAGTGGTTACATAATGAAGCAGGCCGCCTCGGAGCTGCTCCTGATCGCCCTGCGGCAGGTGCTCACCGGCGGCACCTACCTCAGCGAATCGCTGGCGGGCAAGCTCGGGCGGACGGAGGGCTCGGCCGGCGTGCGAATGGGGGCGGATCCCATCCGCCGGCTGAGCAACCGCGAGCTGCAGGTGCTGAGCCTCATCGGCCGCGGGCTGTCTTCGAGGGAGGCCGCCGAGGCGCTCGGACTCTCGGTCAAGACGGTGGAGACTCACCGCCAGAGCCTGAAGCGCAAATTGAACCTTGCGACCAATGCGCAACTGCTGCAATACGCCATCAACTGGTACGCCAGCCGCAGCAAACCGCCCTCGCCGGCAGCCGAGGCCGAGCAGTAACGGTGCCGGGCCTGCGTGGGCGACCCCGATCCCGGCCGCTCGGCCGGCCCCGGCGGCCTTAAACGCCGCGGGCGGCCGGCCGGCCCCGCGCGGCCCTTAAACGCCGCGGGCGGTTTGCAGCTCTAAGCACCATAGTAGTCTGGATTGCTGATGACGCAGGCTGGAGCCGAGAACACACCGATCGATTGGGAGGGGGCGCTCGTTCAGCGCGCCCGGTCCGGGGATACCCGCGCGTTCGAGCGGCTGTACCGCGAGCATGCCGGAAAGGTGTATGGCTTGTGCCTGCGGATGACCCGCGATCCGGGGACTGCCGAGGATTGTACCCAGGAGACGTTCATCAACGCTTGGCGGGCATTGGATCGATTCGAGACGCGCAGCTCGCTCGCGACCTGGCTGCACCGGATCGCGGTCAACGTGGCTCTCGCGAAGCGGCGCCGGGTGACTCCGGTCGTCGAGAGCGCACAGGCACAGGACGACGAGCCCGTCGAAAGTGAGTGGACTCTGGAGACGCCCCTCGAAGTGGACGAGATCGAGACGGCCATCGGCGCTCTGCCGGAGGGTGCGCGGGACGTGCTGATCCTGTATGCGATTTACGGCTATTCGCACGCTGAAGCGGCACAGATGCTGGGTGTCGCCGAGGGCACATGCAAGGCACAGCTGCATCGTGCACGCGGGTTGTTGCGGAACAGGCTGGGTGTGGAGGTTCGCTGACATGACGGGCAAAGATGATCGCAAAATCAGCTCGCTGCGCGAGCTGGCGCAGGACATCGCCCCGGCACGCGACCTGTGGCCGGGGATCGAGGCGCGTCTGACTGCGGAGCCGCGCGTTGCTTCGGCCGGCGCCAGTCCGCCCCGCCGCGTGGCGACGCTCCGGCTGATGGGCGCCGCTGCCGTGATCGCCGCGCTTGCCGTGGGAATATGGATCGGCCGCAACGTGACCTCGTTCCCGGGCAAGCCCGCGGGCAATGGCATGACTGCCGGCGTGACGGCCAATGAGCCGGCAGCGCTGCCGGCCGCCTACCTGATGGACGAAAAATACATGCGGCAGCGCGCAGTCCTGGAGAAATCGCTCGAGGAGAAAGTCGCCGCGCTACCGCCCGAATCACGGGCGAAGGTCATGTCGAGCCTCGCCACGATCCACGATTCCATGCGGGACCTGGAAGCGGCGCTCGGCCGCGATCCGAGCAACGCGCTGTTGCAGGAACTGCTGGTCAACACTTATCAGGATGAGATGCGCGTGCTCACGGCCGTGCACGAGGCCGGCGACGCCGGCAAGGGGATCTGATGATGCGTAGCATTGTTCGCTCGTCAAAAGCCGCCTGCGGCGCTTTTGAGCCGCTCACGAAAAGCGTGATTTTCGCTTCGCTCGTACTGTTGCTGTTAGGTGTTTGCGCGATGGCGGCCGCGCATGCGGATGAGCGGATTTTCGACCGCAAGGTCGCGGCCGATCCGCACGGCACCGTCGAGATCTCCAACGTCGCCGGCCGGATCGCGGTCTCGGGTTGGGATGGTGCGGAGGTGGACGTGCACGGGGAGCTCGGCGAGGGTGTCGATCGTGTCGACGTCGAGAGCGACCACGGCCGCACCACCATCAAAGTCATCGTACCGAATAATTCCTTCCGCAGCGTTTCCACGAACCTGCGTGTGCGCGTGCCGCGCGCGAGCGAGCTCGACATCTCCGCTGTGAGCGCCGACGTCACCGAGACGGATGTGCAGGGGGCGCTGCAGTTGAAGACGGTGAGCGGCGATGTCAAGGCGGATATCTTCCAGAAGGGTGCGGAACTCAAGACCGTCAGCGGTGATGTCGTGCTGCGCGGGCGCGGCGAAGGCTCGGAGCTGCACATCAGCACGGTCAGCGGGAATATCCGCGTCGATCACGGCGCAGGCGCTCTGGAGGCCACTACCGTCAGCGGCGATCTGAACGTACATCTGGATTCCACCAAGGATGTGCGTGTGCGCACGACCTCGGGAGACATGAGCTTCGAGGGGAAACTGCTGCGGGGCGGCAGCATCGATGCGGAATCGGTCAGTGGCGAGCTGACGGTGCGCGCGATCCCTGAATCCGGTTACGACTACGAGGTGACGACCTTCAGCGGCGACATCACGAACTGCATGGGTGTCCAGTCCGAGCGTGTCAGCAAGTATGGGCCCGGCACGCGGTTGGTGGGGACACAAGGCCAAAGCGCGGAGGGCGCACGCATCCGCGTCAAGACCATGAGTGGAGACGTGGAGCTTTGCAGTAAGAACTGACAAGAGCCGGCGAGCACAAGCCGCGCACTCGAGGGTGTACCATCGCCCGATCGTGGATGGGCAGCGATGACACCCCAATCGGAAGTGGCCGCCGCGCTGATCGAGTGGCATGCGCGGCAGGGCCGGCACGATTTGCCCTGGCAGCTCGACCGGACGGCCTATCGCGTCTGGATCTCCGAGATCATGCTGCAGCAGACGCAGGTCTCGACCGTCATCCCCTATTACCAGCGCTTCATGGCACGATTTCCGGACGTGCGCGCTCTGGCTGACGCGCCAGGCGATGATGTGCTGCATCTGTGGTCGGGCCTCGGCTACTACGCTCGCGCCCGCAACATGCACCGGGCGGCCTGCTGTATCCGGGATGAGTTCGACGGAGCGTTGCCGCGATCTTTCGCGGAGCTTTCAAGCCTGCCGGGTATCGGCCGCTCGACGGCGGGCGCGATCCTGGCGCTCAGTTGCGGCGAACGATTTGCGATTCTCGACGGCAACGTGAAGCGTGTGCTGGCGCGCTATTTCGGTGTGCAGGGAAGCCCGTCGCAGCGAGCGATTGCAGATGAGTTGTGGCGGCTTTCGGAGCGTTGCACCCCGCATGCTCAGGTTGATATCTATACCCAGGCGATCATGGACCTCGGGGCGACCGTCTGCACCCGGCGCAAGCCTTTGTGCGGGTATTGCCCGCTGGCGCAGGCATGCTTCGCCCGGCTCAACGGCAGGCAGCACGACCTGCCATCTCCGCGCCCCGCGCGGGCAAAGCGATCCCGCGAGGTGTTCATGCTGGTGGCGATGCGTAAGGACGGCAGCGTGTTGCTCGAGCGCCGGCCGGAAAGCGGAATCTGGGGCGGGCTGTGGTGCCTGCCGGAATTCGACACCGCTTCCGCGGCGAGCCTCTACGCGGGCCAATCGCTGCGTGCCGCACAGGCAAAGCCGAAACCTCTGGACGTCGTCGAGCACGCCTTCACTCATTTCAACCTGGCCATCACGCCGTTGCTGACGCTGTGCGCCGGGCACGCACGCGCCATGGATACGATTCCGACCGTCTGGTATAACACTCGGCAACCGGCACGCATCGGATTGCCGGCCCCGATCAAGACATTGCTCGACAATCTCGCGAGCCCGACGATGTTCGACTAGCAGGCAAAAGCCACGCCTTTTGCCTGCGGGCAGAAAGCGCCGCAGGCGGCTTTCTGCAGATGAACCAGAGGCAAAAGCCACGCCTTTTGCCTGCGGGCACCGGGGCCCACCTCTCACAGTGCCAGGAGCGTCATCATGTCCCGTACCGTCCAGTGCGTGTTGCTCAAGCGGGAGGCGCCCGGGCTGGCGCGTCCGCCGTATCCAGGGGAGCTCGGCAAGCGGATCTTCGACAACGTATCCCAGGAAGCCTGGGCGCGCTGGCTGAAGCACCAGACCATGCTGATCAACGAGTATCGGCTGACGCCCATCGAGCCCAAGGCGCGCAAGTTTCTCGAGGCGGAAATGGAGAAGTTCTTCTTCGGTGCCGGCTCACAGGCGCCGGAAGGGTTTCAGCCGCCCACGGTTTGATACAATTGAGCTGTCATCCGCAGCAGCGCAACGGCGTTATCACGGGAACGTAACGTGCGTCTGAGAGTCTTCTCCTTGAACCAATAATTGCGCATGGAGATCCCGATGCGGGCTGACAGTGGAACGACACAAGGCGTCGAGCGGCAACCATCGCCCTACCAGGAGCCGTTGCGCACCTGGGCGGGTCACGGCAGCGGCGCGACGTGCAACGGGTGCGGCGATTCGATCCGGGAGCACGAGATCGAGTACGAAATCGAGCTCCCGCAGGGCGGCTCCGTGCCGACGTTACATTTCCATTTCGTGTGCTACCGGACCTGGACCGGGCGGGGTGCCCGCTGAGGCTTTTGGGCGGGGTGAAGCTGCAAGGGCGGCCGAGGCCTGCAGGGGCCGCCGAACCCTGCTCTACAGGGGGCGGCCGAGCTCTACAGGCGGATCATGCCCCGCTTGTGGGCAACCGCCACCGCTTCCGTGCGGCTGATGGCATCGAGCTTCGTGAGAATGGCCTTGACATGAGTCTTGGCCGTGCCCTCCGTAATGGACAGCCGCCGTGCGATGTCCTTGTTGCTGCGTCCCTGCGCCACGAGTTGCAAAACATCGAGCTCGCGTTGCGTGAGGCTCGGCTTCGCCATTCTTTGCAATGCTTTTGCCGCGACGGACGATGAGGTATAGGGCCGATCTTCGCTGACGGCCCGGATGGCGGACAGGATTTCCTGCCGTGGCGCGTCTTTGAGGAGATAGCCCTTGGCCCCTTGGCTCAGGCACTGGAAGATGTCCTCGTCACCGTCGTACGTCGTCATGATCAGGAGGCAGGCTTTCGGATTCGCCTCCAGGACGCGCTGCACGACTGCGACACCGTCACGCTTGGGCATGCGTAGGTCAAGGACCATCACATCGGGACGGTGCTGCTCGTAGAGCGTGATGGCTTCTTCGCCGTCGCCGGCTTCCGCGACGACTTCCATATCCGCCTGCTGGTTGACCATTGCGGCGAGTCCGTCACGGACCACGGGATGATCGTCCGCCAGGATCACCCGGATTTTTCTCTTCAGCACGGCGACCATCACGCTCTCCGCTTGGGCAGCCGCACACTGACCCGCGTGCCGACCCCCGGTTGGCTGTCGACCTGCCACTCTCCTCCTATGGCACCTGCGCGCTGACGCATGCTCGTGAGTCCGAAGCCCTCTCCGGAATACAACTCCACATGCTGTTCCATTCCCACGCCATCGTCCGCCACGGACAAAGCCCAATGTGCCGGCTCGTCCGCCATCTTGATCCGCACGACACTGGGGTGCGCATGGCGCACGGCGTTGCTCACGGCCTCCTGGGCAATGCGCAGAAGCTCATGCTCGTGCTCGGGGCGCAGACCCGTCGAGAAATCGCCGCCTTCGAACGTGCAGATCACGCGGCCCGGTATAGTTGAACGGTCCGCAAGCTGCCGCAGAGCAATCTCCAGCCCCGCGCGGCGCGTTTGATCGAGCCGCAGCGCCATCACGGAACGGCGCGCTTCGGACAGCCCGTCGCGGGCGAGATCGCGAACGCGGCTCAGGATGCCGGCGAGCTCGGAATTCTTCTTCTTGCACGGCGGAAACTCCTCCGCGGCGCCGAGCTGCATGAGAATTCCGGTGAAAGCCTGGGCCAGCCCGTCGTGAATCTCTTGGCCGATGCGCGTGCGCTCCACCAGAACGGCCGCCTCCTTGGCAGAGTACGCGAGCCGCGTGAGCTGCACGGCAAGGGTTGCCTGCTGCGCCAGCGCGACGAGCAGCCCGCTGTGCTGTACCTCCGGGGCATGCCGCCGGAAGGACAGCACGAAGAACCCGACATTGCGGGCACCGAACACGAGCGGATAGATCAGCACGCTGACGTACTTTTCGCGACGGTGAAACTCGAGGGCGCCCGGCCAGATCTCCCAGTTGCCGTGCTCGACATTCATGTAGGCCGCCTGCGGACTGCGGCCGAAGACTTCCGTGAACGGGGAGCCGGCGAACGGCACGCTCGCGGCAAAGGGCGGCGTCTCGAGCTGCCCGGCGCGCACATGGGCCAGGATGCGCCACTCCTGCAGGGAATCCTTCGAGACGATGACCGAGCCCGACGCCGCGTCGAACTGGCGGGTCGTCTCCAGCAGCATGTGGCCCATGAAGCTGTGCAGGTCCGGCTCGCTGGCCAGGCGCTCGAGATTGCCGCGGATTACCGCATTCGCCTTCGCGAGCTCCGTAACGCGTTCCTCGGCTGCACGCTCTCGAGCCCGGCGCACGTCGTCGACCAATCGCTCACGGTGCAGAGCCGCACCGATAACTCCTGCCGCGGTCTCCAGAGCCGAGAGCTCCGCCGAGTCGATCGCACGGCGCTGCCTGGTGTTGTCGAATCCGACGACGCCAGTGAATTCGCCCGCAACGAAGATCGGCACGATTGCCTTGGTCTTCGTGCCGATGCCTTCGAAGCCGACCGAGGAGTACTCGGCCGGGGAATCACTCTTGCTCAGGCAGACGCTGCGCCCGGCGCGCAGCTCGGTACATACCGCCGCAAAGTCGCGCTCGTCGCAGGTGCACATCGCCGGATCTTCGAGATGCGGCACGACGCCGTCCGCGACCCATTCGCTCGCCACGACCAGCAGAGGCTCTCCGCCGGGACCGGCCTGGGATAGCATCAGGTTCACGCGATCGACTCCCGCCGACTCGCCGATGAGCCGCAGGACATCCGGGACCACTCCCCGCACATCGGGCGCCTCGAGCAGCAGGCGGCTCGCCTTGGCGGAGGCGGCCAACAGGCCTTCGCGCCGCTGCAGCGACTCGTTGATCTGCGTCAGCTGCTCCGTGCACGGGCTGGGAGTGGAAAAATTCTCTTCTAGAACAGGTATTTCCGCCAAGGTGGCGTTCATGGGATGGCCTCCGGCCGGATGCTCAGAATCGGACCGATCCGCGCAATGTGGGGGCGTGAAGCGTTTCGGGCAAGCTGAGGCATGGGGACCCTTGGTTATTTCACCGCAGCGCCGGCGGGGCTGCAGCCGCGGGCAAAGGCGCCACGACTGCTCCGCTACCGGCTCACGGCCTGAGTGTAGCGCGGCGGAGGGGCGTCCTCCCAACCTCCGCCCAGTGCCTTGTATACCGCGATCAGGCTGGTTGCCGCATCGGTCCGGCTCCTGGCCAGGCGATCCTCCGATTCGAGCTGAGTCCGCTCGGCATCGAGGACTTCCAGGAAATCGACGACGCCCCCTTCGTACCTCGTGCGGGCCAGTTTTGCCGCAGTAGTGCTGGCCCGCGCCGCATCCGCCGCGTGGGCGAGCTGATCACGCGTGCGCGCGTGGGTCACCAGGGCATTCTCAGTCTCCTCCAGCGCGCGCAATACGGTTTGCTCATATTGCGCCAGCGCCGTATCGGTCCTGGCGCGCGCACCGGCGATTTGAGCCTGCACCCGGCCCAGGTCGAACGCCGCCCAGGAGATTCCCGGCCCGATGGCATACGCACGGCTGCCGGCCGCGCCCAGGCCGCCAAGGCTTGCCGCGTCGTAGCCGAAGCTGCCGGTGAAGGTCACCTTGGGGAAAAGATCCCCGACGGCGACGCCGATTTCAGCGGTCGAGGCCGCGAGCTGGCGTTCCGCGACGCGAATGTCAGGCCGGCGCCGCAGCAGCGTTGCAGGGTCGCCCACGGCTGCAATTTGCGGCAGCGGCGGCAGGTCTCGAGGCGGGCTCAACAGATCCTGGAGGGCGTTCGGATCGCGTCCCGTCAGCACGCCAAGGCGATGTATGGAGCGCGATACGGCGGCTTCGAGCGGATCGATGGTGGAGAGAGTCGTGCTGAGCTGCGCCTGTGCGCGCGAGGTATCGAGCTCCGTCCCGCGGCCCGCATTCAGGCGGGCATCCGTCAGATGAAGCGTCTCCTGCTGGTTCTCCACATTTCGCCGGGCGACGGCGAGCTCATCCTGCTCGCCCCGCAGCTCGAAGTAGGTCCGTGCTACTTCGGCGATCACCGACACCTGAGCGTCCCGCAGATTAGCCTCTGCGCCCTGCAACTGTGCGCGGCTCGCTTCCA
The DNA here is from genome assembly GCA_050738795.1 of Steroidobacteraceae bacterium. Lineage (GTDB taxonomy): Bacteria > Pseudomonadota > Gammaproteobacteria > Steroidobacterales > Steroidobacteraceae > 13-2-20CM-66-19. The sequence goes on from JBOIAD010000004.1 coordinate 68,897, forward strand.
CGCCCCGGCGCACACGCCCGAACAGATCGAGCTCCCAGAACGCATCGAAACCCGCGTCGTAGTAGGAGGCCGTGAAGGGGAAACCACTTTCGACCTGTGGAATCTTCTGCGTCTGGTGTCCCCCTGAAGCGGTCACCGTCGGAGCCAGATCGTAAAGTGACTGGCGCCTCGCGGCACGTGCTTCAACCAGGTGTCCGACGGCGATGCGCAGGTCGTGATTGGCAGCGAGCGCATCGTCGACCAACTTGTCGAGGGTGTCGTCGTTGAACTGTCTCCAGAACTGAGCCTGGGCCTGCTGCGAGGAATAGGTACTCGCTTCCGCGCCGGCAAAGCTTGTGGCAACCGGAGTCCGCGGCTGCTTGTAGTCGGGCCCCACTGCGCAACCCGCAAGCGCGCCGGCGACTACCACCGCAACGGCCTTGACCGTCCAACTGTTCAGCAAAGGGGCTCCGCTCATCACAGGGCCTCCGGCGAAGCGATCCGGGCCGGGGCACGATCAACCGCCGGCTGGCGTTGTGCGAGGCGCCGGATCAGCACGTAGAAGACGGGAGTCAACAGCAATCCGAAGAGCGTCACGCCGAGCATGCCGGCGAAGACGGTTACGCCCAGCGTGTGCCTGACCTCGGATCCCGCGCCGGCCGCCAGCACCAGCGGCACGACCCCCATGATGAATGCAATGGAGGTCATCAGGATGGGGCGCAGACGCAGGCGGGCGGCTTCCAGAACCGCGGACACGGTATCGCGACCCTGCTCTTCGAGGTGCTTCGCGAATTCCACGATCAGAATTGCGTTCTTGCACGCCAGACCCACCAGCACGATCAGGCCGACCTGCGTGAACACGTTGTTGTCACCATGAGTCAGGAGGACGCCCGTGATGGCGGCCAACAGACACATCGGCACGATGAGGATGATGGCGAGTGGCAGCAGAAGACTTTCGTACTGCGCAGCCAGCACCAGGTACACGAACAACACGCACAGCGGGAACACGAACAGGGTCGAGCTGCCCGAGAGGAGCTGCTGATAGGCGAGGTCCGTCCACTCGAAGCTCATGCCGTGAGGCAGATTGTCCTTCAGGATCTTCGCCATCGTGGCCTGCGCCTGCCCAGAGCTGAAGCCCGGCGCGGCTCCGCCATTGATGTCGGAGGCTCGATAGCCGTTGTAGCGCTGCACGACATCCGGACCGAATGCCTCACTGACCGAGAGCAGCGAGCCCAAGGGCACCATCTCCCCGCTGGCGTTGCGAGTCTTCAGCGGCAGAATGTCCTCGACATGGGAACGGAACGGCGAGTCAGCCTGCGCCAGGACCTGGTACGTGCGCCCGAACTTGTTGAAGTCGTTCACGTACAGGGATCCCAGATATACCTGCAGCGTCTGAAACACGTCAGACATCTTGACGTTCTGGCGCTTCACCTTCACGCGATCCACGTCCACGTCGAGTTGTGGCACGTTGATCTGGTAGGTGCTGAAGGTGCCGGCCAGCGACGGCTCCTGGGAGGCCTTCTTGATGGCTGCCTGAGTCGCCGCGTACAGCGCTTCAGCGCCCAGGTCGGCCCGGTCTTCGACCTGCAACTTGAATCCACCGAGGGTGCCCAGCCCGATCACCGGGGGAGGCGGCACGACGACGATGAAGGCGTCCTGGATGGGTGCCAGTTTGGCTGTCAACGCCTGCGCGATGGCCTTCGCGGACAGATCCTTGGTCGTGCGCTTGTCGAAGTCATCGAGCGGGAAGAAGACGATGCCGGCACTGGAGCTGGGCGTGAAGCCGTTGACCGACATCCCGCTGAACTGCACGGCGTGGGAGATGCCCGGCTGCCGCAGGCCGATCTCGCCGATCTTGCGGATCACCTCGTCAGTACGATCGAGCGTTGCTGCGGGCGGCAGCTGCGCGATGGCGATCAGGTACTGCTTGTCCTGGTCAGGTATGAAGCCGCCGGGGACCGAGTTGAATCCGAAGTAAGTCAGCGCGATGAGGCCCCCGTAGACGATCAGTGCGATTCCGGTGCGCCGGACGATGGCGGTCGTCGAGCGCGAGTACGCATTGCTCGCGCGCTCGAAGCCGCGATTGAAGCGCCTGAAGAACCGGCCCAGCAGCCGATCCATGACCCGCGTCAGGCCGTCTTTCTTCGCGCCGTGCGGCTTGAGCAGTACGGCCGCAAGGGCGGGCGACAGGGTCAGCGAATTGAACGCGGAGATGACCGTGGAGATGGCGATGGTGAGGGCGAACTGCTTGTAGAACTCGCCCGTCAGGCCAGGAACGAACGCCACCGGAACGAACACGGCGCACAGCACCAGGGTGATCGCGATGATCGGCCGGCTGACCTCGGCCATGGCCGACTTGGTCGCCGCGAGCGGACTTTGTCCGCTCGCGATGTGGCGCTCCACGTTCTCGACCACCACGATGGCGTCGTCCACGACGATAC
>JBOIAD010000005.1:0-6381 GCA_050738795.1 Steroidobacteraceae bacterium
AGGTTATTCTTACGAGGACGGCATTTTTCAATGCCGGAGCTGCACTAGGTTCGGCTGCGGGTTCGGCGAGGCCTGCGTGTCACAAGGTCCGCCGGTGCACCGTAACGTCCTGACCTCACTGCGTGGATGTAGTGTGCTCGGGTTCCACCTTGTAGATCACGCGGACTTCGCCCGGTCGCCGATACGGATATTTGTCCTTTCCGAGATATTTCTTGGCCAGAGCGTCGATGCTCTGATCCGCGCCTTCATGAGTGCGCTCGGTAACGTGTCCGCGGACTTCCAGGTAGCGGTATGGATTGTCGGGATCCATTATCGACAGGGCGACCCGTCCGTCGCGTTGCAGGTTTTTGTCCTTCTGGCGGCCTTCAGCAGTATTGATGACGACATGGCGTCCGTCGTAATCGACCCAGACCGGCGTGACCTGGGGCTGACCGCTGGGCATCAGCGTTGCGAGATGCGCAAACGCCTTTTTCTTGAATAGATCCAGGTGCGAATCGGGTATGACCTTCTCAGCCATGTTCAACTCCTCGGTACGACGCGCCCAGAATACTGCCGTTGTTTTACCGAAACCAGCGCTGATGCGCCCGCGACCTCGGGCTTGACGGGCTTTCGCCCTCGAGCGCCCGGAACGGCCGCCCGGCGCCGCTTGCGGATTTCGGCAATAATCGCTCGACATGCAGCGCGATGGCGCGATGGCGCGGTGGGCCGCGGGGGATTCTTCATGCAGGTTGGGATTTGTCTGCTGGCGACGCTTGCCGTCACGGCTTCGTCGACGCCTGGTCGCCGGGATACGTAGCGTTTATGTCATCCAACCATAACGGCGTGCTTCGCATGTACGAGACCTTCGGCCAATGACGGTGCAGAAAGGCGGCGGCCCGGCTGAGGCGCAGCTCGCCCGAGCTCATCTGGCGGCGCTCGAGGAGGAGGCGCGCGCGCTGAAGACCTTGAATCGAGTCGGTCAGGCGGTCGCCGCGCAGCTCGAGCTCGACCGCGTATTCCAGATGGTCACGGATGCCGCAACGGAGCTGTCCGGTGCCGCGTTCGGAGCGTTCTTCTATAACGTGATCGATGAGAAGAAGGAGTCGTACTGGCTGTACACCCTGTCGGGCGTACCCCGCGAGGCATTTGCGAGATTTCCAATGCCACGCTCGACCGAAGTTTTCGGCCCGACGTTCAAGGGTGAAGGAATCGTGCGCTCGGCCAACATCCGTGCGGATCCGCGCTATGGCAAAAACGAGCCCTACAACGGCATGCCGCCGGGCCATCTGCCGGTGTGCAGCTATCTTGCGGTGCCCGTGATCTCGCGCACGGGGGAGGTCATCGGGGGCTTGTTTTTCGGGCACCCGGAAGCGGGCATCTTCAGCGAGCAATCGGAGCAGTTCGTGGCGGCGATCGCGGCCCAGGCGGCCATCGCGATCGACAAGGCGCGCCTGTTCCAGGGGATGCAGCAGGAGCTCGAAGCCCGCAAGGCGGCCGAGGAGGCGCTGCGCCACAGCGAGACCCAGCTCAAGCAGGTCATCGCGGAACGGGAGCAGCTCCTGCAGTCCGAGCGGTTCGCGCGTTCGGAGGCCGAGCGCCTGAGCCACCTGAAAGATGAGTTCCTCGCGACCCTCTCGCATGAGCTGCGCACGCCTCTGAATGCCATTCAAGGATGGGCCGCGTTGCTGCGGCAGAGGGACGTCAGCCCTGAGGATCACGCACGCGGACTGGAGGCGATCGAGCGGAACGTGCGCGCTCAGACCCAGATCGTCAACGACCTCCTCGATATGAGCCGGATCATCTCGGGAAAGATTCACCTCGAGGTGCAACCGCTGCTGCTGCATGAAGTCATCCACAACGCGATCGAGGTGGTCCGTGCCTCCGCGGAAGCCAAGAATTTGCGCCTGCGGACGATGTTGGATTCCAGTATCGGGCTGGTCCGGGGGGATCCCAATCGGCTGCAACAGATTCTCTGGAACCTGTTATCCAACGCGGTGAAGTTCACGCCCTCCGGCGGGCGGATCCAGATAGTTCTCGAACGCGTCAGCTCGCACGTCGAACTGGTCATTGAGGATACGGGCATCGGGATTCGCCCGGAATTCCTGCCCTACGTGTTTGAACGGTTCCGCCAGGCGGATGCCGCACTGACGCGGCGGCACGGCGGCCTGGGGCTTGGGCTGTCCATAGTGAAGACACTCGCGGAGCTGCACGGCGGCTCGGTGCGCGTGAAGAGCGCGGGCGAGAATCAAGGCGCAACTTTCGTAGTCGCCCTTCCGATCTCCCACGTCGGAAGCGAAGATGCGCAACTCAGCCAGCGACTGCCGGCGCTGGCTGATCCGTTGCACGCGATCGAGCTGCCACGGCTGGAAGGGGCCACGGTGCTCATCGTCGATGACGAAGCGGATGGCCGGCTGTTGATGACTCGTATCATCGAAGGGCAGGGCGCACGGGTCACTTCAGTCATGGGCGGTGCCAGGGCGCTGGAGCTCATGGATCGCGAGCACTTCGACATACTGGTGAGCGATATCGGGATGCCGGACCTCGATGGCTATGAGTTGATGCGCAGAGTGCGCGCACTTGCCCCAAAAAACGGCGCTCCGATTCCTGCGATCGCGGTGACCGCATATGCCAGGGCGGAAGACCGCCAGCGCTCGCTGCTCGCAGGTTATCAAATGCATCTGGCCAAACCTGTCGAGGCGCGGGAACTCATAGCGGGGATCGCGAGCCTGCTGCGCTTGCGGCGCTGAAGCGTGTGTGGCGTGGGCTGCCTGTATCGCCGGCCCCCAGCGCGGCTCAGTCGCAGACAACGCTGCGGCGGCGTCGGAGAAATCCGACAACGGAACGCGGCGCAAGTGAATTGGCGCGCGCGGCGTACCTGGGCACACTGGCAACGTAGATTAGAGATAGTCCTCGCGACGAAGATCAGTCTACGTCGAGAAAGGGCCGCGGGATGCGGCCCTTCTCCCTGGTGCGGCGAAAAATGCGTGTCTCTTGACCCGATGGCATGGGGGACCTTCCCGCATCTACTGCGGCATCGGCTGATCAACAGCTCCCGCTGGTTGCTGTGCGCAGCGGTACTGTTGGGGGGTTGCGCGAGCCGGCCGCCCGCGACGGTCCCTTCAGGTAGCGGTCCGCGTCAGGCCCAAGCGCTGATACGCGAACTTCTGCCGCGCGGGGTTGCGGACCGCTCCGGCTGGGCGACTGACCTGTACGTCGGATTTGCTGCGCTCTCGATCGAGCCTACTCGTGAAAATGTCTGCGCCGTGGTCGCGGTCGTCCAACAGGAGTCGGGCTTTCGAGTGAATCCGGTGGTGCCCGGCCTAGGTGCGATCGCCCGGCGGGAAATCGAGGGCCGCGCCGCGCGGGCTGGCATACCACGGCTGATCGTGCGCGGCGCACTGCAGTTGAAGTCTTCGAGCGGGCGCACCTTCGGCGACCGCATCGATGCGGCCCGGACCGAAAAGGAGCTCAGCGACATCTTCGAGGACTTCATTGGGCGCGTACCGATGGGCCGCAGATTGTTCGAGGGCGCGAACCCGGTCCGCACGCGCGGCCCCATGCAGGTCAGCCTCGCGTTCGCCGAGCGCTCTGCCGCCGCAGAATCCTATCCGTATCCGGTGAAAGTCAGCATCGCGGATGAGCTGTTCACGCGCCGGGGAAGCCTGTATTTCGGGATAGCCCACCTGCTTGGCTATCCCGCGCCGTACGACCGCTACTTATACCGCTTCGCCGACTTCAACGCAGGTCAGTATGCCAGTCGCAATGCCGCCTTCCAGAAGGCCGTCAGTATTGCTTCCGGCATTGCGCTCATAGCGGACGGCGCGCTGCTGCCACACGACGGCGGCAGCGAAGATCCGGGCAGCACCGAGCTCGCCGTCCGGACGCTGTCCGCGCGCTTGAGTCTCGACGAGACCTCGATACACCGCGCCCTCGAGCGGGCCGATAGCCTGGACTTCCAGAAGACGCAGCTCTACCGGCGGACGTTCGCGCTCGCCGAGCAGGCGCAGGGACGGCCGTTGCCAAGGGCGAGCGTGCCGCACATTACCCTGCATGGACCCAAGATCCATCGCGCGCTGACCACCGATTGGTATGCCCACCGGGTCAATGGCCGCTTCAGCCGCTGTCTGGGTCGATAGGGATTCCCGCAGGCTGGGGTGGGCTATCGTCGAGATCGTCAAGTGGCTGGGTCCCGCCGTGCAGCGGTACGCTTGCGGCCGGATCTCGCCTTGATGTAATTGAGCCATTAGCGATTCGAACAGGAGCCGCCATGAGCACTTTCGACATTACGCCACCCACCGATGGGCAACGTAGCGCAATCACCGCCGGGCTCGACGACGCTGAGCGACGCGTACTGCTGCACCATGGCACAGAAGCGGCATTCTGCGGGGTTTTCCTCGATAACAAGCGGGACGGGATCTATACCTGCCGGTTCTGTGGATTACCCCTGTTCCGCTCCAGCGCGAAATTCGACTCGGGCACCGGCTGGCCCAGCTTCTTTCAGCCTTACAACGAAGCACATATCAAGCGCATCCGTGACTCCAGCTACGGAATGGTCCGCGTGGAAGAGGTGTGCGCGCGCTGCGGAAGCCATCTCGGGCACGTTTTCCCCGACGGACCGCCGCCTACAGGCGAACGGCACTGTCTGAATTCGGTTTCACTGGCGTTCACCCAGAGCGGCACCGCGCTTCCGGATGTCCTGAAGCGGGGCGCGCCGGAGGGTGCGCTCGATCCCGGGCGCTGAGCTTGAGCGGCATCGGTCAAGCTGTAGCCGCCGCGCTTGCGCAACGTGGGGGTTCCGTTCTCATCGTCTGACCTGATCGTGCCGCGGGCGACGAAGCCCAGCTGCCGGCGGTGACGCTTCCCAACGTCGGTGATACGCTCGCTCGCGTGGGCGCCGAGATCGGGCGGTGGCACGATGAACGATCGCGCCGGATGCTGGAGGTTTGGCGCGACCATTGGTGGGGTGAGGTTGTCGGCGACCTCGACACAACGATGCGACGATGTCGCAGGGTCGACATGTTTGAACGGGTGTTGCTTTGCTACGACGGCTCTGCGGCCGGCCGCAGAGCCTTGAAGCGCGGCGCCGAGCTCGCGATCCTCGTGAATGCGCAGGTTCATGTACTCTCCATCATTTCCTACGCACAGGCGGATGCCACGATGGTTGCGCATTCCGTCGGGCAGATATGCCTGGTCGACGATGAGCTGGAGCATCGCAAGTCCCTCGAGGAATCCATCGCTCTGCTCAAGGCGCGCGGAGTGGTGGCCCATGGCTACCTGGCGCGCGGCAATACGATCGATCAGATCGTTGCCCATGCGAAGCGGTTATCGATCGATCTCATCGTGGTCGGTCACTACCCGAAGTCCTCGGGGGGTCGCTGGTGGTCAGGTCCGCAGCGTACTTCACTGGCCGAGCGCGTGAATTGCTGTGTCTTCATCGCCGTAAACGAAGCGAACCCTCCTACGCCGGCTTAGACCGCGCCTGCATTAGACCGCGCCTGCCTGCTCGATGCCGATTCCGGTCGGGTCAATTCACGGCATCTTCAGAGCCCCGGTGATTCGGATGCCCGCGCCTTCGACGGAGTACGTCTTGTTGAGAAAGATCAGCACCGAGGTCAACGCTTCGGCCGCTGCAGAGTTGGCCAGCGAGCCGCCATGCAGGGCGCGCAGTCCGCACGCCCTGACGAGTTGAACGGCAGCCTCGCGCGCGCTCCTGTCGTCGCCAAAGACCAGCACATCGCAGTCGACCTCGCCGTCGGCCGCAAGCTTGCGCGCAGCTACGTTGTGAAAGGCCGAGACTACGCGGACCTCGGGTCCCAGGATGCGCTGTGCGATGAGTGCCGCACAGCCCTCCGAAGGTAGCTGCACGCGCATCACTTTGGGCGGCACCAGCGGTACCGTCGTATCGATGACGATTTTGCCCTGCACGACCGGGCGGATCTGCAGCAGTGTCGCGGCTTGGGCCGCATAGGGCACCGCAACCAAAACCATGCCTGCCGCGCGGGCCGCGGCGCCATTCTCGTCTCCCGCGATCTCGATCCCCAACTCGCGGGACAGATCGCGGGCCGCGGTTGCGGCGCGCTCGGCCGTTCTGGAACCGATGATGACTGTGCGGCCGCCGCGAGCCAGGCGCCGCACCAGCGCGCCACCGAGCTCGCCCGTACCGCCGACGACTGCGAGGCTTTCGTTTGATTCTGTCGTCATCGTGCACTTTTCCGCATCAGGCTGATATGCGAGCCTGCCTCGATGGCGGCGGATGTCAATCCCGCCCGGCAAATGCGCTAGGGCCAGCGCCTCGAGGCCCTGCGGATTGGCCAGCGCCTCGAGGCCCGATAGCGCCCTGCCTGCTGGATCGTTCGCGAATCCGAGCGGGATCGATGGAGCGGCGTCCGCTATGATCAAGGA
>JBOIAD010000006.1:0-15880 GCA_050738795.1 Steroidobacteraceae bacterium
TCCACGCAGTGAGGTCAGGACGTTACGGTGCACCGGCGGACCTTGTGACACGCAGGCCTCGCCGAACCCGCAGCCGAACCTAGTGCAGCTCCGGCATTGAAAAATGCCGTCCTCGTAAGAATAACCTGAATTCGGACCATTTCCCGCCAGTGGCTCCGCTCCCAAGTTGGGCGTGCGCTCCAGGCGGCGCGCCTGAGCGAGCCGCGATGCGGGTCGAGCTGACGGGTGCTCCGACTTTTACTTGTCCATCTTTCAATGACTTATGAATCTATTTTCATGTCATATCAAGATCTGTCGCTCCAGTGCAATCAGGGCCTCGAGACAATGAAACAGCAGCCGCTGTTCGGCCCAGCGACGCCGGGCGGATTTCAATATCAACCAGGGTTCGTCAGCGCCGCACAGAGCGCCGCACTGTTGGATGTCATCGCGACGCTGCCGCTCGTGGAAGCTCAGTACAGGCAATTCACCGCCAAGCGCCGCGTGATTCACTTCGGCGGACGTTATGACTTCTCAAACAACGAATTGCTGCCCGCCGATGCGCTGCCGGAAGCCTTGATCCCGCTTCGGGATCGTATCGGCGCTGCGGCGGATGTTGAATCTCACACGCTGACTCACGCGATGATTGCAGAATATCGCCCGGGCACGCAGCTCGGCTGGCACCGCGATATTGCGCAGTTCGAGCTCGTGGCCGGCGCATCCCTGGGTTCGTCGGCCAGGATGCAATTCCGGCCCTATCCCCCCGCGCCATCCCGCCGGCATTATTTCAACGCGATCCTGCAACCCGGCTCGCTCTATGTTCTGCGCGGCCCGGTGCGATGGGAATGGCAGCACCGGGTGCCCCCAGTATCGACATTGCGCTATTCGATCACCTTCCGGACGCTGCGGACAACCGTGTAAAGTCCAGAGTCTGCTTTTCTCATCCATCGATTCAATTGGCTACGCGACTCGACAAGACGCTGAAGCGCGAAATCATCATTCGCGGCCGTCCCTTCATCATCGCCATATCCCCGGACGGCTTGAAAGTCACTGTCAAGGGTAGGCGCAAGGGGCAAGAGTTGCGTTGGACGGATCTGGTGAGCGGGGATGCCGCCCTGGCGATCGCCCTCAACGCTTCGATGGGTCAATTCACGGGCGCCGAAGAGCCAACAAAAGCAGAGTCAGCCAAGCCATCGCGAGCCAGGTCAAGGCCCGGCAGGAAGCAGGGGAAACGTTAGCTCGAGCTGCGGAGTCATGCCGCTGGGAGCCGCGCTCAAACCCGTCACAACAGCGCGAGCACGATCAGTATCAGCAGGACGATGCCCAGTCCGCCGCTTGGGTAATATCCCCAGGCCGAGCTGTACGGCCACGCGGGTAGCGCTCCGATAAGGAGCAGGATCACGACGATGATCAGCAGCGTGCGTATGGACATGGAGTCACCGCTATGGCGATGGCGCTTTGGGGTAATTCGCCGGCTTGCGATAAGTTCCCGGGCCTCCCGCGTGCTGACAAGCTGCAGTCATGTCCAGTACTCCCTCATCGAAGCAGACGATTGGTGCCGCCCTGATCGGCAATCTGCTGGTCGCGGCGAGCAAGGTCGTTGCAGCGCTCTGGACCGGCAGCTCCGCCATGACGAGCGAGGCGCTCCACTCGTTCGTGGACAGCGGCAATGAAATCCTGCTGCTTTATGGGCAATATCGCGCCACGCGCCGCCCCGACGCGGCGCACCCATTGGGGCACGGCCGGGAGCTGTATTTTTGGAGCTTCATTGTCGCACTCCTGATTTTCGCGCTCGGTTCGGGAATCTCGATCTACCAGGGCATAGCGCAGGTCAGCAATCCGCGCCCGATCCATGACCCACTGGTGAGCTACATCGTTCTGGCGCTGGCCTTCGTGTTCGAGGGCGGTTCGTGGTTCGTCGCCGCCAGGCAATTCCGCGGCATCCAGGCCCGCAGCAAGCGCGGGTTCTATGAATCCTTCCGGCGCAGCAAGGATCCCCCCGCGTTCATGATCCTTTTCGAGGACACCGCTGCCTTGCTCGGCATCGTGATAGCGGGTCTCGGGACCTATGCTGCGACGGCGCTGGACATGCCTGTGTTCGACGGCATCGCCTCCATCCTGATCGGCCTCGTCCTGGGCGCGATCGCCATTTTGCTGGCACGCGAGAGTAAAAGCCTGCTGATCGGCGAGGCGGCCAGCCGCGAGCTGGCCGAGGCCATCCGGGCCATCGCCGCACAGGATCGCTCGGTATCCCGTGTCAACGGGCTGCTGAGTGCGCAGCTCGCGCCCGATCAGATTCTCGTGGCATTGAGCCTCGAATTTGCCGATGACCTGCGGGTGCCGCAAATCGAGGAGCACGTGGTCGAGATCGAACGCAACATCCGCGCGGCCCACCCGGAAGTTCTGGCGCTGTTCGTAAAACCCCAAACTCCGAAGGCATTCACGGAGGCGGTGCGGCAGCATTTCGGGGATGAGACTGCGCGGTAGCGCAGGCGCGAAGCGCCGTGCCGTGGCAAAGCGCTGTCGGATTCGTCTGACAACGAAACGCGTCCTGACGGAATTGCGTACCAGATGCTGTTCGAACTATGCTCGGCTCGTGGATGCGGTCCCTGTCGCAAGACGAGGCTCCCGAATCCTCAAGGGCCGCGCAAGCGGCCCTTTTTTGCGCCCTCACGCTTCGCCTTCGCGCTTTTCGCTCCCTGTTTTCCAAGCGCGGTCCGCGTCTTCGCAGATAGATGCGCTATGGTCTTCTTGCGCGTCGCCGCCGAAGCGGCCTTCTTGATATTTCGGCGCGCGGCCGCGCGCTGCTTTGCAGTTGCCATGCGATTCCTCAGCTGGCCAGGAACCCAGGCCTGCGAACAATGACTACTCGACGATATGAAGACTGAGGCCAAACGGGGTCGGCGCAAAGCGGCGATCCTTACCAAGCCGTGTCAGACATGTCCGAATCGGCGACACGATACCGCCCAGGCGCGGGACGCCAGGTCGCCCGTAACGTGCCGACGGAACTTGCCGCCTTGACTGCACCAAAATGCACCCCGGCGTACACTGGGTTCCCAACGCGAGGCGGGAGATCGGCCCATGCGAATGGATGACCAGGAGGAGAGCCAAAACGTCGAGGACGTGCGTGGCTCGAGTGGCGGTTTCCGGCCCATCCATGGCGTGGGTCTCGGGACTATCGTGATCGCCTTGATTGGCGGGTGGATATTTGGCGTCAGTCCGCTGCAGATTCTGGGCTTGCTGAGCGGCGGTACCTCATCGAGCGTCCAGAGCGCACCCGATGAGCCGATGCAGGCGCCCCCCGCCGCCGACGCTGAGGCGAAGTTCGTATCGCAGGTGCTGCGAAGCACCGAGACTGTATGGACCACTGCGTTCCAGGAACACGGTGCTACTTACGATGATCCCAAATTGCGCCTGTTCCGGGATAGTTACCCCACGGCGTGCGGGCAGGGAGAAGCCGCCGCCGGTCCGTTCTACTGCCCCAAGGATCGCATCGTTTATCTGGATATGGGCTTCTTCGATGTGATGACCCGGCAGCTCGGCGCACCAGGGCAGTTTGCGCATGCGTACGTGATCAGCCATGAGGTTGGACATCACGTGCAGAATCTGTTGGGCATCATCGACAAGGTCGACGCGCAACGATCCCGCGCCGACGATGCCCAATCGAATGCGCTCAGCGTGCGCCTCGAATTACAGGCGGATTGCTTCGCAGGCGTGTGGGCCACGCGCTCGCAGAAGGAGCAGGGCTGGCGCCTCGAGCCGGGCGACTTCGAGTCCGCCCTGAATGCTGCCTCGCGGATCGGTGACGATACCCTGCAGCGCCGCGCCCGGGGAACCATTGTTCCGGAGTCCTTTACACACGGCACGAGCGCGCAGCGTGTTGCATGGTTCAAACGGGGTGTCGATTCCGGACAGATCGCCGCATGCGATACATTCGGCGCGCGCCAGTTGTAGCCGCGTGCGGCCGCAGCTCGATGGCGGCCGGTTGCGCAATCACTCAACCACATGCGCAGAGCCGGCCGGCAGCGGGCAGCGTAGTAGCCGTGACCCGGTTGCGGCCTGAGCGCTTGCTGCGATAGAGGGCCGCATCCGCGGCCTTGAAGGCGTCCTCGGCGAACCGTGTTTGTTCCGGAGGCACCTGTTCCACCCCGTACAGCCCGAAGCTGGCGGTGACTGCCAGGCTCTCCCCTTCCACGTAGAACGGCTCGCTCGCAATGCCCTGGCACAGTCTGCGGGCGATCTCGACAGCCTCGGGCAAGCAAGTTCCGGGCAGCACGATGGCGAATTCCTCGCCGCCGACCCTCGCCATCCAACTGCACTCACCGCTCACGAACCGCTGCAAGCGGGTGCCGAAGTGTCGCAGGACTTCATCGCCGCTCGCATGCCCGAGCGTATCGTTGATCGCCTTGAAGTGATCGATGTCGCAGAGAATCAACGACAGGGCGCGGCCGCAGCGCGCGGCGCGCTCGGCCTCGCGGGAGAACTGCCTGCTGAAGAATTGCTTGCTGCCGATGCGGGTAAGGTCATCGACGCTCGACAGGCGATGGTTTTCATCGAGCGCGGCCCGCAGCACCGACTCGAGCTCCGCGACCCGACGCGCCGCCGTGACGCGTGCGTGCAGTTCCTTCTCCGAAGCGTCGCCCCCGATGCATTCATCCGCCCCCGCCCGTATGCCGGCGGCCCTGTCGATCCCGCTGCTGCTCTCGGACAGGTGGATGATCACCGATGAGCATTTTGATTTCCGGTGGCGTAGCGCGCGAATGAGCTCGAGACTGTCCGTCAGTACGATCGGATAGAAGCCCGCGCCGAGACGCCGCAATGCTTCACGACGGTCCTGGACAACCTCGAGGTCGAGCAGATCTGCCCACAGTGCCTGTCCGACGCGGCTGCGGGCCGCGGCGGAACTTACCGCCATCAGCGTCCTGGTCGGTGGCAGCGCGCGCCGCATGAGGGTGAGGGCCTCGGACGGATCCGACTCCGCGGCAGGAGTGACCTCCGCCTGTAGCAGGCATTCGATAATGGTGCTGTGTCGAGCTCGAGGCATTCCAGCATTCCGAGGATCCCCGCGCGCAGGATAGGTCAACCGGGCGGCAGCACCTGAGCAGTGCATCGCATTCTGTCAAAATCACCCCCCGCGCACCGCCGTTCAGAACCCGATCGAGAATGTGCCATCCGGAATTTGCGGGGGGCCTGCCTCGATCGAGTAATACCCGCCCTTGTCTGCGACAAATATATGGCAGGCGATCTGCAGACCGTTCGCATCATCCAGGGTGCCCGCCGCGATGCTGACGTAGTCTCGCCCCGCGCCATCCCAGAAAAGCGTGGAGCCGCACCGTTCGCAGAACCCGCGACGCGCCTCTGTCGAGGCCGAATACCACTTCAGTCCGCCGGCGGATACCAGCTGGAAATCGCAGCGTTTTGCCGCAGTTGCCGCCATGAAATGTCCCGTCGTGCGCCGGCACTGAGTGCAGTGACATGCGACCACGTGCCGCATCGGTCCTGAGACGCAATAGCGCACGGCGCCGCACAGGCAGCCTCCTGTTCTGCGCGGCGTGCCTTTGCTTTCGATGGTCATAGTGTGGCCTTCCCGGTGCGCTCGTGGCATTCATTTGAGTCCACCTGGTCGAGCAACCCAAGCCGGATATTCCGCGTCTCCGGCGCCCATCGTTGACAGATCGCCGCACCGATCGCCAGTACGGCTACGCACGCGCCCAACGCGGTGCGGACGCCATAAGCGGCGACGATTACCGGCAGCAGGAACGTACTGACTGCGGAGCCTATGCGACTCGCGGCAACGGCAACCCCGATACCGGAGGCCCTCAGGTCGGTCGGAAAGAGCTCCGGAAGATAGACATAGACGAGATTGGAAGCCGCGGACAGAACCCCTGCAAACACAGCAAACAGGACGGTCATCGCCACCGCTGGAATATCCGGCCATGCCGTAAGGGCAAGCATGGTCGCGGCGGTCACTCCAAAGCTTCCGATCAGGAAGCTGCGCCGGGAGATGCGGTCCACGACCACGAGCCCGACGATCGCCCCACCGAGCAGCGCGAGATTGTAGATCAAGCCGCCGGCATAACCGCTCGTGACATTCATTGCCGACATCACCTGAGATACAAACGTGCCGACCGCAAAATAGGGAATGACCTGGCATGTAAAGAACGCGCACGCGACGAGCGTACGACGACGCCACGTCCGGGAAGCAAGTTGTTTCCAGCGGCCATGACTCTTCGCAGTCGCCGGTGTGGTGAGCGGTGGCGCCACTTCGGCACCCAGCTTGTCCCGCACGACACGCGCCGCCCGTTCGCTGTAACCATGATTCGTGAGCCAGAGTGGCGACTCCGGCATGGTAAGCCTGATAGGCACCATCAGAAGGCAGGGCACTGCACTCGTGAGAAGCATCCAGCGCCACGCCTGCGGATCGTGCGCGGCCAACGCAAAACCCACGAAGTAGGCGCACGCATAGCCACCCGCCCAGGCGACGGATAACAGCCCGACGACGCGTCCTCGAAGGCGCCGCGGGGTGAATTCTGTCAATAGCGCCTTGCTGACGACATAGTCCGTGCCGAGCAGGAACCCGATGGCGAGCCGCAGCACGAGCAGTTGCGCTGCGGAATGGATGAAGACCTGCAGGAGGGAAAGCGCCGCAAGGATGGCCATGTTGTAGGCGAAGATCGGCCGGCGGCCGATGTGATCGGCGGCCGGACCCGTCAGCAACGACCCCGCGAACAGGCCGAACAGCGACGCTCCGCCCAACAGTCCCATCCACACCGGAGTCAGGCCGAGCTGGGGTGCCGCGCCGCTGAGGGAGATCCCGATGATCCCGAGTCCGAATCCATCGCTGAACACCCCGCCGGAGCTGCCTATGGCGACCCGCAGATGGAACAGGCGAAACGGCGCCTCGTCATAGTCGATCCCAGTCAGCACTGCCGCACGTCTGTGTCTGTGTCCAATTTGCCGTGAGGGTTAGTTCTGCGCGAGAAAATCGATCAGGACCGCTGCGACGGCGCGGGGATCTTCCCAGAACAGATCGTGCCCCAGCGAGGGGAACATACGCACCTGTACTCGTGGAATACCCGCGCGCAACGCTTCGCGCCCGGCATCGCTGACAAGCGTATCCTTTCCGCCCCAGATGAGAAGGGTCCGTGCCTGCACTTGCGGCAGCATGGGACGCAGATCAACGCCGAGGAGACTTTGCTCGGCGATGGCACGCCAGACCCGCGCCGGAATGGCGGCTGCATCGTGGCGCTGGCGGCGAGCGAACTCCGCATTGAATGCGATCGACACTTTCCACCAGTCTCGCATGAAGTCCGAGTCGGGATCGATAGGGTCATGCAGCCGTGCGATCCCGGCCAGCCAGCCGGGCATCGGCGATGCGGCCGCGCCGTCAGGCTGCGACGTGCCACCAAACGATGTCCCGGTGGAGGAGATCAAGACCAGCCGCCGGGTGTAGCCGGGCCACAGCTCGGCGAACGTCTGGGCGACGATGCTGCCCAGGGAGTGGCCGACGATCGAGGCCTGCTCAAGATGCAGGCTGTCCAGCAGCAGCTTGATGTCATAGGCGAAATCGAAGCGCGAGTAGCAGCAATCCGGTTTGCCGGAGGCGCCGTGCCCCCGCAGATCGACGATGATCAGTCGAGAGTGAAGCCGCAGCAGTGGCGCGATCGGTGCCCAGTCGCGCGCACTGTCGGTGTACCCGTGAATCAGGACCAGCGGCGAAGCGTCGCGCCGGCCAATGTCCAGATAGGCCAACAACTGGGAGTTGCCGAGCACGACAGTCCGTTTCTGCGCGTCGAAATGGTCGAGATTCGCGGGCGTCATCGGCATCTGCGCCGCCGAGGGCATCGCCGGCAGGCAGGCGAGTATCATCATGCAAGAAACTGCACGGCCAGTGCGCGCAAGCCGTGCCGCCGCGCCTGTCTTCATGGTTGTTCGGCCCCGGCCGAACCGCTCTTCCGCAATCGAAGCTGGCGATGATGAATGAACACCCCAACGCATACAATTCAGTTACTTGCAAGGGTACGTTGCAAAAATGCAGTGACGGGTGCGCAGTGTACGCGCTACCGCGATTGATAGAATGCCCGCGCATCAGCGCCTCAGAGGAACAGCAGTGACACGTCGATGGCAACGATGAATGTGCGATTACTGCAGGTAGGTCTCACCGCGATGGCTGCATTGGCGTCGTACTCACCTTCCGCTAGAGCGGGTCCAGCCGCCGAGGCACTGCCCACCGCTGCGCTTCTCGCAGGCCGCACCGGAGCATCGCCTGTTGCAAATGCAGCGTTCCATCCGGGCTCGGATGCTATTGCCGCTCCAGCTTTTGACGGCGTGATCCGGATCCATCAGAGCCCGTTGCAAAGCACCCCGGCAATCGAGAAGCCCATGCAGGATGGGCGCGACGCGCGACTCTTCCCGGGTGTTGCCATCGAGGTATTCACCGTCGGCGATCTTCTGGTCCCCGTGCAGCGGGGTGAAATGGTGCGCGAGACGGCGCCGGGCAGGACCCCGAGCTACTGGCGTGTCATACCACAGGTCGGCCGCGTCTGGCGCGAGAAGACCGATGGCGATTGGGCACGGGCGGCGTTCCCCCTGATGCTGGTCAACGATACCGAAAACCACGCGCATCAGGGTGTTGCGACTTTCCTGTATCGGCACGGTCAGATCAGCGGCCTTGCGCTGCAGTTCGTGCAGCAGAGCGCGCCCTATTTACTGGGCCGGCACTTCGTCGCATGGGGCTCGGCGCATGCGGATCTGGCGGCGGGGGATTCCGGCGCCCTGGAAGCGCGCCGCAGCGAGGCGCGTGCGGAGCTCGCGGCACGACTGCCCGCCAAGCCTTGGGCCGATCTCGTCAAGTCGGCTCCCCCTGGAACGCTGGACGGCTTTGGCGGACCGCTCTACCCGAAGTGGGTGGTGGAAGCCGCATTGGTGCGCAATGGGACGCTTTATTACCAGGAGTCCGCGACACCCTACGGGCCGTATCCGTACCCTCTCGAAATGCGCTTCGGCGTCCGGTCGGTGATGAAGAGCGTCGGCGCGCCTCTCGCCTTGCTGCGCCTGGCGGAAGTCTACGGCCCATGGGTCCTGACACTGAAGATCGGCGACTACGTCAGTGGTCTCGATCCGAAGTGGAAGCGAATACGTTTCCTCGACGCAGCAGACATGGCTTCGGGCTTCGGGGGCACGGGAAGCTTCAAGACCAACCCAAACGATACCCTCGACGGATACCTCGACGGCAACTACGACGCCTGGTACACAGCACGGTCTCATGCACAGAAGCTCGCGCAGATCAACGCAAACCTGCATCCCTACCCGTGGGAACCGGGCACGGTCATGCGCTATCGCGACCAGGATTTCTACCTGCTCGGCGCGGCGCTCGATGGGTTCCTCAAATCGGTCCGCGGCCCGTCCGCGGACCTGTGGAGCATGCTGATGGCCGAAGTGTTCGCACCGATCGGCATCAAACATGCGCCGGCTGTCAGAACCCGCGAGGCGGGCGGCCGGGACGGTATTGTCTGGCTCAACGCCGGGTACTATCCGACCCTCGACGATCTCGCGAAGATCGCCCTCCTCTATCAGAATCTGGGTGCCCACAATGGGCATCAGATCCTGAACCGACAGCTCACTTCGGACTTGCTCGCCGCGCGCGACGCGATCCAGAAAGACGCCGATTTCTCCGTGAGCCGGGTCGCCCCCGAAAATGCCGCGCCCACCGCGGAGTTCTACAAAATGGGTTTCCACTTCGTGCCGTACGTCGGCAGCGCGAGCCACAAGCTGTATCACCTTCCGACGATGTACGGCTCCGGGGAAAATGAGGTCACGCTATTTCCGAACCACATGATCTCCATCGTGATGGCCAAGGCCGCGCAATTGCCCCCGACAGAGCAGGCGAAGTCCGATCAGGGTCCGCAGACGCTGCGTGCGGTGGACCGGCTCGCCCCATTTTGAGCGGCTCGCGCTCCGCGCTGCAGCAACCGGCGAACAAATCACTCGAACCCTTCGAAGGCGAGCTCGGCCGCCGCCGAACCGAGCAGCGTGCGCCGGTCGCGCTTCGTGACGCCGATGATCCAATCGAGCACCTTGCGAACGGTGGCATTGCGCCTCAGCTCGGGTAAGACCAACAGCCAGATTTCCCGCACGATCAGCGGCCGGTCACCGCTGAGGCGCTTGAGTCCACCGGCGGCGTCTCCTTCGACACAGGTCAACAGTCCGGCACCATAGCCGCGTGCGACCAGTTCCGTATAGGCCGGCCCGCCGTTCACCGTCATTGCGACACGCTCTGGCGGCACATGCGCCTCGATCCAGCGGAATTCCGGCCAGCGATCGGCAACCTGCGCAAACCCGATCCAGGGCAGCTCCCTGCGCCAATCGACTCCGGGGCGCAACAGACCTTCGTGCGCGTAAGCCGCAGAGCCGAGCTCGCCAATCTTGCGCACGACCGATTGACCGCGAGCCGGACGTACATAACGGATGGCGATGTCCGCTTCACGGTGCTCCAGCACGGAGCTGCGGTTCTCACAAATGAGCTCAAGCTGGATGCTGGGATGTTGCGCCGGAAATGCGCGCAAGTGATGGGCCAGGAAGCCGGTGACAAACGTCTGGATCACCGACAGGCGAACGACGGCTCGTCCATGATCCGGATCGTGCGTCAGATCACCGTCGAGTGCCAGGCTGACGGATTCCATCTCCTGCGCGCGCCGCACGACGATCATGCCGCGGCTGGTGGGTGCGAATCGGCCGTCGATGCGGTCGAACAACTTGGTCTGCAGCCGCTGCTCCAGCGTCACGATGCGGCGGCTGATTGTCGTTTGATGCACGCGCAACGCCTCCGCCACGGCGGCCATCGTCTGATGTTCGGCCAGGGCCAGCACATAGCGCAGATCGTTCCAGTCGATGTCTTTCGAATGCACGGTACCACCCGAGCGTGACTGATGGATTGGGCGCAGCGGCGACTGCACTACAGGCGCTGCGTTTTTGCAAGGCAATATTGCAAGTAACTGAATTGTATGAGCTGCGACCTTGACTCATCATGATTGCCAGCCAAACGACGAGGCCCGTGCATGAGCAGGCGAGAATTCGTGGCGACCCACGCCCTCGCGCACCGCGACGCAGGCCCTGGCCTGTGGCTCACCGACACGGAAGCCCCAAGCGTTGACACTCGAAAATTGCGCGGCGGTCGGCTTGCGCGGCTTCGCGAGATGATGCGTCAGAACGCGTATGCGGCGGTGCTGCTGTTCGATCCCTACAATCAGCGCTACGCGACCGGCTCGAGAAACATGTTCGGGTACTTCCTCCGGAACTCCACCCGATATTTCTTCGTACCCACGGAAGGGCCGGTCATCCTGTTCGAGTATCCACAAAGCGCACACGTGTCTTCCGGGCTGGAAACGGTTCAGGAAGCACGTCACTCACAGATCGTGTGGTCGTCCGTGGGCGGACGCGATTCCGCTACGGCACGTCCATTCGCACAGGAGATCGCCGCCCTGGTGCGTGAGCACGGCCGAGGATCGAGCAAGGTCGGTCTGGATCGCTGCGGACATCTGCTGGCTCTGGCCCTGGAGCGCGAGGGCTGCACGGTCACCGACTGCCAGCAGGAGCTGCTGCACGTGCGCCGAATCAAGACCGATGAGGAGATCGCCTGCCTGCGCCTGAGCATGGCGGCCGCGGAATTTGCGGTCGCAGCGGTCCGCCAGGCTGTGCGGCCCGGCATATCCGAACAGGAGCTGTTCGCCTTGATGTATGGCGAAGTCATCCGCCACGGCGGCGAGTTCGTAGAGACCCGCCTTTTGAGTTCCGGTCCGCGCACCAACCCGTGGTTCAACGAAGCCAGCGGGCGGTGCGTGCGGCCGGGTGAGCTGGTGGCACTGGACACGGACGTCATTGGTTGCTTCGGCTATTTCTCTGACTTCTCCCGAACCTTTCATTGCGGCCCCGGACGCCCGACGTCGTACCAGAAAACCGTCTATCAGCTGGCACATGAGCAGATTCAACACAACATCGGGATCATCAAACCCGGCCTGACGTACCTGGAAGTTGCAGATCTGGCTTGGAAGATTCCCGACGCCTTCGTCGAACGCCGCTACACATCTGTCATGCACGGTGTGGGAATGCACGGGGAAATTCCGTTCATCGCCCATGCTCAGGACTTTTCGATGTTCGGCGGCGAGGGGGTACTGGAGCCGGGGATGGTCGTGAGTGTCGAGAGCTACATTGGCGAAGTGGGTGCGCCGGAAGGGGTCAAGCTGGAGGAAGAGGTTCTGATCACGGCCAGCGGCCACGAGGTGATCTCACGCTTCCCCTTCGAGGAAGAGCTGCTGGGACGGCACTTGTGAGCGAAAGCTCGCGACCCTTCAGGCAGTGCGTCTGTGCCCGGCACCCGGGTCCAGCTGATCAGGGACGGTGCGCATAGCGAAGCCAACGTTCACCAACTGGGGGATGCATCGTGAGCTCGAATTACAAAGTATCATCTGCGGTGATGGCTATCCTGGGAGCCCACGCCGCTGCCGCGGCCTACGCGGCCAGTGCCGATGACCAGGTAAGCGCAGCCGGCGGCGGCGGCGTCGCCGAGGTCGTCGTGACGGCTCAGCGCCGCTCGGAGTCGGCGCAGAACGTTCCGATCGCACTGCAGGTGCTGACGGGCGAATCACTGAGGCAGCTGAACGTCACGACTTTCGACGACTTCATCAAGTACCTGCCAAATGTGACGTTCGCCGGCAACGGACCCGGCCAAAGCAACATCTACATGCGGGGTCTTGCATCGTCGGTATCCGGTGTCGAGGGATCCGGCGGCGTCGGCAGCTTTCCCAATGTCGCCGTCTATCTCGATGAGCAGAGCGGACAGCTGCCGAACCGCAACCTCGACATCTACGCCGCCGATCTCGAGCGGATCGAGGTTCTCGAGGGCCCGCAGGGCACGCTTTTCGGGGCCGGCGCGGAGGCAGGCGTGATCCGCTACATCACGAACAAACCCAAGCTGAATGTCACCGAAGCCAATGCCAACGCCGGCTATGCGACAACCGCCCATGGCGATCCGAGCAGCAATCTCGACGCCATGATCAATCTGCCGCTGATGCCGGACACCCTGGCGGTGCGCGGCGTGATCTACAGCGAGTCCAGGGGCGGCTACATCGACAATATCCCGGGGACCTTCAGCCGCTTGCCGACGGACAAGGGCATCATCGACTATTTCGGCGGCGTCGTACCCCCCAACAGCGGTCCCCTCAACAACAACGCCGTTGCCGCCAGAGCGTTCAATCCGGTCACCTACAAAGGGCTCCGCGTATCCGCGCTCTATCAATTCAACGATGACTGGAACGCGTTGCTCATGCAGTCTTACCAGAGCATGGACGCGGATGGCGTCTTCTTTCAGGAAGCATACGACGGCGCGGGCAAGCCACTGCCCGAGCTATCCGTGCAGCTTTACAATCCGTCCTACGACCGGGACCGCTTCGAGGACACGCAGCTGACTGTGACTGGCCGCATCGATGTGCTCAAATTCGTCTACACGGGCGGCTACCTCGACCGAAACGTGAGCCAGCAGCAGGATCTGACGAACTACTCGCGCGGCGTGTACGCCGGTTACTATCAATGCGACTATCCCGGTTATCCGTTCGTGGGGGGCAAGCCGACGGCTGGTTCGACCGGGTACTGCTACTTCCCGAGCGGGTTCTGGCAGGATCATCAGAACAGCACGCACCAGAGTCACGAGCTCCGCCTGAGCACGCCGGATGACTGGCGGCTGCGCGCCCTCGGCGGGCTGTTCTGGGAAAACTACACGATCCACGAGCAAACGGACTGGTCCTACGGAGACAGTCCGAATTTCTACCCGGTCGGCCCACCGACCCTGCCCATTCCGGTGACGTCGAACAACCCGTCCGTACGACCTCTCAACGATGCCTTCTTCGATGACATCACCCGCGGCTACAAGCAGAAAGCCGTGTTCGCATCGGTTGACTACGATCTTCTGCCCAAGACATTGACTCTCACGTTGGGCACACGTTACTACCGCACCCAGAACTTCGAAGTCGGCTCCAATGCGGGCAGCTTCGGCTGCGAGATCTATGGTCCCTACGATGGAAATGTGCCACCGAACCCCTGTATCAACGCCTCCAACCGGAACAATCTGGATGCGAAGAATTTGCGTACGACCTACTCGGGTTTCAGGAGCCGCGCCAACCTGAGCTGGCACGTCAGCACGGATGCATTGGTGTATTACACCTGGTCACAAGGCTACCGGCCCGGTGGGTTCAATCGCGCCCAGTCGATCATCAGCCCCATATCGCCGATCTACGGCCTGTTCACCCCGCCACTGGCCTATGCGCCCGACACGCTGACCAACAACGAGGTTGGCTGGAAGACGCAGTGGTTCGGGCATCGTCTGCAATTCAACGGAGCGCTCTATCAGGAAGACTGGAAGAATACCCAGATCGCGATCTTCGACCCGGGGGTGACCGGCAACCTGATCTTCACCACCAACGGGCCGAACTATCGGGTGCGCGGCCTGGAAACTTCCGTGTTGAGCCGGATCACGGAGCGCCTGACGATCACAGCTGCGGCGGCCTGGAACACGAGCGAGGTGGTGAAGACGTTGCCCCTGGTGAACCCGCAGACCGGCCAACCGATCGACATCGAGAATCCGTTCGGCGCCCTCGGCTCCCCCCTCGCGCAGGCCCCGCCGTTCCAGGGCAATATCCACGCCCGCTATGAATTCCCGATCGATGAGTACCAGGGATTCCTCCAGGTGGGGGTCGCAAGGCAGGGCGGATCGTATGCCTCGACGGATCATCTGACCAAGACTCTGCAGGGGGAGTCCGTCGCCTTCTACGATCCGGGGTTTACGACCTACGACGCCGCAGCGGGCATCGCCCAGGACGCGTGGTCCGTACAACTCTACGGCGAGAACCTGACCGACACGAGGGCAAATCTGTTCTCCAGCTACAACGACTTCATCAAGGCCGTGACGGTCAATCGTCCGCGCACTCTGGGACTGCGATTCAGCTACCGCTTCACGCAGTAGGAGCACAAGCGATCCGGGTGCCAATCTGTCTTCAGGATAGTGCGTGCGCTGGCGAAGCGGCGCTTGGCGCAACAAGGGCTCTGGCTTGTCAGTCGCCTGGGCGCGATACTGCGGTCCATGCACAACAGGCTGCAGAGGCTATCGATCGGCGCACTGCTGCTCTTGCCGGTTGCGTTCGGCGAAAACGCCGCGGCGCCGGTGTTCGGCCCTCAATTTACGGCGGCCGGTGAGTTGAGGCCGCCGCAACGTTACAGGGAGTGGGTGTATTTGAGCACGGGATTCGACATGAGCTATCGGCCCACCCAGGCCACGGCGCATCACATGTTCGACAATGTGTTCGTGGCTCCAGAGGCGTACCAATCGTTCGTCCAGACCGGCACGTGGCCCGACAAAACCATGATGGTGCTGGAAACGCGTGGCGCGGAAGAAAGAGGCTCGCCCAATCGCAGCGGCAGCTACCAGAGCACGCAGCTCATGGGCCTCGAAGTGCACGTCAAGGACGAAGCGCGGTTTGCCGGCGGCTGGGGCTTCTTCGGTTTTGATGGCCTGCAGCCCGCGAAAGTGATTCCCCACTCAGCCACCTGCTATACGTGCCATGCGGCGCATGCAGCGGTCGATACCACGTTCGTGCAGTTTTACCCCACTCTTCTGCCGATCGCCCGAATGAAAGGCACGCTATCCACGTCCTATCAGAAGGACGTTGCAGCAGAAGCGCACTGACCGAGCGCCTTCGCCGTGACCACTCTCGCATTGCAACTGATAGGAGACGGTGTCGCCGGCCCGTGGCCGGTTCAGAGGACTAACGAGCAAGTTCTGGCGTTGCCATTCCTCATGCCTCCCCCGGCTCCGGCTTCGCCGCTGTGTTGCCTTCGGGAGTCAGGCCGATTTCGC
>JBOIAD010000007.1:0-73296 GCA_050738795.1 Steroidobacteraceae bacterium
TTTCCGATGCAGAAGCTGGAGAAAATCCGCGTCAGCAGATCCTCGTTGGTGAATTCGCCGGTGATCTCGCTCAAGGCCTGTTGGGCGCCGCGCAACTCTTCGGCGACCAGTTCGCCGGCCCGGCGGTCCTGCAGTTGCCGCAGAGCTTCCTCGACGCCATGGCGCGCGCGCGTCAGGGACTCGAGATGCCGCTGACGCGCCGAGATTGTCCCTGCGTCGAGCATCTGATATCCCATGCACTGCCTCAGATGCGCACGCAGCACGTCGATCCCTTTACCCGTCACTGCTGAAATCGTGACGCTTGGCGGCCCTGCGATCGTGTCCGCGACGGGGATGCCGATCGCGAGATCGCATTTGTTGAAGATCAGTGTGACCGGCACATCCGCCGGCATGCGCGCGGCCTCCTCACGGAACGCCAGGCCAGTGGGATCCTCCGCGAGATCGACGACAAACAGGACGCGGTCCGCCCGGCTCATCTCCGCCTTCGCCCGACGGATGCCTTCTTCCTCGACGAGATCGCCGCCGTGCCGCAGGCCTGCCGTGTCCATCACGTGCAGCGGCATGCCGTCGATGTCGATCCGCTCACGCACGATATCGCGCGTCGTGCCGGGAATCGACGTCACGATGGCTGCCTCGTACCCGGCCAGCCGGTTGAGCAGGCTGGATTTACCGGCATTCGGGCGGCCGGCGATCACGACGGTCATACCCTCGCGCAACAGCCGGCCTTGCCGGGCGCTCTGCTCGACTCCCTCGAAGTGGTCGCGGACGGTCTGAAAGCGCTCGGCCAACTGTTCGTCGGCGAGAAAGTCGATTTCCTCCTCGGGAAAATCGATGGCCGCCTCCACGTAGGTACGCAACTCGATGACCGCGTCGGTCAGCCCCCGCACCATCGCCGAAAACTCCCCCTGGAGGGAGCGCATGGCGGCTCGGACGGCGGCACGGGATCCTGCGTCGATGAGATCGGCGATCGCTTCCGCCTGGGCCAGGTCGACCTTGCCGTTGAGAAACGCGCGTTGAGTGAACTCTCCAGGCAGCGCACGCCGGCCGCCAATCTCGACGACGCGGGCGACGAGCGCCTCGATCACGAGCGATCCGCCATGACCCTGGAGCTCGAGCACATGCTCGCCGGTGTAGGAATGCGGCGACGGGAAGAACAGCGCCAGTCCGGCGTCGATGGTCTCGTGCTGGGCGTCCAGGAACCGCGCGAAGGTTGCGTGCCGGGGCCGCGGCAGGTCGCCGAGGATCACCGCTGCGATCTCGGGTACCTTCGGACCTGACACGCGCACGACACCGACTCCGCCACGTCCGGGCGGCGTCGCCGCTGCCACGATGGTATCCATTCGAGTCACGCCGGCTCCCTCATCCGACAGACTACAACAAGTATCTCAATTCTTCTTGGCCGCCGCCGCGGCGGCGATGCGCCGATTGATGTTCCACTGCTGAGCGATCGACAGGATGGTGTTCGTCACCCAGTACAGCACCAGGCCCGCCGGGAAGAACGCGAACATGAACGACATCACCAGCGGCATGAACATGAACACCTTGGCCTGGACGGGATCGGGAGGCGCAGGATTCAGCTTGTACTGGGCGAACATCGCCGCGGCCATGATGGCCGGCAGGATGAACAGCGGATCACGCGAGGACAGGTCGTGAATCCAGAACGCGAACGGCGCCTGGCGCATCTCGACGCTCTCGATCAGGACCCAGTAGAACGCGAGGAAAACGGGGATCTGGATGACGATCGGCAGGCACCCGGCCACCGGGTTGATCTTCTCGCGCTGATACAACTCCATCATGGCGCGGCCGCGCTTCTCGGAATCGTCCTTGTAGGTCTCCTGCAGATTCTTGATGCGCGGCGCCAGCTGTTTCATCTTGGCCATCGAGCGGCCGCTCGCCTCCGACAGCGGATAGAAGGCGAGCTTCAACAGAAAGGTCACGAAAATGATCGCGACGCCCCAGTTGCCCGTGATGGCGTGCACCTTGTCCAGCAGCCAGAAGAGCGGCTTCGCCAGCAGTGTCAGCCGGCCGTAGTCGGCGACTCTCTCGAGCTGCGGCCCGATCTTTTCGAGCTGGCTCTGCAGCTTCGGCCCGATGAACAACACCGCGCCGAACCGGGCCGATGCGCCGGCGGCCACTGTGTGCGGCGGGCCCGCCGCGGCGAGCCGGTATTGATCGCCGGAAGCGGCGAGCGTGAAGCGGTAGGACTCATCCTTCGGAGGCACGATGGCGCTGACGAAATGATGTTGCAGCGCTGCGATCCAGCCGTTGCGCACGTCAATGGCCAGATGGCTGTCATCCTTGTCGGTGGTGTCGAGGCGACGGTACTTCGTGCCGTCCCAGATGGCCGGACCATGGAACGCGGAGCTCTGGACATTGAACATCGAGCGCTTCGTGCGCGGGTCGTTTCTCAGGATCTGGGCATAGGGCGCCGCCGTCCACGTGGCATCGGAATGATTCTCGACACTGTACTCAACACCGATGGCGTACTGCCCCCGGTGCAGCACGTATGTCTTGGTGACCGTCACGCCTTGACCGTCTGTCCACGACAGTGGGACACGCAACTCGTCCGAGCTGCCGAGCCGATAGTCGCGTTGCGGGCTCGTGAACGTGGCCAGATGTGTCGGCGTGGGCTGCGGCCCCGTCAGTCCCGATTGCAACAGATAGAGCGATTGCGGATCGTCCTGGTTCTCCAGCCTGACCGGCGCCGCCTCCCCTTTGACCATCGGGTACTTCAGCAGGTCGGCTTTTTCGATCGTCCCGCCAAGCGTGCTGATATCCAGGTCGAGCACGTCGGTGCGCACATGGACCACGTCCGCATGCGTCGTGTCCGCAGTCACGTCAGGTGTTGCCGGCGCAGCCCCGGGCACTGCACCCACCTGGCTTGTCGCGGTAGACGTCCCCGCAGTTGGCGCGGTCGTCTTTTCCGCCTGCGGAACCTGATTGGCGAACTCGCCAGATGCCGTCGGCGTCGCCGGCCGTGCGGTGCTCGTTACCGCTTCCGGACGAGCACCGTAGTCTCGGTTCCACGCGTCGTAGTTCAGCCAAACCATCAACGCGAGAGCGACCCACAGGTAAATTCTGGGATTGTTAGTCATGTGCTGGAGGGTTGCAGACAGTGGTGCCGCCGCGGTCCGGTACGGGGTCGAGTCCGCCAGGATGCCACGGGTGGCACCGCGCAAGGCGCCTCACGCTGAGCCAGCCGCCACGCAGCACGCCGAACCGGCGGATGGCCTCGAGCGCATAGTTGGAGCACGACGGGTGGAATCGGCACGCCGGACCGAGCATCGGACTCAGGGTCCACTGATAAATCCTGATCAGGAGTGTGGCAAGGCGCATGGCTCATTCAGTCAGTCACTGGCTTTTGCCCGCTACATCTTTCCATAGCCCCGCCAGGCTCGTCCGCAGCTCGGCGGCAGCGGCATCCCGCGCGCGGCCTCTGGCGCTCACGACGAGATCGACGGCGGGCAGCTCATGCTGGTGCAATCGGAACGACTCGCGAATCAGCCGGCGGACGCGATTGCGCTCGACGCCCCCGCCGGCAGTACGAACCGCAACGGCAAGTCCTAGACGCGGCCAGCCCTTGTCGTTCCACAACGCAATCACGCCGAAGAATCCATTGCCAAATCGTCGCCCGCGCGCATAGGCCGCTTCGAAGTCCGACTTGCGACGCAGACGCCTGCACGCGGGTAGTGTCAGCCTTGGCGGGGCCGCGCAGTCGCAG
This sequence comes from Steroidobacteraceae bacterium, assembly GCA_050738795.1. GTDB lineage: Bacteria > Pseudomonadota > Gammaproteobacteria > Steroidobacterales > Steroidobacteraceae > 13-2-20CM-66-19. Next base: position 3,722 of record JBOIAD010000007.1, read on the forward strand.
GTCAATTGAGCACTCATCCTGTCGCAGCCGGCCCGCGGCCAACGCTGCGCTTCGTTACGGGATGAGCTTTCGGCGGCCCTTGGCGCGACGGCGGGCCAGCACCTTTCGGCCGTTCTTGGTAGCCATGCGTGCGCGGAACCCGTGCGTGCGCTTTCGCCGCACTTTACTCGGTTGATAGGTGCGCTTCATACCGTGGGCTCCGTCGATGGTCCATGGGTGCCAAAAAGGGCGGCAAGGCTAAGCCGTTGAGCGCTAAGGTGTCAATATATTCTCCTCGTTCACAGCTTCAGCGCGCACGCCTCTGGGTATAGACTGCGCAGCCCTTTTCCCAGGTCCCGTCGAGGCGGTCGCGGAGGCTGCGCGCGTGGAAGCGTCTCATTGGACTCAATGCATGTGCGCCTTGGAGGCCGAGCTTCCAGAGCAGCAGTTCAATACGTGGGTGCGTCCTCTGCAGGTGCTGGAGGGGGCAGGCGCGCTGAAGCTGTTCGCGCCCAACCGGTTCGTGGTGGACTGGGTCAACGCGAATCTGCTGCCCAGGATCGGCGAGCTGTTACGCGATCAGAGCACCGGCGATATACCGATCGTCACGGTGGAAGTCGGTTCCCGGACCGTGCCGCTGCGCAGCGTCGTGGCACCGGTGCTGCCGACGCGCGCCCGGCGAGCCGAGGGGCTCGTGGTGGGTGCGCGACTGAACGCGGATTTCACCTTCGCCACCTTCGTCGAAGGCAAAAGCAATCAGCTCGCAAAGGCTGCAGCGCTGCAAGTCGCGGAAAATCCAGGACGCGCCTATAACCCCCTGTTCCTTTACGGCGGCGTCGGTCTCGGCAAGACGCACCTGATGCACGCGATCGCCCATCTCATCAAGGAGCGCGATGGCGAGGCGCGCATCGCTTACGTTCACTCCGAGCGCTTCGTCGGCGACATGGTCCGGGCTCTGCAGCACAACTCGATGAACGAGTTCAAGACGGCGTACCGCTCGCTGGATGCGCTCCTGATCGACGACATTCAGTTCTTCGCCGGCAAGGATCGCTCGCAAGAGGAATTCTTTCATACCTTCAACGAGCTGCTGGAAGGCCAGCATCAGGTCATCCTCACCTGTGATCGCTATCCGAAGGAGGTCGATGGGCTGGAGGAACGCCTGAAATCGCGCTTCGGCTGGGGACTGACGGTGGCCATCGAGCCGCCCGAGCTGGAGACCTGCGTGGCCATTCTCATGACCAAGGCGCAATACGCAGGCGTGCTGCTGCCCGAGGAAGTAGCCTTCTTCATCGGCAAGCGGATCCGCTCGAACGTGCGCGAGCTCGAGGGCGCGCTGCGCCGCGTGATCGCGAACTCGCGTTTCACCGGCCATCCGATTACCGTGGAGTTCACGAAGGAAGCGCTCAAAGACCTGTTATCCCTGCAGGCGAAACTGGTTACGATCGAGAACATCCAGAAGACAGTCGCGGATTACTTCAAGGTTCGCATGGCGGATCTGCTCTCCAAGCGCCGCAGCCGCTCCGTAGCGCGGCCGCGCCAGGTTGCCATGGCACTGGCCAAGGAGCTCACGAGCCATAGCCTTCCGGAGATCGGTGATGCGTTTGGCGGCCGTGATCACACGACAGTGATGCATGCGTGCAAGCGGATCAAGGAGCTGCGCGGCTCCGAGCAGCGCATGAGCGAGGACTATTCGAACCTGTTGAGAACGCTGGCCGGATGATGTGGACAGGCCTGTGGGTTTGCTGTGGACACTCGAGAGGCTAAAGTTACGCACAGGGCATGCACAGCTGATGGTCAGCTCATCCCGCCGGTTGTGCCTGCGCAAATGCCCCGCAACGTCTTGATCGCCTGTGCGAACTTTTCTTATGACCGTTATTCACAGGGCCTATAGCAACAACAATCTAGAGTTCAGGATCTAAGAAAGAAGATAGAAGATATGAAGCTGACAGCCCCGCGCGAAGATTTCCTGGCTCCCCTGCAGAGCGTCATCGGCGTAGTCGAGCGCCGGCAGACCATGCCCGTTCTTGCGAACGTGCTGCTGTCGGCGAGAGAAAGCCGATTGAACATCACCGGCACGGATCTCGAGGTCGAGCTCGTTGCCACGAGCCAGGTGACCGTGCAGCAGGGAGGCGACATCACGGTGCCCGGCAGGAAGCTGCTGGATATTTTCCGTTCCTTGCCGGAGAAGGCGGCCGTGACGCTCAGCACCGAAGGCGAGCGCGTGTCGATACGCGCGGGGCGCAGCCGGTTCACCCTGTCGAGTCTTCCTGCGGCGGAGTTCCCGCTGGTCGAAGAGATCAATGCGCAGCAGACACTGAGCGTGGCGCAGGGAGAATTCCGGCGCCTGATCGACAAGACACACTTCTCGATGGCGCAGCAGGACGTCCGGTATTACCTGAATGGCCTGCTTCTGGAGACCGACGGCAAATCCCTCCGCGCCGTGGCTACCGACGGCCATCGGCTCGCACTGTGCGAGATGGCTCTCGAGGAGAAGGCGAAGACGAACCAGCAGGTCATCGTGCCTCGCAAGGGTGTGCTGGAGCTGCAACGCATTCTGGGTACCGAGGGTCATATCGAGCTGGCCATCGGCACGAATCACGTTCGCGCCCAGATCGGCGCTATTCGCTTCACTTCGAAGCTGATCGATGGTCGTTTCCCGGAGTACGGCCGCGTGATACCGGCGAGCCCGGCCCGCACGGTGGAGGCTGATCGCGAGCTGTTGCGCCAGTCACTGCAGCGCACGGCCATCCTGTCCAACGAGAAATATCGCGGCATTCGTCTGACCGCCCGTCCGGATCTGCTCGTTATCCAGGCTCACAATCCGGAGCAGGAGGAGGCGGAGGACCAGGTCGAGGTGAGCTATCAGGGAGAGGAGGTGGAGATCGGCTTCAACGTGAACTACCTGCTCGACGCTTTGAGCGCCATCGAGAGTGAGAAGGTGGAGATCGGGCTGACCGACTCGAACAGCAGCTGCCTGATCCATGCACCTGGCACTTCGCACACGCGTTATGTCGTGATGCCGATGCGCCTGTGAGTCCTCGCGCGCGAGCGCCTCATGAGCCTTGTCGAGCTTACGGTTGAGGATCTTCGGTGCCTCCACCGGGTGGACCTTGCGTTGCATCCGGGGCGGAATCTCATCTGGGGTAGCAATGGCTCAGGCAAGACGTCCCTTCTGGAAGCGGTTTTCCTGCTGGGTCGCGGTCGCTCATTCCGGACGCGCAATTCGGAGCGATTGATTCAACACGGCAAGCACAGGTTGATAACCTTCGGCCGCACTGACGGCTTCATGCCTCGCGCGGTGGGCGTACAGGTCTCACGCGACGAGGGCACACTCGCGCGGATCAATGGTACGACCGCAACGTCCTTGACAGAGCTTTCCCGCGCCTTCCCCGTGCAGGTCATCGACCCAGGTATCCACAAGCTCGTGGAGGAAGGCGGTCACCGGCGGCGGCGATGGATCGACTGGGCCGTGTTCCACGTGGAACCTGGATTTGCGGAGGCGTGGGTTCGATATGGACGAGTCCTCAAGCAGCGCAATGCCGCACTGCGAGAACAGCCCAGCCAAGTCGCTACCTGGGACACGGAGCTGGCTCGCCTCGGCGAGCTCGTTGCCGAATCACGTCGGAGCCTGATGGAACGGCTCCAGCCAGCGTGGCATGAGGCAGTGACAAAACTAAGCGGGCTGGATGTCGACGCGCATTACTCGCGTGGCTGGCCTCAGGATGTTTCGCTTTCGCAGGCTCTGCACGCTTCGCGGGCCAGGGACCAGGCCAAGGGGATGACCCACTCGGGACCGCATCGGGCCGATGCAGTCTTGCGCCTGAGTGGCCGCCCGGCGCGAGATGTTCTCTCGCGGGGCCAGCAGAAGGTCGTGGCCATCGCGATGATCGTGTCACAACTGCGGCTGCTGCAGGACGTGACCGACACCAGCCCGACCTTGCTGCTCGATGATCCGGCCGCCGAGCTCGATGGAGCGCATCTGGCGAGATTCATTGACGAGGTCAACCGACTTCGGTGTCAACTCGTGCTGACTTCTCTGCACCCCGAGTCGGCGCTTTTTGGGACGCCGGAGAGGGTGTTCCACGTGGAACAGGGGAGGGTTGGACCTGTATAATAACCCATCGCAGGACCGGGCTTATTCATGGCATCTGACGACGTCTACGACTCCAGCAAAATCAAAGTTTTAAAAGGCCTGGATGCGGTGCGAAAGCGCCCCGGCATGTACATCGGAGACACCGATGACGGCTCGGGATTGCACCACATGGTTTTCGAGGTGGTGGACAACTCGATCGACGAGTCGCTCGCCGGTTATTGTGATCGGATCATCGTCACCATTCACGCGGACGAGTCGGTGACCGTTTCGGACAATGGCAGGGGAATTCCCGTGGATATCCATCCCGAGGAAGGCCGCTCCGCCGCTGAAGTCATCATGACGGTGCTGCATTCGGGGGGCAAATTCGACGATACGTCGTACAAAGTATCGGGTGGCCTTCACGGGGTCGGTGTTTCGGTGGTCAATGCCCTATCGGATTACCTGCTCCTGATAGTGTGCCGCGAAGGCAAGATCCATCGGCAGGAGTACCACCTGGGCGAGCCTGCGGCTCCCATGGCGGTGGCCGGTGAAACCCACGACCGCGGCACCGTCATTCGTTTTCGGCCCAGCTCGAAGATCTTTACGAATATCCAATTTAATTACGAAATTCTCGCCAAGCGCCTGCGGGAGCTTTCATTCCTCAATTCGGGGGTCCGGATCGACCTGATCGACGAGCGGGAGAACAAATCGGACGTGTTCAAGCACGAGGGTGGCCTGCAGGCCTTCGTGAAGTATCTGAACCGGACGCGCACGCCGGTTCATGACTCGGTGTTCTGGTTCAAGACCTTGGAAGGGCCCGTCGCGGTTGAAGTCGCCATGCAGTGGAACGACTCCTACCAGGAGAGCATGTTCTGCTACACCAACAACATCCCGCAGAAGGACGGCGGCACCCATCTCGCTGGGTTTCGAAGCGCGCTCACCCGTACGCTGAACGATTACATCGAGAAGGAGTCCTCGGCGAAGAAGGAGAAGATCCAGACCACGGGCGATGACGCACGCGAAGGCCTGACGGCGATTCTTTCCATCAAGCTGCCGGACCCCAAGTTTTCCTCGCAGACCAAGGACAAGCTGGTCTCATCCGAGGTGAAAGGAATTGTCGAAGCCGCCGTCGGAGCGAAGCTGCAGGAGTTTCTGCTCGAGCATCCGACCGAGGCACGCGGAATCGTCGCCAAAACGATGGAGGCGGCCCGGGCGCGCGAGGCGGCCCGCAAGGCGCGGGAGATGACGCGGCGCAAGGGCGCCCTCGACATCGCGGGCCTGCCCGGAAAGCTGGCGGACTGCCAGGAGAAGGATCCCGCGCTGTCCGAGATCTTCATCGTCGAGGGCGATTCCGCCGGTGGCTCGGCCAAGCAGGGCCGCGATCGCCGCACTCAGGCCATCCTGCCGCTCAAGGGCAAGATCCTGAACGTCGAGAAGGCCCGCTTCGACAAAATGCTCTCATCGGCCGAGGTTGGCACGCTCATCACGGCTCTGGGGTGCGGCATCGGTCCCGACGAGTTTGATATAGAAAAGCTACGGTACCACCGCATAATTATAATGACAGACGCGGATGTTGACGGTAGTCACATACGTACGCTGTTGCTGACGTTCTTTTACCGTCAGATTCCGATGTTGATTGAGCGAGGCCACGTCTACATCGCGCAGCCGCCGTTGTTCAAGGTCAAGCGCGGCAAGCAGGAGTCATACGTCAAGGATGAGAATGAGCTGAACGCGGTCCTGCTCAACACCGCGCTGGAAGATGCGGCGCTTCACGTCAATGCCGAGGCGCCCGCGTTGCGGGGATCCGGCCTTGAGATGCTCGCGCGCCAGTACATGCAAGTTCAAGCGATCATCAGGCGCTGGTCGCGCCGCTACGATGACAGGCTCCTTGAGCAGCTCATCTATATGCCGGAAGTGACACCCTCAGACTTCGATCGCGCCGAATGGCTGCGCGGCTGGGCACAGGAGCTGCACCAACGCCTCAATGGTCTGGATGACGGAACGAGAACGTACAGCGTCGAGTCCCGGGAAGCGCGCGACGGAACCGCTGCACGCGTTCTGATTCACAAGACTGAGCACGGCACCCCGAGCAACAAGTACCTTCCCCGCGAGTTCTTCGAATCTGCGGAATACCAGCAGATCGCAGATCTGGCGCGCACGTTGGCGGGGCTGATCGGCGAAGGGGCCTACACCACACGTGGGGACGACCGGCACGCGGTCGGCTCGTTCAAGGAAGTCATGAAGTGGCTGTTCGATCAGGCGCGTCGCGGCCAGACGATCCAGCGCTACAAGGGTCTCGGCGAGATGAACCCGGAGCAGCTCTGGGATACCACGATCAATCCGGAATCGCGCCGGCTGATGCAGGTGAGGATCGATGATGCAGTGGCCGCCGACGATATCTTCACGACACTCATGGGAGACCAGGTCGAGCCGCGCCGCGAGTTCATCGAGAAGAACGCTCTGTCGGTAATGAACCTCGACGTCTAGCGCTCTGCTCGAAATGATTTAACAGACTGAAATCATTGATAAATTCATAGGACGGCGGCCGCTCGGACCCTGGTGACGGATCCCGGCCCGGCAAGCGGTGACGCAAAGTACGCGGCGGCCGCTTCCGCCGAGAGTGCGTCGCTGAACAGATGGCCCTGGCCCTGCTCGCAACCAGAGCGCAACAGCAGCGCCTGCTGCTGCGCGCTATCGATGCCCTCGGCGGCTACCGTGAGGCCGAGCCCTTCGCCCAGCCCCACCAGCGCATTCACGATCGCCGCGCTTTCGCGTTTCGATCCCATGCGTTCGATGAAGCTGCGATCGATCTTGATCTTGTCGAGTTTGAAATTGCGCAAGTGATACAGACTCGAGTAGCCGGTGCCGAAATTGTCCAGCGCGATCCGGACACCGGCCTCGCGCAGCCCGCCGAGGACCTCCTGTGCCGCCTCCAGATCCTGCACCAGTGCGCTTTCGGTGATGGCGATCTCCAGCCGCTGCGGCGGCAGTCCGCAGTCCGACAGCAGGGTCACCACCGCCGCCTTGAGTTCGCGGTCCTTGAGCTGGCCCGGAAACAGATCCACAGCGAGGATGACGTGCGCCGGCCATGCGGCGGCAGCGGCGCATGCCTGGCGCAGAAGTCCCGCGGCGAGCTCGTGGATCAGGCCGGTCTCTTCCGCGATCGGGATGAACCGTTCTGATGGAATGATTCCGAGCGCGGGATGATTCCAACAGGGCGACGCCTCGAAGGCAACCAACTCCTGGCTCTTCAAGTTGAAGCACGGCTGGTAAACGCTCTTGATCGCGCCACTGCGCAGCGCTGCACGCAGCTCCTGCTCCAGCAGATCGCGCTCGCGTACCTGCCGGTCCATCTGCGTCTCGAAGAAGCGCAAGGCGGAACGTCGTTCGGCTTTCGCTCGATACAACGCAACATCGGCTTTGCGCAGGGCTTCCTCCGGCACCGAAGCATCATCGGGCACCAGCGCGATGCCGATTCCGGCGCCGATCTGATGAGACAGTTTGCCGGTTTCGATCGGCCGCTCCAGCGATTGAATCACGCGCAGGGCGACATTGGTGGCGGCTTCCGCACCCGCGAGGTGGTGCGCCAGCAGGGCGAACTCGTCGCCGCCGAAGCGTGCGAGCAGATCGCCGTCGCGGATGGCGCTGCGCAGCCGTTGCGCCACGACGACCAACACCTCATCGCCGATGGAGTGGCCATGAACATCGTTGATCTGCTTGAAGCCGTTCAGATCGAGCAGAAAGACCCCGTGCATCGCGCCCGCGCGCGGCGGCGCGGCGAGTGCCGCCTTGAGCGCAGCGTCGAACTGGCGCCGATTGGGCAACCCCGTGAGGTCATCCTGGAACGCAAGCTCGCGCGCGTGCTGCTCCGCAGCGACACGCCGCCGTGTTTCGCGTTTCTGCTCCAGGTAACGGCGGATGGCAAACACGAGCAGGCTCAGAGTGAGCAATCCACCGAGCAGCAGCACCTCATCCAGCTCGATCGTCTGCTCGTGGAGGCTCGTCGTGCCCTCGTTGACGAAGACGTCAACCTGCCAGGCATAGAACGTAGCCACGAGTAACCCGGCCCCGATGATCGGTAGCGCGGTGCAGATGCAGAAATTCCGCTCAATGGTGGCGAATTGGGCAACTATTGTCGCGCCAATGAGTCAAATAAACTGCTTGGCGAGCTCCCAGGCGACGGCTCGATGGCGGACTGCAATGCCCGGGCGGTTCGTGTGGGATTCGCCTGCAGTGCGGCACGGTCGCGGAAGCTCGCGTTCTCGTCTGCCCGGACCATCACCGCCGCCTCGTCGGTATTCTCCGCCGATCCGTACACGATGCGATTCTGAAACAGGATCCGATGATCCTTCGCGCTCACCAGCCGCGCGAGGATTTCGAGTCGCGGGCGATAGACCGTCGAGGACTGCGGAGCCTCGAAGCCGACGTAGGTCGCGTACACATCCAGGTAAGCGTCGGCCCGTTTGACGGCGGGGTAGGCGCTCAGGAACCTCGCCCGCTGCTTTTCAGGCCGGCGGCCGGTGGCCAGCGTGATGAGGAATCCATCCTTGCGGATCGCGGCGACGATCGAGCTCGCGAGCGCGGAGCGGAAGTCGTAGCGGGCCGCGGCCAGCGTGTCCTCCATCTCCCGGGTCGCGCCCGCGGCACGCCGGGACTCGATGAGCGTTCCGACCACGCCGAAGCCTGCGCCGATCGGATTCATGATCCGCACCTGGGCGCGATCGGGAGTGCCGAGGGGCGCTACGCAGATCCGTGACTAACCGACGCACGCGCCCGCCACCACCGCAGACGCATTCGCAGACAGCCCCGTCAGTCGCCGTCCCATGCGCCGATGAGCGCGATTCTTATGGATGGCGCCCGTTCAGAACAGCGGCGGTGTCTCAGTCCTGCGCGACGAGGTGCGCGACGGTCGTTTCGATCCACTGCTGCACTTCGCGATTGATTTCCCTGACATCACGGCCGGCGGCGCCGATCGGCGGCCCGATTACGACGCGTATCGTCCCTGGCTTCTTGCGCAAGCCGCGGCGCGGCCAATAGCTGCCGGCGTTGTGCGCGACGGGCACGAGAAGTCTGCCCGTCTCGAGGGCGAGCAGCGTGCCGCTGACGCCGTACTTGCGTGTTTGTCCCGGGGGCATCCGCGTGCCTTCCGGAAAGATGATGATCCAGTCGCCCTCGGCCAGGCGCTGCTTGCCCTGTTCGACGACCTGGCCGACCGCGGAGTGTCCCGACTTGCGGTCGATGGCGATGGCGTGCAGTTGCCGGATCCCCCAGCCAACCGCGGGAACCCACAGCAGCTCGCGTTTGAGCACCCACACCTGCCGCGGAAACACGACAGCCATCGCGATCGTTTCCCAGGACGATGAATGCTTCCAAAGGGCGATGTGATTGCCCGCCGGAAGATTTTCCCGTCCCTCGATTCGATAGTCGAGCCGGCACGTCCACTTCAGCGCCCACAGCAGCACGAGCCCCCATACGCGCGCCAGCACGAACCGCTTGCGGAACGGCAGGAAAAGGCAGGCCGTCACAAAGAAGATGGCGTAGAAGAAAGTCCAGGCAAACAGGAACACGGTAAAGATCAGCGAGCCGAGGAACTGCATGAGCGCGCGCTGTCTGCGGTGTGCGTGCGGTGCGTTTGGCCGTCAGCCCGGCAGCCGCGACAAGTCGGCGATTCCGCTGAACAGTGCGTGCAGTTGCGCCAGCAGCGCAAGCCGATTGGCGCGCAGCCGCGGATCCTCATCCATGACCATCACCTGCTCGAAGAACGCGTCGATTGGCGGCCGCAGCTGCGCAAGCCTGCCCAGCGCATTGGCGTATTCGCGCTGCGCGAGCGCAGCCGAAACGGAGCCACGCAGCCCTTGCATCGCATCGAACAAGCGAATCTCCGCGGGCTCGCGCAGATTCTCGACGGCGACCTCCTCGCCCTGCGCAGTCCCCGCCTTGCGCAGAATGTTCGCGATGCGTTTATTTGCGGCTGCCAGGCTGGTCGCCTCGGGGAGCTCGAGGAACGCGCTCAACGCCTTGAGACGTGCGTCGAAATCCAGCGGCGAGGCCGGTCTCGTGGCCAACACGGCATCGAACATCTCGGTGCTCAGTGCCGCCGCGCCCGCCGGCGCCGGGATTGCTGCGCGTTCGAGATAATATGCGCGCAGCCGCTCCATGATGAAATCGTAGATCTGTTCGGAAACGGGATCCTGCGCCGCAGCGTGCGGCGCTCTCGCCGCATCGCGGCCCGCGGCCTGTACCGGCGCTCCTCCAACATCTGCCTTGCTTCGAATACGCTCCACGTCCGCGCGCACGGCTCGTAGTGCTCGCGCAACGAAGTGCCGCAGATCCAGGTCGAGCCGCTTCTCGATGAGAATCCTGAGCACCCCGAGCGCCGCGCGGCGCAGGCCGAAGGGGTCCTTGGTGCCGGTCGGCTTCTCGCGGATCTCGAAGATTCCCGCCAGCGTGTCGAGCTTGTCGGCGATGGCGACGGCCACGCCTGCGTGCGTCTCGGGCAACTCGTCGCCGGCTCCGCGCGGCAGGTAATGCTCGCGGATGGCTACCGCGGCCTCCGCTCCTTCGCCGTCGGCTAGCGCATAGTACGTGCCCATGATGCCCTGCAGTTCGGGGAACTCTCCCACCATCGCCGTCAACAGGTCGCATTTGCAAAGCTCGGCCGCACGCTCCGTCTCGGAACGGTCCCCGATCCCCGCGGCCGCGATTTCGCCTGCGAGCGCACGCACGCGGCGCGTCTTGTCGCCCAGCGAACCGAGCTTCGCCTGGAATGTCATCGCATCCAATGCGGTCCTGCGGGCGGCAAGCGGCTGCTTGCGGTCCTGCTCCCAGAAGAAGGCTGCGTCCGCGAGCCGCGGACGCACCACGCGCTCGTTCCCTTCGCGCACCCTGTGCGGCTCGCGGCTCTCGATGTTGCTGACGGTGATGAAGCTGGGCATCAAGCGGCCTTGCTCATCCTCGACCGCGAAATAACGCTGGTGATCCTGCAGAGTGGAAATCAACACCTCGCGCGGCAGCGCCAGGAAGCGTTCCTCAAAGCGGCCGGCGAGCGGTACCGGCCATTCCACCAGAGCTGTCACCTCATCCAGCAATGCATCGCTCAACAATGCGCGCCCGCCGAGCTGCGCTGCCACGTCCGAGACCGTTTTGCGGATGTATTCGCGCCGCGCCGCAAAATCCGCGAGCACATGGCCCCGTTCGCGCAGCACCCGCTCGTACGCGGCCGGTGTCAGGATGCGTATGGGCTTGGGCGCGTGAAACCTGTGGCCGCGGGTCTGATTGCCGGAAGGCGTATCGAGCAGATTCGCGGCCACTATGTCTTTCCCATAGAGCATCACGAGCCAGTGAACGGGTCTGACGAACTCGGCGTCGCCGGAGCCCCAACGCATGCGCCTGGGAATGGGCAGGCCATCGAGTGCGGCCTGCACGATCCGAGGTAGAAGCTGCGTGCTCGCCACTCCCGGCTTGATGCCGATGAAAAAGACGAACGAGCCCTTGCCCTCGTCGAGTCTCTGCAGCGCGTCCACCGCCGCGCCGCAACTCTCGGCGAACGCGAGTGCCGCACGCGTGGGATTGCCGGCAGCATCGAATGCGGCGTTGACTGGTGGACCGCGTCGCTTGACGTCCCGGTCGGGCTGCCGCGCGGCCAGCCGCTTGACGAGGACCGCCAGCCGGCGCGGTGTTGCGAACGACACGACATCGCCATGCGTGAGTCCGGCCTTCGTCAGCCCGGAGCCGATCCCCGTCGTGAAAGCCTGTTCGAGCCCCTTCAGCGCCGTGGGCGGCAGCTCCTCGGTGCCCAACTCAACGAGGAAGTCGCGGCGCTCGACACTCATGTGCGCGCCTCTGCGGGCGGTGCTGCGGGCGGCGACTGCCGTTTCAGGAGCGGAAAGCCCAGCGCCTCGCGGCTCGCGTAGTAGGTCTGCGCCACCGCGCTGGCCAATGTTCTGACGCGCAGAATATATCGCTGCCGCTCGGTTACCGAGATCGCACGCCTTGCATCCAGGAGGTTGAACGTATGCGATGCCTTGAGCACCTGCTCGTAGGCCGGCAACCCCAGCCGCGCGGCCAGCAGCTCCTTGCACACTTTCTCGTGGTCGTCGAAATGGCGCAGCAGTATCGGCACATCCGCCAGCTCGAAGTTGTATGTCGACTGCTCCACCTCGTTCTGGTGGTACACGTCGCCATACGTGACAGGCCCGTTTGGACCATGGGTCCAGACGATGTCATAGATGCTCTCGACGCCCTGCAGATACATTGCAAGCCGCTCGAGCCCATAGGTGATCTCGCCCGTCACCGGGCGGCAGTCCAGGCCGCCGACCTGCTGGAAGTAGGTGAACTGCGTGATCTCCATGCCGTTGAGCCAGACTTCCCACCCGAGGCCCCATGCGCCGAGCGTGGGCGACTCCCAGTTGTCCTCGACGAAGCGGATGTCGTGCACCAGCGGATCCAGTCCGAGGGCTCGCAGGCTGTCCAGATACAGGTCCAGGATCAGCAGCGGCGGGGGTTTGATGACCACCTGGTACTGATAGTAGTGCTGCAGCCGGAAAGGGTTGTCGCCGTACCGGCCGTCCGTGGGGCGGCGTGAAGGCTGCAGGTAGGCAGCACTCCACGGCTCCGGGCCGATCGAGCGCAGGAAGGTCGCAGTGTGGAACGTGCCGGCGCCGACCTCCATATCATACGGCTGCAGGATGAGGCACCCGCGTTCGGACCAGTAGCGCTGCAGACCAAAAATGAGCTCCTGGAATGTGCGCGGCGCGATGCCGATCTTCATGCGTACTCGTGTCTCTCGATTGGGCAGTGAGTATAACGGCTGGATCCGCCAGTCAGTGACCCTCGCGCATCCTCCGCAGGGCCTCGTCATTGATCGATCAGCCGCAACTCGTACACGCGTTCGATTTTTACGCCGTCCCATACGTAACGCAGATGCACGCCCTGGCGCAGGCTCTGAATCAGCCTCGGCCGGAAGATTGCCAGACACTCACCGCCGGCATGCCGCACACTGTCGTACGCGATCCCGTTCGATCCGCCGAGTTGCAAACTGCGGCCGAACCGCTGCGAGCGAACGTAGCTGTCGGGATCGTAGATGTCCGCCATCTGCAGGCGCTTGCCGCGAATGTCGTGAAACCGCGCAGCGACCTCGGCGAGATAGCTGCGCATGTCGAGCTCGATCGGAGCCTGCCGCGTCGCGCGAAGAAAATTCTCGCGGTGGTAACGCGTCTCGGCGATGGAGGTCGCAAGACTTGCGGCAGCATAGAACGCTCCGAACGTTCCGTCCGCAAAACGGCTGCCGGCCGGATCGAGATGGGTAAATGGCGCCATGATGACGGAGGCGCCCGATCCGAAGACCCGCTCTGCGCGCGGCACGAGCTCGATATCGCCGATCTCGTCGCGCAGCCGCGGATTCGTCAGCGACTCGAGCCAGTAGAGGGCATCCCAGTCAGCCGGATCGGCGACGCGCTCGAACAGGTGGATGGTGGGATAGCGGCTCGGGATGACACGGAAGCAAGGTTGCCAACGCACCTCGCTCGTCGCCAGCGCAACGCAAGTGGGTTGCAATACTCGGCCCTACCAATATGACGCGAAAATCGGGGGGCTTGGCCGAGGCATCGCGGCCCGAGACAACCTTGATTTCATGCGGTGGCCGCTAGCCGCGCTGGGCGTCCAGGTATTGGCGCACGATGTACAGATCCGCCACGTTGCCCGAAAGCATCCGTTCCAGAGCGGATCGGCCGCCAAAGAGGGAGGCCTCGTTCGGGCGCCGGACCCACTCATCCGCCGCCCGGGTGTCGGGGAGCAGTACCTGGAGCGCTTTGTAGATTCCGAGCACATAGGAGATGCGCTCGAGCGTATCGCGCGGCAGTTTCGCCTGCGGATCCTTGCGCCATTTGAAGTAGGTCGATCGGGACGACAGTCCCAGCAAGGTGAGCTGCTCGGCGATCGACAGGTGCCACAGCTCGGCAATTCGCGCGAACGCACGTAAACCCGCAGGTCCCGCCTCGTTCGGTGTAATGGGCCTCCCGTGGAGAACACCGGATGGCATGCTCATGTGGCCGTTCCAAGTCCAAATATGGACTTATTATACATGTAGTCTACTAATAGACAAGCACTGCGCACCAACATCAGGCGGTGCGTCGATGCCCTGCAGGAGAAAGCGAAAAAGCAGCGCCCGAATGCACAGAATTGGTGCATCATCCGGCCCGACTGCACCGGCGTGGTGCGCAGCCTCTTGAGTGAATGGCTAACCGATTGATTTCCCTGCACCGGAAACCTGGCACAGCCCCTGCACTATGAAGCCCCAACTACCGCGCCATCGCCGGCCGCCCGCCGCAGCCCATGGGGGCCGCTGGGCGGAGCCGGGTCCGGCCCGCGAGCGTCCGAGCACTTCCTTTCCTGGAGGCGATATGACACCGACCGATGTGATCAAGCTGATAAAAGAAAAAGACGTCAAGTTTGCGGATCTGCGCTTCACGGACACCCGTGGCAAGGAACAGCACGTCACGATCCCCGCGCGGCTCGTCGACGAGGACCTGTTTCGCGACGGCAAGATGTTCGACGGGTCTTCCATTGCCGGATGGAAGGGCATCAATGAATCGGACATGATCCTGATGCCCGAGGCGGCGACCACGATCCTCGACCCGTTCTTCGAGGAGACCACGGTCAACATTCGGTGCGATGTGATCGAGCCGGCGACGATGCAGGGCTACGAGCGCGATCCGCGCTCCATCGCGAAGCGCGCCGAGGCCTATCTGAAGTCCACCGGAATCGCCGACGGGGCGCTGTTCGGGCCGGAAAACGAATTCTTCATCTTCGACAGCGTGCGCTTCGGCAACGAGCTGCGCGGCTCGTTCTACTCCATCGACTCCGTGCAGGGCGCGTGGAATTCCCCTACTGAATATCAGGAGGGCAACAAAGGCCACCGTCCCGGGGTCAAGGGCGGCTACTTCCCGGTCCCGCCGGTCGATGCGTTCCAGGACATCCGTTCCGCCATGTGCCTCGCCTGCGAAGAGATGGGACTCAAGGTCGAAGTGCATCATCACGAGGTGGCGACCGGGGGCCAGTGCGAAATCGGCATCAGCGCGGGCGGTCTCGTGGTCAAGGCCGACCAGGTGCAGATTCTCAAGTATGCCGTCCTCAATGTGGCGCACGGCTACGGCAAGACGGCGACCTTCATGCCGAAGCCGCTCGTAGGCGACAACGGGAGCGGCATGCACGTGCACCAGTCGCTGCAGAAGGAAGGCAAGGCGCTGTTCGCGGGGGACAAGTACGGCGGCCTGTCGGACACCGCCCTGTACTACATCGGCGGAATCATCAAACACGCCAAGGCCCTGAACGCGTTCACCAACGCAGGCACCAACAGTTACAAGCGGCTCGTGCCCGGTTTCGAGGCGCCGGTCATGCTCGCGTACTCCGCGCGGAATCGCTCGGCGTCCATCCGTATTCCGTGGGTATCGAGCCCGAAGGCGCGCCGCATCGAAGTGCGCTTCCCGGACTCGAGCGCCAATCCGTACTTCGCGTTCACGGCGATGATGATGGCGGGCCTGGACGGCATCCAGAACAGGATTCATCCGGGAGATCCGGCGGACAAGGATCTCTACGACCTCGCACCCGAGGAGGCGAAGCACATCCCCACGGTGTGCCATTCACTCGACATGGCGCTCGAGCATCTCGACAAGGATCGGGAGTTTCTGACGCGCGGCGGCGTGTTCACCAACGATGTGCTCGATGCGTACATGGGTCTGAAGCTGCAGGAGGTCACGCGCTTTCGCATGTCGACCCACCCGATCGAGCTGGAGCTCTACTACAGCTGCTAACCTGAAGTGATAGTGCGGACACAAGAGCCGCGGGCGGCTTGCGGCAGCAGGCGAGACCTGGCGGTGGCGGTACTTCACGAATATCGCCGCCCGCTTTTGTGGCGCGCGCCGGGGGAGACTATGCTGGTCCCCTATGCGCGCCATCATGTTTACCTTAATGTCGATCGCCTGCACGCTAGCGGTTGCGGCGACCGCCACTGTGTACAAGTGGGTGGACGAGAACGGTGTCGTTCACTACAGCGACCAGCCCCACGAAAATGCTCAGAAGGTGGAGTTGAAGGCACCGCAAACCTACTCCGCCCCGAAAATGGCCACCCCGCCGCCCTCGACGGGGCCCGGCAAGCCGCCATCCCGGCCGGCCCCCGTCTACAGGAGCTGCGCCATCTCCGAGCCGGTGAACGACCAGATGTTCATGAATACATCGACGGTCACGGCCGGTGTCAGCCTGGAGCCCGCGGCGCGGCCGGGCGATCAGCTCGTCGTGACGCTGGACGGCCAGCGCGTCCCCGGTGTTCCCGCGGACGGCGGCCAGTTCACGATCTCGCCCGTGGATCGCGGCACGCATTCTCTTCAGGCCGTGGTGCAGGATGCTCAGGGACAGGCGATCTGCCAATCCCCGAGCGTGACCTTCCACGTCCACCAGCCTTCGATCCTGGCACCCAATCCGGCGGTGCGCCCGAGACGCTGAGGGCGTGGATCCCGGCCGCCGCAACCGGCTGCGGGGCCGATTCGCACACTGTCAGGATGGACTCGGCCGCTGCGCGCCGGCGCAGCCGGGTGCGCCGTGGCCATTGAATCCAACCTGCCCTCGGCGCTGTCTCATTTCGATCCGGCCGAGCTGCTCGACGCGCTGTCCACCGGGATCATCATGCTCGATGCGCACCTGTGCGCCATCTACGCGAATGTCGCCGCGCAGGCGCTGCTCGCCTTCAGTCTGAACAAGGCGCGCGGCCGCCCGTTCGGCGATTTCCTGCAGGACGCCGCCGGACTGACCGCGATTCTGCGCCGGGCTCTGGAAACGGGCGAAGGCATTGCCGGCCGCGAGCTGCCCGTCAGACCGCTCGGCCCGGCGCGCACGAGCCGCATCCTGGATGTAACGGTCACACCCCTCGCAGGGCAGATCACGGGCACGCATCTTCTGCTCGAGCTCGCCGACACGACGCAGCGGCAACGCATCTCGCGCGAGAACGATCTGCTGGCGCGGCTCGATGGGAGCCGCCTGATGATCCGGCAGCTCGCGCACGAGATCAAGAATCCGCTTGGCGGCCTGCGCGGCGCCGCGCAACTTCTGGAACGCGAGCTGCACGAAGCCGGGCTGAAGGAATACACGCGCGTCATCATCGGCGAGGCCGATCGACTCACGGCGCTGGTGGACTCCATGGCCGGGCCCAGCCGGCCCCCAAGCAAGGTGCTGATCAACGTCCATGAGATCTGCGAGCACGTCTATCACCTGCTGCGCGCGGAAGCGCGCACCGCGGTGAGCATCGAGCGCGATTACGACCCGAGTCTGCCGAACGCGATGTTGGATCGGCATCAGACCGTCCAGGCGCTCCTCAATGTGGCGCGCAACGCTCTGCAGGCGATCGGCGAGAGCGGGCGCATCATCCTGCGCACGCGTGCGCTTTCGCATGTCAACATCGGTCCGGTGCGTCACCGGCTCGTCGCGAGCGTTGAAGTCGAAGACAACGGTCCCGGCGTACCCGCCGAGCTGCGCTCGAGCATTTTCTATCCCCTGGTGACGGGGCGCGCCAACGGCACCGGCCTCGGGCTCGCCGTTGCCCAGGAGCTCGTGACCCGCAACAGCGGACTCATCGGGTTCGAAAGCGCGCCCGGCCAGACCATCTTCACGCTGCTTCTGCCACTCGGAGAACCCTCATGAACGGCCAGGCTCTGCGCATCTGGCTCGTCGACGACGATGCCTCCATCCGTTGGGTGTTGGAACGTGCATTGCGCAACGGTGGCATGGCGCCGCGCGCCTTCGAAGCCGCGGAGGCGGCGCTGGATGCACTGCGCCGCGAATCGCCGGACGTACTCATCACGGACATCCGCATGCCCGGACAATCGGGCCTGGATCTGCTGAAGAAGATCCGCGCTGCGCGGCCCGCGCTGCCGGTCATCGTGATGACCGCACACTCGGATCTCGGCAGTGCCGTGTCGGCCTACGAAGGCGGTGCGTTCGAGTATCTGCCGAAGCCTTTCGATATCGATCAGGCCGTCGCGCTGGTCAGGCGTGCCGCGAATGCGCATCCGCAGCCGGAGACAGACTCGGCGGCCACGCCGCGCATCCCGCAGCTGCTGGGTCGTGCGCCGGCGATGCAGCAGGTGTTTCGGGCCATCGGCCGGCTCGCCCGCTCCAGCGTGACCGTGCTGATCACCGGCGAGTCCGGCACCGGCAAGGAGCTGGTCGCGCGCGCATTGCACGACCACAGTCCCAGAGTGGGCCGGCCTTTCGTAGCCCTCAACACCTCCGCGATTCCAGCCGATCTGCTCGAATCCGAGCTCTTTGGGCACGAGAAGGGTGCCTTCACCGGAGCGGATTCCCTGCGCCGCGGACGTTTCGAGCAGTCGGACGGCGGCACGCTGTTTCTGGACGAGATAGGCGACATGTCAACGCCGCTGCAGACGCGGCTGCTGCGCGTGCTTGCGGAAGGCGAGTTCTATCGCGTCGGAGGCCAGACACCGATCCGTGTGGACGTGCGCGTAATCGCGGCAACTCACCAGAACCTGCAGGACCGCGTGCGGCGCGGGCTGTTTCGTGAGGACCTCTATCATCGTCTCAACGTCATACGCATCGAGCTGCCGCCGCTCAGAGCCCGTGCGCAGGACATCCCGTCGCTGCTCAGTCATTACATGATCGTGGCGGCACACGAGCTTGGCGTGGAGCCGAAAGTGCTTGCGGAGGAAGCCGAAGCGAAGCTCTGCGCGTACGACTGGCCCGGCAACATTCGCGAGCTGGTCAATCTGTGCAGAAGAATGTCGGTGCTCGCGCCCGGAAGCGAAGTCCGGGCCGAGGACCTGCCCCCGGAGCTCGCATCGGCCGCGGGGCCCGGCCCGGCCGAGGCGGACTGGGCCAAGGCGCTTGCGAGCTGGGCCGACCGCCAGGCCGTGAATGGCAAGCAGCCGCTGCTGGATGAGGCGCAGCCGGAATTCGAGCGCGTCCTCATCCGCTGCGCCCTCAGGCGCACGCAAGGCCATCGACAGGAAGCAGCCAAGCTGCTGGGTTGGGGTCGCAACACCCTCACCCGAAAGCTCAGAGAGCTGGGAGTGGACGCCGCGGACTGAAGCCACCGCATGATAGATTTCGCACATGCTCCGCTGGCAAGACATTCTGCACTACGAGTTTCTGGGCAACGGCGTGGCCGCGTGGGCGCTCGCCGGCGTCACTTTCCTCATAACCCTGACGGTGTTGCCGATCGTCAAGGGGTTCATCAGCGCTCGCAGGCGCCGCTGGACGCCCCAGGACCGGCTGCAGTTTCACAGCGCAATCGAGCTGACGGCGCTGCTCGTGGCGCGGACGAGCCGCCTGTTCCTGTTGGCGGTTGCGCTCTACCTCGCGTCCCGCGACCTGATCTTCACTCCTCGCCTCGAGCGCGCTCTCACCATCGTCATCGTCGCCTTGTTCTGGCTGCAAGTTGGCCTGTGGACGATGGCGGCGGTGCGCTTCGCGATCGACCTGCGCCGCGGGCGCTCGGCGGGCCTGGATGCGGTGCTGGCCGGCTCGATGGATGTCATCCTGTTCTGCGCGGGGCTGATCGTCTGGGCCATGGTGCTGCTGCTCGCGCTCGACAACCTGGGCGTGCAGATCAAGCCGCTGCTGGCCGGACTGGGCATCGGCGGCATCGCGATCGCCCTCGCCGTCCAGACCGTGCTCAGCGATCTGCTCGCGTCCATGGCCATCGCGCTCGACAAGCCCTTCGGCATAGGCGATTTCCTGAGTCTCGAGGACTACCAGGGCACGGTGGAGCACATCGGCGTCAAGAGTACCCGGTTGCGCAGCATTTCCGGGGAGCAGATCATCATCGCCAATGCGGATATCGTGAAAGCCCGCGTCCGCAATTTCGGCCGCATGCGCGAGCGGCGTACCGTTTTCCAGTTCGGTGTCACCTACGACACGCCGGTGGAGGCGCTGGCCGCGATACCCGCCGAAGTCCAGCGGCTGGTGGAATCACAGCCCGATACGCGCTTTGACCGGTGCCACTTCCTGGCGTACGGCGACACGGCGCTGCAGTTCGAGCTCGTCTACTTCGTGACCAAGCCGCAGTTCAACCTCTACGCCGATATCCAGCAGGCGATCAATCTGGCCCTGCTCGCGCGCCTGCACGCGCTGAACGTGAAGTTGGCCGCGCCGACGCGCGCGGTGGTGTACATCGAGAATCCCGCAAGCTGACCGGACCGCGGTGCAGGCAATCATTCCCGAGCGCACGCGCGTGCGCCAACCGCACCCATCGGTCACGGATCAGCCGGCCGGCGGATCGGGCGCATCGCTGCCGGTCCGCAACGTGCCGACCAGCTCGGTCACGCTCCGCAGTCCCTGCGCGAGCAGGTACTCGCCGATGCCGGCGTTGATTTTCCTGCACACCATCGGGTCGTAGAACAACGAGGTGCCGATACCGACCGCGGAGGCGCCGGCGATGATGAACTCGAGCGCATCGGCGGCCGTCGTGATGCCCCCCTGGCCGATGATGGGCACGTGATGGCGGCGTGCAACCTCGTAGACCTGATGCACCTTGAGCAGTGCGATCGGCTTGATCGCCGGTCCCGACAGTCCACCCTGGGTATTTCCGATGACCGGCCGGCGGCTGTGCAGGTCGATCGCCATTCCCATGATCGTGTTGATCACGGCGAGTGCATCCGAGCCCGCTTCGATGCAGCGGCGGGCGTTCTCACGAATGTCCGTCTGGTTGGGCGAAAGCTTCGTGATGAGGGGCTTGCGTGTCACGCGGCGGCAGGCGTCGACCACCTGCGCGGACATGTCGGGATAGTTGCCGAATGCAACGCCGCCTTCCTTGACGTTGGGACAGGAAATGTTGATCTCGATCGCATCGATCGGAGACTGGTCGAAGCGGCGCGTGACCTCCACGTACTCCTCGATGGTCGAGCCCGATACGTTGGCAATGAAACGCGTCTCGGTGAAATCGAGCTCGCCGAGAATTGCGCGGACCACATGCTCGACGCCCGGATTCTGCAAGCCGATTGCGTTGAGCATCCCCGAGGGTGTCTCGTATACCCGGTGTGGCGGATTTCCCAGGCGCGCATGCAGCGTCGTGCCCTTGAGCACGATCGCGCCCGCATCGCGATTCGAGAAACCCTCGATGCGCGTGTACTCCTCGCCGAACCCCACGCACCCGGACAGCAGGACGATCGGTGACGCAAAATCCAGCCCGCAGAACGACAGCCGCAGGGGGTCATGCGTGGGGTGGGCAACGGCATTCATGCTGGGCATTATGGCCCAACCGGCTTTCAGCGTCCTTTGAACAGTATTGCGGTCATGTTTCACGTCGTGTTGTTCCAGCCCGAAATTGCGCCCAATACCGGCAACGTCATACGGCTGTGCGCCAATTCAGGGTGCGCCCTGCACCTGGTGAGACCGCTGGGTTTCGACATCGGAAGCAAGGCAGTACGCCGCGCGGGGCTGGACTACGACGAGCTTGCGCAAGTGCAGGTTCACTCAAGCCTGGACGCGTGTCTCGACGAGCTGCGTGGGGCAAGACTGTTCACGGTGGAGACGGGTGGGAACCGCGCGTACAGCGACGTAGAGTTCAGGCGCGGCGATGCCATGATGTTTGGACCGGAAACGCGCGGCTTGCCGCCTGGCGTGCTGAAGCGCATCCCGGGTGATCGCCAGCTCATCATTCCCATGCGGCCCGGCAACCGCAGCATCAACCTGTCCAATGCGGTCGCGCTCGTCGTGTTCGAAGCGTGGCGACAGAGCGGCTTTTCCGGCAAGGCGTGAGCCACTGCGCGCTGGCGCTACTGCGTCTCCGGCTTGATGGGCCGGCTCATCAGCTCCCGCACGGCTTCCCTGGCCGGCACGTTCTCATACAGCACGCGGTAAACGCCCGCGCACAGCGGCATCTCGACGTTCATCCGCCTTGCCACGCCGTGCGCCGCTTTGGCTGCGGTGTAGCCCTCGACAACCTGGCCGATCTCCTCCAGGGCCTGCGGCACCGCACGTCCGGCGGCGAGCAGCAGACCGAAGCGACGATTGCGCGATTGATCGTCGGTGCAGGTGAGCACGAGGTCGCCCAGGCCGGCCAGCCCCATGAAGGTCTCGCGCTGCGCTCCGGCGGCGACGCCGAGCCGCATCATCTCCACCAGCCCGCGCGTGATCAATGCGACGCGGGTATTGGCACCGAATCCCAATCCGTCGGACAACCCGGCGCCAACCGCCAGTACGTTCTTGACCGCTCCCCCGATCTCCACACCGACGATGTCGGTCGATGTGTACGCGCGGAAATTCGCGGATGACAGTGCGTACGCCAGCGCGTTCGCGAATTCCGGGTCCGGCGATGCAATCGTCATGGCTGTCGGCAATCCTGCCCCTACTTCGCGGGCGAATGTGGGACCGGAAAGCACCGCGACTGCGCGGGTCGAGCCCAGCACCTCGCGCGCAACCTGATGCGGCAGCTGGCCTGTCTCGAGCTCGAATCCCTTGGTTGCCCAGGCGAGCCTCGTATCGGGGGTCAAATGAGGAGCAATCTGCTGGAGCACTGCGCGGAACGCGTGACTCGGAACGGCGATGAGCGCCTCGCGGGCGCCCGCGAGAGCCGCTTCGAGCCCGGCCTCGACGACCAGCGACGCGGGAAACGCTGCTGTCGACAGATAGCGGCGATTGCTGCGGTCGGTCGCCATTGCGAGCAACCGTTCGCGGTTGCGACCCCACAGGCGAGTGACCCGGCCGCTGTGCGCAAATTGGATTGCGAGCGCCGTGCCCCACGAGCCGGCGCCCAGCACGGCTACCGGCGTATCGCGGTCTCCTTCGCAGAAGACGGAGCGCTCACCTGCCAGGTTCATGGAGCCATTGCCGTGTCCGGGCCGGGTTGACGAAGTCAGTTCGTCGTGGCCGGCGGTTGGTTCGCGCCCTGTGCGTAGAGAGCGTCGAAATTGACCGGCGGCAGCAGAAACTGCGGGAACCCACCTTGCATCACGAGGTTCGATACCGCGGCCCGCGCATATGGGAACAACACGCTTGGACAGACGCTGCTGACGGCGCGCTTGATATCGGGCTCGGACAGATTGCGCATCAGGAAGATGCCCGCCTGCTTCACCTCGACGAGGAACAGGGTCACTTCGTTTTGCTTGGCTGCCACCGTCACCGTCAGGACGACCTCGCGCAACTCCGGCGTCAGACCGTTCGCACCGGTGTGCAGGTCGAGATTGATCTGCGGGTTCCAATTGCCGTCCACACGCGGTCCGTTGGGCGCCTCGTAAGAGCAGTCCTTCAAGTAGACATTTTGCAGGGAGAGCATCGGACCGATGTCGCCCTGGGCGTCGGGTGACGGCATGCCGCCGGCCAGATCGTTCGTCATTTCACGCTCCAGATTTTGAGTAAGGGGTCCAGGCCGCCCGCTGCATCGAGAGCGTGCAGGTCGTCGGATCCGCCGACGTGAGTATCGCCGATGAAGATCTGCGGCACAGTGTAACGGCCGCTGCGCTCCATCATTTGCGCCCGTGCCCCAGGGTGCTCGTCGACGTTGATTTCCTCGAACCGGGCACCTTTTAGTTCGAGAAGGCTGCGTGCCCGCTGGCAGTATGGGCACCAATCCATCACATAGATCAGGATCCTGGGTTGCGCCATGCGGCTGCCCCCGCCTGTCAGGCCTTGGAGAGCGGCAGGTTTTCGGCGCGCCACGCGGCGATTCCGCCGCGCAGATTGAATGCCTTGGTGAAGCCCTGCGCCGCCAGCTGCCGCGCCGCCGAGGCTCCGAGGGAGCCGGTATCGTCGTACACGATGACCGCCTTTTCCTTATGCTTCCTGAGTGTATCGCCGGCCTTCAGGATCTGCTCCCCGTTCATCTGCCGCGCTCCGGCGACGTGGCCGTTCGCATACGCATCCGGTGGACGCAGGTCGATGAGCAGCGCACCGTGGTTCATGAGGCGGATCACGTCCTGCGGCGACACGGCGGCGAAACTCTCGTTCCGGGCGCGCAGCTCGTAGGCAATGACGAGCGCCGCCGCAATGGCCGCGCCGGCGGCGTACCACGGGTGATGGCTGATGTATTCGAGGAGACGGTCCATTGCTTGCAATCCGGGGGACCCGGGCCGGTCACAAAAAGGGCGCGCATTATAGCGCCCCTATGTGTCCCCTGACCGCCACGCGCCGCTCCAGGCAGGCCCTGCGGCACGCGCCGCGGCTTGCGGCCGGAATCTTCGCCCTGTTGCTGAGCGGCGCCGGGCAACCGGCCGTTCCGGCCACCCAGTCCGCGGCGGACGCGCGCAAGGCCGAAGCCGAGCTGCAAGCGGTCAAGAGCGAAATCCAGCGGATTACGCGCCAGGTGAGCGAGGAACAGGTGGAGCGCGATCGGCTCACGCGTGAGCTGCGCTCGGCCGAAGTGTCCGTCGGAAAAGCCCGGGAGGGCCTTGATGACGTGCGCCGTGGACGTGCCCAAGCCGCTGCCAGGCGTACCGCACTGGCAGCCGAGAGGCGCGCACGTGAAGCCGATCTGGCCCAGAACCGGGGTGACCTCGCAGGACAGCTGCGGGCAGCCTATCTGATCGGACGCCAGGAACCGCTCAAGCTGCTGTTGAATCAGAAAGACCCCGGACGTGCGGGCCGCATGTTCGTCTACTACAGCTATTTCGGCCGCGCGCGTGCGCAACAGATCCATCTGATCGAGAACGATGTCCAGACCATCTCGCAGCTCGATGGCGAGCTCGAGACGGAGGATGGCAAGCTTGCGGAGCTTGAGAAAGAGCAACAGGCCCAGCTTGCGGACCTCGAGCAGGCGCGTGCTCGCCGTTCCGGCGTGCTGGCGAGCGTGACGGCCGAATCGAATTCGCACGCCCAGAGCCTGGAGCGGCTGAAGAGCCAGCAGGGCGGCCTGGAGAAGCTGTTGAGTCAGCTGCGGCGCGCGCTCGAGCAGTTCCCGGTCGACTCCAACGACGCGTTCGCGCGCCTGCGCGGCAAGCTCGCATGGCCGGTCAGCGGGAAGCTCATTGCGCGCTTCGGAGAGCCGCGCGCCGGTGGCGTCAAATGGGACGGCGTGCTGCTGGCGACCGAACGGGGCGCACCCGTGCGCGCGGTCTTTCGGGGGCGGGTCATCTATGCCGACTGGCTCCCCGGGCTGGGCTTGCTGACTATCGTCGACCACGGGGATGGCTACATGAGCCTGTATGGGCACAACGAACGGCTCTATAAGGCCGTCGGGGAGCGGGTGAATGCGGGGGATCCGCTCGGGACGGCCGGGGATAGCGGCGGCAGCAGCCGTCCGGAGCTCTATTTCGAGATCCGCAAGGGCGGCAAGGCAGTGGATCCGCGCCCCTGGTTCAAGGCTGGCGCGCCCTGAGGGGCGCGCTTTGGCCCCGTGCCGCCGCCGCCGCCGCGCGCTGCGCCACGGCGGGATGTGAATAAGTTCATTCTTTGTCCCTCCGCCGCGACCCCAATTGGCCGAATCGCCAACTCGCGCAAGGTCGGTGCGACCCAGCTTCTGAGATCGTGCAGGTCGCCCAATCCCTTGGACTACACATGGCCGCCGGGGATGACTGATCCCATCGACAAGAACGAGCCGACCCCCGACCCGTGGGGCTCCTTCGAGCCCTATGTGCAACTGGTGCGATCCCTGCTGCCCCGCGCGATCAGCGTCGCACTCTACGACGCCTCGGGAGTGCTGCGCTGGTCGAGCGAGACCACGACCGGACCCGATCTGCACAATCTCGTCGAGAGTGCGCTCGAGGCGGGGGGCACAAGCCCGCAGGGTCCGGGCCAAATGCGCACGCTGGACGGCAATCAGCCCGTCTACCTGTGCTGGCTACGCGATGACTCGGAGCTGCTGATCGGCGTGGTCGTCGTGGTATGCCGTCACAGCGGCGACCCCGACGCCGAGGCGCGCGGCTTCTCCTTTGCACACTCACTCCTGCGACCGGCCCTCGAGTGCCTGCGGCGCGACCTGCTCTCGCGCGCCGCGATCGATCAACTGCACCGCACGGTCAACTCGCGCGACAAGGATCTGGAGCTGCTGCTTGCCGATGGCTCGGCGGATCGCCCTGCCGGTGACGGCGCGGATGAGCTGAAGGGCGTTCTGCAGCAGGCCATCGAGCACGTGGGCGCATCCACCGCCGCGTTGATCGTCCCGGACAAAAGCATCGCACTGTTGCGCTCGAACGCGCAGCGGCCATCCGACACCCAACTCGTGGCCCGCGCTCATCGCCAGCTTTTGTCGATGGCGCAGATACGCCGCGAGCCCGTCATCATCAACAAGCTGGCGCCCAACAGCGCGATGGGCATCCTGCCGTACAAGATTCTCTCGTGCGCGTTGCGATCGATCGGCGGCAAGACCATCGGCGTGCTGGCGTTGTTTCGCGAGGATCTGGGCGAGCTGTTCTCCGATCGCGATGCCCGGCTGGCCGAGATTCTCGCGCGCAAGGCGGTCGGGATCATCGAAAGCAGCTACGACGCCTTGAGCGGCCTGTATACCCGGCCGGCTTTCGAGCAGCGCGTGCGGGCGGTCGTGAGCAGCGCGAACGGCGCGCGGCATTGGACCGCGCTCTACATCGACGCCGACCAGCTTCATGTCATCAACGACAGCTTCGGCATGCACGTCGGCGACTCGGTTCTGGGGCAGCTCGGAGAGCTGATCCGGCGCCGGCTGCCGCCGGGAGCCTTCGCGGCACGCATCTCGGGCGATCGGTTCGCGGTGCTGCTGCCGACGCAGCTCGACGATGCCGAAGAGTTTGCCGAGTCGCTGCGCGAAGGCGTCGAGCAGCTCGGCACGACGCACGGCGATTCGCGCCTGCATGTCTCGATCAGCGTCGGTGTCGCGTTACTGGACACCGGTGCGGGCGAGCTGATGCATTCCCTCGCGGCGGCCGAGACGGCCTGCAAGGCCGCGAAGGATCGTGGCAGAAACCGGGTCGAGGTCTACAAATCCAACGACGTGAGCCTGGTCCGGCGCTTCGCCGATATCAACATCGCCGGGCAGCTGCGCGCGGCAATCGATGAGGGGCGCCTGCGGCTCGATGCGCAGCTGATCCTTCCGTTCGCCGGCGCGGACAACCCGCGGACGCATTTCGAGCTGCTGCTGCGCATGGTCGACGAGGACGGGCGCACGGTCGGTCCGGATCGGTTCCTGTCCGCGGCGAACCGTTACCAGCTCATGCCCGAGATCGACCGGTGGGTGATCAACAAGGCGATCGAGCTGCTCAAGCCGCAGGCCGAGCTGCTCGCCGGACGCGCGATCTCGTTCGCCATCAACTTCTCCGGGCAGTCGCTCAACGATGAGGACTTCGTGGACTTCCTGCTGGAGCGGATCCGCTCCAGTGGCCTGGATCCTGCCCTGTTCTGCTTCGAGCTCACCGAGAACGCCACCATAGCGAACATCGCGCGCGCGGAATTGCTCATACGCAGCCTGCGGCGGCTCGGCTGCGGCATCGCACTGGATGACTTCGGAACGGGCCTCTCCTCGCTCGCGTACCTGCGGCAGCTGCCCGTGACGATGTTGAAGATCGACGGCAGCTTCGTGCGCGATATCCTGAAAGACCCGCGCGCGGAATCGATGGTTCGCGCCATCGCGCAGCTTGCGCGGAGCATGTCGATTGCGACGGTCGCGGAGTACGTGGAAACTGACGAGATCCGTACGCGTGTTGCAACGCTTGGCGTGGACTACGGACAAGGTTTCGCCATCGGCAGGCCAGGGCCTCTCGTCGATCTGCTTTCGGAGTTGCCGTTGCTGGTCTCGGCGGAGCCGGTCACGTGCGTGGTCGGCGACATGACCCTCGATCGGCGCAGCGAAATTGTGCACTGATCATCAACTTCGACGCTTTCTTCGGTGCCAGGCCTGCCGGGAGCGGGATTGTGATTGACCCGCGTGGGACGCCTGTAGTATCCGTGAGGTCCAAACCGGGGGGTTTGAGGACATGATGTTGACGCGCTCGCGCACGCTGGTCGCTCTCGTCGTGGGGAGTGTGTTCGGGTTCGCTGCCGCAACCACCAGCGGCGTACTTGCTGAGCACCCGAGCGAATCGGCGCCCAATCCGGCACCCCTTCCGTGGGAAGAAGCGCGGCAGTTCGCCGAAGTCTATGCACGCATCAAGCGTGAGTACGTCGACGACGTCGGCGACCACGCACTCATGGAGAAAGCCATCCGTGGGATGGTCGCCGCCCTCGATCCGCACTCCGCGTACCTCGACAGCGAGGAGTTCGAGGAGATCCGCCTGAGCACCATGGGCTCGTATCCGGGAGTCGGAATCGAGGTCGTGGCGGAAGATTCCGTGGTCAAGATCCTGCGCCCCATCCAGGGCTCGCCCGCCGATCTGGCGGGCCTGCTACCCGGCGACCAGATCGTGAGGATCGACGATGCCGACATCGGGGCCGACCTCGCGGGCGCAATAGCCAGAATGCGCGGCTCCTCCGGCAGCCTAGTGAAGCTCACCGTGTTGCGCCCTTCGACGGGGCAGACGCTCGATTTCTCCTTGCGCCGGGCCAAGGTCGAGGTGCATAGCGTTTCCGAGCAGGATCTTGAGCCTGGCTACGGCTACCTGCGGATCAGCGGCTTCAGTGAAACGACAGCCAATGACGTCGATCATGCCGTCGCCCGCCTGAAACGCGACAATCCTCGCGGACTCAAGGGTCTCGTGCTCGACCTGCGAAACAATCCCGGCGGCGTGCTCGAGGCAGGCGTCGCCGTGGCCGATGCGTTTCTCAACGAAGGTGTGATCGTCACGGCGGACGGCCGTACGCCCGATGCCCGTTTTCGGATGGAGGCAACCCCCGGCGACCTGATCGACGGAGCGCCACTGGTCGTGCTCGTCAACGGGGGTTCCGCATCCGCTTCTGAAATCGTGGCGGGGGCGCTGAAGGATCATGGCCGTGCCGAGCTGATCGGCCACAAGACCTACGGCAAGGGATCCGTGCAGACGGTCATGCCGCTCTCGCATGGAGGGGCCGTCAAGCTGACGACCTCCCGCTACTTCACGCCCTCGGGTGCCTCGATCCACGGCAAGGGGATCGTCCCCGACATCGTCGCCTCGGGTCCCGAAGATCCCCCGGCGGAGTTGCTTACAGGCAAGTCCTCGCTGCCCCTGACCGCGCGCGACAAGGAAGTGCAGCTCGCACTCCACGCGCTCAAGACACAGGCCACCGCCACCGCGGCGCGGGCACCGGCCGGCACGGCCGCCATGGTGCGCGCCGCATTCGTGCCTTGAACGGCTGATCCTGTCGCGCGTCGCAAGCATGCCGCGGCGTACGCAGCGGCACAGATCCCTGAAATTGCGTCTTGCCCCGCCGGACTGAACCCCAGCTACAATCAAGGCGCTGAATTTCGCGGGATTCGTATGGCTCGCGGAATGCGTATGGCGCGACATCTATCGTAAGCGAGGCCTTCCGAATTGTTAGCCTGGTTCATCGATCTGGCGCTGCACCTCGACCGGCATCTGATCGAGCTGGTGGCCCGCTACGACCTGTGGATCTACCCGATCCTGTTTGCGGTCATCTTTTCCGAGACCGGCCTGGTCGTCACGCCGTTCCTGCCCGGCGATTCCCTCCTGTTCGCGGTCGGGGCGCTCGCGGCCGTCGATACGAGCGGCACGCTCAACGCGCCATTGGCGTTCGTGCTGCTTGCCGCGGCGGCGGTCCTGGGCAACACAGTCAACTACGCGATCGGGAGGGCGATCGGTCCGCCGGCCTTCAGCGGGCGCTATCGACTGCTGAAAGTGGAGTATCTGCGGCGCACGGAAGAATTCTTCCAGCGCCACGGTGGAATGGCGGTAGCCCTGTCGCGCTTCATGCCGATCATCCGGACCTTCGCGCCATTCGTCGCCGGTGTCGGCCGCATGCCCTACGCGCGCTTCATAGGCTATAACCTGCTGGGCGGCGTGTCGTGGGTGCTGTTGTTCCTCTGGGGAGGCTATCTGTTCGGCAACATCCCCGTGGTGAAACAGAACTTCGGCATCGTCACCCTGCTGGTCATCGTCGCCTCGCTCGTGCCCCTCCTCATCGCTTTCCTGCGCAGGCGAGCGACCGTCGCCTAGCGGCGCGCAACGGACAAGGACTCTCGGCCGCCAGGCGTCTCTTGGCAATCAGACCAGCGCTGCGCGGGTCGCGCCGATGAGCGCACCCAGCAGCAATATCGCTGTCGGGGCTATCGACAGGCTGAATCCCATCTCGCGCTTTCTGGGATCCTTCACATAGGCGGACAGGTACAGAAGACGCCCGATGATGAAGACGAGGCCCAGCCCGGCGGCAACCAAGGGACTCACGTAGTGGGCGAACATGAGAATGGAGGGTATGAACAGGACCAGTTGCTCGAGCGTGTTCATCTGAACACGAAAATACCGCTCGAATATCTCATTACCTGCCGTAGCCGGTGCTGGCACGTTGTAGCGCACACGCGCCCTCCCCACCCTGAATCCAAAGTATAGAAACTCAACCAGGGCGAGTCCGATGACAATGTGAACCCAAGGCATTTTCTTCCCCTCGCGTCAGCCGAGTGCCGGCCACGCTCAAGCAGCAGCATATTCCGCCCCGCGACCGCGGGGCGGCCAAATGGCAGAATGCGCCGATGAGCGACAAAGCCCGCGGATATGCCCATCGCGTCGATATCGTCGCAGATGTCCATCGTGTCTGGCTCGCTCTTACGGAAGCCGAACACCTGGTCCGCTGGTGCTCGCCCGGAGCGCAGATCCGGGCGAGGCAGGGAGGCCTTTTCCGGGCAAGCGTGGACCGGGTGACCGAGCTCGAAGCTCACATCGACGTGTTCGAGCCGGCACGCCGCATGCGCCTGATCTACCTTCCCTCCCAGGCCCTGCCATACACGGACAGCGCCATCGTGGACGACTTCATTCTGGAGCCGGTGGCACCCGGCACGATCCTGAGACTGCTCGGGTCCGGAGTTCCGGGTACACCGGAATGGGACACGCAATATCGCCGGTTGCGGATGGGCTGGCAGCAGGCGATCACGCGCCTGAAGGTGTTCGTCGAGAAGCAGCTGAATGGTGAGGCATCATGATGGGCTTCATATTGCGTGCCCTGATCAGTGCTCTGGGGCTATGGCTTGCGACGCGCCTCGTAGCGAGCATCCGCATCGATGATCCCTCGACACTGGTGCTCGCGGGCTTGCTGCTGGGAGTCGTGAATGCGATCGTCAGACCCGTCGCGATCATTCTCACGCTGCCCCTCACCATCCTGACGCTGGGGATTTTTCTCCTGGTAGTGAACGCGGCAATGGTCGGGCTGGTTGCCGCGCTGCTGCCCGGCTTTCACATCTACGGCGGATTCCGGTCGGCGTTCCTGACCGCAGTGATCGTCGGTCTCACCGGATGGATCGGCTCGTACCTCATCGGTCCGCGCGGCAAGATCGACGTCTACGTGAGAAAGCTCTGAATGCGGCGGCGCGGGGCGCTCCGGTTGATTCAGCAGATCTCCCCTGTCGGGCTCGCGTCGCACTGGATATCGCAGCCGGCGCTGCTGTAACTTCAGCAACCCTCCCCCTTGCACCGCCATGCACCCGGGGGGAGGGCCACCGGCGCGCCGCCGAAGACGAACGGCGTTCCGGCCCACGGCGATACGGAGCGGGTGCGTCCGAGGTCTTCTGGGTCGTTCAATCCGGCGCGTGACATGGAAGCAGACAGGGACGGATCGCGAAAATCACAATTCAGGGGCGCGGCGCAAGGCTGGTGCGCCGTCCTGGCCGCCTGTGCATGCCTTCACCTGGAGGAGGCCAGCGCGGCCGGCCCGCGCCGCCATTTTGATCTGCAGCCCGGCGATGCGGCCGTGATGTTGAATGAATTCAGCCGCCAGTCGGACCTGCAGGTGCTGTTCGACTTCAACATCCTGAAGGGAATGAAGACCCGCGGGGTGCACGGCGAGCTCGACGCCTCCGACGCCCTGACCTCGATGCTGGCCGGCACGAACCTGGTCTTCGACTTCGTCAATGAGCGCACGCTGGCGGTGACTGCCGAAAGGAAGAAACCGTCGGCGTTGCGCCGGCTGTGGCGGCGCATTGCAAGCCATCCGGCGGGCGCTGCCCCGCGGGACGAGCTCGAGCAGGTGCTGATTTCAGGTGTTCCGCAGAGCGGCACGCAACCGCTGCTTGGCGCGCAGACCATCCAGTTGAGCCGGCTGGACATCGATCGCTCCGGGCTTGCGACCGCGCAGGATTTCCTGCGTACGCTGCCCCAGGTATTCGGGGGGGGTCCCAGCGAGGATACGCTGCTGATCGGGCGTGAGGCCAACACCAACTCGGCGCGCGGCGCGGGCGTCAACGTTCGAGGACTCGACGCGGGCGCGACGCTCGTGCTCATAGACGGCAGACGGATGGCTCCCAGCGGCACGGAAGGCACCTTCGAGGACATTTCCAACATACCTCTGAGTGCAGTCGATCACATCGAACTGCTGCCCGACGGCACTTCCGCACGCTATGGCGCGGATGCCGTCGCAGGCGTTGTTAACTTCGTGATGCGAAGCGACTTCAGCGGAGCTCAGACCCAGGCGCGCGCGGCCGGCGTGACGGACGGGTCGATGGCGGAGCACCAGCTCAGCCAGCTCTTCGGAGCCAATTTGGACGGCGGCAAGGCAATCCTTGCGTTCGAGTACTACCAGCGGGACGCGCTGCGCGCCGCCGACCGCCGGCAGCAGACGAGCGATCTCACCGGCTTCGGCGGTGACAACTTCAATACGCCGTACGGCAATCCGGGCACGCTCACCAATGGAATCAGTTTCTGGCCCCTGCCGCAGGTGGCCGGCGGCGCAACGCTGTCCGCCGCAAGCCTGACGCCCGGAAGCCCGAATCTCTACGACCAGGATCGGGGCGCCGACATCACACCCGCCGAACAGCGCTGGAGCCTGTTCGGCAAGGCCAACACCGACAGCGGTGACGGGCTGAACCTGTTCGGTGATGTGCTCTTTACGCACCGCAGCGTCACCAACATCGCCGCGGCGGCGAATCCCCTGATCGTGTCGGTTCCCGGCACGAACCCTTTTTACATCAACCCGGCCGGGGGCAGCGCGCCGGTCACCGTGCTCGAGGGATCGGCCACCTACTTCGGCGTGCCGCAAACCCGGATTCAGGTGAGTACCGGCAATTTCGCCCTTGGCGCGACCCTGGCGGCCGCGTACGGCTGGACCACGACCGGCTTCGTGGCATACACCTTCGAGACTCAACATGAGGTCGTCCAGGGGCTCGACGATCAAACAACCCTCGATGCGGCGCTGGCCGATCCGGATCCGGCGACAGCGTTCAATCCCTTTGCGGACGGCTCGCACACGAATCCGGCGACGCTGGCTGCCATACGCAGTGCTGCCCTGTTTGACCTGGACTCGAGCCTCAGGACGGTGAGCATCACCGGGGCGGGTCCGCTCGCCACGCTGCCCGGCGGCGAGCTCCAGCTCGCGGCCGGGGCAGAGTATCGGGATCAGACCTTTGACACGCGGGTCATCGGTGCGACCCCTTCCCTCGATCCCGCAACGCGCAGCGTGCTCGGCCGGCGGATCAGGGCCACCTTTGGCGAGCTGCGCATTCCCCTCGTGGGTGTCCGCAACGCGCTGCAGCTCGCGCAGCACCTGGAACTTTCCCTCGGAATTCGCCATGAGGACTACACCGACATCGGAGGCGCGACGGTGCCCAAGCTTGGCGTGCTCTGGTCGCCGACTGCGAGCCTGGGCCTGCGCGGCACCTGGACCAGGTCCTTCCGTCCGCCGAATCTGCCGGCTCTGGCGCAGCAGGACAGCTTCAGCACCCTGCTGAGGCTGCCCGATCCGACCTCGGCCTCGGGATCGACCACGGCTCTGGTCCGATACGGCAGCAATCCGGACCTGCAGGCGCAACGGGCCCGCAGCTGGACCCTCGGGGTGGATTTCGCGCCGCCGCGTGTTCCAGGCCTGTCGCTCTCGCTGACTTACTTCAACGTCAGGTACCAGGGACGGATCGATGCGGCGCAGATCAGCTCCGACGTTCTGCAGCGCCCGGACCTGGCGTGGCTCGTCACCCGCAACGTCACCGCCGCCGAAATCGCGGCCGTCTGCAGTCACGGCACATTCACCGGGCCGGCGGCCGCCTGCGTCAATTCAGCCGCCGGCGCGATCATCGACGAGCGCCTGAACAACATCGCGCTGCTCAGGACACGCGGCATCGACCTGCTCGGCAGGTATGGCGTGCAGAGCGCCATCGGCAAATTCGACCTGGGACTGAACGGCACCTACCTGCTCGACTACTCGCAGGCGAATACGCCAGTGAGCCCGCTGATCAGCCTGCTGAGTACGCAGAACAACCCGATCGATCTGCGCTTCAGAGGCACGATCGCCTGGGGCCGCCGCGGGTGGGGCGCATCCGCCAACGTCAATTACGACAACGGCTATCGGGACACCATCAGCGTGCCCGGTCGCAGGGTCGATTCCCTGACTACGCTCGACCTGCAGTTGACTTACGAAACCGCGGCCGATGCCTACGGATGGCTCGGCGCCACGCGAGTGGCACTCAGCGTCGAGAATGTTCTCGGCAGCTATCCGCCGTTTCTCAATAATCACATCGGCGTGGGCTACGATCAGGAAAACGCGGATCTGCTGGGGCGCTTCGTCAGTGTCGACATCCGCAAGCGCTGGTGATCCAGCGGTAATGAATGTCAGCCGGGCGATTGCGGGCCCGGCGCCGGTTCAAGCGAGGGTTGCGCGCCGCCGGTGGGCGCGCCAGATCTAACAATGAGCGATGGAGCGCCGCGCAGACTGCTTGTTTCACATCAGGAGACTCTCATGAACGAGCTGGACAGATCGTTTCTGCTGATCGATTGCGGCCGCGCCTCCAGACGCACACGCGGACTTCAGTTCGCCGCGCTCACGGAAGGGGGCTCACCCCCTTTCATACACTGGTTCCGCTAGTCCGTTGGAAAAAGTCGCCTGCGGCGCTTTTTGCTCGGCGACAACGCGCAAGTCCGACAAGCTGCTTGCTTAGCTGAACCGGGATCCGAGCCGGGTTGAGCAGGCAATGCCCGGCTGCCTGCGCTGTGCAGGGCACTCTCGAGAGGGTGCGTGCATGCCGCAGGCAGTTCAGCGCCTGCTTGCGAAGGCTTCCTCGAGTGCGCTCGCCAGCGGCTTGAGGAAGAATGACTCCTCGGGCATCAGGCGGGCCTGGATGCCGTGCCGGCGCAATGTGTCCGCAACCACGGGACCCACGGCCGCCACGACAGTCCTGGCCAGCGCTGCGGCAACGGTCTCGGCACTCGCAATGGCAAACAGGCGTTCCACTTGCGGCGTGCTCGTGAACGCGATCGCGTCCACCTCGCCTGCCTGGAGACGGTTGAGCAGATTCAACACCGCGTGATCGTCGGCCGCATCGGCGTAGACGTACGGGGCGACGGCAAGTATCGTGGCGCCAGCGTCCCGCAGGAACTCGACCAATGGGCGGTTGGGATCGGTGCCGTAAAGCTGCAATCCGACGCGACGGCCCTCGAGCGGCTGGGTCCGCAGACTGGCGATGACGCCGCCCGTCGTGGGCACAGCGGCTGCGATATCGGGTTTCAGACCAAGCTCCCGCAATGCGCGCGCAGGTTTTGGGCCGCGGGTGATCTTGCGGACTCGCCCGAGTGCCTGGACAAACTCGTGCTTGAGGCTGGGCTCGTGCCGCTCGATGCACGCAACAATTCGCCGCAGGCCCTCGCCGGTCAGAAGGATCAGGTCGTCGCAACCCCCCTGCGCAAGGCTGCGGCTCCACTGCAGGACGGGTGCGGGATCGTGGGCATCGCGGATGGCGACCATCGGGCAGCGAATGACGCTGGCGCCGCGCCGCTCGAGCATTGCGGCGAAGACCTCGGCTTCACGCGTCTCCGGGATGGCGATGACCCGGCCCGCGAGCGGATGAGTATCCATGAGCCATCTTACCCGCGCGCACGCAAGCGCGTGGCGAGCCCGCGCAGCTGGCCGAATAGCAATGCTTTCTCAGGAAGCTTCCGCTTCTTCGTGATCGGAGGATTCGGGCCGCATCCTGGACAGGATGCGCGCCATGAGCAGGCCGCCCTCGTACAGCAGGTACATCGGTATCGCCATGATGCATTGGGACACGGCATCCGGGGGAGTGAGGAGCGCTGCGATCACGAAGATGCCGATGAGCACGTAGCCGCGGTTTTCCTTCAGCTTCTCGAGCCTGATGACTCCGGTCAGCACGAGCAGCACCACCGCGATGGGGACCTCGAACGCCGCTCCGAACGCCAGGAACATGGTGAGGACGAAGTCCAGGTAAGCCGAGATGTCCGTCATCATCGCCACGCCCCGCGGAGTCGTGCTGGCGAAGAACTGGAACATGACGGGGAAGACGAACAGATACGCAAACACGATACCGACGTAGAAAAGCACGATCGACGAGACGAGCAGCGGGACGGCGAAGCGCTTCTCGTGCCGGTAGAGGCCCGGCGCCACGAATGCCCAGAGCTGGTAGATGATGTAGGGCATCGCGATGAAGACCGCCACGAAAAGCGACAGTTTGAATGGCGTGGTGAACGGCGACATGACCGTCGTCGCGATGAGCTGCGTGCCTTTGGGCAGCTTTTCCTTGAGAGGCGTGGCGACGAACGTGAAGAGCTGGTTCGAGTAATACATGCACGGCAGGAAGACCACCCCGACCGCGACGATGGCGCGAATGAGCCGATCACGCAGCTCCAGCAGATGCGAGACCAGCGTCCCTTCGACCAGCTTTTCAGGTTCCTCGCTCATTGGAGGGAGCATACGCCGCATCCGCGGCGCCCTGTGTTGACTTGTCGGCGCCGGTCAGGCCGCCGACCCAGTCGTGTTGAGGCGAGTCGGGCTCACCCGCCTCATCCCGGCGCGCCTCAGGGGGCGTCTCGTAGCGGGGCGCACCGGGGGTTTCGAGGGCGGAAGTCTCGACGGGACGCCCTTCGAAGTCGGTCGGATGCGCGTGTGAATACGTGTCGGGATACGACACTTGCTGCTCAGCTTGTGCTGGCGGCGTAGACGGGATCTGGGTAATGGGCGGGGGCGGCTCCGGAGGACTGGCCGCTACGGGCGGCTGCAGCTTGCGGGCCTGCTCGAGATTGACCTCTTCCTCGAGCTGTTCGCGGAATTGGCGCGCCATGCCGCGCGCACGTCCGATCCAGCGCCCCACCTGGGACGCGACTCGTGGCAACTTTTCCGGCCCCAGCACCACGAGCGCCAGGACGAAAATGACCAGGATCTCCGAAAAGCCGACCTCGAACATGCCGCCGCGCAGATCTCAGACGCTCCGGTCGCTTTTCTGACCGGCCTCGCGCGCCTTCGCCGCTTCACTGAAGTCGGCGTCCGAACCGTCCGAACGGATCTGGGGGGGCGGTGTTCTCTCCTCTTCCTCGCCCTCGTTCATCGACTTCTTGAAGCCGCGCACGGCGGCGCCGAGATCCGACCCGATCGTGCGCAGTTTCTTGGCGCCGAACACCACCAGCACGACGAGCAGGATCACCACCAGCTCGCGCATCCCGATACCCATAAGCTTCAACTCCCGCTTGGTCCGCACAGAACCTATCGATGATAGGTCAAATGAGCGGCTGGGGCCGGGAAAGTTCGCTATTTTCGCTCAGGCGTGCGCGCTCGCGGCGGGGGTCTCGAGCCAGAATGTGACCGGGCCGTCATTTATCAGCGACACCTGCATGTGCGCGCCGAATACACCCCCCGCGACGGGGCCGTGCACGCTCTGTGCGCGCTCGAGGAGATGGGCGAAGAGCCGGTGCGCCTCATCAGGGCTGGCAGCCTTGCTGAATCCGGCGCGGCTGCCCTTGCGGGTGTCGGCCGCCAGCGTGAACTGCGGCACGAGCAACAGCCCACCCCGGACCTCGCGCAGCGACAGATTCATCCGGCCCTGCTCGTCGGGAAAGAGACGATAGGTGAGAACACGCTCCAGCAGCCGATCGGCCGTGACCGCATCGTCGCCGCGCTGGACGCCGACGAGCGCAACGACTCCGGAACCGATCGCCGCGACGGTTTGGCCGCCGACCTGTACGTCCGCTCGGCTTACACGCTGCAGCAGGGCAATCATGGCTCGCGGAAGAATATCCCGCACGGCCGCCGGGTGCTTGCTGTGGCAATTGCCGGGGCGAGTCCGTAAGATTCGGGGCCGTTTTGCTTCGGGCTCGGAGTGGTAGATGACGCTGCACTGGCTTCGTTCTGGGGTGCGTTCGAGCGTACTTGTCGCGGCGCTGACTTGTGGCTCGCTCGCAGGCAATACGGCGACGGCCCAAGAGCAGCCGCTTCGCGGTAATCCGCAACGAGGCAAGGAGCTGTCCTATACCTGCCTGGGTTGCCATGGCGTCGATGGATACAAGAATGCTTACCCGAACTACAGCGTGCCCGAGCTCGCGGGGCAGCATCCGGAGTATCTCGAAGCCGCACTGCACGGCTATCGGGATGGAGACCGCGCACATCTGACGATGCACTCACAGGCCTCCACGCTCAGCGATCAGGACATCGCCGACATCGTCTCGTACTTCGCCGGGAAGCCCCTCACGCCGGACGCCAAGCCCCAGGGTACGGTGCCGCAGGTGGCACAGGTCTGCACTTCGTGCCACGGCCAGGACGGAGTCGGTATCACGCCCCAGTACCCGTCGCTCGCGGGGCAACATCCGGATTACATCGTGCGCGCGCTCGAGGAGTACAAGAAAGGCGGCCGCAAGAATCCGATCATGAGGGGATTTGCCGCCCAGTTGAAAGAGGATGACATGGAGGTCATCGCCGACTACTTCAGCAAGCAGAAACCGGCCTTGGCCACCGAAAGCCGCCCCTACACGAGCCTCGGCATCGAGCATCCCCAGCAGTAGGGGCCCTACCGGCAACAGTCACGCCTTTTGCCGGCCTTGCTGACACGCCGCGCTCAGTTCCTGGCGAGCTTGTTGAGGAACATCGCGACCGTTTCCAGGTAGACGTCCTGGTTGGCTTTCTTCCGGAAGCCGTGTCCCTCGTCCTTGGCCGTGAGATACCAGACTTCCTCGCCCCGTGCGCGCAGGCGCCACACGATCTGTTGCGACTCTTCCGGCGGCACGCGGGGGTCGTTCAAACCCTGCGCCACCAGCAGCGGACGGCGGATCGAGGCCACGTTGCCGAGTGGTGAGATGCGATTGAGAAAAATGCGCATTTTCGGATCCCGCTCGTCGCCGTATTCCGCGCGTCGCAGATCGCGCCGATAGGGGGAGGTCTTCTCCAGGAAGGTGACGAAGTTGCTGATGCCTACTTCATCGATGCCACCCTTGAGCCGATCACCGTAGGCGGCCAGCGATGCGAGGGACATGAAGCCCCCATACGAGCCGCCCATCACGACCACGTGCCCGCGATCGAACATGGGCTGCAGACCGATCCAGACGATCAGCGAGCCGATGTCCTTGACGGCATCCTCGCGCAGCTCTCCATTGTCCAGCTTGAGAAAAGTCTTGCCGTACCCCGACGAGCCGCGCACGTTGGGCGCGACCACGGCATAGCCGAG
Organism: Steroidobacteraceae bacterium; assembly: GCA_050738795.1. Taxonomy (GTDB): domain Bacteria; phylum Pseudomonadota; class Gammaproteobacteria; order Steroidobacterales; family Steroidobacteraceae; genus 13-2-20CM-66-19. The sequence goes on from JBOIAD010000007.1 coordinate 43,183, forward strand.
CTCGTTGACGACGAATTGCACGAACGGGTCCCAGCCTGCGCGGTATTGCGACTCGGGTCCGCCATGAATGTCGATGAGGACGGGATGCGGGCCCGGGGTGCGAGGCCGGTAAAGGAACGCGGAGATCATGCGCTGGCCGCCGCTCACCCGGTCCCAGGTCGGATACCGGACGAGCTCGGCCGGCACGAACGTGCTGACGTCGACCGGTCCGGTCTCGCTTCGAGTCCACCGCTCGAGCGCGTTGTGGTTCAGATCGTAGACGTATACATCACGGGGCGATTGCGTCGATTCGGCCGAGAAAGCCAGCCGCCGTCCGGTCCGGTCGAAGCGGATGTCTGCGATACGGCCGTCGGGCAGCCCGGGGGGAGCCTGCTCGAGTTTCTGCAGCGTGTCGGCGATGGTCAGGCGGCTGCGGCCGTCTTCGTTCGCGACGTATGCCACATACCGGCCATCCGCGCTGACATCGAAATCCTCGATATCCCAGGGGATGTTCGCCGTGATCTTGCGGACCTCGTGGGAGACGGGATCAAGATAGCGCAGCTGCGTGAATTCCGCGTCTTCGTCGGACGCCAGATAGATACCGCGGCCGTCGGGGGCGAACTTCGCTGAATGGATGCCGATCTTGCGCCCGCTGTCGTCTACCGGTGTGAGGGTGCCGGTGTAGACGTCGGCGATGTAGAGATAGCTTTCGTTGACGGAGACATATTTCAGCAGCAGCAGCTTGCGATCGTCGGGCGACCAATCCAGGGGACGCCAGCTACCTTGCTGGCCACCGACCACGAGACGCGGCGCAGTCGTCGAGCCGATGTCCACGACATAAACGTCGTAGCTGACTCCATCACGCTCGATTCCATAGAATGCAACTCGCTTGCCGTCGTTAGACCAGACCGCAGAGCCATGGAGGAACTTGCCTTCGGTCAGCTGCTGCACGCGACCGTTTGGCGAGTAGTAGTAGAGCTCGGCGTTCTCGTCACCGCCCTGATCCTTCAGAAACACGAAGGCGTCGCCGGAACCGGTGCGTGGCGCCCGGGCCGCGCTGATGGGCTCGGCGTAGAACGTGAGCTGCTCACGCATGCCCAGCGGCGTGGCGACCCGGTGAACCTGCTCCACGTCGCCGAAACGCGTCGACACGAGCATCCGTCCATCGGGCAACCAGTCGAAAAAAGTGGCTTCGCGCGACTGCCGGTAATGCGCGAGCCGCTCGGCCAGCTCGGCATCCCGAGGCGGAACACCCTCCAGGATCAGTTTTCCGCGCTCCTGGTGAGACAATGCAGGCTGCTGTGCCGCAGTTGTGAGTCCAGCCAGTGCGAAGACCGGACAAGCCAGAGCGGCCAGTATTCGGGAAGCGTAGGGGTTGGCCATGCCGGTGCGGATTCGAAAAGGGTTTGGACTGGCTATGTTGCCCGAAACGCCGCCTCGATGAACCATTGTCGATGAGCCATGGTCCACGAGCCGTTGTCGATGAGCCATGGTCCATGACCTCCAGGCCATGTACCCTCATCCCCAGACGTCCTGGCAGGTGAACGCTGGTCCATGAACCCACGAATTACGCGGCATCCTCACGGCATCTGTGCGGTGGATGCGGAGTATGTGCGCCCCGGGCACGCCGCGGTACACATCATCCAGCACAGGGGGCGCGCTGCGTTCGTGGACACGGGAACGAACTTCTCGGTTCCCTATCTGCTTGCGGCACTCGAGACGCTCGGTATCGCGCGTGAAGCAGTCGAATACGTGTTTCTCACGCATGTCCACCTGGACCACGCGGGCGGCGCCGGCTTGCTGATGCAGCGGTTGCCGAACGCGCGCGCCCTTGTGCACCCGCGCGGCGCGCCGCACATGATCGATCCAGCGAAACTGATCGCCGGGTCCATCGTCGTGTACGGCGAAGAGGCGTTTCGCCGGCTGTATGGGGAAATCGTGCCCATTGCGCCCGAGCGAATCGTAGTGGTGCCCGACGGCTATCGCTGCGAGCTCGCGGGGCGGCAATTCGAATTCCTGCACACGCCGGGGCATGCGCTTCATCACTGTGCCGTGGTCGATGCCGCGCATTCGAGCATCTTCGCGGGCGACACGTTCGGCATTTCCTACCGGGAGCTGGATACGGCCCAGGGCGCTTTCATCCTGCCGACCACGACGCCGTCGCAGTTCGATCCCGGGCAGCTCATTGCGTCCATCGATCGGCTGCGCGATCTGGCTCCCGAGTCGATCTACCTGATGCACTACAGCCGGGTGACGGGTGTGCCGCGGCTGGCCGAGCTGCTGAAGTCGCAGATCCACGATTTCGTCCAGATGGCGCGCAGGCACGCCCAGTCGCCGGATGCGCATGCTGCGATCCGGGCTGACATGCTCGAATTGTGGCTGAGGCTGCTGCAGCGTCACGGTAGTACGCTCACTGCGGACGAGGTGGCGCGGATGCTGGAGGCGGACCTGGACCTGAACACGCAGGGCCTGATCGCCTGGTTGCAGCGACAGCAAAAAAACAACCCCGCCGCCTGAGGAAGCGACATGCGATCGTTCAAGGCATTGCGGATCCACGAGGAAGGCAGGAAGATCTCCGCGCGGTTCGAGCAGCTCACGCTCGACGATCTTTCCGCGGGCGATGTCGTCGTGCGCGTGGCGTACTCGGGCATCAACTACAAGGACGCCCTTGCCGCAACCGGGGCGGGAAAGATCCTGCGGCGCTATCCGCTCGTGGGGGGCATCGACCTGGCCGGGATCGTCGAGTCATCCACCGATTCGCGTTACTCGCCGGGCGATCACGTCCTGGTGACGGGAAATTCACTGTCCGAGACCCACGATGGCGGTTACGCCGAATATGCGCGCGTAAAGGGAGATTGGGTCATCCCAATGCCTCATGGCCTGCAGTTGGCCACGGCAATGGCGCTGGGTACGGCGGGCTTCACCGCCGCGCTTGCGATCCACCGAATGGAGCAGAACGGGCAGACCCCGGCTCGAGGTCCGGTCGTCGTGACCGGTGCAACGGGAGGTGTCGGCAGCCTGGCCATCGATATGCTCTCTGGACGCGGCTACGACGTGGTCGCCGTAAGCGGGAAAGCCGCGGCGGCCGACTACCTGAAAGGCCTCGGTGCGAGCAGCCTCCTGGTGCGGCAACAGATCGATTTCGGGTCGCGTCCGCTGGAAGCGGCGCGCTTCGGCGGCGCCATCGACAATGTCGGCGGCGAGATGCTGACATGGCTGACGCGTACCGTGGATTTCTGGGGCAACATTGCGAGTATCGGCCTGACGGGCGGCGCCGAGCTCAAGACCACCGTAATGCCCTTCATCCTGCGCGGTGTGAGCCTGCTGGGCGTCAACTCCTCCGCGACGCCTCGCGACGTGCGCCTTGCCGTCTGGCGCCGCATCGCGACTGATCTGCGGCCCAGGCATCTGGAGCGGATCGTCACGCGCACGATCGCATTCAGCGAGCTGCCGGACGCATTCGCCGCCTATATCGATGGAAGCGTGACCGGTCGGACGGTGGTGAGGATCTCCGCTGACTGAACCCCTTGTAGCCTGGCGAGTAGGCAGTCTACCGGCGGGTTAAACTCGTGCCGATTCCGCACCGTGCCCGTACAATGGGGCGGTCCCAATCGAGGTCAGCCATGCCCAATGCACCATCTGCCGGCGCGCGCCTGCGTGCGGCGGTCGAGGCAGAACGTCCCCTGCAGCTCGTGGGTACTGTCAATGCATACTCGGCGCTGCTCGCCGAGCGCAGCGGCTTCCGGGCCATCTACATTTCCGGAGCGGGCGTGGCGAATGCTTCCTTCGGGCTGCCGGATCTGGGCATGACCTCGCTCAACGATGTCTGCGAGGACGCGCGGCGCATCACCGCCGCAACCGGCCTGCCGCTGCTGGTGGATGCTGACACGGGATGGGGCGGCGCCTTCAACATTGCCAAGACCTGCGCGGACCTGATCAGGTCCGGCGCCGGTGGCATGCATCTGGAAGACCAGGTTGCGGCCAAGCGCTGCGGCCACCGCCCCGGCAAGGCGCTGGTCGAGGCCGCCGAGATGGTCGATCGGATCAAGGCCGCGGTCGATGGCCGTACTGACAGCGACTTCGTCGTCATGGCGCGGACGGATGCCCACGCGGTCGAGGGCCAGCAGGCCGCGGTGGACCGCGCCGCGGCGTACGTCGAAGCCGGGGCCGACATGATCTTCGCCGAGGCGCTCAAGACGCTGGAGGAATATCGGCAGTTCACGAGCCGGGTGCGCGTGCCCGTGCTGGCCAACATCACCGAGTTCGGCCAGACACCGCTGTTCACGACCACCGAGCTCGGCTCGGTCGGGGTGCGGCTCGTGCTGTATCCGCTGTCGGCGTTTCGTGCGATGAGCAAAGCTGCCCTGGCCGTCTATGGGGCCCTGCGTCAGCAGGGTACGCAAAAGAGCGTGCTGGAACTCATGCAGACGCGCACCGAGCTGTACGAAGTGCTCGGCTACCACGAATACGAGCAGAAACTTGATGAGCTATTCGGGAAATAGGCTATGAACGAAGCGAGCGGCTCGAAGTCTGGCAAGGCTCCGGGGGCTGTGCCCCTGGTGTCCCAACCGGCGGGACCGAAGCCGAAGAAGTCCGTCGCCCTGTCGGGTGTGACCGCGGGGAACACCGCGCTGTGCACGGTCGGCGTGACGGGAAACGATCTGCACTACCGCGGGTATGACATTCTCGAGATCGCCAACACGTGCGAGTTCGAGGAAATCTCCTACCTGCTGGTGCACGGCAAGCTGCCCACCCGTGCCGAGCTGACCGGCTACAAGGCCAGGCTGAAATCGTTGCGCGGCATATCCGCGGCGGTGCGCACTGCGCTGGAATCGCTGCCCGCGGCATCCCATCCGATGGATGTGCTGCGCACCGGCGCCTCGGTGTTGGGCTGCGTGCTGCCGGAGAAGGACGACCACAATGCGGCCGGTGCCCGCGATATCGCCGACCGGCTGATCGCCTCGTTCGGCTCGATGCTCGCGTACTGGTATCACTACAGCCAGAACGGCCAGCGGATCCACGTGGAGACCGAGGATGACTCGGTCGGCGGACATTTCCTGCATCTGTTGCATCGCCGGCAACCGTCCCAGTCCTGGGTGCGGGCCATGCACACCTCCCTGATCCTCTACGCCGAGCACGAGTTCAACGCATCGACCTTTGCCGCGCGCGTGATTGCCGGAACCGGCGCCGACATGCATTCGTGCATCACCGGGGCGATCGGCGCCCTGCGCGGGCCCAAGCACGGCGGGGCCAACGAGGCCGCCTTCGAGATTCAGAACCGGTATGACACGGCCGATGAAGCCGAAGCCGACATCCGCGCGCGCGTGGCGGGCAAACAGGTGATCATCGGCTTCGGCCATCCCGTCTACACGATCGCGGATCCCCGCAACGAAGTGATCAAGGAGGTGGCCCGCCGCCTTGCGAAGGAGGCCGGCGACCTGAAGATGTTCGCCATCGCCGAGCGCATCGAAGCGGTGATGATGGATGCCAAGAAGTTGTTTCCCAACCTCGACTGGTTCTCCGCCGTCTCATATCACCTGATGGGCGTACCGACCTCGATGTTCACGCCGCTGTTCGTCATCGCGCGCACGACCGGATGGTCGGCCCACGTGATCGAGCAACGCGCCGACGGCAAGATCATCCGGCCTGCAGCGAATTACGTGGGGCCCGAGAACGTGAAGTTCATACCGATCGACAAGCGAAGCTGACCCATGTCCGGACACGACTACAGATCCGCGCAGCGCCCGGATCCGGATGCGGCCCTCCTCGCGATTGCCGACTACGCCCGCAACGGTGCCATCAAGGGAAAACAGGCCTACGACACGGCGCGCTATTGCCTCATGGACACTCTGGCCTGTGGGTTCCAGGCGCTGAAATACCCGGCGTGCACCAAGCTCATGGGCCCCGTCGTGCCGGGCGCGGTGATGCCGGGAGGCGCACGGGTCCCGGGAACCTCGTTCGAGCTGGATCCCGTCCAGGCCGCTTTCAACATCGGCACCATGGTTCGCTGGCTGGATTTCAACGACACCTGGCTGGCCGCGGAGTGGGGCCACCCGTCCGACAACCTTGGCGGGATATTGGCCGTGGCGGACTACCTTGCGCGCAAGGCCGTCATGGAGGGCAAGAGTCCGCCCACGGTGCACGATGTGCTCACGGGCATGATCAAGGCGCACGAGATCCAGGGCATCCTCGCGTTGGAAAACAGCTTCAACCGTGTCGGCCTGGATCATGTCATCCTCGTGCGGGTCGCCTCGACCGCGGTCGTTACAGCGATGCTCGGCGGCTCCCGGGAGCAGATCGTCAATGCCGTCTCGAATGCGTGGCTCGACGGCGGAGCGCTGCGCACGTATCGCCACGCGCCTAATACCGGTTCGCGCAAGAGCTGGGCCGCCGGAGATGCAACCAGCCGTGCCGTGCGCCACGCTTTCATCGCATTGACTGGAGAGATGGGTTACCCCTCCGCCTTGAGCGCCAGGACGTGGGGCTTCTACGACGTCCTGTTCAAGGGCAAGCCGTTCTCACTCCCGCAGCCCTTCGGCAGCTACGTCATGGAGAACGTGCTGTTCAAGATCTCCTTCCCGGCAGAGTTCCATGCCCAGACCGCGGTCGAGGCGGCGATGACGCTGCACCCCCAGGTCAAGGAGCGAATCGGCGAGATCGAGCGCATAGTGATCGAGACACAGGAACCGGGCGTGCGCATCATCGACAAGACCGGCCCTCTGGGGAATCCGGCCGATCGCGACCACTGCATCCAGTACATGGTCGCGGTGCCGCTGATTTTCGGCCGACTCACGGCGCAGGACTACGAGGACGCAGTGGCTGCCGACCCGCAGATCGATGCGCTGCGCTCGAAGATGCAGGTCCGCGAGAACCCGCTCTTCACCGAGGAGTACTACGCCGCAGACAAGCGCTACATCGGCAACGCGGTGCAGGTCTTCTTCCGCGACGGCAGCTCCACACCGCGCGTGCAGGTGGATTTTCCCATCGGGCACCGCAGGCGCCGCGAGGAGGGCATGCCGGTGCTGGTGCAGAAGTTCGAATCCTCCGTCGAGGCCTGCTTCCCGCCGAAACAGGCGGAGCGCGTGAAGACGCTGTTCAGGAATCCGGATCTGGATTCGCTGCCCGTCAACGAGCTGGTCGCGGCACTCGTGACCAACGGCGCCGCCTGGTGAGCAAAAGGGACGACGCAGGCGTCGTGCCCGTCCAGAAAAAGGCCGGCAGAGGGGAAGCTCCCCGCTGCCGGCCCTTGCTGTCAGCACAGTAAAGCGCTGCCGCGACGCCCCTCAGCCAACCCGCACCGGCACGAACAGCTGGGTGTCGCCGCGCTGCACGAGCAGCGCGATATGGCTCTTGGATTTCTCGACGGCGTTGCGCAGATCCTCCACGCTCGACACCGGTGCTCCATTCGCGGCGACCACGATGTCACCCTGCCGCAGCCCGGCGTCGGCCGCCGAGCCCCGGGCCTGTTCGATCAACAGCCCGCCGTGGGTGTTGGCCTCGTGCTGCTCCTCGCTCGTCAGGGGCCGTACCGCGAGGCCGATCTTGCCGCCGGAATGCGACTGATCGGTGCTGGATGCCGTGCGCTGGTCCTGCATTGCGCCGAGCTTGACGCTCACATCGCGAGTCGCGTGCCGTCTCCAGACTTCGAGGTTCACCGTCGTTCCGGGCGCCAGCTCGGCTATGACGGTCGGCAGCTCGGTGGCTTGGTTCACCGGCTGGCCGTTGAGCTTGAGAATGACATCACCCGGCTCGATGCCGGCGCGATCGGCAGCTCCGCCCTTCTCGACGCTCGCCACCAGCGCGCCCTCCGGCTGGGGCAGCCCGAAGGAATCGGCGAGACCCTGGTCGACGTTCTGGATCTCCACTCCCAGCTTGCCGCGCGTGACGTGGCCGTGGGCCTCGAGCTGCTGGCTGACACGCATGGCGACATCGATCGGAATCGAGAACGATACGCCCTGGTAGCCGCCCGAGCGTGTGTAGATCTGCGAGTTGATGCCGACCACCTCGCCGCGCATGTTGAAGAGGGGTCCGCCGGAGTTGCCCGGATTGATCGGCACGTCGGTCTGGATGAACGGGACATAGCCTGAATCGGGGAGCGAGCGGCCCTTGGCGCTCACGATGCCCGCAGTCACGCTGTTCTCGAAGCCGAACGGCGCGCCGATCGCCACGACCCATTCGCCGACCCGCAGATTGCGATTGTCACCCAGCTTGACGGTCGGAAGATTCTTCGCCGGGATCTTGATGACGGCTATATCGCTCTTCGTATCAACACCGACGACCTTTGCGGTGTACTCGCGCCGGTCGGTCAGGCGCACGGTGACCTCGCTCGCGCCATGCACGACATGCGCGTTGGTCAGGATCGTGCCGTCCGGACTTACGATGAAGCCGGAGCCCTCTCCCCGCATCGGTGCCTGCTGCGGTGGCTGTATCGGAAAGCCCCGGAAGAACTGCCCGAAGGGAAACTGACCGAAGGGAGTCTGCTCCGAGGGGTCGGAATTTCCGTCCTGCGAATACGAGGCCGGAACTCTTGATACCACTGTGATGTTGACGACTGCGGGCCCGTACTTCTGCACCATGGTACTGAAGTCCGGCAGCACCGCATTCGGATTCCCGGTGGCCGGTGCGGGCACCGTGGGTGCCGGTTGCGGCGCGCTCATCGCGCCGGGGCCTGCGCCGAGCGCATACAGGGCGCCGACTGGCGCCGCGACGGCGGCTGCGCCCAGCAGCACGGCCGCAAAGTGGTTTTTGAATGAAGTCCTGAAGGTCATGATGGTCTCCGCACAAGGGATTTCGGTTGAGCCGAAGGGGCCTTGGGGAGCAGGTTAGGAGGCGAGACTTAAGGGATCCTTAAGGCACCGGAAAGGACACCGTGACCGCCAATCCCCGTCCGTCCGGCCCCGCGGCAAGCGATACCTTGGCCTCATGCGCGTCGGCGATTGCCTTGACGATCGCCATTCCAAGGCCGCTGCCGGGTGGGGAGGTGCCCGGCTGGCGGTAGAAGCGGTCAAAAACATGCGAACGCTCCTCCGCCGCGATGCCGCGGCCGGTGTCGATGATTCGCAGCAAGGCCCCGCGGTCCGGTCCGGTGGCTTCCTCAACGGACACATCGACGGTCCCGTCTTCAGGCGTGTAGCGCACGGCGTTGTCGACCAGATTGCGCACGAGCGTGCGCAACGCATCAGGATCACCCAGGACGAAAGCGGGCTGCAGGGCGGAAATCCCCAGATCGACGCGGCGCGCGTCCGCTAAAGGGACCATCTCGGCGACGACTTCGCGCGCCAGCTCGTCGAAGCGCAGCCGCTGCCGAGGGGCTTCAGCGCGCGGCTCCTGGCGTGCAAGCGCTAGCAGCTGCTCGACCAGCCGGATGGCGCGCTCCACGCCTGCTGACAGCTTCTCCATCGCGTCGGCTCGCTCCGCTTCGTTGGCGGCGCGAGCAAGCGTGCCCATCTGCAGATGTAACGCTGTCAGCGGCGTTCGCAACTCGTGAGCCGCATCTGCCATGAATCCGCGCTCCCGCTCCAGCGCCGCGCCCAGCCGGGCCAGCAGATCGTTGAGCGCCCCGACGAGCGGCTGCACTTCGCCAGGCAGCCTTGCGTCGGGCAATGGATCGAGCGCGGCCACCTTCCGCGCCTTGACCAACAGAGTGAGCCGCTGCAACGGCTCCAACGCATGCCCGACCGCGAACCAGATCAGCATCACCAACACCGGCATCAACAACGCAAACGGCGTCAACGTACGCAGCGCCAACTGCGCCGCCTGCTGTTTGCGCACGCGCATGGGTTGCGCCACCTGAATCACCTTGGTCAACGCCTGTACGCCGAACACACGCCACCGGCCTTCGCTGGTGGCGGCCGTGGAGAACCCGATCGTGGTGATTGCCGGCAGAACGGCGTGTGGCCGCGACAGATAAACGCGGACTCCGTCAAGCGACCAGACCTGGACCACGAAGTCGTAGTCCGCGTCCGTTTGCGGAATCTCCGGGCCCAACAGGTACTGCACCGGCTGATCGCGCAACAGCAGTGCCGTCTGCCGCAGGTGATAATCGAAGAACACGTCCGCTTCGGCCAGCGCATTGCGATAGACCATCCACCCGCCGAAGGCGCCCAGCAGCAGCACGCCCCCCAGCAGCCAGACCAGCAGGCGGGCGCGAACCGAGGTCATCGCGCCGGCCTGACCCGATAGCCGACGCCACGAACGTTGACAATGAAGTCCGCTCCAAGCTTGCGGCGCAGGCCATGGATGTGCACTTCGACCGCATTGCTCTCCACTTCCTCGCCCCAGCCGTACACGCGTTCCTCGATCTGCGCGCGCGACAGAATGTTTCCCGGGCGCTCCAGCAGCAGCTGCAGCAGCGCGAACTCCTTCGGCGACAGAGTGACTTCCCGGCCATCCCGGGTCACCCGGTGCGTGGCGGGATTCAAGGTCACACCCAGGTGCTCGACTTCCGGCACGGTCCTGCCTGACTTGCGCCGCAGCAGCGCGCGGATACGGGCAGCGAGCTCATCCAGATCGAATGGCTTGACCAGGTAGTCGTCGGCCCCGGCATCGAGTCCCTGCACCCGGTCCGACACGGCGTCGCGCGCCGTAATGATGAGTACCGGCATGGCTTCACGTCGCGCTCTGAGCTCCTGCAGCACCTGCAGCCCGCTCCTGCGCGGCAGGCCGAGATCGAGAAGCAGCAAGTCGAAGTCCTCGGTGCGCAACACCTGCCCCGCGGAATCTCCATCATGCACCCAGTCCACGGCAAAGCCATCGCGCTTGAGGCCCGTGCGTATCGCCTCACCGATCATGATGTCGTCTTCAACGAGCAGCAGTCTCACGATCCGCCTTATCCTACCGGCATCGGCTGAGCCGTCCGGCCGGAGTCGTTCTTGAGCATAGTCCAACGCCTCGTTCGGGACACCGCAAGTCTGGGCGTCGCCCTGAGCGGGCAGGATGCCGCACGGCTGCTGCGTTTGCTCGAAGAGCTCGAGCGCTGGAACCGCAGCTACAACCTGACGGCGATCCGCAAGCGCGAGGATATGTTGACTCATCATCTGCTGGACAGCTTGTCGATCCATGCGGACCTGCACGGTGCCGCGATAGCGGATGTCGGCACGGGCGCCGGCTTTCCGGGTCTGCCCCTCGCGCTCGTCAACCCCGGAAGGCGCTTTACACTCATCGACTCGAACGGCAAGAAAGTCCGCTTCGTGCAGCATGCGGCCCGCGAGCTCGGGTTGGAAAATGTCAAAGGATTGCAGGCGCGCGTACCCGTCGTGAAGAACGCGGGGACATTCGACTCGGTGGTTGCGCGAGCGTTCGCACCGCTGCCGCAGCTGATAGCCAGCGTGGCGCCATTGTGCGGCCCGCAGACACGGGTGCTGGCGATGAAGGGCAAGTGGCCGCAGGAGGAAATCGCCGCACTGCCGCCGCAATGGCGCCACGACGGCTCACACGAGCTGGCCGTGCCGGGACTCGATGAAGCGCGCTGCGTCGTCGTGTTGACGCGGCAAGCCGACGCCGCTCCGTAGGAGTTGGTGGCACGTTGCAATGGTGCGTGGCAGGGTCGGGTCGTGCGGATACCGCAGGGTAGTGACCGCTAGCGCGCCGCCGTGCTGGAGACCGCCGCGAGCGGCAGCGCGGTGGTTTCCTTGATGACGGCCAGTGTCATGGAGGAGTTGACCGACTGTACGCCCGGAAAGCGCGACAGGTGGTCCAGAAAGAATGCCTCATAGGCCTTGATGTCGCGGCACACGATGCGCAGCAGAAAATCCGTCTCCCCCATGAGGGTGTAGCACTCCAGGATTTCCGGGTGCTCGCGGACCGCCTGCTCGAATTTCAGCAGCGCATCGCGGCCGTGCCCGGCGAGCTTCACATGCGAGAACACCATGACGTTCAGCCCGATCTTCTCGCGGTCCAGCAGTGCAACGCGGCTCTTGACCACGCCGAGCTCCTGCAGCCGGGTCACTCTGCGCCAGCAGGTCGAGGCCGTCATTCCCACCCGCTCAGCGACATCCGCCGCGGACAGGTCGCCGTGCTGCTGCAGCACATCGAGAATGCGCACATCACCCCTGTCCAGCTCCACTTGCATTGTGCATCTCACTCTTCGCCCCGAAAATGAGATGAATAGTTCACCAGAGCGGGTGCCAGAGCAACTTTTGTGACGCGGCGTGCGCCCGGGCGCGGGTACGCTGCCTTCGCCAGGGATCTGCTGGCTTTGCGCGGAGCACGTGATGGACATCTTCGGGCTGCCGGAATTCGACGCCCATGAACGAGTGATCTTCGGGTACGACGAACCCACGGGGCTGCGGTCCATGGTCGCGATTCACTCGACCCGGCTGGGTCCGGCCGCAGGCGGCTGCCGCATGTGGCCCTATGCATCGGCGTCCGAAGCGGTGACGGATGTTCTGCGGCTTTCGCGTGGCATGAGCTACAAGAGCGCGATGGCTGGCCTGCCGTTCGGCGGCGGAAAAGCCGTGATCATCGGCGACTCTCAGAAGTCGAAGACCCCGGAGCTTTTCCAGGCCTACGGCAGGTTCATCGACTCGCTTGGCGGCCGCTACGTCACCGCGGAGGATGTGGGGACGACGACCGCGGACATGGAGCAGGTCGCACGCGTCACGCGCTTCGTCAGCGGCCTGGGCCGCGGACCCGGTGAAGCGGGCGGAGATCCGGCGCCCAAAACCGCCCTCGGGGTCTTTTTGGGCCTCGAAGCGGCCGTCAAATTCCGGCTGGGCCGCTCGGATCTGGAGGGATTGAGTGTCGCCATCCAGGGCGTCGGCGGAGTCGGATATCACCTGTCCCGCCTGTTGGCCGCCGCAGGGGCCAAGCTCCGGATCGCAGACGCGCGTGAGGCAGCGACGCAGCGCGTGAGCGATGAGTTCAAAGCCATTACAGTCCCGACGGCCACCGTGCTTTTCGAAGACGTCGATGTCCTGGCACCCTGTGCGCTGGGCGGGGTTTTCCATGCGCAGTCGATCCCTCTCGTGCGGGCTCGTATCGTGGCGGGTGCCGCGAACAATCAGCTGGCGCAGGATAGAGACGGCTTGGCGCTTCAGCTCGCCGGAGTGCTCTACGCGCCGGACTATGTCGTCAACGCCGGCGGCATCATCAGCGTCGCGCGCGAATATCATGGGGGCTCGACTGAAGCCCAGGTCACGGCCGAGATTCAGGGAATTCCCGCACGACTCACGGAGATCTTTGAGCGCGCGCGCCGGGAGAACCGCTCGACCCATGCCGTGGCGGACCAGATGGCGCGGGAACGGATCGGACGCGGTGAAACGCGACTGGTGGCCTGAAGCGTTCAGCCGCCTTGCCGCGCCCGGCGCCGCCAGCGGCCTCCCGGCCCCCCGCAGGCTTTCCCCGGCGCGCGCCGCGCCGCGTACACTCTTGCCCCATGAAGCGGGTCATCGCAGTTGCGAACCAGAAGGGCGGCGTCGGAAAAACCACGACGGCAGTCAATCTTGCCGCCTCGCTCGCGGCCACCAGGCGGCGTGTCCTGCTGATCGATCTCGATCCCCAGGGCAACGCCACGATGGGCAGCGGCATTGACAAGTCGCAGCTGCAGCGCGGCTCGTGCGAGGTGCTCCTCGGAGAGTCGCCGCTCAGCGCGGCCCTCGTTCCGGTCGAGGTTGGCGGTTTCACGTTGCTGCCCGCAAATCAGGATCTGACGGCGGCCGAGGTACGCCTGCTGACGATGATGGCGGGGCGCGAGATGAAGCTGCGTAATGCGCTTGCGCCGCTGCGCGAGTCGTTCGACGTGATCCTGATCGACTGTCCACCCGCTCTGAACATGCTGACGGTCAATGCGCTGGTAGCCGCGGACAGCGTGCTGATTCCGATGCAATGCGAGTACTACGCCCTGGAAGGTCTGTCCGCGCTGCTTGCGACCATCGAGCAGATCCGCGCGGCGGTGAATGAGCGCCTGGAGCTCGAAGGGGTCCTGCGCACGATGTTCGATCCGAGGAACAACCTTGCCAACGAAGTGAGCGCCCAGCTGATCATGCATTTTGGCGAGAAGGTGTTCCGCACCATCATTCCGCGCAATATCCGGCTCGCCGAGGCCCCTTCGTTCGGCAAGCCTGTGCTGTTCCACGACAAGGATTCGCGCGGCGCCCTCGCGTACCTCGCACTCGCCGGCGAGATGATTCGCAGGGAAGAAGAGCATCAGCATGGCCGCGCTGCGGACAGTGCACCCAGCGCAGCGTCCGCGGCGGACGGCGCATCTGCCACGGTCACGGATGCGACGGCGGCGATTTCCGGAACCGGGACGACCCATTCCGGCCGGTAGTGCTGGAGATTCGTGCCCCCCTTCCGGCCCGTAGTGTTGGAGATTCGTGCCCCCTGGCGCGCCGCTCGCTATGATCCCGCGCCATGATGCACAAAAAACCCACGCTGGGACGGGGCTTGGCGGATCTGCTGGGTCAGACCGCGACTCGTCCCGCATCCGTACAGGGCGTCCACGATCCTGTCGCGGCACCGGCGGCGGTTGGCGAGGAGCTGGCCCGACTACCGCTCGATCTGCTGCAGCGCGGCCGATATCAGCCACGCATCGACATGCGGCCCGAGACCCTGCAGGAGCTCGCAGACTCGATCAAGGCTCAGGGCGTCGTACAGCCCATCGTAGTACGGCCGGTGGACGTCCCCGGCATCGGGGAGTCGCAACGCTATGAGATCATCGCCGGCGAGCGGCGCTGGCGCGCCGCACAGATGGCAGGTCTCAGCGAGATCCCCGCAGTCATTCGACGGATTCCCGACGAAGCGGCCATCGCTGTCGCGCTCATCGAGAACATTCAGCGCGAGAACCTGAATCCCCTGGAGGAGGCGCGTGCGCTGCAGCGGCTGATCACGGAATTCGGCCTGACGCATCAGCAGGCGGCGGAGGCGGTTGGCCGCTCGCGTGCCGGGGTCAGCAATCTGCTGCGGCTGCTGGAGCTCGCGCCCGAAGTCTCCGAGCGCGTGGAACGGCGCGAGATCGAAATGGGCCATGCGCGCGCGCTGCTGGCGCTCACCAACCGCAAGCACCAGGTCGAAGTCTCCGTGCTCATCGTCAAGAAGGGGCTGTCGGTGCGCGATACCGAGGCGCTCGTGCGGCGCATGCAGCACTCCCCGGCCGCCAGGCCCGAGGGGGCTGTGGGCGATCCGAACGTGAACCGTCTGGAACAGGAGCTGGCCGAGAAGCTGGGCGCCAAGGTCGCGATACAACATTCGACGGGCGGCAAGGGCAGGCTGGTCGTGAGCTACAACAGCCTGGACGAGCTCGACGGCATACTCGCTCATATCCATTAGCGCACAGTCATCCCCGGTCCAGGTACCCCTGCTGGCCGGCACCCGCCGCGGTGATGGTTTCCGCCGATCAGCGGCCTCGATCGTAGCCCGGCGTCAATTGCAAGCCCTTGATTAACGGGCTTTCGGAGCCATCTTTGGAACACTTTTGGAGAACGGCCCTCGCGGGCCGGAACGGGCGCGCTACGCTGTGGACTGCCGGGCAAACCGTCTCTATAATCCCGCGGCTTTTTTGACCGGGCCGCGCAGGCTTGGACCGCATAGGCCCAGGTCGCGGAGGCCGGCCCGCCCGAGCGGCCGTCGTTTGCGTAATGGCAAATTAAAAGCGAAGCCGCTCGCGTCATCCTGTCAGGATGGGATTGTGCGGCGTTCGCCCCGCGAGCGGGATTTACAGTGATCGCGATCGACCTGTCCGATGCGCGGCGGCTGGCTTTCGGCGTCGTGCTGAGCCAGGCGCTCGTGACCCTGATAGTAGCGCTCGCGAGCCTGGCGCTTGCCGGACGGCATGCCGGGCTCTCGGCGGTGTTGGGTGGAGGAATCGCCACTGCCGCAAGTCTTGCGATGGCGGCACTTGCGTTCGGCCGATGGGCCGCGGCGGGTGCGGAGCGGATGCTCGCGGCGTTTTACGTGGGCGAAGTTGCCAAACTGGCAGTGGTGATTGTCCTGTTCGTGGTCGTGCTGAGAACCATGCGGCCGTCACCGGCCCCGATGTTCGCGGCCTACGCCGCGACTTTTTTGGTGTACTGGATGGTGCTCGCGGCCGCGCTGCCAATGGTCGGTGGATTGCGGCGGCTGCGCGGACCGGGAGGCTGACACCTGCAGCAGGCGCGCGCGACCGCCGAAGGCGTCAGATGCGGTAGACGGGAGATGCGGTAGAAATATGTTATTGAAACGCATTGTAGCGGAAGCTCCGAGCCCGACTGAGTACATCACTCATCACATTACCTTCCTTACGAATGTGGTGCCGCACAGCATTTTCGATCTCTCCGTCGTCAATCTCGACAGCGTGTTTTTCTCGGTGTTGCTAGCCATCGTCTTCGGCGGAGCCTTCTACGCGGCGGCCCGCAAGGCGACCACCGGCGTGCCGGGCAAATTCCAGAACTTCGTGGAGTTCGTCGTCGTGTTCGTGGACACCCAGGTCAAGGATGCCTTCCATGGCCAGAGCAAGCTGATTGCGCCGCTCTCCCTCACGATCTTCTGTTGGGTGTTGTGTTTCAACCTGATGGACGTGATCCCGATCGATCTGCTGCCGGCCGCCGCGAACGGTGCCGGGCTGGAACATCTCAAGATCGTTCCGAGCACCGATCTGAATGTGGTCTTCGGCCTGTCGCTCACCGTGTTCGCTCTGATCATCTTCTACAGCATCAAGATAAAGGGCCTGGGCGGCTTCGTCGGCGGCCTCACGCTGCATCCATTCAACAGCAGGAATCTCTTCCTGCAGGCGCTCCTCGTTCCAATCAACTTCGTCCTCGAGTTTCCGAGCTTCGTGGCGCGTCCGGTATCACTCGCCCTGCGACTTTACGGAAACATGTATGCCGGTGAGATGGTGTTCGCGCTGATTGCCCTGCTCACGCTGTCGAAGACGCTTCCGGCGCTTGCGGCCCCGACGAGCTGGCCGTGGATCGTGATTCAGGTGGGCCTCGGATTCGCCTGGTCGCTCTTCGACGTGTTCATCGCCCTCCTCCAGGCCTTCATTTTCATGATGCTGACCATCGTCTATCTGTCCCAGGCCTCCGAGCGTCACTGATGATTCGAAGCACGAACCGCGTCGCAAATCCGCTTTTCTGTCAGGAGAGTTGAATGGAAAACATCGCACACATCCAGGCCATGACCGTGCTCGCGTGCGGCATCATCTTCGGCGCGGGTGCCTTCGGCACGGCCATCGGTTTCGGCATTCTCGGCGGCCGCTTTCTCGAGGGCATGGCGCGCCAGCCCGAGCTCGCGCCGGCGCTGCTCGTCCGAATGTTCATCGTCGCGGCGCTTCTGGACGCAGTGGCGTTCATCGGTATCGCCTTCGCGCTGTTCTTCATGTTCGCGAATCCGTTCGTATCGGCGTACCAGGCGGTCGCGCATTGAGGGTATCGGGCGTGGCGCGCTGTCCGCAAGCTAGCCGGCAAAGGGTGCGAGGCATGCGGCGCACCCTTTTGCCGGCCGCAGGAACTATCGGCGCACCCAATTCTGCTGCAATCGCCGCAGGCGATTGCAGCCAACAGAGGACATAAGCGTGAACATCAACCTGACGCTCATCATCCAGATGATCGTCTTTGCGGGACTCATCTGGTTCACGATGAGGTACGTATGGCCGCCGATCCTCGGCGCCCTGGATGAGCGCGCGCGCAAGATCGCGCTGGGGCTTGCGGCCGCAGAGCAGGGTCAGGAGGAGCTTTCCCAGGCCCGGGAGCGCGCCGAGACCATCATCCGTGAGGCACGCGAGCGGGCCAACCAGATCATCGATCAGGCGCAGCATCGCGCCAACGACCTGATCGAGCAGGCCAAGGGGACGGCCACTACGCAAGGCCAGCGGCTGGTCGCAGCCGCTCATCTGCAGATCGAGCTCGAGACCACACGCGCCCGCGAGGCATTGCGCCGCGAAGTGGCCCAGATCGCGGTCAGCGCTGCATCGAAGCTGCTCGAGCGCGAGATCGACCCGCGCGCCCACGCGGACCTCCTCAACAAGCTCGCGACGCAGATCTAAGGCGGACAGTACCTCAATGGCGGACAAGACAACGATCGCCCGGCCCTACGCGAAAGCCGCGTTCGAGGAGGCCCAAGCCACGAACAGACTCGGTCCCTGGTCCGAGACCCTGCGCACCGCCGCAGCCGTCGTGCAGGATCCGCGCGTCCAGCGGCTGCTGGGCAATCCGGCAGTCGGCAAGGCGGAGCTAGCGGCATTCGTCAGCGATCTTGCCGGACCGAAACTGGATGACCGCGGACGCAATTTCGTCCAGACGCTCGCGCAGAACCGGCGTCTCGTATACCTCCCCGAGATTTCGGCTCTGTTCGATGAGCTCAAGGATGCGGCCGAAGGCGTCATCGATGTGACCGTCACTTCTGCAGCGCCACTGGTGAACGGACAGCTCGAAACGCTATCGACGGCGATGCAACGCAAGCTCCAGCGCGAAGTACGGCTGCATTGCGAGACGGACCCCTCCCTCATCGGCGGCGCCGTGTTGCGCGCAGGCGACCTGGTCATTGACGGGTCGATGCGCTCGCGGCTCGAGCGCATCGCGTACGAACTGACTGCATAGACCACAGGAATGACTGACATGGCGATCAAGGCAACCGAAATCAGCGATCTGATCAGACAGCGGATCGAGAATTTCAAGGGCGTCACGGAAGCCCGCAACGTCGGTACGATCGTGTCGGTCACGGACGGCATCACCCGCATCCACGGCCTGGCCGATGCGCGCTATGGCGAGATGCTGGAGTTCCCGGGCAACGTGTACGGCCTGGCACTGAACCTCGAGCAGGATTCGGTGGGCGCCGTCGTCCTGGGCGAATACAAGGATCTGTCCGAGGGCGATACCGTCAAGACGACGGGCCGCATTCTCGAGGTACCGGTGGGTCCGGAGCTGCTCGGCCGCGTGGTGGATGCGCTGGGAAAACCTCTGGACGGAAAGGGCCCGATCAGGACTTCCCGCACCTCTGCAATCGAGCGCGTCGCGCCGGGTGTCATCTACAGAAAGTCGGTGAGCCAGCCGGTCCAGACGGGCTACAAGGCTGTGGACTCGATGGTGCCGATCGGGCGCGGCCAACGCGAGCTGATCATCGGCGACCGCCAGACGGGCAAGACCGCGCTGGCCGTCGACACGATCATCAATCAGAAGACGTCGGGCATCAAATGCATCTACGTTGCGATCGGGCAGAAGCGGTCGACGATCGCCAACGTCGTCCGCAAGCTCGAAGAGCATGACGCCCTCAAGCACACAATCGTCGTCGCCGCCTCCGCATCCACGCCGGCAGCCCTGCAATACATCGCCGCCTACTCCGGCGTGACCATGGGCGAGTACTTCATGGACAACGGCGAAGACGCGCTCATCATCTACGACGATCTGTCGAAGCAGGCGGTCGCCTACCGGCAGATCTCACTGCTTCTGCGGCGCCCGCCAGGCCGCGAGGCATTTCCCGGCGACGTGTTCTATCTGCACTCGCGGCTGCTGGAGCGCAGCGCCCGCGTAAACGAGCAGTATGTCGAGATGGTCTCGAAGGGCGCGGTAAAAGGCAAGACGGGCTCGCTCACCGGCCTGCCCATCATCGAGACCCAGGCGGGTGACGTGACGGCATTCGTGCCCACGAATGTCATCTCGATCACCGACGGACAGATCTTCCTCGAGACCGACCTGTTCAATGCCGGCATCCGGCCCGCGATGAACGCCGGCATTTCGGTATCCCGCGTCGGCGGCGCCGCCCAGACCGAGATCATCAAGAAGCTCGGCGGCGGCATTCGTCTCGCGCTGGCCCAGTACCGCGAGCTCGCCGCATTCTCGCAATTCGCCTCCGATCTGGACGAGGCGACCCGCCGGCAGCTCGAGCGCGGCCAGCGCACGACCGAGGTGATGAAGCAGAAGCAGTACGCGCCGATGTCGGTCGGTGAGATGGCGCTGACCATCTACGCGGTCAACAACGGCTACATGGACAAGATCGACCTGAAGAAGATCGTGGATTTCGAGGCGGGCCTGCAGGCGTTTGCGCAGACCAACTTCAAGCAGGTGGTGGAAGGGATCAATGCCAATCCCAAGCTCAGCAAGGAGAACGAAGCCGCCCTGAAGGGGTGCATCGAGGCCTTCATCGCCACCGGGACCTACTGAAGAGCGCAACCGCCATGCCAGGCACAAAGGAAATCCGCACCAAGATCGTGAGCGTGAAGGGCACTCAGAAGATCACCCGCGCCATGCAGATGGTGGCCACCAGCAAGATGCGCCGTGCGCAGGAACGCATGAAGCTGACTCGCCCGTACGCCAAGGAGATGCGCAATGTCATCGGCCACCTGACCGAGGCGAATCCGGACTTCAAGCACCCGTTTCTCGTGACCCGCGAGCCCAGGGCCATCGGCATCATCATCATCTCGACCGATCGCGGCCTTGCGGGCGGACTGAACGCCAATGTCTTCAAGCAGACCCTCTACCTGATGCGCGAGTGGCAGCAGAAGGGCGCGCAGGCCAGCCTGTGCATCGTCGGCAGCAAGGGACTCGCATTCTTCAAGCGGCTCGGCGTGCCGATCCTCGCCAGCGTCGCAGGCCTCGGCGACCGGCCGCATCTGAAGGACCTCATCGGCACCGTGAAGGTGATGCTCGATGCCTACCGGGCCGGACAGCTCGACCGCGTGTTCCTGGTGAACGCGCACTTCGTCAACACCATGACGCAGAAGCCGACGGTCGAGCAGCTCCTGCCGGTCGAGGGCCGGGATACGGAAGGTCTGCCGGAGCACTGGGATTACATCTACGAGCCGGATGCGCGCGACATTCTCGACGGACTGCTGATGCGCTATGTCGAGTCGCAGGTCTACCGCGGGGCTGTCGAGAATGTCGCCTCTGAGATGGCCGCCCGAATGGTCGCGATGAAGGCGGCCACGGACAACGCCGGCAAGCTGATCGGCGAACTGCAACTGGTTTACAACAAGGCCCGCCAGGCCGCGATCACCAAGGAGCTTTCGGAGATCGTGGGTGGCGCTGCCGCCGTCTGACCGCGCTGCCGTGCAGGGGTGGCTCGCGAGGGCACCCGGATCGAGACCGAGCAGGCGAAGCCTGCGCAAGAGGAGAACGAATTGAGTACCGCTGCCGAAGGCAAGATTACCCAGATCATTGGCGCCGTCATCGACGTCGCCTTTCCGCGCGAGTCGATTCCTCATGTCTATGAAGCGCTTAAGCTGAAGGATGTCGATCTGACGCTCGAAGTTCAGCAGCAGCTAGGTGACGGCATCGTGCGTACGATTGCGATGGGCGCATCGGAGGGCCTGAAGCGGGGCCTCGCCGTGCTGTCCACCGGCGCGCCGATCTCGGTGCCCGTGGGCAAGGGCACTCTCGGTCGGATCATGGATGTGCTGGGCAGGCCGCAGGACAACCGGGGCGAGATTCAAGCCGCGGAGCATCTGCCCATCCACCGGGAGCCGCCGTCGTTCGACGAGCAGGCGGGCGGGCAGGACCTGCTCGTCACGGGAATCAAGGTCATCGACCTGCTCGTACCCTTCGCCAAGGGCGGCAAGGTCGGCCTGTTCGGCGGTGCGGGCGTGGGCAAGACGGTCAACATGCTGGAGCTCATCAACAACATCGCGAAGCAGTACAGCGGCCTGTCGGTGTTCGCCGGTGTCGGTGAGCGTACGCGCGAGGGCAACGACTTCTATCACGAGATGATCGAGTCGGGAGTCATCGACAAGGACACCCTGTCCAACTCGAAGGTGGCCATGGTATATGGCCAGATGAACGAGCCGCCGGGCAACCGCCTGCGCGTTGCGCTCACCGGCCTCACGATGGCCGAGTATTTCCGCGACGAGAAGCGGGAAGACGGCGGCCGCGGCCGTGACGTGCTGTTCTTCGTCGACAACATCTACCGATACACGCTCGCAGGCACCGAAGTGTCGGCCCTGTTGGGGCGCATGCCGTCGGCGGTGGGTTACCAACCGACGCTCGCGGAGGAGATGGGCGTGCTCCAGGAGCGCATTACCTCCACGAAAACCGGCTCGATCACCTCGATCCAGGCAGTCTACGTGCCCGCGGACGACCTTACGGATCCGTCGCCGGCGACGACCTTCGCGCACCTGGACGCCACGGTCGTGCTGTCGCGCCAGATCGCCTCCCTGGGCATCTATCCCGCGGTCGACCCGCTTGACTCCACCAGCAGGCAGCTCGACCCGCTGGTCGTTGGCGAAGAGCATTACAACACCGCGCGTGGTGTGCAGGCCGTTCTGCAGCGCTACAAGGAGCTGCAGGACATCATCGCGATCCTGGGCATGGACGAGCTGTCGGAAGACGACAAGCTCATCGTGTACCGTGCTCGCAAGGTCCAACGCTTCCTGTCGCAGCCCTTCAACGTCGCAAAGGTCTTCACGGGCCAGGATGGCAAGATCGTCCCGCTCAAGGACACCATTCGGGGCTTCAAGGGCATCATCGGCGGCGAATTCGACGCGTTGCCCGAACAGGCCTTCTACATGGTCGGCTCGATCGACGAGGCGGTTGCGAAGGCGAAGACGCTGCAGTAGGGAGTCCTCATGGCCGAATCACAAAGTACGATCCACGTCGACATCGTCAGCGCCGAAGGCGAGCTGTTTTCCGGTCCGGCGGCGATGGTGTTTGCGCCGGGGTACCTGGGCGACCTGGGCATCATGCCCCGCCACGCTCCGCTGTTGAGTATGCTCAAGGCGGGCGAAGTGCGCGTACAGACTCCCGACGGCGAGCAGCACTCGTTTTTCGTCGGCGGCGGGGTGCTCGAGGTTCAACCGAAGAAGGTCACTGTGCTGGCCGACACGGCGGCACGCGCCAAGGATCTGGACGAAGCGGCCGCCCTCGAAGCCAAGCAGCGCGCAGAAGAGGCCCTCCAGAACAAGACCGGTCATATCGACCAGGCGCATGCCCTGGCCGAGCTGGCGCGCGCGGCCGCGCAGCTCAAACTCATCGAGCGGCTGCGCAAGTTGCGGAGCTGACCGCGAGCGCCCTGCAATCCAGCGCTCTTCGCTCCGGGCTGCTCCGCAACCTGCGGAGCGGTTTCGCGCTGCTCGGACTGCGACGACTCCCACCGGGAAGCTTTGCGCGCAGCTTCGATCAGCTTGCCGTCCTGCTCGTGTTGAATCTCCTCACCTGGGCCGGACTCGATACGCTGCACGCCGAGACGGGGTCGCGGCTGATGCTCGATGGGCTGTACGGGTGGGGGTTCTATCTGTTGCTTGCCCTGTTCGCATGCGCCCTGGTGGCGCGCGCAGATTGCAGAGTTGCCGACACGCGCGCCCTGCTCATACCGGCGCTCGCAGTCTCGCCTTACGTGTTGATCGCTTTCTGGCTATTGAGCGACGCAGCGCCGCTGGAGGACCGCCCGCTGCTCGAGCTGGCGGCGGCAGTTGCGTATCTCCTCTTCCTCAGTGTGCGTGTATTGCAAGCGGCGTATGCCACGGTCCGCATCAAAGCCGCAATCGCCGCCGCGGCATTCATTGTTGCGGGCGCCTGGGGCTTTCAGGCGTTGAATATCGATACGCGCCTATGGCTTACGGACGATGTTGACGACGCGCAGCAGACGGATGAGGCTTCCGGATCGGAGTCGCTTCTCTACGAGCAGCCGGCACGCATTGTCGCTGCGGTCGAGCATATGGCCGCTAGGGAGCCAGGCAAGCCGAACGTGTTCTACGTGGGATTTGCAGGCGATGGCGAGCAAGGTATCTTCAGGCGGGAATCGCTCTACGCACAAACTGCATTCGCAGATCATTTCGGCAGCGGCGATCGTTCGGTCGAGCTCATTAATGACGACGACGACCGAGACTCCTACCCGATCGCGAGCGTCTCGGGACTTCAACAGGCCCTCAAGCTCGTCGCTTCCCGGATGAACATCGACCAGGACGTGCTCGTGCTCATGTTGACCTCGCACGGGTCCCCGGACGGCCTGGCGGTCGTCAACGGCACACTGCCGCTCGCGCAACTCAGTCCTGCAGAGCTGGAGCACGCGCTGGAGCAATCCGGGATCAAGTGGCGCGTGATCATCGTGTCAGCCTGTTATTCGGGTGTGTTCGTCGACGCCTTGAAGGGCGACGATACGCTGCTGGTCACAGCCGCCGACGCGGCTCACAGCTCGTTCGGCTGCGACGACGATCGGGATCTGACCTACTTCGGCGAGGCTTTTCTGCGGGACTCGGTGCCCGGCGCGAAATCCCTGGAAGAAGCCTTCAGGATGGCGGCGCTTCTCATCCAGCGCCGTGAGACGACCGAGCACAAGATTCATTCGAATCCACAGCTCGTCATCGGCGCCCGCATGCACGACAAGCTGGCCGGCCTGGAGGCGGGCCGGGCGCCCGGGCAGGCTACAATCGCGGCGAAGCAATGAGGCCGCCCGGGCCCCGGATGCACTGATCATGGCCAAAAAAGACAGCGCCGCCCGCGAGATCGCCGAAAGATCCAGTACGGGTGGCGACCGCCGCGCAAAGGACGGCGGCCCCCGCGGCGGCGAGATCCCGCAGCGCGCCGTGCCACTGTACGTCGTCATTCTGGCCGCCGGGCAGGGCAAGCGGATGAACTCCGACCTGCCGAAAGTACTGCAGCCGCTGGCCGGCCGCCCCCTGCTCAAACATGTCATCGATACGGCCGGTTCCCTCAAGCCGATCGCCACCTGCGTCGTCTATGGGCATGGTGGGGATCGCGTTCGCGAGGCTCTGAAAGAGGAGCCCGTCTTCTGGGCGTTGCAGGCGGAGCGCCTGGGTACCGGCCACGCGCTCATGCAGGCCATGCCTGACGTGCCGGACGATCACGTCGTGCTCGTGCTTTATGGGGATGTACCCCTGATCGGCCGCGGCACGCTCGCCGAGCTCCTGTCGCTTGCGGGCCCCAACAAGATCAGTCTGCTCACGATGCTGCCCGAGGACCCGGCCGGCTACGGGCGGGTCATCCGCAACGGGCGCGGCCAGGTGCGGAAAATCGTCGAGCAGCAGGATGCTTCGAAGAAGGAGCGCCAGGTCCGCGAGTGCAATACGGGAGTGCTGGCGGCGCCCGCGAAGCTGCTGAAGAAGTGGCTGCAGGGTCTCAGGAACGACAATTCACAAGGCGAGTACTACCTGACCGACGTCATTGCGCTGGCCGTGAAGGACGGCATCGCCGTCAATCCGCTGATCGCCGCCACGGCCATCGAAGTGCTTGGAGTCAACGACAAGGCGCAACTGGCCGAGGTGGAAGCCGCCTACCGCCAGCAGATCGCACGTCAGCTCATGCTGGCGGGCGTCACCGTTGCCGATCCGTCTCGGTTGGACGTGCGCGGACCGTTGACCCACGGCAGCGACGTGTATCTTGATGTGAACGTTGTGCTCGAAGGCCGCGTCAAGCTCGGAAACCGGGTGCGAATCGGGCCCAACAGCATCGTGCGCAACAGCGAGATCGGTGACGATACCGAAGTGTTCGGCCACAGCGTGATCGACAGTGCGCTGATCGGGCCCCGCTGCAATATCGGGCCGTTCGCGCGTTTCAGGCCGTCCTCCACCCTGGGACCGGGCGTGCACATCGGCAATTTCGTCGAGGTGAAGAATTCACGGCTGGGCGCCGATTCGAAGGCCAACCACCTGTCCTACGTCGGCGATGCGCAGGTGGGCGAGCGCGTAAACATCGGCGCGGGAACCATCATCGCCAACTACGACGGCGCAAACAAGCACCGCACGACGATAGAGGACGATGTGCATACGGGCTCCAACAGTGTATTGGTCGCGCCGATCACGGTGGGCGCGGGAGCGACCATCGGGGCCGGATCGACAGTCGCGAAAGCCGTGCCTGCCCGCAAACTCACGGTTGCACGCGCCAGGCAAGTGACCATAGAGGAATGGCAGCGGCCGGCCAAGCCGAAGAAGTAACGACCAGACAGGCCGAAGAAGCAACGACCAGCCAGGTCGAAAAAGTGAGGGCTGCACCCGCGGGCGCGCTGCCGGGGCTCGACTTGATCGCCCCCCGGGGCTGGGAGCCTGGTCGGACGCTTATCGGGAGGTGGAGGGCGCGGCCGCCGATTTCGAGCCGCTCGCAGCGCTCAGCTGCTGCTCGATCTCCGTCGCGGGGATGGCACCGGCCTTCCTGCGGCCGTTCGCGAAAAACAGGGTGGGCGTACTGTTGACGCGCAGCTGATCGCCCAGCTTCTGCAGCTCATTGATCGGATCGCCGCCGCAACTGCCGGCTGGCGGCAGCTTCTTCTCGTGCATCCACTGCGCCCAGGCTTGCGAGCGGTTCGGCGCGCACCAGATGGCGCGCGCCTTGGCGGGAGCTTGCGGGTGCAGCGTGGCAATCGGAAACAGGAAAACATACATCGTCACATCCGTGACGGACAGCAGCGACTTCTCGAGCTGCTGGCAGAAGGGACAATCCGGGTCGGAGAACACGGCGAAGTGGCGGCTGCCGTTTCCCTTGACGACCTTGATCGCGCGGTCGAACGGCAAGGCGCCGAAGTTGATCCTGCCGTGCTCGTTCATGCGTGCTTCCGTCAGGTTCTGCCGCGTCTGGGTGTCCACGAGCGGCCCCATCAGCAAGTAGTCGGCACTGGCATCCGAATAGACGATCTGATCGCCCATGAAGATCTCGTACAGACCCGGCAGCACGGAAGGCTGCACGTCCAGCACGTGCGTGCCGGGAAACCGCGCCTCGATGGTCTGCTTGATGGCCGCGGCGGCATCCGGTTTCGAAGCCGCCGCCTCGACGGCATGGGACAGCGCCCCACCGACGATGGCGGCGCATGCGAGGCGCACGAACGGCAGGCGCACGAACGACAGGCGCACGAACGACAGGCGCGCGAACGACAGGCGCGCGAACGAATGTCCCTTCTGGCTCAATTGACCCGCTGGCATCCCCCACTTTAGCCCGTGGGTTGCCGCGCCCGCCAGTATATGGACCCCAACCCCCCGCTCAGGACCGGTCCATTGCGTGCCAAACCGAGACCTTCGCCACGTCTCGCAGGGAGGGAATTCACAGGGTCCAGGCTGTTTCAGGCAAACTGGAAGACCAGCCAGGCCCTCCGAAGGGGGCTTCGGATAGCGGAAGGTAGACCAGGTCATGTGTGGAATCGTCGGTGCAATCGCGGAGCGCAACATAGTCCCCATTCTGATGGAGGGGCTGCGCAGACTCGAATATCGGGGCTACGACTCCGCCGGGATCGCAGTCCTGAACGGCACCCACCACCTGAAGCGGTTGCGCACGGTCGGCAAGGTTCGGATGCTCGATGAGGCCCTCGAGCAGACGCCCACCTCCGGCAAGATCGGGATAGCCCACACGCGCTGGGCTACGCACGGCGTTCCAAGCGAACGCAACGCTCATCCTCATATCTCGCGGGATGGGCTGGCAATCGTTCACAACGGCATCATCGAGAATCACGATGAGCTGCGCGAGGAGCTGCAACGGTCGGGCTACCAGTTCTCGTCGGAAACCGATACCGAGGTGATCGCGCATCGCATCCACCGCCATCTGCAGACCGTGAAGGACCTTTTCAAGGCCGTCCGCGCCACGGTGGCGGAGCTCGAGGGCGC
Source organism: Steroidobacteraceae bacterium (assembly GCA_050738795.1). Classification (GTDB taxonomy): domain Bacteria; phylum Pseudomonadota; class Gammaproteobacteria; order Steroidobacterales; family Steroidobacteraceae; genus 13-2-20CM-66-19. Next base: position 70,607 of record JBOIAD010000007.1, read on the forward strand.
CTACGCACTCGCTGTCGTGAGCGAGCACGATCCGGAGCGGCTCATCCTCGCGCGCGCGGGTTGCCCGGTGGTCATCGGGCTGGGTGTGGAGGAGAATTTCGTCGCTTCGGACGTCGCCGCACTGCTGCCGGTGACGCGGCGATTCGTCTTTCTGGAGGAAGGCGACGTCGCCGAGATCAGGCGCAAGGAGATCCGGGTCATCGACAAGGACGGCAACAAGGTCGAGCGCCCGGTTCGCGAGAGCGAGCTGTCCGCGGACGCGGCCGAAAAAGGCCCGTACCGGCACTTCATGTTGAAGGAGATCCACGAGCAGCCGCGTGCAATCGCCAACACGTTGCAGGAACGGGTCGCGAACGGCCGGCTGCTCGAAGCCGCATTCGGCCCCGCGGCAACCGAAGTCTTCAAGCGTACGGCGAACGTCCACATCGTTGCATGCGGTACGAGCTACCATGCTGCCGCGGTCGCGCGTTACTTCATCGAGCAGATCTGCAAGCTGCCGTGCTCAGTGGATATCGCGAGCGAATACCGCTACCGCAGTCCCCTCGTGCCGCCGGATTCGCTGTTCGTGACGATTTCGCAGTCCGGCGAGACCGCGGACACGCTGGCGGCGCTGCGGCTGGCGAAGCAGTCAGGCTACGTGTCCTCGCTTGCCATCTGCAACGTCCCGGAAAGCTCGCTCGTGCGTGAGTCGGAGCTGGTGATGTTGACACGAGCAGGGCCGGAGATCGGCGTTGCCTCGACGAAGGCGTTTACGACGCAACTCGCAGCGCTGGGCATGCTGGTCATCGCGCTGGCGAAGCACAATGGCGCCGACGCGGAGCGGGAGCGCGGCCTGGTGTTGCGGCTGATCGAGCTGCCGGCCCTGATCGAGAAGGCCCTCGCGCTGGATCCGGCCATCCACAAGCTCGCGGAGCGATTCGCGGACAAGCACCACGCCTTGTTCCTCGGCCGGGGGGCGCTGTATCCCGTGGCGTTGGAGGGTGCGCTCAAGCTGAAGGAAATCTCCTACATCCACGCTGAGGGCTACCCTGCCGGGGAGCTCAAGCACGGGCCGCTGGCTCTCGTGGATGCCGATATGCCCGTCATCACCGTCGCTCCGAACAACGACCTGCTCGAGAAGCTGAAATCCAACCTGATGGAAGTGCGCGCACGCGGCGGCGAGCTGATCGTGTTCGCCGATCCCGAGAGCGATATCCATCCCAGCGACGGCGTGACGGTCATCGAGATGCCGAAGCATGTCACGTACTTCCAGGCGCCTGCGGTCTACTCCGTGCCGCTGCAGCTACTCTCCTACCACGTGGCCATTCTCAAGGGCACCGACGTGGACCAGCCGCGCAATCTGGCGAAGAGTGTGACGGTGGAGTAGCGGCGCGCTCGTCCAAGAGCTAGCTGTGGGACCGAATTAAAGTCGTGTCCCCGAAAATAAAGTCGTCCTGGGGAATAAAGTTGTGACGCGGAAATTAGAGTCGCGTCCTCTGAATTGGACATATTCCTTGCCCGTTTTGCCGACCTAATCCCAGCCGGAGGATGAAGGCACTGGGCAAGTGGTCTCCCGGCCTGGATCCCCGCTACCGGTACGTTTATTACTGAAACAGTAAGATTTGTGCAAATTAGAGATTATGCTAGACTGTACACCTTTTACTGAAACAGTAAGTTCCGTGTCATATAGAAGCGGTTCAGATATCCGGTCCCTCAGTGGCAACCAGGCGCGCCTGGTGCTGTCTCTGCTCGAGGACAACGAGAAAAGCATCGATCCCGCCGGGGTGATGCGGCGGCTCGGTGTGAGCCGCGGCTACGCTTCGAAGCTCCTGCATGAACTGACGGCCAAGGGCTGGCTGCACCGACAGGCACCAGCGCGCTACCGCATCGTGCCCCCGGAGTGGGGCCCACGTAAACTCCCCAATCTTGATGTGCATGCGGCGGCCCTCGTCCATGCGCCGGATGGCTACGTGGGACTGGCGTCGGCGGCCAGCCTCCACGGGCTCACGACCCAGCACCGGCGCGTCATCTTTGTCCTGCTCGCGCGGCGCAAACGGGAGGTCAAACTCAACGGCTCCACCATTCGCTTCGTGCTCGTGAATCCCAAACACGTGTTCGGCACCGAACAGCGCCTTGAGCTCGGCGAAAAGATCACCGTGTCCGATCCCGAAAAGACCGCCCTCGACAGCCTCGAGTACGGCATCGGCACCTTCGATTTCACGGAGCTCACCGCAATCGTCGCGCGCGTGCTCCGCCGCGGCCAATGGGAGCGACTCATAGAGTACCTGCGGCGCTTCGACAGCGGTCCGCTCGCGCGCCGGCTCGCCACGCTCATGACGCTCGCGAAGATCTCGCCCCCACAAAGCCTATTGGAAACGCTCGGCTCTTTTTCGGTCCCCACGACACCTATTCGCCTCGACCCGACCCGGCCGGTCGCGCGCACGGATCCGCTCAATCACCGGTGGGGCGTTCGCGTAAACGTTCCGCCGTCCGACCTCTTCCGCATCTGACGTGCTCACGAAGCCCCAGCTCGCGCGCTTCGTTCACAGCTCAGGCGTCGAAGATCCGAGCTTCGCCGAGAAAGAAGTCGTCCTGACATATCTGCTACAGCTGCTCGTCGAGCGCGGCTTCATCGATCGTGTCGTGTTCAAGGGCGGGACGTGCATTGCCGAGAAGCTACGTGCAGCGTATCAGCGACGCAAGGCCCGCGA
>JBOIAD010000008.1:0-39767 GCA_050738795.1 Steroidobacteraceae bacterium
CCGCGGATGCTGCGGCCCTGAAAATAGTTGCGGCGGCGCAGGGTCGGCTGCGACTGGCGGAGCGCCACGAGCTTGGCCGTGAACTGCAGCAGCGTCCGCTTGACCGCGTCGAGGTTCCAGTCGATCCACGTGAGCTCGTTGTCCTGGCAGTACGTGTTGTTGTTGCCGCGCTGCGTGCGGCCGATCTCGTCGCCGTGGCTGATCATCGGCACGCCCTGCGAGAGCAGGAGCGTCGCGAGGAAGTTGCGCACCTGGCGCTCCCGCACATCGACGACCGCGGGATCGTCGGTCGGGCCCTCGGCGCCGCAATTCCAGCTCAGGTTGTTATTCTCGCCGTCGCGGTTCTCTTCGAGGTTCGCCTCGTTGTGCTTCTCGTTGTAGCTCACGAGATCGTCGAGCGTGAACCCGTCATGAGCCGTGACGAAGTTGATGCTCGCATGCGGCTTGCGCCCGCTTGCTTCGTACAGATCCGAAGAGCCGGTAAAGCGCTGGGCAAAATCGCCAATCAGGCCGCCGTCACCCTTCCAGTACGCGCGCATCGTGTCGCGGTACTTGTCGTTCCATTCGTTCCAGCCGGGGGGAAAATTGCCGACCTGATAGCCGCCGCTGCCGATGTCCCACGGCTCCGCAATCAACTTCACCTGCGACAGGGCGGGGTCCTGGCCGATGGTATCGAAAAAGGAGCCGAGCCGGTCCACATCGAACAGCTCCCGTGCGAGCGCCGAAGCCAGGTCGAACCGGAACCCATCGACGTGCATCTCGAGCACCCAGTAGCGCAGGCTGTCCATGATGAGCTGCAGGACGCGGGGATGCTGAAGGTTCAACGTGTTGCCAGTGCCCGTGAAGTCCATGTAGTAGCGCGGATCGTCCGGCACCAGGCGATAATAGGAAGCGTTGTCGATTCCGCGGAACGACAGCGTAGGGCCCATTTGATTGCCCTCGGCGGTATGGTTGTAGACCACGTCGAGGATCACTTCGATTCCGGCCGAGTGCAGCGCTTTGACCATCGTCTTGAATTCGCTGATACGCCCGATGGCGGAGTAGCGCAGCTCGGGCGCGAAAAATCCGATCGTGTTGTATCCCCAGTAGTTGCGCAGCCCCTTCTCCAGAAGGTGCCGGTCATCCACGTACGCGTGGACGGGCATCAGCTCCAGCGTCGTGATACCCAGCCTGAGCAAATGGTCGATGACGGGGGCGGTTGCAATTCCGGCATACGTGCCCCGTAGCTGGGCGGGGACATCGGGATGGTGCAGGGTCATGCCGCGCACGTGTGCTTCATGGATGACCGTGTCGTGCCAGGGTACGCGTGGCGGCCGATCATCACCCCAGGTGAAAGCAGGATCGATGACGCGGCATTTCGGCGTGCCCGCGGCACTGTCACGTTTGTCGAAAGACAGATCGGCTTTCGCCTGTCCGACGCGGTATCCGAAGTGCGCGTCGCTCCACGTCAGGGGGCCCTGCAGGTGCTTGGCATACGGCTCGATCAGCAGCTTGTGCGGATTGAATCGGTGTCCCTTCGCGGGATCGTATGGGCCGTGAACCCGGTACCCGTACAGCAACCCGGGCCGGGCTTCTGGCAGGTAGGAATGCCAGATCTCATCCGTGCGCTCGCGCAGGGCGATGCGCTGCACCTCGTGGCGGCCGGTGGGGTCGAAAATGCACAGCTCGACCTTCTGGGCGTTCGTGGAGAAGATCGAGAAGTTGACGCCCTCGCCGTCCCAGGTGGCGCCGCGCGGGTAGGGCTGGCCCGGCCACACCGCCCGGATCGGACGCGTGTCGCTCTGGCTGGCCGCTCTCGCGGCGGAGGTCTGTTGATCCATTGACGCGTGCCTATTGCGTGAACCCAATGAGACTGCGCAGCGGAATGCTCACCCAGTCCGGCCGGTTGCCGAGCTCGTAGCGCACCTCGTAGAGCGCCTTCTCCACTTCGAACAGGCTCAGCAGCGGTTGCACCTCCTCCAGGGAGCGGTAAAGGCCTGCCGGCCGCGCAATCGCGTCATAGGTCGACAGGAACACGTCGCGCGTCTCGCTTTCCCACTTCTCAAGCATGGGCTCCCACCTCCCGGTATCGTCCGTGGGTTGCGGGGCGGAATGTTGCATGGCCGCCCAGCGCGCGTACGTGAATGAGCGCAACATCCCGGCGACGTCGCGCAAGGGCGATTGCTTCTGACGGCGTTGCGCCAGTGAGCGTCCGGGCTCGCCTTCGAAGTCCACGATGATGAAGTCGTTGCGCTTCAGCAGCACCTGGCCCAGGTGGTAATCTCCATGGTGGCGTGTTTTCAGTCCACGCGGGACCGCGGGAAGCGAGGCATCCACGCGCTTCAACAGCACGTCCCGGCGCGCAAGCACCGCTTCTGCCTCGGGCACCACGCCCGGCGGCAGTTGCGCTGCCCGCTGTGCCAGCAGATCGAAGGTCTTCTCGGCTTCGGCGCGCACGTTGAGGCGCCACGCGGCGAGATCCTCCTCCCTGATCGGCTCCGGCGCGAATGCCGGGTCCGATGTTGGAGTCGCCAATGCACGATGCAACTCCGCCGTGCGCGTGGCAAGTGTTTTCATCAGCTCGAGATATATTCCATGGGCATCGTCGGGAAGCGCGGCGCTCGTGCGCCGCTCCTCGAGGAAGCGCGACAGGTAGTTCACCGTGAAGTCCCAACCGTCGCCCTGGTTCGTGATGAACGCCTGCAGCAGCGCCAGGGTCACCGGCTTGCCATCGGCATCGCGGTACTCGGCGGCTCCGGCGACGGGCACGATGTTGGGAAACCGTACGACCTCGGTCAGGTAGCGGCCGATTTCGAGCTCCGGATTGATGCCGGACTGCAGCCTGCGATAGAACTTCAGGAAGAATTGATCGCCGACCCGCAGCGTCGTGTTGCTGCTCTGGCCTGCTGTCTGGCTGATCGTGAGCGGCGCGGAATGATCGCCCCTGATCTGCCCATAGATCGAGGTCGCTGACAGGCGTACGTGACCCCGCTCCGTCTTGATCTCGGCACCGGTCCCGATCGCCTCCACCACCGACCGGCAGAAATTCTCGTCCGAGGTGGCATCCGCCAGTACACCGACGGTCGCCTGGCGCCGCACGCGCGCGATGGCCCCCGGTTGCAGCTTCTGCCAGCGGCTTTCCTCCATGTCTTCGTACGCGATGGCGAACGGCAGGAAGTACAACGCCTTTTCCGAACTGCTTTCGACTTCGAACACGCCCGCCAGCCAGCGTCCGTGCGGGGTCTCCCAGTCGCCGTTGTCGCCCAGCCGTGCCCTCGCGATGGGCGATCCTTTGCCCGAATACCAGCGTTGCGAGGCGATGTATTTCGGCACCACGCGCGTTTCCAGCTGTTCGCGCAGCTTGGTCGCCAGGCTGGCACGCCAATTCGCCACGCGCTCGGGGAAGAAGCTGGTCCAGCCGTCGAACAGGACCAGGACGGGCAGATCGTCGCGCGGCAGGCGCTCGTCATGCCAGGAGGGAGGCTGCTGGTCGCGGCTGAGCTGATACCAGTAGAAGCCATACCCGGGCAGCGTGAGCAGATACGGGAGCTCGCCGATCGGCGGGAAGGGCGTGCGCCCGACCAACTCGATGGGTACGGCGCCCTTGAATTCCGCCAGGTCCACTTCCACGGGCTGGGCGGAACGCGCGAGGTTGACTACACACAGGATCACGTCCTGCCCGTACTCGCGCAGGTACACGAGGACCTTGCGATTGCCGGGGCGAATGAACCGCAGCGTGCCGCGTCCGAAGGCCTGGGAGGCCTTGCGGACCTGGAGCATGCGCTTCATCCAGTTGAGCAGGGATGAGCGGTCGCGCGTCTGCGCCTCGACGTTGACCGCCTCGAAGCCGTAGATCGGATCCATGATCGGGGGCAGGAACAGCTGCTGCGGATCGGCTCGGGAGAAGCCGGCGTTGCGGTCGGGGCTCCATTGCATGGGAGTGCGTACGCCGTTGCGATCGCCCAGGAAGAAGTTGTCCCCCATGCCGATCTCGTCGCCGTAGTAGATGATGGGCGCGCCGGGCATCGAGAGCAGCAGGCTGTTCATCAGCTTGATGCGCTCCATGTCGTTGTCCATCAGCGGCGCGAGGCGCCGGCGGATGCCCAGATTCAGGCGCGCACGCGGATCCGCTGCATACATCTTGTACATGTAGTCGCGTTCGCGGCTCGTCACCATTTCCAGGGTCAGCTCGTCGTGGTTGCGCAGGAAGATCGCCCATTGGCAGGTGTCGGGAATGTCAGGCGTCTGCTCCATGATCTCGACGATGGGATGGCGATCTTCCTGGGCTATGGCCATGTACATGCGCGGCATCAGGGGAAAGTGATAGGCCATGTGGCACTCGTCGCCATCTCCGAAGTAATCGCGTACGTCCTCGGGCCACTGGTTCGCCTCGGCGAGCAGCATGCGGTCGGCGTAATGCTCATTGATCACCTTGCGGATGCGCTTCACGACCTCGTGTGTTTCCCGCAGATTCTCGTTGCTCGTCCCCTCGCGCTCGAGCAGATATGGGATGGCGTCCAGCCGCAGCCCATCCACTCCCATATCGAGCCAGTACTCCATGATGTGGATGACCGCCCGCACCACATGCGGGTTGTCGAAGTTCAGATCCGGCTGGTGGCTGAAAAAGCGGTGCCAGTAATAGGCCTTGGCCACCGGGTCCAAGGCCCAGTTGGACGTCTCCGTGTCGCGGAAAATGATGCGTGTACCGGTGTAGCGGTCCGGTGAGTCGCTCCACACGTAGTAGTCGCGCTTGCGAGAGCCGGCGGGGGCGCGGCGCGCGGCCTGAAACCAGGGATGGGCATCCGAGGTATGGTTGATGACCAGCTCGGTGATGACGCGCAGGCCGCGACGATGCGACTCCCGGACGAACAGGCGGAAGTCGCCACGCGTGCCGTATTGCGCATGGATATTGCGGTAGTCGGAGATGTCGTAGCCGTCGTCCTTGCCCGGGGAAGGGTAGAACGGCAGCAGCCAGATGGTGTTTACGCCGAGATCCTGGATGTAGTCCAGCTTTCGGGTGAGCCCGGCGAAGTCCCCCACACCGTCGTCATTGCTGTCGAAAAAAGCCCTGACGTGCACCTCGTAGATGACGGCGTCCTTGTACCAAAGCGGATCGATTGCAGGCTGCTGTTCGACCTGTGCACTCATCATGCTGCCTATCGTTCAATTGGCTGAAAACGTCTGCGGCGATTTCAGCCGACATCGCCACCCGCCCGCAAGGCGCGGCTTTTGCTTGCTACGCTAGAGAAAATAATCGAAATCCCTCTCGGATCTCACCCGCCGCCGGATGCGGAAAATGTGGGCCGGCGAATGCCGCGGGTCGAGCGACACGAAATTGCGCGGTCCTTGCCACAGAAACCGTGCGCCCGAGAGCAGGTCGTGGACCTGGAACGGTGCTGTCGGAGGCAGCCCCAGCTCGTGCAGATCGAGTTGCAGCCAGCCCGCCTGCGCGTGGTGCGGGTCCACGTTTGCGACCACCAGCACGCAATCCGCCCCACCGTTGCCCGTCTTGCTGTAAGCGATGAGCATGTCGTTGTCGACTTCGTGAAACCGCAGGCCCCGGTCGCTCTGCAAGGGTGCGTTCTCGCGGCGGATGTGATTCACGCGCGCGATGAATTCCTTCAGGCTTGCCGGATCGTCGCGGTTCCAGTGGCGGATCTGGTACTTCTCCGAGTCCAGGTATTCCTCGCTGCCGGGGTCCCGCGGCCGCGCCTCCAGCAACTCGAACGCCGGGCCGTAGATGCCGTAACTCGCGCCCAGCGTCGCTGCAAGCACCAGCCGCGCCATGAAGCCGCCGCGCCCCCCGAACTGCAGATACTCGGGGAGGATGTCCGGTGTGTTGGGCCACAGATTGGCCCGGAAGAACTCGCTGACGGGCGGTGTGGACAGCTCGGTGAAGTACTCCACCAGCTCGCGCTTGGCATTGCGCCACGGGAAGTAGTTGTACGATTGTGTGAAGCCCGACTTCGCGAGCCGGTACATCACCTTCGGCCGTGTAAAGGCCTCGGCAAGAAAGATCACATCGGGGCGCAGCCGGCGGACCGCCCCGATCAGCTCCTCCCAGAAGGCAAAGGGCTTGGTGTGTGGATTGTCGACTCGAAAGATCCTGACGCCCTGTGCGATCCAGTAGTCCACCACGCCGCGCAGCTCCGTCCACAGTTGCCGGCTGGCGGCGCATTCGAAGTGGAAGGGATAGATGTCCTGATACTTCTTCGGTGGGTTTTCCGCGTACTGGATGCTGCCGTCGGGGCGCTTGAGAAACCACTCCGGGTGCTCGCGTACGTAGGGATGATCCGGCGTGGCCTGGAATGCAATGTCGAGCGCGATCTCGATGCCCCGCTCGCCCGCCTTGGCGATGAGATGCTTGAAATCGGCGAGGGTGCCGAGCTGCGGGTGGATCGCCTTGTGCCCGCCGGCCTCGCCGCCTATCGCCCACGGGCTTCCGGGATCGTCCTTGCCCGCCGCGGCAGCGTTGTTGGGTCCTTTGCGCTCCGTTACGCCGATCGGATGGATGGGCGGCAGATACAGCACATCGAATCCCATCGCCGCAACGTATGGCAACAGCCTCTCCACATCCGCGAATGTACCGTGCTTGCCGGGTTCCAAGGCAGCCGAGCGGGGAAACATCTCGTACCAGCTCGAGAAGCGCGCGCGCTCGCGATCCACCTCCACCAGCAGGGGCGGCTCCCAGGCAGCGACGCTGCCGGGATCCGGATAACGCAGTTGCAGCTCCTGCAGCGCTTCGCTCTGCGCCATCGCCACACGAGCCTCCCGCTCAGTGCTCGTGTTGGTCATTGCGGTCGCCCATTCGCGCAGGCGTTGCGCTTCCGGAGGCCGCGCCCGCTCGGCGATCTCGAGGGCGAGGAGCGCACCTTGCCGAAGGTCGAGCTCGATATCCTGGCCGGCTGCCTGCTTCTTCAGCAGGCCGCAGCGCCAGCTCTCGAGGTAATCCACCCAGGCGCGAACCGTGTACTGGTACCGTCCAAGCACCTGAACCGTGAAGCTGCCCTGCCAGCGGTCGTTGCCAATAGCCCTCATCGGGGAGCTGTGCCAATCGGGGGACTTCTCGTGCCGGTACAGCAGCGTGGCGGTCACGGCGTCGTGACCGTCCGCGAACATGTCGGCTTGCACCTCGACGCTCTCGCCGGCCGTGCGCTTGATGGGAAATCGGCCGCAATCCACTTGCGGCGCGATGTTCTCGATGACGACTCGGAGCTTGCTCACAGCTTCCGCCGGGCTCAATCCGGCCTCAGCACCAGCAGTCCCAGCGGCGGAAGGCGCAGATTGAGCGAATGAAAATGCCCATGCGAGGGCAACGGAGCCGCCTCGATGGCGCCGAAATTGCCCAGGCCGCTGCCCCAGTATTCCTTCGCATCGCTGTTCAGGCGCTCCCGCCAGATGCCGCCGCGCGGCACGCCTATCTGGTAGTTGTCGCGGGGCAGAGGGGTGAAGTTGCAGGCGACGAGCGTGACGTTGCCGGGCTGCTTGCCCTTTCGCAGATACACCAGCACGCTGGCGTCCGCGTTGTTGCAGTCGATCCACTGGAAGCCGTCGGGTGAGAAGTCCAGCTCATACAGCGACGGGGTTTCCCGATAGAAGCGGTTCAGATCGCGCAGCCAGCGTTGCGCTCCAGCGTGGTTCGCATACTGCAGCACGTGCCACTCCAGGCTGGAGTCGTGGGTCCATTCGCGCACCTGCGCGAACTCGCTGCCCATGAACAGCAGCTTCTTGCCCGGGTGGGTCCACATGTAGCCCAGCAGCAAGCGCAGGTTGGCGAACTTCTGCCACTCGTCGCCATTCATCTTGCCGATCAGGGAGCCCTTGCCGTGCACCACCTCGTCGTGCGAGATCGGCAGGGTGAAATTCTCCGTGAACGCATACCAGATGCTGAAGGTCAGCGCGTTGTGCTGGTATTTCCTGAGAATCGGATCGGTCTGGAAGTACTTGAGCGTGTCGTGCATCCAGCCCATGTTCCACTTGAGCCCGAAACCGAGGCCGCCGAGGTAGGTCGGCCGCGAGACCATCGGCCACGCCGTGGACTCCTCGGCGATCGTCTGCGTGTTGGGATAGTCCCGGTAAACGGCAAGGTTGAGCTGTTTCAGGAACTCGACGGCGTCGAGATTCTCGTTGCCGCCGAATCTGTTGGGAATCCACTCGCCGGCCTTGCGGCCGTAGTCCAGGTAGAGCATCGATGCGACCGCATCCACGCGCAGTCCGTCGATATGATACTTCTCGAGCCAGAACAGGGCGCTGCTGCCCAGGAAATCGCGTACTTCGGCACGGCCGTAGTTGAATATGGAGCTGTTCCACTCCGGGTGGAAGCCCTGCCTCGGATCGGCATGCTCGTAAAGATGCGTGCCGTCGAAGTAGGCGAGCCCGTGCTCGTCGGACGGAAAATGCGACGGCACCCAGTCGAGAAGGACACCGATGCCGCGCCGGTGCAGGTAATCCACGAAGTACATGAAATCCTGCGGCGTGCCGTATCGCGACGTCGGCGCAAAGAAGCCCGTGACCTGATAACCCCAGGACCCGTAGAACGGATGCTCCATGATCGGCATCAGCTCGACGTGCGTGAAGCCCATCTCGAGGACGTAGTCGCTTACAGCGTGGGCTAACTCGCGGTAGTTCAGCGAGCGGTTGTGCTCCTCGGGGACTCGCCGCCACGAGCCAACGTGCAGCTCGTATACTGATTGAGGAGCGTCCAGTGCATTGGAGCGCGCGCGATTCTGCATCCACTCGCCGTCGCCCCACTCGTAAGAGAGATCCCAGACGATGGACGCCGTGCGCGGCGACACTTCGCATCTGAAAGCAAAGGGGTCGCTCTTATCAACCGTGTACCCCGCGCTCTTGGAGACGATGTGGTATTTGTAGACCGCGCCAGCGCGCACTCCGCGTATGAACCCGGACCAGATTCCCGACGAGTCCGGGCGCGAATCGAGCCGGTTCGATTGCGGATTCCAGCCGTTGAAATCACCAACCACGGATACGGTCGCCGCATTGGGCGCCCATACGGCGAAGTCCGTCCCCTGCTCCCCGGAGCCCGTGGCGGTCGGGTGGGCACCCAGCTTCTCGTACGAGCGGAAATGCGTGCCTTCGCGGAAGAGATAGATGTCTTGTTCCGTTAGCACGGGTAGAGTCTAGCAAGACACATGCCTAAACGTGGCCGCAATATCGCCGATTCTCGCCCATGAGCCGCCCGTAGCGAGGCCCCAAAAGAGGAAAATGGCTACTTCAGCGCAAAAAGTCGCGCCGCTGGTGATCGGCCACCGCGGTGCCTGCGGCTACGCGCCGGAGCATACGCTGACCTCCTATTTCATCGCGATGCAGGCGGGAGCCGACTACATCGAGCCCGATCTCGTCATGACGAAGGACGGTGTGCTCGTCGCGCGCCACGAGAACGAGATCGGAGGCACGACCGATGTCGCCGGGCACGCCGAATTTGCCAGCCGCCGCACAACCAGGGTGATCGACGGCGTGTCGATGACGGGTTGGTTCACGGAGGACTTCGTGCTCGAGGAATTGAAGACGCTGCGTGCGCGCGAGCGCATTCCGGAAGTCAGGCCTGATAACACGCGCTTCGACCGGCAATTCCAGGTTGCAACTTTCGAGGAGATTCTCGCCCTCCTCGGCGGCGTGCAGCAGCAACGCGAGACCGCGGCGCGGCAACTCGGGCTGGCGCCGCCCAAACGCATCGGCGTGTATCCGGAAACGAAGCATCCGAGCTACTTCGCCGGTCTGGGCCTTGCGATGGAACAGCCGCTCGTGCAGATGCTGCATCGTTACGGCTACGAGGGCCCGTGCGGGCCCGCCTTCATTCAGTGCTTCGAAGTCGCGAATCTCAAGGCGATGCGCAGGATGACCGGGTTGCCGATCGTGCAGCTCGTCGCAGAGCAGGGCGCGCCCTATGACTTTGTCGTGCAAGGCGACAGGCGTACCTATGCGGATCTCATCCGGCCGGCAGGTCTCGCCGAAATCGCCACGTACGCCAACGCCATCGGGCCTTACAAGTTGATGGTGATTGCGCGTAAGCCCGATGACACCCTGGGTTCGCCCACTACATTGATCGAGGATGCGCACGCGCAAGGACTGCAGGTGCATGCCTGGACTTTCCGGGCCGAGAATCAGTATTTGCCGCGGAATCTGCGCTCCGGGGTGGACCCCAACCACCCTGGCGACCTGACCGGTGAGCTGCTGAGCTACCTTGCGGCGGGACTCGATGGGTTCTTTACCGACCATGCCGACCTCGGCGTGCGGGCCCGGGACCGGTTCATGTCATGAACATCGAGCTGACCCCCGTCGAAGCGCGCGTCATCGGCTGCCTGATCGAAAAGCAGATCACCACCCCGGACCAGTATCCGCTGTCGCTCAACGCCCTGGTGAACGCGTGCAACCAGAAAAGCAACCGCGAACCGGTCATGGAGCTCGATGACGGCACCGTGCAGCGCACACTCGATGGTCTGTCGAAGAAGCACTTCGTCATGGAGAAGTCCGGGTTTGGCAGCCGCGTCCCCAAATACCAGCACCGTTTCTGCAATACCGAGTTCGGCCAGCTCAAGCTGGATTCGCAGGAGCTGGCCGTCCTGTGCGAGCTGCTGCTTCGCGGGCCGCAAACACCCGGGGAGCTGCGCAGCCGCGCCAGCCGAATGGCCGCGTTCAGCGACGTTTCCGAGACGGAAGCGACTCTGAGAAAACTCCTGGAGCGCGCGGATGGGCCCTTCGCGACGCGCCTGGCGCGCGAGCCGGGGCGGCGCGAGTCGCGCTACGCGCAACTGTTCTGTGGTCCGGTGGAAGGAAGCGTGCACGCACAGGAGATAGCCGCGCCAATTGATGGTCCGCGCCCGATGGCCGATCAGCTCGTGCGCGGCCAGCAACCTCCGCCAGGCCAGCAGCGCATGCCGGTCCCTGCGCCAGAGCTCCCGTTTCCCGCCTCGCGCAACGACGAGCGGCTCGCAAGAGTCGAGGAGGCTCTGCGTGAGCTGCGTGCCGAGCTGGATGACTTGAAGCGACGTCTGGGCGGCTGATGCGGGGACGGGTGATGAGCGCAGTCCGTCGTCGCGATTTGCTGCGGCTTCAGCTGGTGCGTCGCCAACCGTTGGCGCCGACGAACACGAGCGACCCTGTTCCGGTTTCCGTAACGGGAGCCTTGGAGGTGATCTCCAGTATGCTGCGCGCTCGCGCTGCGGCGGCTTGCGATTCCTTCTGGGCGTCATGCGTCTCCACGGGGTACGCAAGCAGGTAACCCTGCACGCCGATCGGACCGCAATGCGAGAGAAACTCCAACTGCGCCGGCCGCTCGACGCCTTCCGCGACCACCTGCAGTCCGAGGCCATGGCACAGCGCAACGATGGACCGCACGATCGCGGCGGAACGCGGATTCGAGTCCACCCCTGCGACCAACATGCGATCCAGCTTCACGCGCGTGATAGGGAGCTGCTCGAGAGACGTGAGCGAGGAATAGCCGATGCCGAAGTCATCGAGCGCTATCGATACACCGAGCTCGCGCAGGCGCCGCAAAGAATCGATCGTCGTCGGACCGGTCTGCAATACCGTCTCTGTGAGTTCGAGCTCGAGCGCGCTCGCGGGCAAGCCGGTGACCTGGAGCGCGCGGGCGATGTGTTCGACGAAATCGCTCTCGAAGAATTGCGGTGGCGAGACGTTGATGGCCACGGAGGCACACTGCCAGCCCTGCGCGCGCCAGGCGGCAACCGTTGAAGTCGCCGAGCGCAGTACCCAGTCGGTGAGCTCGTGAATGAGGCCGGTCTTCTCCGCGATGTGGATGAACTCCGTGGCCGTCGCAATCCGTCCGTCCGACTTGCGCCAGCGAAGCAGTGCCTCGAGGCCGGTCACCTCGAATGTGTGCAGCGCGATCTGGGGCTGGAACATCAGCATCAGATCGCCCGCCTCGACGGCGCGACGCAACGACTGCTCGAGGCGAAAGCGCTGAGCAGCCGCGTCGTAGAGGGCCGGCTTGTACAGCGCATACCGGTTGCGGCCCAGCTCCTTGGCACGGAACAGGGCGACGTCCGCCGCCCGCAGCAACTGCTCCGAGTCGTCGGCGTGGTCCGGAAAAAGGCTGGCGCCCACGCTGGCACTCGTGGCCAGCAGGCGTCCGTCCACGGTCAACGGCTGCTGGAGTGTGGTCACGATCTGCGCGGCGCGCTCTTCGACTTCCTCGACCGATTTCACGTCTTCGATCAGCATCGTGAACTCGTCGCCACCGAGGCGCGCGAGCATTGCCCGTCCATAGCCCGCCGCCCGCAGCCGTTCCGCGATCCCTTGCAGGACACGATCGCCGAAGTTGTGCCCGAGCGTGTCGTTGATCGACTTGAAATTGTCCACGTCCACGAACAGCAGCGCCACGCGCTGGCCCGTAGTGGTTGCGCGCGCCAGCGCGCCCCCCAGGTGCGCTGCCAGCTGCCGGCGGTTCGGAAGCTGAGTGAGCGGATCGTGGTGGGCCAGGTGATGGAGCTGGCGAGTACGCTCAGCAACGTGGCGTTCAAGCTCCGCCTGGTGCGCTCGCAGCTCGGCCTCGGCGCGGGCAATCTGATCCGCCATCGTGTTGAACGATTCCGCCAGCGCATCGATTTCCGCCGAGCCTCCGCGTGGAGCCCGGACGCCGCGATTGCCGGTTGCCAGCAGTTTAGTTGCCGCCGTCAGGCGCCTGACGGGCAGGCTGATGCTGACCGCGAGCAGGACCGACACCAGCAACCCGAAACCCAGCACGGCGATACCGGTCATCGTGAGCGTGCGCTGGGCAACTTCCGCCGACGTGGCCGCTCGCGCGGCGGCATTCACCAGGCCGCGCCGTGCGGGTTCCTGCAGCTGCTGCTGCACTCGCGCCGTCAGTGCGGCGCTCTCTTCAAGGAATTCGCGCCGTGCGGTGCCGTTGGTGGTGTCGAACTTCTCGATCGACAGGCGCAGCTTCCTCGCCAGTGAGAAGTCCTGGCGCTCCAGATCGAGCCAGTTGCGGCCCGGTGAGCGCTGCAGCTCATCGGTGTGGCGGGCCAGAACGGATTCGAATTCCCGCTCTCCCTGGGCGATGACGGCGGGCGTGCCGAAGTTGCCGCGCACGGCGTTGATCGCCGCGGCGAGCTCGGACAAGGAACGGGTGGCAACGACCTGTGTGCCGCTGATCGCGAGGCCGCCGCCGCCGGCGGAGGCGATGCGCCGCTGCACACGATCGAGGGCCGCATGCCGCTGCTCGAGCCAGTCGGCGCGCTGCGCGGCGTGTTTGGCCAGATCGCGGCCGTGCCCGATGTGGCTCGTGAGCTGCGGGAGGAATTGAGTGCCCGGCGGGGTGGCCGGCTGCGATGGCTGGCCGTCCGCCGGGTGCTGAAAATAAGCGAGCACCGCCGCGTCGAGGGCGTCTGCCGCGTCGGTAATCGTGCCGAACCCTGAGGTGCGTCCTTCCTGGAGGTATTCGATCACCGCCCGGTCGTAGGCGATGAGACTCTCGACGACTGCACTGGCCCTTTGCGCCCGCGGCTCATGTTCGGTCTGCATGCTGCGCACCGCATCGACAGCGAGGCGCGTAGTACGGGAGGCGAGAATATGTCCTGCGAGGATGACCGCGGCGAGGGCTGCGAGGCCCAGACCGAGGCGCCCGCCGATTCCCAGGCGCAGAATCCGCCGCCGAAGCGGCGCGTCCTGCGGCGCAACCTCCGCTTGCGCGGCCACGATGGACCTGGCCGTCTCAGTGGGGATTTCATGCATACGACATAAGCCACGGTTAGCAGATGCTCAGTACCTGCTCCGGGTAGCTCATCAACTTCGGGACATGATGCGGGCAAGTCCGGACGGACTTCCGTGGTCGGCATCCCAGAAGCGTAACCGTACCGGGGGTCCGTACGGCTTGCGGGGTCTTGCGGGCCGCCGGGGCCGCCGCGACGGGACCCCGATGCAAGACTATGTTTGCTTTATACTATCGGTATGACGGAGATGAGGGGAACATGACCGAGATCGCTGATACCTTCGACTCGGCCTTCACGAAAGCCGTCGACCTCGGAAACCGGCTGGCGGACAAGGACAAGGATGCCGACCTGTGGGACATCGCCGACGGACTGCTTGCCGGTGCGCTCCAGTATTGGCTGTACTCGCGACAGCCCTGCGGGGACCCGCGCTGCCAGGACTGCATGCCCATCAGTACCGCGGAAGGCCGCATGGGCGAGCTCAAACGCCTGATGGAGCAACTCGCCGCGGAGAGCGAGTACTTTCATACCCCGACGGATGCCAACGCCGGACGTGCTTGATTGCAGGTGCGCCGAGCTCGCCTGGGCACCGTTGCGCGGTGTGCTCGAGCTCCGGTTACGCGGGACTCGCCGCCGCCGCGGTGCTGGCGACTTCCTGCAGGGCCTGCTCGAACAAGTGAAATCCTTCCTTCAGCAAAGCGTCCGGAATGGTCAGCGGCGCCAGGAAGCGGATGACGTTTGCGTAGATCCCGCACGACAACAGTATCAATCCCTTGCGTCCCGCGGCCTGCACGAGGGCCTTGGTCAGCTCCGCATCGGGATCATCCGCGCTGCAGTTTTTCACGAGCTCGATCGCCACCATCGCCCCGAGCCCGCGAACTTCTCCCACGCAAGGGAAACGCACCTGCAGGCCCTTCAGCCGCGAGGTCATGAAATGGCCGATGTGCGCGGCGCGATTGAGGAGCTGCTCGTCGCGGATCACATCCAGAACGGCGAGTCCCGCGGCGCACGCGAGGGGTGATCCGGCAAACGTTCCGCCGAGGCCGCCCGGGCCGGGCGAGTCCATGATCGCGGCCTTGCCGATCACAGCCGACAACGGCACTCCGCCCGCGACGCTCTTGGCGACCGTCATCAGGTCCGGCTCGACTCCGGAGTATTCCACCGCAAACATGCGGCCCGTCCGACCGAAGCCGGTCTGGATCTCGTCCGCGATCAGAAGGATTCCGTGCTGGTCGCACAGCGCGCGCAACTTTCGCAGCAGCTCCGCGGGAGCGGCGTAGAACCCGCCTTCGCCGAGTACCGGCTCAATGATGATCGCCGCCACGCGCGCCGGATCGACATCCGACTTGAACAATTGCGACAAGGCCTCGAATGACTGCTCGACCGTGACGCCGTGGTACGCCATCGGGTAGGGCACGTGATAGATCTCGGGCAACATGGGCCCAAAACCCGCCTTGTACGGTTGCACCTTGCCGGTCAGGCTGATGCATGCCAGCGTGCGGCCGTGAAATCCGCCCGCAAAAGCAATGATCGCCGAGCGCTTCGTGTGAAAGCGCGCGATCTTGACTGCGTTCTCGACTGCCTCGGCACCCGTGGTGAGGAAGATCGTCTTCTTGGGAGTAGGTCCTGGAGCGATTTCATTCAGCCGCTCGGCGAGCGCAACGTAGCTCTCGTACGGCGTCACCTGAAAGCAGGTGTGCGTGAACTTCTCGAGCTGGCCGGCAATCGCCGCCTTCACCCGCGGATGCACGTGCCCCGTGTTCACGACCGCGATGCCGCTCGCGAAGTCGATGTACCGCTGGCCCTCCACATCCCACAGCTCGGCGTTCGCGGCCCGCTCGGCGTAGATCGCAAGCGAGTTCGAGACGCCCCGGGGAATGGCATTCTGGCGGCGCTGGTGCAGGTCGGAGTTGGAAGTCAAGGCGGCTCCATTTCTGTTGGCGTGGTGGTGCGGCGCCGGTGGGTGGTGGCGCGCGGCGCCGCTGCGATTGTGCCTGAACTGCGCGAGTTGGGCCATCACGCGGCAGCAGCGTGAGCGAAGGCGTTCGAAGCCATTGCGGCGGTGGGCGCAGTCATGCGAGGGCTGGCAAGACCCTCTACAATGACCGTCCTATCCACGCGGAAGTGACTCTTTGAGCCAAACACCCCCTACGCCGGCCACCTGCGAAGTGGTCATCATCGGCGCCGGTCCCTGCGGCCTGTTCCAGGCCTTCGAGCTGGGCCTGCTGGGTATCGGCGCACACCTGGTCGATTCCCTGGCCGTTCCGGGCGGGCAGTGCGCCGAGCTGTATCCCGGGAAGCCTATCTACGACATCCCGGCACTGCCGGTCTGCGGCGCCCAGGAGCTCGTGGACCGGCTGATGAAGCAGATCGAGCCCTTTCACCCGCAGTTTCACCTCGGCGAGGAAGTGACCGAGTTTGCGCGGCGCGAGAGCGGGCGGTTTCAAATCGCCACTTCGGCCGGCACGACGTTCGATGCCGGCGCGGTCGTGATCGCCGCCGGGGTCGGCTCGTTTCAGCCGCGGCGGATCGGCATCGACGGCGCGGAGCCATTCGAGGGCGTGGATGTTCACTACCGCGTCAAGAACGCGAGCGCGTTTCACGGCCGGCAACTGGTGATCTTCGGCGGCGGAGACTCCGCCCTGGACTGGACACTCGAGCTGGCAGCCAAGGCCCGCAGCCTGACGCTGGTTCACCGGCGGCGGGAGTTTCGCGCGGCGCCCGCCTCGGTGGCGAAAATGCGGGAGCTGGTCTCCGCCGGTCGCATGCAGTGCTTCGAGGCGCTGCCGCATTCGCTCATCGTCGAAGATGGGAGGCTGCGTGGCGTGAACATCAAGGCGCCCGGCGGCGCCGCGCAGGCGCTCGAAGCCGAACAGCTCCTCGTGTTCTTCGGACTGCATCCGAAGCTGGGCCCGATTGCGCAATGGGGCCTGGAGCTGGAGAAGAAGGCGCTGAAGGTGGACACCGAGAAGTTCCAGACCAGCCTGCCGGGCGTATTCGCCGTCGGCGACATCAACACGTATCCGGGCAAGAAGAAGCTGATCCTGTCCGGGTTCCACGAGGCCGCGCTCGCCGCCTTCGCGATCCAGCACCATCTGTTTCCGCAGAAGAAGCAGTTCCTGCAATACACGACCACCAGCCCGATCATGCATCAGCGGCTGGGGGTTCCGGACTAGAAGCACAGCCAACAGGGAGACCATGATGAAGGTGATGCGAAACGTGCTCACTGCCGCGGCGCTGACGGCCGCGCTGCTGGTGCCCGTTGCGGCGCAAGCCGCTGGCAAGGTGTGCAAGCTGCAGATCACCGGCAACGACCTGATGCAGTACGACAAGAAGGAGCTGGATGTCGCAGGGGACTGCACGCAGGTGCAGCTCACCTTGAGGCACGGCGGCAAGCTGCCGAAGGAGGCGATGGGCCACAACTGGGTACTGGTGAAGGCCGCCGATCTGAGCGCGGTGGCGAACGCGGGCATGGCTGCCGGCCTGCAGAACAACTACATTGCGCCGGGCGACAAGCAGGTGCTGGCAGCCACGAAAGTCGTCGGCGGCGGCGAAAGCACGACGGTGACTTTTCCCGTCTCGATCCTCAAGAAGGGCGAGCCGTACATGTACCTGTGCACTTACCCCGGCCACAACTCCTCGATGCGCGGCGTGTTCAAATTCGGCTGACGTGCGCGCGAAAGGTGCGCGGGGCGTGCGCAGCGCATGAACATGGATCAACGTATCACCGACCTGTTGAGCCTCCTCCAGCTCGAGCAGCTGGAGATCAACCTGTTTCGCGGTGAAAGCCGCGACGTCGGCAGCGCGCAGGTGTTCGGCGGCCAGGTGCTGGGGCAGGCGCTGACCGCGGCTTCCGCTACGATCGCGGGGCGCATCGTGCATTCGCTGCATGCGTACTTTCTGCGCCGCGGCGATTTCAAGGCGCCCATCGTGTACCAGGTGGACCGCAGCCTGGATGGCCATAGCTTCTCGAACCGCCGCGTCGTCGCAATCCAGCATGGCGAGCCGATCTTCAACATGGCCGCCTCGTTCCAGATCGTCGAGGACGGGCTGGATCATCAGATCGAGATTCCGGCGGTTGCGCCGCCCGAGGCGCTCGCGGACTCGAGCCGCCCGCCGCCTGAGCTGCTGGCGCGCATGCCCGAACACCTCAGGCGCTTCTTCGAGCAGCCGCGGCCGTTCGAGTTTCGTCCCGTGCAGCCCATCGACTATCTGCGGCCGCGCAAGGCGGCTCCGGCGCGCCAGATCTGGTTCCGTGCGGTCGGGGCGCTTCCGGAGGG
Source organism: Steroidobacteraceae bacterium (assembly GCA_050738795.1). GTDB lineage: Bacteria > Pseudomonadota > Gammaproteobacteria > Steroidobacterales > Steroidobacteraceae > 13-2-20CM-66-19. The sequence continues at coordinate 17,948 of JBOIAD010000008.1, forward strand.
CGAGCGGCTGCACCGCTGCCTGCTCGCGTACGTGTCGGATTACTTTCTGCTCGATACGGCGACCCTGCCTCACGGCACATCCTTCCTGACGAGCTCCATCGTCATGGCCAGCCTCGATCACGCGATGTGGTTTCATCGCCCGCTGCGGGTCGATGACTGGCTGCTGTACGCCATGGAGAGCCCGAGCGCCTCGGGTGCGCGGGGCTTCGCGCGCGCCAGCGTCTTTGCGCGGGATGGACGCCTCGTTGCCAGTACCGCGCAGGAAGGACTCGTCCGGATCAAGCGAGGCCCTCGCACATCAATAGGCTGAAACGCACATGCTGCTGATAGCGGGCGTTGCGGCCCTGGCGACCGCAGGAGCATTCGGCGGCTCCGACGTCGAGGCGCTGGAACGGATCTGGCCGGGCATTCGCGATTCCAGCGAGCAGGTGTTCATCGGCTCGGATGCGACCGTATCCTCCTGGGGCGAGGGCTCCGAACGGCGCGTACGCACAGTGGTGGCTCCCGTGAAGGCGCCCTGGCTGGGACCCCACGTGTTGTACCTGGAGGAGTTCCTCCATGACGACCCCGACAACATCCGCCGCCAGTTATTGTTGCAGCTCGAGCCTGCCGCCGCGCCCGGCGCGGGCGTGCAGGTCCACGTGTTCGCCTTCAGGAACCCGCGGCACTGGATCCAGCTCAACCGCCGTCCCAGGCTGCTGGCGAGCCTTGGGCGCGGCCAGGTCGCGCAGGTGAGCGGCTGCGATCTGATCCTCAAGAGGGAGGGGGACCAGTTCAGCGGCGGCACCGTCGGCCGCCGCTGTGTCGAGGCTCGCGAGAAGCCCAGGCGCTACGTGGAGTATCAGCTGGTGATCGGCACGGACCTGTACTGGTATCGCCGGCGGGTGTTGCTCAGGGCGGGTAACGATCTGCAGGAGGAGGTCTTCGGGTTCAACTGGTTCGAGCTGAACGAGGCGCGCCTGTTCACCTGCCGCGTCGACTGGTCCGCGAGCGGGCGCATCGCCGACCTGCGGCCGCTCGTGAAGCTCGACCTGCACGACCAGGGCGGGCGGGGGCGGTTCGAGACGCCCGACGGGCGCAAGCTGGAGCTCGCTTTGCACAGCCAGGACTGGCCATTCATGTCGGATCGCGATGCGTTGATTCTGCTGCTGCAGGATCAGGACGAGAACGTGCCGCTGGCCTCTGCCTGGACGCAGATCGATGCGGATGAGATTTCGATCGACCTGGGCTGGATGCAGGTGCGCTGCGGCGCGATCGTGCCCAACACCGACGAGCTGTGGGCCGGCCGCCGGGCGCCGGCGGGCGCGTTCTCAGTGTCGCGCCCGGCGCACGAGCGTGTCGATGTCGCGCAGCAGGATCGGATTGAATCGTTGCGGGACTTCCATCATCAGAAAGTGGCCGGTATGCGCCAGCACATCGGCTTTGAAGTCGGGCAGATACTTGCGGATGCGGGTGTCGTCCGTGGGCGCGAGGTCCGAGTTGATCGCCAGCACGGGAACGTGAATGTCGGGCAGCACGGCGGCGAGATCCAGTCCGAGCAGGGCTTGCAGCGAGGCAACACCCACTTCGGGCGGCTCGAGTGACATGTCGTAGGCGACTTTCTGCACGAACAGCGGATCGGCGCCCTTCTCGAACAGCGATTCGGTGACGTATTTGCGGGTCTGGCCGACGAAATCGGTGCGGAAGGGGGCGACGCGGATGTCGATCTCGCGCTGCGGCATCGGCGGCAGCCCGATCGACTTCAAGGCATCGACCACGATGATGCCGATGACGCGGTCGCCGATGCGGCGAGTCGCCTCGAGGACGACGGTACCGCCCATCGAATGGCCAACGAGGATGACCTGCCGGTTGGGGATCTGGCGCACGACCGTCGCGACGTCCTCGCCGTAGCTGCCCATCGACCAGTCCGCGCGGTTCTTGCCCGAAGCGCCATGACCGGCGAGGTCCACGGCCACCACGGTGTACTTCGCCTTCAGCGGCGGGAGTTGGGAATTCCAGTAGTTCGCATCGGTTGCCCAGCCGTGCACGAGGACGATCGCCGGATCGCCGTGGCCGTAGGTATGGTATTCGATGTGCATTCCATCCGGCTCGGTCGCGATTTCGGGGGCGCCTTCAACATGCGGAGCAGCGGTGGACGCCGGTGCGGCGGCGTCGGCCGCGTCGGCCGTGTCGCCGGCGACCGGCGCGGGCGGGTTTTTCACCTTGGCGCAGGCGCCCAGAGCGATGGCGAGCAACGCGAGAATCATCAGCCGGCCGTGGGTCATGAGCAGTCTCCGGGTCGCACGCGCTGTGGGGCTGAGGGGGCCTGCATCATAGCCGCGCGGCTGCGGGTCCGCCGTGCGAGCGGCCCGCGCCGCGAACTTGATCACGTGATGCGCAGTACCTTGCCGGGGTTGAGAATGCCGTAAGGGTCGAAGGCGCGCTTCACGGCGCGCATCATGTCGAGCTCGACGGCGGAGGCGTAGCGCTCGAGCTCGCCCACTTTCAACTGTCCGATACCGTGCTCAGCGCTGAAGCTGCCGCCGAAATCGCGCACCATGTCGTGGATCGTCCGCCTGATCGAGCTCTCGCGCGCCAGGAAGGCGTCGCGCGGCGTGCCGGGCGCCTGGTTGAGATTGAAATGCAGGTTGCCGTCGCCCACGTGTCCATAGGCGACCAGCCGGGCTTCCGGTACGCTGGCACGTATCCAGCCCGCCGCCTGCTCGACGAATTGCGGGAGCGATGCGACCGGCAGCGAGATGTCATGTTTCAGACTTGCGCCATCCAGGCGCTGCGCTTCGGGGATCGTCTCACGCAGCTTCCAGAGCGCCTCGCGTTCGCCGTCATTCTTCGCGATGACCGCATCGAGCACCAGCTTGCTCTCGAGGGCCGCGGCCAGGGATTGCCCGAGCAACTCCTCCAGCGCGTCCGCTGCGCGGGATGAGCTGAGCTCGCACAGCACGTGCCATTCGTGCGGGCGATCGAGTGGAGCGGTCACGCCCGGGATGTGGCGGGTGACGAGGTCGATGCCGATGCGCGGAATCAACTCGAAGGAGCTGACGCGATCGCCGCTTGCCTCGCGCAGGCCCGCGAGCAGCTCAACGGCCGCCTGGACGCCGGCTACGGCCGCGAAAGCGGTTGCCGTCGCGCGTACTTTCGGGAACAGCTTCAGGCTTGCCGCGGTGATGACGCCAAGGGTGCCCTCGGCTCCCAGAAAAAGCGCCTTGATGTTGTAGCCGGTGTTGTCCTTGCGAAGCGCACCGAGCGAGGGAAGGATGCGCCCATCGGCCAACACGACCTCCAGTCCGAGCACGAGGTCACGCATCATTCCGTAACGCAGAACACTCGTCCCGCCGGCGTTCGTCGCCAGGTTTCCGCCGATCTGGCACGTGCCTTCGGAGCCCAGGCGCAACGGGAAAAAGCGCTCGGCCGCATCCGCCGCGCGCTGCACGTCCGCGAGGATGCAGCCTGCCTCGGCAATGAGGGAGTAGTCGAGCGGATCGACACTGCGGATTCGATTGAGCCGCTTCAGCGACAGGACGATCTGCCGGCCCGATTCATCGGGGGTGGCGCCGCCGCAGTAACTGGTATTGCCGCCATGAGGCACCACGCCGATACGTTGATCGTTGCAGTACGCAAGCAAAAGCGAGATCTGCGTTACCGAGCGGGGGAGGGCAACACTGAGAGCACGGCCGTGGTACAGGCGCCGTTGGTCCGTAAGGTACGGCTCAACGTCGGAAGCGGCTGTAAGGACGCCATCCGCGCCGAGAATGTCAACCAGGGCGTTCACGGCGCAAACAGGCGTTCACGGCGACGGCACGCGTTCAAGACCGGACGCCGGGCCGTGCGCAGGCCGTTACCGAATGTCCGCCGGCAGCGCACGCAACGCCGCGATGCGCTCATCCAGTGGAGGGTGGCTCATCCAAAGCTTCTGGAAGCCGCGGGCAACCGAGCCGTCCGCGATTCCGAAGGCGGCGAACTGTTGCGGCAAGGGCTCATGGGCGCTCTTGAGCGCATCCAGCGCGTCGATCATGTTGGCTCGTCCCGCCAGCTGCGCGCCTCCGCGGTCGGCGCGGAATTCCCGCCAGCGCGAGAACCACATGACGATCAGGCTGGCGAGCACGCCGAGCACGATTTGAGACACGATGACCGAGACGAAATACGCCGGACCGCGTCCGTCATCGGAGCGGAAGACCGCGCGATCGACGACGTTGCCGATGATGCGGGACAGGAAAATCACGAACGTGTTCACCACTCCCTGGATCAGGGCGAGTGTCACCATGTCGCCGTTGGCGACGTGTGTGATCTCGTGGCCCAGGACGGCCTCCACTTCCCGTTCGCTCATCCGCTGCAGCAATCCCGTGCTGACGGCGACCAGGGCGTGGTCACGCCGGGCACCCGTGGCGAACGCGTTGGGTTCCGGCGAGTTGAAGACACCCACCTCCGGCATCCCGATGCCGGCGTTTCGCGCGTGTGCGGCCACGGCATTGAGCAGCCAACTCTCGGTCGCGTTGCGCGGTTGCGTGATGAGCTGAACGCCCATCGTGGTCCTGGCCATCCACTTGGAAATGGCCAGCGAGATCAGTGAGCCGGCGAAGCCGAAGAGGGCGGCGAATGCGAGCAGCCCGCCGAGGCTGCCGCCCCGCATCTGCAGGTACTGGTCGAGCCCGATCAGGCGGGCGACGACCGACAGAACGAGGACGATGGCGAGGTTGGTGGCGAGAAACAGGATGATGCGTTTCATGGTGGCCTGCGACGTGCTGCATGCGCGCCGGCACTGTACCGGCAGCCGCGCGGACGTAGCTAGCCTTGGGCTGGGGCGGTTTTTTTCAAGGGGCGGCTAGCGCCAGGCCCAGGACCCGGCCGACGAGGAAGCTTACGGCTCCGGCGGCGGCGCCGATGAGCACCATGCGGACGGCGCCCCGAAGCGCCTGGCGCCCTGTGAACAGGCTGAGGGCCATGCCGACCAGGAACAGCGCCACCCCAGTGAGCACGACCGTGGCCCCAAGGGCCTCGCTGGCCGGAACACGCGCCACGAACGGAACCAGGGGAATCGCGGCTCCTGCCCCGAATGAGAGGAACGAGGCCGTCGCGGCCTGCCATGGCGATCCCAGATCGTCCGGATTCAGGCCCAGTTCCTCGCGCGCCAGAACATCGAGGGCCTGCTCCGGGCGCGCCAGCAGCGCCCGGCTCACCTCGCGGGCCTGTTCCAGGTCAACGCCGCGTGCCGCGTAGATGAGGGCGAGCTCTTCGGCCTCTTCTTCGGGATACTCCGCGACTTCCTCGCGTTCGAGGGCGATCTGATATTCGTACATCTCGCGCTGAGTCCGCACGGAAATGTATTCGCCCGCGGCCATGGAGAGGGCGCCGGCGAGCAGCCCGGCGGCGCCGGTCATGAGGACGTAGCCGCTGGCCGCTCCGGCACCCGCGACGCCCAGAACCAGGCTTGCATTCGAGACGAGCCCATCATTCACACCGAAGACGCCAGCGCGGAGGTTGCCGCCGATGCTGCTGCGGTGACGCGCGCCCACCTCGGACAGGGACGTGGGCATCGGATGGCCCTGGACCGCACGGCCCGCTCCTTGAATGCCGTACGCAACGGGTGAGCTGTAGATGGAGAGTCCACGCAGCTTCATCGCGGCCAGCATGGGCCGGAGCGACCGCGGCCCGAAACGGCGGATCAGGTGTGCCACGATGCGGGCGCGAAGGGAGGGAACGAATACGCGCGTCGCCGTTGAGGACGCTTGCCATTTCGCGGCCTGGTCTTCGGCGGCGGCCGCCAATTGCACGAACAGGCGGCTCTTGCGGGGATCGGCTTCGGCGGCGGCGACTTGCAGGTACAGCCAGGCCGACTCTTTTTCGTGATACCAGCTATCCAGGCCGGCGCTCATCGAGCGCGCGCGGCGCCGGGCGCATCAGTACTGTTCCCGGTCTTCGGCCTCGTCTTCGTCTTCGTCGAGGTCATCATCCTCGTCGTCGTCTTCATCTTCGTCCCAGTCGTCATCCTCGTCTTCGTCGTCCTCTTCCTCCTGGGACTCGGCCCAGCCCTCGGGCTCCGTCGTGAGCTCCAGGTCCATCTCGTGCCAGGTTTCCAGATCGATCTCCTCGATATCGCCGTCGAGATACTCGATCTCGACGAGCTCGGAGTCTTCATCCATGGTCAGGACCCGGAACGGCTCTTCTTCTTCCAGGTTCTCATACCACTGTCCGGGTACCGGCTCGTAGTCTCTGCTCACCGCTCGCTTCCCTCTGGGCCCATCGTCGTCGGCGGGTGCAAGTGTAGGGGCTGTCAAGGGCTTGGGCAACGAGACGTCAGCGCATTCGACACGGAAGCGGCACCCCGGTCGCAGCATAAGTCTCTATTGCGTATAGTTTTCCCATGCCGGTCCGCCACTCCATTCTCGCCTCGCCACTCCTTCAGGCTCGACGCGTAGTCGTCAAGGTGGGCTCCGCGCTGCTCGTCGACCAAGAGGGCGGGCGGCTCAATCGCTCGTGGCTGGAGACGCTGGTGGAGGATCTGTTGCGTCTGCGCAAGCGTGGCCAGCAGGTCATTCTCGTCTCCTCCGGGGCAATTGCGCTCGGCCGCCGCCAGCTCGGACTGGCCAGGGGAATCTTGCGTCTGGAGGAAAGCCAGGCGGCGGCGGCGGTAGGACAGATACGGCTGGCGCATGCGTACAAGGAATTGCTCGAGGCCAGCGGCGTCACGGTGGCGCAGGTGTTGCTTACCCTGGAAGACAGCGAGCGCCGGCGCCGTTATCTGAATGCGCGGGCGACGCTTGAAGCATTGCTTGCGCTGGGCGCACTGCCGGTGATCAACGAGAACGATACCGTCGCTACAGCGGAGATTCGCTACGGGGACAACGACAGGCTCGCCGCGCGAGTTGCCCAGATGTCGGGGGCGGACTGCCTGGTGTTGTTGTCGGATGTCGAAGGGCTGTTCACCGCGGACCCGAACAAGGATCCGCAGGCCCGGTTCATCCAGGAGGTGAGCGGCATCACCCCGGAAATCGAGGCGATGGCGGGCGCCTCCGCCTCCGCGGTCGGCTCCGGCGGCATGGCCACCAAGGTCATGGCCGCGAAGATCGCGGTGGCGGCCGGATGTCACATGTGTATCGCCGCCGGCCATCACAAGCATCCTGTGAGGCGCATCGAAGAGGGCGCGCGCTGCACGTGGTTTGTGCCGCACGCGACGCCCATGGCCGCGCGCAAACAATGGATAGCGGGAACGTTGCGGCCCGCCGGCGCAATCACGATCGATGCCGGCGCGCTGCGCGCGCTGCGCGAAGGCAAGAGCCTGTTGCCAGCCGGGGTAGTGCGCGCACTCGGCAGGTTCGAGCGCGGCGACACCGTGAGCGTGCTGGGCGCCGATGGCGCCGAGGTTGCGCGCGGCATCAGCGCTTATTCCGATGCCGATGTGGCCAGGATCATGGGGCGCAAGTCATCGGAGATCGAAGGCATTCTCGGGTTTCGCGGCCGCGACGAGCTCATCCACCGGGATGATCTCGTCATCCTCAGGCTCGAGGCCACAGCGGCCACCGAGCCGGCGCGGACCGTACAGTGAGCGACGCTGTCTACGAGATGATGGAGCGGCTCGGCAAGGCTGCGGTGTCGGCTGCATCGATCCTGGCGCTGGCCCCGGCAAGAACGAAAAACGCGGCGCTGATGGGTGCCGCGGTCGCTGTTCGCGACCACCGCACGCAAATCCTCGCGGCAAACGAACAAGACATGTCAGCTGCGCGCGCCGCGCAGTCGGGCGGTCCGTTGCTCGATCGGCTGCGTCTCGATGACAGACGCGTGGAAGCGATCTTCCGCAGCGTCGAGGATGTTGCAGCGCTCGCGGATCCTGTCGGATCCATCGCAGCGCAATGGGAGCGGCCGAACGGTTTGCGCATCCAGCGTGTGCGGGTCCCGCTCGGGGTGATCGGCATTATCTACGAGAGTCGCCCGAACGTGACCGCCGACGCCGGCGCGCTTTGCCTGAAGTCGGGCAACGCGGTCATCCTGCGGGGCGGCTCGGAGAGCCGGCACTCGAATGCCGCGATTCATGCCTGTCTGCTCGAGGGGATGAGCGCCGCCGGCCTGCCGCCCGAATGCATTCAACTCGTGCCGACCACGGATCGCGCGGCGGTGGGCTATATGTTGGCCGGCATGAGCGAGTATCTGGACGTGATCGTGCCTCGCGGGGGCAAGAGTCTCGTGGCGCGGGTCCAGCAGGAAGCGCGCGTTCCCGTCATCGGCCATCTGGAAGGCAACTGCCACGTGTATGTCGATCGGGATGCCGACGTGCGCATGGCGCGGACGATCGCATTGAATGCGAAGATGCGCCGTACCGGAGTGTGCGGTGCCGCGGAGACGCTGCTGGTGGATCGGGCGTGTGCCGGCACCCATCTCGCGCCGATCGTAAGCGACCTGCTCGAAGCCGGGTGCGAGATCCGCGGCGACGCCACCGTTCAGAAGGTGGACTCGCGCGTGCAGCGGGCCAGCGAGGACGATTGGTACACGGAGTACCTGGACGCGATCATCGCGGCGCGGGTGGTGGACGGGGTGGACGCGGCCATTGCGCACATCAAGACCTATGGATCCGCGCATACCGAATCGATTGTCACCGAAAACCAGGCCACCGCGGACCGGTTTCTGCAACGGGTGGACAGTGCGATCGTGCTGCACAACGCCTCCACGCAGTTCGCCGATGGCGGCGAGTTCGGGATGGGGGCCGAGATCGGCATCTCGACCGATCGCTTCCATGCGCGCGGACCGGTGGGTGTCGAGCAGTTGACGAGCTACAAGTACGTCGTGCGCGGTGCCGGGCAGGTTCGCCCGTGAGCTGCCGCACTCTCAGTGTGGGCGGTCGAGCTTCGGACAGGATTTCCCGCCGGCGGTGAGCATCGTGCTCCGCCTTCACGGCTGCCACGAGGCCCGCCTCGGTCGTCCTGCCCTGCAGGAACTCGAGAATGGGTCGCGGCCATTTGTCGGTGGGGCGGCGCGCGGCCAGCACCGGCGCGGCCGTGCCGGCGCGCGCCTGGGCGAGCCACAGGAAGCACTGCCAGTAAGTGGCCTGCTCGTCATCGGGCGCGGCGGGCACCACGAGGCGTAACCGGGCGATGGCGCCGGGCCAGCGCTCTTCGATGAAATCCACTTGTGCGAGCAGGGCGTCGAGTACGAAGTTCTCCCGCCCCGGAGCAAGTTGGCGCTGCGCCTGCTCCCGTGCCTCTTCGTAGCGGCCGAGGTGCAGCAGCTCGGATGCGAGCTCGGCGTGCAGGAATGGCGCACGCGGATTGCAAGCGACCGCTTTCGTGAAGGCAGCGGCGGCGGCAGCGGAATTGCCGAGGTTGGAATAAACGGCGCCGAGCTCGTCGAACATCGTGGCAAAGCGGCGAGCGCCGAGCGTGTGCGCGCAGTCCGATTCGGGGGGCGGATCCTTCGAGATCGCAACAGTCAGCTGCGCCAGAGTGCGCTTCAGGGTCGCGGTGTCGGTGAGAGGCGGGAAGGCCTGTCCGGCGGCGTAGCTCAGGAGGGGAGCAGGATCTTCGGCCGCCGCGAATGCCGTGGCGGCGAGCGCAACAGTCAGCGCGAGCGAGCCGGTCAGCCGAGCCAGAATCCCGCCTGCGGCTGGCAGTTGCAAACGCCGCGGGCGGCCAGCAACGCGCACAGCGCGCTTCAAGCCAACAGGTGGGTTCGCAGAGCTGCGATCCCGCCACGCAGCGAATACACGCTGCCGAGTCCGCGCGAGCGCAGCTCCTGGGTTGCCGCAAGACTTCTGCGGCCGCTCGCGCAGACGAGCAGACTCTTGCCGGCGGGCCTGAAGGCAGGCTGGCCGTAAAGGAGTTGAGTCATTGGGACGTGCCGGGCGCTCGCGCACGGTGTTGGTGTTTCCGCCACCTCGTCCGGCTCACGGATGTCGATGATTTCGAACCCCGCATCGAGCGCCTGGTCCAGAGCAGCGAATGTGACTTCCAGCTCGATGTTCGCCGCTGCCTGTGTCCGGGCCGTGGCCGCTCGAGAGCTTGCGTGTTCGGGACACGAATCCGCCCGTCGTGTGCGCACGCGGCAGCTCGACAAGGTGAGCAGGTCGAGCACGAGCAGTTCGTCTGCAAGCTGTCCGGGCAGCTCCAGCAGGAGTTTCAGGGCCTCGAAAGCCTGCAACCCGCCGAAGATGCCCGGTACCGGGCCCAACACGCCCGCTTCGGCACAGTTTCCGACGATTCCGTCGCGTGTGGCTTCGGGCCAGACGCAGCGAAGGCATGCGCCGCCACGATCGGGGCGCACGACCTGCAGTTGGCCCTCGTACTGGTAGACGCTGGAGAACACGGCTGGCTTGCCGAGTTGTACGCAAAAGTCATTCAGCAGAAACTTCGTCGAGAAGTTGTCCGTGCAATCGATGACGAGATCGTACGGTGCGATGAGATCGGCCGCCGTCCGAGCGTCGAGACGCACCGCGTGTGTGCGGACCTCGACCTCCGGGTTCAGCGCGCGGACACGGTCTGCCGCCAGCTCCGCCTTGAGTTTGCCGACATCGGCGAGCGCATACATCGTCTGGCGGTGCAGGTTGGATGGCTCCAGCCGATCACTGTCGACGAGCCCCAGTCTGCCAATGCCGGCGCCGGCGAGGTAACCGACGACCGGCACGGCCAGTCCTCCGCAGCCGACGACCAGTACCGAGCTCGCACGCAGCTTTGCCTGACCGGCCGCGCCGACTTCCCTCAGCGCCATCTGGCGGGAATAGTCGGGAACGACTGTGGCCGCCTTGCGGTGCCCAGGCTCGTGAGGGGCCGGCGGCTGTGCGGCGCAGCGCTCGCAATTCACCCAACCCGAGTCGCCGTTCTCGTAATGCTCCTTCTTCCAGATCGGCACCCGATGCTTGACCTCATCGATGATATAGCGGCAGGCGAGGAACGCTTCGTGGCGGTGGCGCGCACTCACGCCTACCCATACGGCCATCTCGCCGATCCCAAGGTCGCCGATCCGGTGGACGCAGGCTGCATGCCCGACGCCGAAGCGGGCGAAGGCTTCACTGACGATCCGCTCGCCTTCCTTTATCGCGAGCGGCTCGAACGCCTCATATTCCAGATGACGGACGGGCAGACCTTCGTTGTGATTGCGTACCCAGCCTTCGAAGGACGCATAGCCGCCGGCTGCGGGATCCGCAAGCCGCGTGCGCAACGCCGCCGCGTCGATCGTTTCTCGTGTGAAGCTGAAAGCGGCCATGCGGCTAGCCTGGCTCAACCGCCCGCGACGGGTGGGATGAACACGACCGCATCTCCGTCCGCGAGCGGATTCGCCCACTCGCCGAATTCCGAATTCACCGCGACCCGCAGCATTTCCGGCGCGAGCGAGAACGGGTAGCGCAATTTCAGCTCGTCATACAGCTCCCGGGGAGTGTGCGCCGCGGTGACGAGGGTTTCGTCGCTGCGGCCGGCCTGCTCGCGCAGCAAGGCGTAGTACTGCACTTTGATGCGTTTTCCGGCCGCCGCCCTGGCCGGGCTGAGTGTTGCAATGGCCGTCCCGTAGTCTTCCGGAGTGTTCACGTTGTCCAGGGCGTGTGGGTTGGGTCCGGCTACCAGTTGGACGTCGGAGTGGATCAGGAATTTCCGCGGGCAGTCCTTGCCACTTGCAACGTACTCGAGCAGCGCCTCGCGGGTTGCCGGCTCGTAGATCGCGCACAGAGGCTCGGGCGAGCCGTTGTAACTGGAGCGATAAGCGGTGGCCTGCCGTTGCGGTTGTCGGGCCCATATCAAGTGCGCGAGCGTGCCCGCATCCAGGAACGGCAGATCGCAGGCAACCACGAGCCAGGCTGCCTGCGGATACTTGGCTTGTGCCGCCAGGATCCCGGCGATGGGCCCGAGATTCTGCTGCCCATCGACGATTTGCGCGAAGCGCGACCGGACCGGGTCGTTGATCTGATCCGGGCGCACGGACACGAACACGCGCTGCACGTGCGGCTCGAGCAGTGAGACGGCCCACTCGAGCTGAGTGCGGCCGTGGTAGGCCAGGACGGCCTTGTCCCGCTGCATCCGTGAGCTGCGCCCGCCGGCAAGCACCAGCCCGTACAGCGCGTTTGTGTCGGTCGGCTCGCTCATGGGGTGAATTCTACGCCTTGCGCCTGAAATCGCGCTTGCCGCCGCTCTTCTCGAGCAGCCGGACACTTGTGATCTCGATGTCGTGGGACAGTGCCTTGCACATGTCGTAAAGGGTGAGCGCGGCGACGGTCGCGCCCGTGAGCGCTTCCATTTCGACGCCGGTGCGGTGGTGAACCGAAACCTGACACCGGATGACGATCTCGCCATCGCCCCTGGTTCCGCTCACGTCTTCGATCTCGACGGCGCAGTTCTCGAGAGCCAATGGATGGCAGAAAGGAATCAGCTCGTGGGTGCGTTTCGCCGCCATGACTCCGGAGACGATGGCCGTGTCGAACACGGGGCCCTTCTTCGTGCGGTGGCCGCTCTTGCGCAGAGCGGTAGCGACGTCGCGCGGCAGGCGGACCCGGGCCTCGGCGGTCGCTACGCGGTGAGTCACGCTCTTGTCACCGACGTCCACCATCGTGGGTCGATTGCGTTCATCCAGGTGAGTCAGGCGGGCTGTCTTGGTCTTGCGCACATCAACCGCCGATGTAGTACATCTCGATCTTGCGGCGCTCGCCCGACCGGCGCAGTTGGGCGCGCTGTTCGCTATATCGATCGGTGCGGCCAAGCCATACGGTGCGGATCATTTCCAGAAGCTGCTCGTCGCTTGCGCCGCCGCGCAGCGCATCACGCAGGCTGGTGCCCTGCGTCGCAAACAAGCAGGTGTAGATCACTCCGTCCGATGACAACCGCGCACGGGAGCAGGCCCCGCAGAACGGCTGGCTCACCGACGAGATGAATCCCAGCTCGCCCTGGCCGTCCACGAACCCGTAGCGCTCGGCAACCTCGCCGCGATATCCGCGCTCCAGCGGCTGCAGTGGCCAGCGCTGTCCGATGCTCGCGATCAACTCCCTGGAGGGGATCACGAGATCCTGCCGCCAGTCATTGTGGTTGCCGACATCCATGTACTCGATGAATCGTACGATGACGCCAGTGCCCCGGAAGCGCTCCACGAGATCGAGCACGGTGTGATCGTTGATCCCCTTCTGGACGACGGCGTTGATCTTGATCGGCTCGAGCCCGGCGCTGCGCGCGTGCGCAATTCCGTCCAACACATCCTCGAGGCCGCCGAATCCGCCGCTCATCCGGGCGAATACCTGCGGGTCGAGGCTGTCGAGACTGACGGTGATGCGCTTCAGCCCTGCCGCCTTGAGCTCGGCGGCGTGCTTCGCCAGAAGCACGCCATTGGTGGTGAGCGCAACATCTTCCACGCCGGGTATCGCCGTCAGATCGCCGATGAGATCCGAGAGGTTGGCGCGCAGCAGCGGCTCGCCGCCGGTCAGGCGCAGCTTGCGCGCCCCCAGCCTGACGAACTGGCGGCAGATGCGAACGATCTCCTCGAAAGACAGCCGCTCCTGCGAGCCGAGGAATCTGTAGCGCTCGTGGTATTTCTCCCGCGGCATGCAGTACGGGCAACGGAAGTTGCACCGGTCCATGACGGAGATCCGCAGGTCGTGCACGGGACGGCCCAACGTGTCACGCGGACTGGAGCGCGCGCTCAAGGCAACGACGGTTTCGGATCTCGGCATGATCGTCTCAAGGTATTACCACCGGGCCGCCGGCAATTCCAATCGGGTAGCAGCACATATGGGGGCGGCAGAGAGCCGTTTCACCAGCGGTGCAGGCGGGTCACGAATCCTTTCGGATAGGTATTCGGGCCGGGGGGCAGCTCCGCGAACCCATCCGTACCCGCGAGCGAGGTAAAGTCGCCCGAACCATTCGTCGGGCGCGGCATGGCCCAGGCACGGCCCCAGTCGTCGACCTCGATGTGAACCGGCATGAAGCGCGTGAAGGGGGTGTTGACCTTGATTTGCGCGCCGAGCGCCATTCTTTCCGCTCCGGGCGGGGCCTGGCCCATGGCGCTGAAGAGGGCCGGCACCACGTAACGGGCCAGGCACATCAGGGTGGAGACCGGATTGCCGGGAAGTGCGAAGACCGTCGCGCCCGAGCCTGCGACGCCAAACCACATGGGCAGCCCCGGCCGTTGCGCGATCTTGTGGAATACGGTGTGCACGCCAAGCTCGTCCAGTACCTTCGGCACGAAGTCCAGCTTCCCCATCGACACGCCGCCGCTCAGGATGAGCACATCGTGGGTCTGCAGATGGAATTTCAGCCTGCGCTTGAGCTCGGCGGTGTCATCCAGCAGATGATCATCGGCCACCCGCTGAAATCCATGGGTGCGCAGAGCCGCAACGACGGCGTAGGCATTCGAGCGCCGTATCTGGTGCGGCAGGATGGGCTCACCGGGCTCGACGAGCTCGTTTCCGGTCGAGATCACCGCAACCATGGGTTGGCTGCTGACCCGGATCCGGGCCATTCCGGCGGAGGCGGCAACCGCGATTTCCGGGGCCTGCAACCGCACGCCGGTCGACAGAAGCAGCGCGCCCTGGCGCGTATCGCTGCCTCGCCGGTGAACGTTTTGCCAGGGCGCCACCGCCACCCCTGCAGCGAGCTCGGCTTCGCTGCTGTGCACCGAAATCTGCTCGACCGGCACGACACTGTCGCATCCCGAAGGGATGACCGCCCCGGTCATGACTTCGATGCATGCGTCCGGTGTCGCGAGTGACAGGGGCGGGTCGCCCGCAGCCTGGGTTGCCTGGATTCGCAGGCGCCGCGTTCCGTGCTGGACCGAGCTGCTGTCCAGCGCGATTCCATCCATGGCGACCCGGTCGAATGGCGGCTGATCCCGTTCGGCGTAGATGTTCTCGCGCAGGACCGCACCCGCACACTGTGCGAGCGGCAGGGACTCGATCGGCAGACAGATCAGATGCTGCCCGATCAGATCATCGGCCTGGGCGGGACTGAGCACGGCCGGATCAGCCCTTGGGGTCGTCCTTATGCTTGGCCTTGAACACGCGCACCTGCTCGTTGAAGCGGTCGGCGACGCTCTGCAGCTGATCGACGGCGGCGTTGTTCTTCTGGATCTGGACGCGCTCGATGTCCTGCAGGGCCTTTTTCTGCTCCGCAGTGGTCGGTTTGTCCCCGATCTTGCTCACGGCACCATCGTGCTCGAGCTTGATGCAGGACAGGTAGGCGTTGATCGCTTTGTCATAATCTTTGACGGCCAGCTGGCCGGCGATCATCTCATCCTTACTGGCGGTGTTGCCGTCCGGGAGCTTGTCCGGAGGAGGCGGGTAACTGCAATCGGCGTTGACGGGACCGGCCGTCAGCGCGGCGATTGCCGCGATCGCAAGCAACGCTCTCATACGAATCATCCCCGTTCGTGGTTGGACCGCTATCTTAGTGGCGAGGCGGCGCCCGCGGCTAGGCGACCCGGCGCGGGCCTACGCTGGCCGTCTTGGAGCGGCGCCGAAGGCCGGCCCCGGACTTGACCCGGAGCGGGTGCGGCTCTTCGGCGCGCGGAAGCAATCCCGGCTGTGATCGTTGACGACACCGACCGCCTGCAGGAATGCGTACAGGATCGTCGTGCCCACGAAGCGAAAGCCGCGCTTCTTCAGATCCTTGGAAATCCGGTCGCTCAGGTCGGTCCGGGCAGGCAGCCGCTCGCCGGCCGGCCGGCTGTTCAGGAGGGGGCGCCCCCCGACGAAGGCCCACAGATAGCGCTCGAACGAGCCGAATTCGCGCTGCACTTGGAGAAATGCCCGGGCATTCGTGACGGTCGAGTCGATTTTCAGCCGGTTGCGCACGATGCCGGCGTCGCGCAGCAGCGCAGCCCGGCGCCTCGCATCGAAGCGCGCGACCTTTTTCGGGTCGAAGCCCGCGAATGCCAGCCGGTAGTGGGGCCGCTTGCGCAGGATCGTGGCCCAGGACAAGCCGGCCTGGGCGCCCTCCAGGATGAGCATTTCGAACAGGTGCCGGTCGTCGTGCACCGGCCGCCCCCATTCCTCGTCGTGGTATCTCGTGTAGCTCTCGTCCAGCTTCGAGGCCCAGGGGCAACGTTTCTTGGCAGCCATGTTCTTTCCAACCGCGGGTTCGATTGCGCCGAATGCAGACCCGGATCATAGGGCTTGCATCGTTGCGCGGCACGCGGGCATCCCTACCTACGCAAGCGCGCGCGTGCTAGCGTTGCGGAATCCGAAGCGGGGGCACGGGCATGGTCGACCCATTCAAACCACTGAAATCGCTCCTCAAGCCGAAGGCGAGCCTGCCGGGACAGAAGCCGCTGACGTCCGCGGCCTCCGGGCCCCTGAGCGCGGCCGACGCGAAGGCCTTCCAGGCGGTGCAGAGCGCAATCCAGGATAACTTCGCGATCATTTTCACGGGCGCGCGCTTCGCCAGTGCCGAGGATGCGGGCGACAAGGCGGGTGAGCTGCTCAGCGGCGCAGGAGAGATCGCCGATTCCATTCTGGGGGACATCGCGAGCGTCAGGGGTTACGACGCCTTCAAGCAGGGTTTCAATTACGTGGCCGCGCCGCTCGATTCGGTGATCGATTTCGCGAAGAAGCTCGCCGGCACGAGTACCGCGGCGGAGACCGTTCAGGCGGTCGGACTGCATACCCTGACGGGCTTGTATTCGGCGGTCGTGCCCTACCTGGGCTGCGTCAGGGGCGGCGTGGATGCCGTGAGATCCCTTTACGGAGCCGTCGACGATGTCCGCAAAGGATGCCGTGCGATCGAGTCGATGCCGATCGTCAACACGGGGGCGCCGCAGCAGGCACTGAAGTCGGTGAGCGTGCTTCTGGATCGGCGCGCAAACGATGGCTTCACGAAAGGAACCGTGCAGGCGATCGAAGCTACCGTGAATGCCGCGCTCATCGGCAGCGGAGCCGGCGGAGTGGCGACGAGCGCCGTCTCCCTGGCGAGCAAGATTGCGGTGCTGGCCGTGATCATTCGCCGCCGCGGAATCGAATGGCAGGAAATGAAGGCGGGACGCCAGGCACTGCTCGCGCCGAAGACCCTTTCGCCGTTCGTATTTGGCGTCTGTCCGCTGCTCGGGTGCTACCTGCTCACCTCCTCCGATACATCGGCGATCGTTCTGAGCTGCATGGCGAGCGGCCGGCCTCCGCCGCGCGGCTGGATGGACCAGGTCGAAGCCAACAAGAAATTCCTCGATCCGATCCTGGCGAAGGCCAAGAGCTTCATCACGGACTCGGTATGGTCCCTGCAGGGACCGAAACTCTCCACCAAGGGCCGTCTCGCCGATCAGCGTCCGTGGGTGGAGCGATTCTGGATTGCGCGTTTCGGCGTGAAGAATCGAGGCTACCGGGTGATTCACGCGGGCAACACGCTGCGTAACCGGATCGGCGGCGCTTATGACAAGATCTCCGCGCCGATCGGTGCGGTCGTGAAGGCGGACCTGCAGAAGATGATCGATTGGGCGGCCGAGAAGGCCTGACATCGGCGCTGTCCGTGCGCACGCAGTTGCAAACCGTCCAGGCGATTCGAAAGCCCCGCGAGTGTGGATCCCCATGGAACTGACCCGCCGTGACTTGTTGAGCGCCTCGGCGCTGCTGTTGGTGCGGCCCGCGGCCGCGATTTCCACGGCGGGTGCCGCCAACGCTGCCGGCGCCGCGGGCCGCGCCAGCGCGCAGCCGGGCCCGAAACCCATCGTGCTGTGCTGGAACGAGAATCCGTACGGTCCCTCGCCGGCGGCGCGTGCCGCGATCAGCGCAAGCATCGCGGCGGCTTGCCGCTATCCCGACGACGAGAACCAACAACTCGTGGACATGCTGGCCACGCGCGAAGGCGTGAGCTCCGACCGCATCGTGACCGGCACGGGCTCCGGAGAGCTGCTGCGCGCACTCGGCATGCTGTGCGGGCGCCAGGGTGGGCAGATCGTCGCCGCGCAGCCGACCTATTCGGAGCTCCCGAAATATGCGCAATACACGGGCGCGACGCTGAAGCCGGTGCCCGTGGACAAGGACCTGCGCCACGATCTGTCCGCCATGCATGCCGCGGTATCCGAGCGGACGCGGGCGATCTACATCTGCAACCCAAACAACCCGACCGGCACGACAATCGGCGCCACCGCGATCGGTGCCTTCGTCGAGTCGCTCCCCGATCGCGTCACGACGATAGTCGACGAGGCGTACCTGGATTTCGCCTCTGGCGCGGATGTGCGCTCGGTCGCGAATCTCACCGGGGGCGGCAAGCGGGTCGTCGTTCTGAGGACTTTCTCCAAGATTCACGGGATGGCCGGCGTGCGCTGCGGCTATGCGATCGCGCGGCCCGACGTTGCGGCCGAGATCGCCGCGGCGCGCATGACGACGCCAAACATATTTGCGGTGCGTGCGGCGCGCGCAAGCCTGGGGGACCAGGCATTTCTCAGCGACTGCCGCACCCGGATAGTCGCAAGCCGCACGCGCATCACGGTAGAGCTTTCCAGGATGGGACTCGCCTACGCTCAGCCACAGGGCAATTTCATATTCTTCGACACGGGCCTGCCGCTGGCGCGCTTCACGGCATTCATGCGCAAGCGCAACGTCCTGGTGGGCCGGCGTTTCCCGCCCTACGAGAATTGGTGCCGGATCACGATCGGCACGGAGCCCGAAGTGGCCGCGTTCCTCGAGGGACTGCGCGCATTCAGGGGCCGGCGGATCGCTGGCGTAGCGTAGATGCGGTAAGCCAGGCGCCTTCGGTATGATGCTGCCCCGCATGCACTCGGTTTATTCGCGGCCTTATTTGCGGCAGCTGAGCCGGAGCAGCGAGTTCGTCCAAGTCTTGTTTATAGGTGCGCCCGTAGCTCAGTTGGATAGAGCATCAGGCTTCGAACCTGAGGGTCGGCGGTTCGAATCCGTCCGGGCGCGCGGTTAAATCAAAGACTTATCGGCACTCGGCATGGAGATCGCATCGTCATGTGAGCCAGAGGATGCCAGTCGGTACGTCGCCAGACTGTTCCGGGCTTGCGTGGCCAGGCCTGCTGTATTACATTGTAATACATGGCTACCTTAACCCTTCGGATCCCCGACGCCCTGGACCAGGAGCTGGACCGCCAGAGCACGGCCAGCCGGCTCTCCAAGAGCGACATCGCCCGGGAAGCGCTGCGGCGTTATCTGAGCGTTTCGCGCTTTCGCGGTCTACGTTCGAAGCTTGTCCCCCGTGCCCAAGCCCAAGGGATCAATACCGACGAGGATGTATTTCGCGCCCTCGATGAGCCGTGAGGGTGCTGCTCGATTCGTCCGTCCTCGTTGCCGCTCATATCAGCCGGGCAGGCGTATGCGCAGAGCTGCTCGAAGATGTCCTGATGGACCACGAGCTGGTCACTTCCGAATTCATCCTCGACGAGCTCGCCCGCAAGCTGCGAGAGAAGTTTCACTTTCCTGCAGCGCTGGTCGTAGAAGTCCGAGAGTCGATCGCACAGGCCGCGGATTGCGTCGAGCCAGAAGAAGTCCCGCTGGACAGCTGCCGGGATCCCAACGACCTACTCATATTAGGCTCCGCTGTTGCGGGCAAAGCCGAAATGCTGGTCACCGTCGATAAGGACCCGCTCGATCTCAAGACCTTCGCCGGCATCCCTATCATCAAGCCGGGCGAATTCTGGAGACAGCGCGCCTTTCACGCCGCCGAACTACCGGCCGACGTGGTCAATGGACTCGGCACCGTGGTGCCAGCTGCGGAAGCCAGTCAACACGGCCACGAACAGCGGCCGTCGGCGGAAAAGCCAGCAGGCGCCGGCGACGAGCCCGAGAAACCGCGTTAGTGATCGATCGCTCGAGATCGCGGATCCCGGAAGATTGAACAACCCCGCCCAAAGCGGCGGCGTTGTGTTGTCACTTTGCCGGCCTTATTGCAGTCGCGCCCGCTTCTTTGCAATATGCCCACGTAACGGGCATATTGTGCCCATCTGATGGGCGTTTTTATAAGACATTGATTATGAACAGAATTGTTCCTCGGATTCTACAGCCCGTTGTGGCTCATGCGCTCGAAATATTCCCGGTGGTCGTCCTGACGGGCGCCCGACAAACGGGTAAAAGTACGCTCGCCAAAGACCTTGCGCCGCTGGCAAATCGTCGTTATCTGACGCTCGACACGGCGGTGAACCGCGCTCTGGCCATGACTGATCCACGGACCTTTCTAGCAAACTCAGACGAACAACCGCTCACGGTCGATGAGATTCAGCGTGCGCCGGATCTATTGCTCACCATCAAACAAGCGGTCGATGAAGACCGATCCAACGGCCGTTTTTTGCTGACGGGGTCGGCCAATCTGCTGCTCACGCGGCGTGTGTCGGAGTCATTAGCCGGTCGAGCACGATACCTGACGCTGTGGCCACTCACGCGTCGTGAGCAACTCGGCGAGGGCGCGTGCGGTATCTGGAGCATGTTTTTCAAGGAGAACCGCAAGGCATGGGCAGAGGTTGCCCATTCGCAGGCGGCCCCCTTTGAGCCTTGGCAGGATCTTGCGCTGAGAGGCGGCTATCCCCAAGCTGCCCTCATAGGTGTTGGGGAAGCGGCAAATTCAGCTCGAAACGAGATTTTTAGCGGCTACACCCAAACGTATCTCGAACGAGATCTCCGCGATCTCGCCGCCATCGATAATTTACCGGACTTTCAGCGCCTGATGCGAACGGCCTGTCTCAGGCTCGGTTCGGTTCTCAATCAGGTGGAGCTTGCGCGCGATGCGGGCCTGTCGAGAACGAGCGTTCAACGTTATCTCAATCTGCTCGAGGTTTCGTACCAACTCATACGGATCGAACCGTATTCGGTGAATCGCACCAAGCGGTTGATCAAATCACCGAAGCTTTATTGGAGTGATACCGGCCTCGCTGTGCATTTGGCGCAAGAAACCAAGGTCTCCGGCGCGCACCTCGAAAACGTGATCTGCACGGATCTGCTGGCGTGGCGAGAAGCAGAAACGATGCGGCCGGCGATTCTCTATTGGCGCACCTCAACCGGCGATGAAGTCGATTTTGTGATCGAGTGGCAAGGAAAGCTGCTCGGGATTGAAGTCAAGGCGACCGCCAATCCGGGTTATAACGATGCCAAAGGTTTACGAACCTTTCTACAGGAATACGGCGACACGGCGCTCGGCGGAGTACTGTTGTGTGGCGGTGAGAAAACCTTCTGGATCTCGGAGGGCGTGCTTGCCGTACCTTGGTGGAAAGTCATTTGATCGCCGCATGACCTGCAGTCATTCACATCACTCGATCCGTGCCTGACAGATATCGATCACCTTGGCGACAACCGCTTACTACTTTCAAGACCGCAATTCGGCGAGAATGCTAGCCATTTTCTCCTCACCGACGCACAGGATTCCGAAAGTCCGGCACGAGCTGTGCCGTAATTGCAGGGAAGAAATCGGCACAGGCTGTGCCAACGGGTGGGGCGTTCTATCTGGCGTGGAGCCGTGGTGCGGCCCGGCCTGCTTTCGATAAGCGGCATCGGAAAAAACTGCCATAGGTTGTGGCAGTTCTGGAAAGTCAATTGCGTGGCGCAGGAATGCCCGGGTGATCTGTCGAAGTGCCGGTGGCAAGCGCGACTAAGTACGCTCACCTATCGACTTCCAGCAAATACAAACATCACTTTATATTTATCGCCCAAATATAAAGTGCACTTTATATCCGAGGGGGCGCCTGGACTGACCTGGTTATCTTCGGCTTCGTTTGACGCCACCACGGCAGTATGTCAGTCATGACCAGCAACTTGCCCGGCGCGGCGGCGGCCCGGTAGCCGGCCAGGTTCGCGAGTATCTCCCTCCACTCCGCGCCGGCGAGGACCGCGCACAGCCGTTGCACGGCAGCGTGCGCAAGGCTCGGCGTAAGACACGCCAGGAAGTAGTTCTCCTCGACCAACGGCGCGAAGTGGAGCCCGTACTGCAGTGCA
>JBOIAD010000009.1:0-131203 GCA_050738795.1 Steroidobacteraceae bacterium
AACCGCCGTCCACTGCATGGGCAATTAGGGAGAGTCCCATGATCAGGGAGAACCTCATGAACCGCTTCGAAGCCATCTCTGCCGGCGCGCGCGCGCTGCAACGTGTCGCGGCCCTTGCGCTGATCACGACCGTGGTCGCGTGCACCGCCGGCGGCCCCGCCACTACGCAGAGCCAGCAGACCACGCCCGGCAGCACAACGGCGAGCTATACGGGGCCGGCCGCTGCCAACGCCGACGTGCAGTCGTTCAAGGTCAACCTGTGGGAGAACATCCGCGTTGCCAACCGCTGCGGCGGATGCCACCACGAGGGTGGACAGGCTCCGATGTTTGCGCGCTCCGATGACGTCAATCTCGCGTATCAGGCGGCGAATCCGCTGGTCAATTTCCAGGAGCCCGAGAAATCGACGCTCGTCCTGCAGGTGGCCGGCGGACACAATTGCTGGGTTGCCGACACGACCGTTTGCCACGACACGATGCTCCAGTGGATCAAGGCCTGGATCGGCGCGGGCGCGGCCTCCAGCACCGGGATCACCCTGACCCCGCCGCCCTCGCAGACGGTGGGTGCGGGCAAGCAGTTCCCCGCGAATTCGACCCAGTTCCAGACCCTGATCTGGACGCCCATCCTGTCCAAGTTCTGCAGCAACTGTCACCGCTCCGACGCGACAGTGCCGCAGCAGCCGTATTTCGCCAGCAGCGATCCCGACGAAGCGTATGCGGCGGCACAGTCGAAGATCGATCTGAATACGCCGGCCAATTCACGCTTCGTGGTACGGCTCAAAACCGAGTTCCACAACTGCTGGGCCACCGCATCGTCCGGCGGTTCCGCGGACTGCCCGGGCAGCGCCGCCGCAATGCTCGGCGCAATCACCGCGTATGCCAACACGATCGCGGTGACACCGGTCGATCCGACGCTGGTGCTGTCGAAGGCCCTTACCCTCAAGCAGGGAATCGTCTCCTCCGGAGGCAACCGCTACGAGGCCAATCTCGTCGCCAAATACGAGTTCAAGACCGGCACGGGCACTACCGCCTATGATTCGAGCGGTGTGGACCCGGCGGCCGATCTGCAGTTCACCGGCGATGTGAGCTGGGTCGGCGGCTGGGGAATCGATGTCAACACGGGAGGCAAGGCGCAGGCCTCCACCGCCGCGAGCTCGAAGCTCGCCGCCATGATCACCTCCACGGGCGAGTATTCCATCGAGGCGTGGGCAGCGCCGGCCAACGTCGCACAGATGAACGCCTACATCGTCAGCTACTCGGGCAGCGATACGACGCGCAACGCGACTCTTGGGCAGCACATGATGCAGTACGAGGGGTACGCGAGAAGCGACCAGACGGGTCCGAACGGCACACCGCCGCTCCAGACCGCCGCGGCGAATACCAATGCACAGGCGGCACTGCAGCACATCGTGCTCACTTATGATCCGGTGAATGGCCAGAAGCTGTATGTCAACGGAGTCTTTACGGGCGACGTCGACCCCAAGAAGGGCGGCTCGCTGTCCAGCTGGGACAACACATTCGCTCTGGTGCTCGGCAACGAGACGACCGGCGACCGGCAATGGCTGGGCGTCATCAAGTTCGTCGCCATCCATAGCCGCGCATTGACGCCCGCGCAGGTTCAGCAGAACTTCGCCGCAGGTGTCGGGGAGCAATACGCCCTGCTGTTCGACGTCACCGCCCTGTCAGGGGTGCCGCAGTCGTACATCATGATGACGGCGAGCCAGTACGACAGTTACAGCTATCTGTTTACCAACCCGACTTTCATCAGCCTCAATCCCAACGCGGTGCCCGCAAGCGTGCCGATCCAGGGAATGCGGATCGGCATCAACGGCACCGAGGCCCGGGCCGGCCAGTCGTACGCGACTCTCAAGGCAACCGTTGCGGCGCCGGCCTACACGGCGGCAGCCGGGCAACAGTTGTCGAGCGTCGGTGCGGTCATCGCCTCGGGCCTGGGAGTCGATTCCGACATGTTCTTCCTCTCGTTCGACAAGATAGGAAGCAAGACGCACGTCCATACCGACCCGACGCCAGTGGTTGCGCCACCGGTGGACAGTCCGCCATCGCCCGACGTGGGCATCAAGACGTTCCAGGAGCTGAATGCCTCGATGTCGGCGATTACCGGGGTGCCGCTCAATAACGCTGCGGTCCTGACGACCTACAACACGCTGCAGCAATCGCTGCCGCCGGCTCCGCAGCTCGATGCGTTCCTGGCCTCGCATCAGACCGCGATCTCACAACTGGCGGTCTCGTACTGCTCGACGGCGGTCAACACCCCGTCGCTGCTGGCCGCCCTGTTTCCCGGGCTGGACCTCACCAAGCCCGCGGCCACGTTCTTCGGCACGAGCACACCGATCGCGGCAAACCGCAATCTGCTGATCGGACCGCTGCTTGCAAGGGCAGTAGGCGCGAGCGTCAGCCCGACGACCACGACGGCAGTGACCAATGAGCTCAATGCCTTGATCACGAGACTCGTCTCGGGAGCCAACGGTAACGCGGCCGGCCGTACAGCCGTCGTCGCCCAGTCAGCGTGCGCCGCCGTGCTCGGCAGTGCCGCTGTGTCCGTGCAGTGACGGGCATCAGGAGAGAATGCACATGATCATCCGCAAGAAACCCAATCGTCCCCATGGCCTGCACGAGCCCTTCCGGCACGAGAATCATCCGCGTCCGATGACGCGACGCGAACTGATCGGAGCCGGATTTCTAGCCGGTCCGGCGGTGATCACCGCGCCGGCCTGGCTCGGCATGCTGCTCAAATCGAGCAACGCCAACGCGACCCTGGACGCCGATATCGCCAGCTTGCGGGCCCCGGCAGATTGCAACATCTCGACCCAGGGCGCGGGCATGATCCCGTTCATCGCATTCGATCTGGCTGGCGGCGCAAACCTGGTCGGCTCCGAGGCGCTGGTGGGTGTGCAGGGCGGGCAGATGAACTTTCTCTCGAGCGCGGGCTACAGCAAGCTCGGGCTGCCGGGCAACATGCTGCCGACGTCGCCCACATTTGTCAGCAATGCTCTCGGACTCGCCTGGCATGCTGACGGCGGGATCCTGCGGGGCATCCTGTCGCGGGCCAGCACTACGACTCAGGCCGGCGTGAACGGCGCAGTCATTGCCGCTATGTCGCAGAACGATACGGGCAATAATCCGCACAATCCGCTCTACGGCATCGCCATGGCGGGTGCCAAGGGCCAGCTGCTGACGCTGATTGGCACACAATCCACCGTGTCGGGCGGCAATTCGGCCGCGCCCGCCTCGATGATCGATCCCACGTTGCAGCCGACCAAGATTGCCCAAGCAAGCGATGACACCGGCCTGGTCAATACGGGCAGTGCGACCGCCGATCCGGACGCCGTGGCCGTGCTTGAATCCCAGGCGCGCATCAGCGGAGGCATCGCCGCTTACAATTCCGCCTCGCCGAGCCAGGCGGCCTTCGCCGGCAGCAAGCTCGGGGACGTGACTGCATTTGCGGGGGACCCAGCGGCTGACGCGACCGTCAAGGAGCAGGTTCGCTGTGCGTACGTGAAGAGCGCCAACACTGCCGATGCGTTCGGGAGTCCGGCGGCTCTCAATCCGGACCTGGACACGAACATCGTCGGGACGAGCGGTATCTTCAGTACGGCGGAATACAACGGGGATTCCGATCTGCGCAAGACCGCTGCAGTCATGAAACTCGTGTTGAACGGCTTCGCGGGAGCTGGCGTGATCACACTGGGTGGCTTTGACTATCACGACAGCACGCGTGCCTCCGGCGAGCAAAAGAACTTCCACGCCGGCGTGTGTATCGGCGCGGTTCTCGAGTACGCCAAGCGCCTCGGCACGCCGGTCATGGTCTACGTGTTCAGTGACGGCTCGCTGAGCTCGACCGGCAACGCCGACAACAGCGCGAACGGCCGTGGCAAGCTCGGTTGGCAGGGTGACAACCAGTCGACGGCCTCGACCTTCTTCCTGGCCTACAGCCCGAAGGGCCGGCCCGTGCCGCGCAACGGCGCCGCCAGTCAGCAGATCGGCTATTTCAACAGCGACGGATCCGTGAATACGACTTCGAGCCCAGCCGCCAACGCGGTCAATCTGCTGGTTCAGACGGTGATCCTGAACTACCTGGGCCTGCATGGCCTGGAGGGTCAGTTCGCCACGTTGTTCCCCATGCAGGGCCTGGGGGCGTCGAGCAGTCGCGATGCGCTGACCTCTTTCGCGTCTATAAAGTGACTTCCCAGCCCTCCGAGCGTCGGCATTGCGCGACAAGCGCATTGCCGACCCTTGCGCCGTATTCTTCCTCCAGGCTCCTGCATCATGCTGCGATTCAAGGCATCATTCGCGCCGGCCGGGGAATCCTGAGCGCTCCTGTGCCTGCATTCGCGAACCTGCGGCTGGTTCGTTGACAGTGTGAAGTTCGCTGTGCGAGGGTTGCCCGCGCGCGGGGGCACGCGGTCGCTTCCCTTGTGGATGGAAAATACTTGAGCTTGCAACGGCCGAAAGGCGCATCGCGGCGTCGTTTGCGCCTGGGTTGGCACTCGCTGGTCGCCATCGCGCTCGGCGCAGCCGCGCAGGCGGATCCCGCTTATCTGCTGCTCGGGCACGAAGCCCCGGACTTCGCGTTGCACGCCGTGGCGGGCGGCAACGTTCGGCTGTCGGAGCACCGGGGCGATGTCGTCGTCCTCAGCTTCTGGGGCAGCCGATGTACACCGTGCCGGGCGCAGCTTGCGGCGCTTAATAGGAGCCTCGGTACATATCGTTCGGCCGGCCTGCAGGTGTACGGGATAAACGTCGATGACGATCAGGGCCGGGCGCGCTCGTTTGCGCACGGCGAGGCGGTCACCTTCGCACTGCTCCTGGATCCGCAGAAAGCCGTGAGCCGCAGCTACCAGGTGGATAATCTGCCGATGACCGTGTTGATCGACCGGAGCGGCGTCGTGCGTCAGGTATTCCGTGATTACAACGCGAAGAGTGACGACCTTTACCTGCAGCAGCTGCGAGCATTGCTCAACGAATGATCGGAAGAAATATGCCGTACCTTCATTTGCGTCGCCCATCCACTGCCAGGGCATCGCCGCTCGTGGCCGTCCTGGCGCTCCTGGCGAGCGGCTCGTGGCTCGTAGCGCCGGGGGCTTGGGCGCAGGATGCCGCTCCGCGCGCGGCAGCCTCCACCGCGAAGTCAGCGCCTGTCGTGCCCGCGCCCGCCAGAGCACCAGCCGGCGCTGCAAAGACGCCTGGCGCGGAGCCGGCTCCTGCATCGCCGTCGATGGCAGCCTCCGCTGATGCCTCGCCGAGCGCCCCAGGAGGAGAGGCCCCCGCGGGTGAGGCCGCTGATACCCGGGGACTGGATCAGGAGGTGCAGGGACTCAAAAAGGACGTCGTCGATCTGAACCGCGATCTGTTCGTCCTGGAGGAAGAGCTGCTGTTCCCGGCGAACACCCAGGTGGCGGTGTTCGTGTCGATGGACGTGGGCGATTTCTTCGCCCTCGACTCGGTGACCCTGAAGATCGATCAGAAGGAGGTCATCAACTATCTGTACACCCCGCGCGAAGTCGAGGCCCTGCTGAAGGGTGGCGTGCATCGGCTGTATCTGGGCAACCTGAAGGTCGGCCAGCACGAGCTGGTGGCCTTCTTCAGCGGCAAGGGGCCTAACGACCGCGACTACAAGCGCGGGGCGACGCTCAAGTTCGAGAAGGGCATCGGGGCCAAGTACCTGGAGCTCAAGATCAACGACCGGCAGCGCCGCCAGCAGCCGGAATTCGAGATCAAGGACTGGGAATAACCCTTGTCGGGCTGCAAGCCTCCATTCGATTGCACGGAGCCAAGCGGCGCTTGCGCGTGGCGGCCGCTCACACTGGCCGTCCTCGCGATCCTACTTGCCCTCGGCGCGAGCGCACCGGCCGCCGCCCGGCGCCATGACCCGGAGAAGCTGCCGGACACGCGCATCCACGACCTGCACTACGGCGACGTCCTCTTTTACTTCTACCAGGGGCCGGAGCAGGACTTCGAGGCGATCACCCGGCTGAGCGCCTATCAGCACTGGCATTTGATCCCGCATCACGAAGACGAAGGAGAACTGCTGCTCGGCGGCCTGTATCTATCGCTGGGGATGCATAACGAAGCCGGCGAGCTTTTCCAGACCCTGCTGACGCGGGACGTGCCGACGGGAGTGCGCAACCGCGCCTGGTTCTACCTGGCGCAGGTCTGGTACGCGCGCGGCTATCTCGACAAGGCCGACGAGGCGCTGCGCAAGATTCAGGGAAAGCTTTCGCCCGAGCTCGAGGCACAGAAGGAGCATCTGTTCGCCAATGTGCTGATGTACGAGGGCAAATTCGACGAGGCCATACGGGTCCTGTCCACATCGAACAGCTCGCCCATCTGGTCGGCGTACGCGCGTTTCAACCTCGGCGTCGCGCTCGTGCGCGAGGGCAGATTGCAGGACGCGGATGGGTTCCTGAGCGCCGTCGGCACGATGTACGTGGAATCGAACGAGCTGCTGGCTCTGAAAGATCGGGCCAACCTGGCGTTGGGATTCGCGTATCTGCAGGCCAACCAGCCGAGCAAGGCGCGAGCCGCGCTCGAGCGGGTCCGCCTCAGCGGGCCGTACTCCAACAAGGCGCTGCTGGGTATGGGCTGGGCCGATGCCGCATTGGGCGACTTCCGCGGCGCACTGAATCCCTGGCTGGAATTGCGTGGCCGCAACCTGCTGGATGCCGCCGTGCAGGAATCGTATCTCGCCGTGCCCTATGCCTTCAGCAAGCTCAATGCCAATTCACAGTCGGCAGAGTATTACGAGACCGCCGTGCAGTCCTACGATGCAGAGTCGGCTCAGCTCGACGATGCCATCGCGCGGATCCGCAGCGGCAAGATGCTGGAGCAGGTGATCTCGAGCGAAAAGGATTCGCGCCACGGCTGGTTCTGGCAGCTCAAGGAAGTGCCCGATGCGCCGGAGTCCCGCTACCTCTATACGGTGCTCGCCGGCCACGACTTCCAGGAAGGGCTCAAGAACTATCGCGACCTGCGCTACATGGGGCGCACTCTCTCGGGCTGGGAAGACAAGATGGACGCCTTCGGGGACATGATCGATACGCGCGAGCGAGCCTATGCCGAGCGGCTTCCGCGCGTTGACGCATTATTGTCGTCGGGGGCGGTCGAGAAGCTCGCGCAGCGGCGCGATGAGCTCGAGAGCCGTATCGGCAGCATCGAGAGCAGCAAGGATGTGGCTGCGCTGGGATCCGCGCAGGAGCGAGATCAGTGGGCGCGCATACAGCGGGTGGAGACTGCCTTGGCCTCGGCACCGCAGAGCCCGGAGAGTGCCGAGCTCAGAGAAAGGCTGCGCCTGGTGAAGGGGGTGCTCTATTTTCGACTGAACGATTCGTTCAGGGCGCGCATGTGGCAGCAGCACCGGACGCTCAAGGATCTGGATCTCGCGCTGCACGAGGCCCAAAACCGCTGGATCAGAGTGGACCGCGCGCGCAAGAGCGTGCCCACGAACAACGGTGAATTTTCGACGCGGGTGACGGCTCTGAAAGCGCGTATCGACGCGTTGCAGGTGCGCCTCGCGGCTACCGAGCAAAAACAGAGTACGTATCTTGCGCAGGTTGCAGTGGCGGAGCTGGAGCAGCAGAAGAGCCGCCTGGCGACTTATCAGGTTCAGGCCCGATTCGCCCTGGCAACGATGTACGACCGGGCGGCGAACCCCGACACCAGGAACACCGAGCAAGGCAATGCCGCGCCGGAGCCAAAACCGTGAGGCGCTCCCGCGCAACGGTGTGTGCGCTGTTCCTGGCGGCCTGTGCGCCGTTGGCGCCGCTGCGTTCAACTGACGCCGCGGATTCCAGGGACGCGCGCACGATCAAGGATCTCGAATCGCATCCGGTCGCCGTCAAGAAGGACACCAAGTTGGACTCCAGCGCGGCCAAGGCGATGGAGAACTACCGCCGCTTCCTCGAGCTGCAGAAGACGGATCCGCAGTTGCGCGCGGAGGCGATGCGGCGCCTGGGCGACCTCAACCTCGACGCGGGCGAAGTCGAGCGCATGGAAAAGGAAATCACGCAGATCGATCTGCAGGGTGCCGAGGCGATCAAGCTGTATGCGACTCTGTTGCAGGCGTATCCCGATTACGCGCGCAATGACCAGGTGCTCTATCAACTCGCCCGCGCCTATGAGACCACCGGCCAGCCGGACCTGGCGCTGGCGACGCTCGATCGCATCGTGCAACGCTATCCGCACGGTCCACAGCTCGACGAGGTGCAGTTCCGGCGCGGCGAGCTGCTGTTTTCGGCGAAGAGATACGTGGACGCCGAAAAGGCGTACGGCGTCGTCATAGAGCGGGGCAAGTCGTCGCATTACTATGAGCAGAGCCTGTACAAGCACGGCTGGGCCCTGTTCAAGCAGTCGCTCACCGAGGAAAGCCTGCCGTCTTTCGGCGGCGTGCTGGATCAGAAGCTCATGGCTGCCGGCGGCAAGCCCGTGCGGCTCGAAGACCTGAAGCGTGCCGACCGCGAGCTGGTGGAAGATACGCTGCGCGTGATGAGTATCACTTTCTCGTATTCGGATGGCGCCACGTCGCTCGATCAATACATGGGCAAGCGCGGCGAGAGGCCCTATTCCTATCTGTTGTACTCGCGGCTGGGCGACCTGTTCGTCGACAAGCAGCGCTACCAGGATGCTGCCACGGCCTACCGCGCCTACGTTGCGCGCGATCCGTATACCGACCACGCGCCGAATCTTGCCATGCAGGCCATCGAGGCCTACCGCAAGGGCGGCTTCAGCCAGCTGGTGCTGGAGGGCAAGCACGAGTTTGTCGAGCACTACAACTTCAGCTCGCCCTTCTGGCAAGGGCGGGAGCGCTCGCAATACGCGACGGTGGTGCAGGAGCTGAAGACCAATCTGAAGGATGTCGCCACGTACTTCCACGCCACGGCGCAGAAGTCCAAGCGCATCGAGGACTACCAGGAGGCCTCCAGGTGGTATCGGGATTATCTGAAGTCCTTCCCGGACGATCCGGATTCCGCCGCCACGAACTACCTGCTGGCCGAGACCTTGTTCGAGAGTCATCAGTACGCCGAAGCCACGAATGAATACGAGCGCACGGCGTACGGCTATCCGAAGAACGACAAGTCGGCCACCGCGGCCTATGCATCGCTCGTCGCGTACCAGAAGAGCGAGGACACTCTTGCCGGCACGGCGAAGGCCGAATGGCACAAGCGGGCCATGGATGCCGGCGTGAAGTTCGCGCAGACCTTTCCCGAGCACCCGGACAGCGCCGGGGTGCTCACGCGTGCCGCGGAGGAGATCTTTGCCGCCAGGGACCTGCCGCGCGCGATCACCATCGCGGAATCGATCATCGCGCGTCAGCCGCCGGTGGATGCGGCCAAGCAGCGGATCGCATGGACGATCATTGCGCAGGCGAACTTCGACCAGGGCGAGTTCGGCAAGGCGGAGCCTGCATTCATCAAGGCGCGCGACCTGGTGGGAAATGACGACAAGATGAGCTCGGACCTGACGGAGCGCCTGGCCGCAAGCGTGTACAAGCAGGGCGAGGCGAAACAGAAAGCCGGCGATGGCGCGGGCGCCGTCGATGACTACCTGCGTGTTGCGCGTGTCGCTCCGGACTCGAAGATCCGCTCGACGGCGCAATACGATGCGGCGGCCCAGTTGATCAACCTCAAACAGTGGGACCGCGCGATCGGCGTCCTGGAGGATTTCCGCAAGCAGTTCCCGAAGAATGCCCTCTCGGCCGACGTTACGCGCAAGCTGGCCGTTGCGTACGCCCAGGCCAATCGCCCTGGCGAGGCTGCGGCGCAGTTCGAGCAAATCGCGGCAAATCCCGCCGAGGAACACGGTGTGCAACGCGAGGCGCTGCTGCAATCGGCAGATCTGTACGCCAAGGCCAACAACGTGCCCAAAGCAGTCGGGATGCTCGAGAAATTCATCTCGGCCAACCCGGTTCCCATTGCGGACGCCGTGGAAGCGCGCCAGCGCGTTGCGGACTATGTCGGCAAGAGCGGGGATACGGCCCGTCGGGACTACTGGTACCGCGAAATCATCAAGGCCGACGCCCAGGCCGGGACGCAGCGCACGCAGCGCACGCATTATCTCGCCGCCAAAGCGCAACTCGCACTGGCGCAGCCGGCGCGCGACGCGTTCCGGAATGTCCGCCTCACGGCGCCGTTGAAGAAGAGCCTGGTTGCGAAGCGCAAGGCGCTCGAGGAGGCGATGAATGGCTATCAGCGCGCGGCGCAGTATCAGGTCGCCGAGGTCACGACGGCCGCAACGTACGAGATGGCAGAGCTGTATCGCACGCTTGCGCACGATGTCATGAGCTCGGAGCGGCCGAAGAACCTCAAGGCGGATGCGCTCGAGGAGTACAACTCGCTGTTGGAGGAGCAGGTGTTCCCGTTCGAGGAGCAGGCCATCAAGGCGCACGAGATCAATGCCGTGCGCGCCAAGGATGGTGTCTACGACGAGTGGGTGCAAAAGAGCTTCAAGGTGCTGGCCGAGCTCAAGCCGGCGCGTTACGGCAAGACGGAGCTCACGCAGGATGTCGATGCGACTCTCAACTAGTGACTTGTGCCTCGCTTGCACCTGTCTTTGCCTGGTGCTGTTGAGCGCTTGTGCCTCCGCGCCGCCGGAAAAACCGGCTCCCGTGGCACAGCCGGCCGGCTCCGCGAGCGCCGCGTCCCCAGGCTCTGCAGCGCCAGGCCCAGCGGCACCGGGTGCGAAATCACCCACGGGGGCAGCAGCCGCATCGCAGGTGCCCGGGCAATCCGGCCCGGCCGCGCCGCTTCCACCTCGCGCGACGGGAGATTTCAATCGCGCAATAGGCTTCATGCGCAGCGGCAACACGACGGAGGCCGAGCTGGAATTCAAACAGATGACGCTCGCGTATCCGAGCCTGTCAGCGCCCTATGTCAATCTCGGTATCCTGTACCGAAAGGCGGGCCATCTCGATCAATCGGAGGAAGCGCTGAAAAGTGCGGTGCAACGCAACGCCTCGAACGCCATCGCCTGGAACGAGCTGGGTGCCACTCAGCGCCTGCACGGTGAGTTTCCGGACGCCGCCGCCTCCTATGAGCGCTCCATTGCGGCAGATTCCAACTATGCGGCCGCTTACAGGAACCTGGGGGTCGTATCCGACCTTTATCTCGGCGACCCCGAGCGCGCGTTGATTGCCCTGGAGCGGTACAAGGAACTGACGGGAGAGGACCGGCCCGTCACAAGCTGGATTGCCGAATTGAGACAGCGCACAGGAAAACCGCCTGTGAAGCCGCCTGCGCCCGCTGCGCAGTCCGCGGCGCCTGCAACTACGCCCGTGCAAGGTGCGCCCGCACAGCACGCTGCGGCCCCCGCCGCCGCGCCGGCGCCACCGTCCGCTCCGGCCGAATCGCCGCCCAAAGCGGGAGACCGATCATGAGAGAACTCACTGGCGAACTCACTGCGCGCAGAGCGGCAAACTGGCTGACCGTAGCGATCCTCGCGGCCCTGTTGCCAGCCGCGTGGGGCCAATCACGCCAGTCTGACCAGTCTGACCGGGGGAGCCCGCCGCCTGCTCAGCCGGGCAAACCGGCAAGTGAAACGCCGCGGCCGGCAGACCTCGAGCCGGGCGTGAACACGTCGGCAACCCCATCTTCAACGGCCGCACCTGCTCCAGCCTCATCAACGCCGGAAGAGGCGCCGGCACGGCGGGCCGGCGCCCCGCCCACGAAGGGATCAGGCAAGGCTCATGACCGGATCGAGCTGGATCCGACGCAGATCACGGGTAACCGGGAATTGCCGAAGGTGCTATACATCGTGCCCTGGAAACGGTCGGATCTGGGCGATCTCGTCGGCAAACCCGTGAACAGCCTCCTCGACGAGGTGCTCACGCCCGTCGATCGTGATGTATTTAAACGCCAGAATCGCTACTACGATGCTCTGAAGCCGGACACCGCAAAGCAGGCGGCCGGTGCGGTACCGGCCCCGGGACAGAAGCCGTGAGCATCGGATGGTGCAATGCGGCCGGATCCCTCTGGCGGGCTTACGAGGGATGAGAGCTGGATCGCAGCAATTTTGGCTTATGTCATTCAGTTTGGCATGGCTTAGGTCGCGTGTGGGCTTGTACTGACCGGGAGTGACCTCGATGGATCTGTGGAGCGTAATCGTTCGGTTTTTTCAAGGCGGCGGGGACTTCATGTACCCGATCGCGATCGTGTTCGTGGTGGGCCTGGCGATAGCCATCGAACGCTACATCTACCTGACACATACGGCGGTGCGTAACCGCACGTTGTGGAACGAGGTCGTGCCCATGCTCGCGCAGGGCAACTTCCGCCAGGTCGTGCAGGTGACGTCGAAGTCGAGCTCGGCGATCGGCCACATCCTCAACTATGGCCTGGCGCGCATCCAATCCGCTCGCCGCCGCGACGATATCGAGAAGGCAATGGAGGAGAGCCTGATGGAGGTCGTGCCGCGCCTGGAAAAGCGCACGCACTACCTGGCCACGTTCGCCAATCTCGCGACCCTGCTGGGGCTGCTCGGCACGGTGATGGGCCTGATCCGCGCATTCGCGGCGGTGGCCACCATCAACCCCGCCGAGAAGGCGAACCTGCTGTCGGCAAGCATCTCGGTGGCGATGAACTGCACGGCGTTCGGTCTCATGACCGCGGTGCCGCTGCTGTTCATACACGCGTTCCTGCAGACGAAGACCACGGAGCTGATCGACAGCCTCGAGATGGCTTCCGTCAAGTTCCTGAACGCGATCACCGAACGGCAGCCGGCGCAGGCGGCTTGAGCTGCCCGCCCGCGCGCCCTTCACGGCTGAACGTCCCGCATGCGTAGGTCCTACGCCAACAAGAAGCTCGCGCGGCACTCGCGCCGGCCGGCAGAGCTGCTGCTCGTGCCGATGATCGACATTTTCACGGTCCTCGTGACGTTTCTTCTCATGACCGCGGTGTTCTCGCGCACCGTGATCCTGCAATTGGATCTACCGGCGTCCCAGACCGAGTTCCGCGATCCTCCGCCGGGCTTGCAGCTCGAGGTGATGGTCCGCAAGGACCAACTGCAGGTTGCCGATCGCAACTCGGGACCGCTGGCGACGCTGCTCAATACCCCGGGCGGTTACAACTACGACGGGCTCACCGAATATCTCAAACGCGTCAAGGCGAAGTTTCCCGAGAAGACCGATGCCTCGATCCTGCTCGAGTCCGATACGGCGTACGACACGCTGGTGCAGGTCATGGACCGCGTGCGCGTCTTCGAGGTCAAGCAAGGCCTGAATACGGTGCAGGCCGAGCTGTTTCCCGACATTTCCATCGGCGATGCGCCGGCACCCGATAGCGCCGCGGGCGCTGCCGGGGCCGCGGGCACTCCAGCTTCGGCAGGCGCCGCCCAGGGAGCTCCGCACTCATGAGCATGTCCAATCGCGCACGGCGCATGGCCCAGCACCACCTGCGCCACCGCGCCGATGCCCAGCTGAACCTGATACCGCTCATCGACATCCTCTCGGTGATGGTGGCATTCCTGCTCGTCTACTCCACGGAGGTCGAGGTCATCCAGAACAGCAAGGGCATCGAGATCCCGCAGTCGATCGCCGAAGTCGCCCCGAAACAGTCGGTCGTGGTGATGATCACGAAGGGCGACCTCTTCGTGCAGGGCGAGCGCATCGCCACCGTGCAGGAAGTGCGTGCCACACAGGAACCGATCATCGGCCCTCTGCGCGCCGCACTCAAACGGCCGCTGCTGGTCGGCAGGCAGATGACGGAGCGCGACCTGGCGCAGCGGGAGATCACGATCATGGCCGACAAGTCGCTGCCCTACGAAGTGCTCAAGAAAGTCATGGCCACCTGCACCGATGCCGACTACGGCAAGATCTCCCTGGCTGTGTTGCAGAAGGAAAAGCCCGTCGTTGCCGGCCAGTTCAGGCCGTCCTAGCGAGGAGCCGCACGAGCGCACATGGCCAGCGTGATGCCCTATTACCGCGAGTACGAGCTGCCTTGGGAAGGCGATCCCGAGTCCAGCGCCCGTTTCCGCAGGATCCTGCGCGTGCTGCTGATCCTGTTTCTGATCTTCGGCATCCTGTTTCCGCTGCTGCCGACGCCGAAGCGCACCGCGGCCGAGACCGAAGTACCGCAGCGGCTGGCGCGCGTGATGATCGAGAACAAGCCCAAGCCGCCGCCGCCGCCGCCGCCGCCGAAAGAGCAGCCGAAGCCGAAGGTCGAGCCGCAGAAGAAACCCGTGCCGCTGCCGCCGGACCGTAAGCAGCTGGCGCATGAGAAAGCTCAGAAACAGCTGAATCAGGTGAAGGACGAGCTTGCCGACCTGCGCGAGCAGATGGATCTCACGCCGCTGTCGCAAACGAAGAATCTGTCAGGCGCGGTGGGTGCCGATTCGCACGCGGAGCGCGCGCTCATCACCTCCAAGGTCGGCGCGGGCAGCGGCGGCATCACTTCCGCCAACAGCAGCCGCGGATTCGGAACGGGCGCCGGCTCGCTGACCGGCCACGACACCACGGCGGTGACCTCTTCGATCGCCCGCTCGGGTCTCGACAGCCGCGGACCGACCCGCACGGGTGCGAGCGGCAAGGCGGCGCGCTCCCGCGAGGAGATCGAGCTGGTCTTCGATCACAACAAGGGGGCGATCTACGGATTGTACAACCGTGCGCTGCGCGAGCGGGCCGAGCTGCAAGGCAAACTCGTTCTGGAGTTCACGATCGCGCCGTCCGGCGCGGTCACGATGTGTCGCGTCGTCTCGAGCGAGCTGAACGATCCGGATCTCGAGAGCAAGATCGTCGCCAGGGTCCGGTTGTTCCATTTTGAGGCCAAGGACGTCGAAAGCATCACGACGACCAAGCCCATTGACTTCTTCCCATCATGAACCTCAAGTCCGAAATCGAATTCTTCACGGAGCTGCGACTGCTGGACAAGGCGCGGCTCCTCAACCTTTTCCTCCACGAGCTGGCGGAGGAGGCGCGCGGGACATACGGGCCCGGCGCGGAACAGGTGCACGACACCGCTCATCTGCGATTCGTCAACGAGCTGACCCACCGGCTTACGCGCGTGATCGAACAGTTGCTGGCGGAGGACGCCACTCGACCTGCGGACGATGTGGTGCTGCGCATGTTACTGGCCCCGCGTTCCGACAAGATCGCCGAGCGCCTCGTGTACAACGCCTATGCGCGCGCAATCCAGGGCTTCGAGAGCTACGACACCACGGTGCTGATGAGTTCCTGAGGGGACCGGCAGGCCATTTATAACGTCATCCTCAGGCATGCAGACTGCAGTGGAAGGGAAGGGTTCTGTGGAAACGATCAGTCGGACTCCTCGAACGACCGTGGTTCGGCACAGGGAGCGCGGAAGATACGAGCGCGATACGGTCAACGCGATAATTGACGAAGCACTCATCTGCCATGTCGGATTCACTGTAGAAGGGCAACCGTACGTACTGCCAACTACTCACGCACGCCTCGACGATCGGCTCTATCTGCACGGCTCCGCCGTGAATCGCATGTTGAAGAGTCTGAAGGCTGGCGCGCCGGTTTGCGTGACGCTGACGTTGCTTGACGGGTTGGTACTGGCGCGCTCTGCCATGCATCATTCGATGAACTACCGCTCCGCGGTGGTGCTCGGCATCGCCAGCGAAGTCACGGATGACAACGAGAAGCGCAGCGCGCTCCAGGCTCTGGTGAATCATGTCGTGCGCGGACGGGCATCTGAAGTGCGTCCGCCCAATGCACAGGAACTCAAGGCAACCAGCGTCCTGTGTCTGCCGATCGAGGAAGCTTCGGCCAAGATGCGGCAGGGACCGCCGATTGAGGACGAAGCGGATTACTCGCTGACATGCTGGGCTGGGGTCCTCCCGTTGCAACTGCACCCCGGACCGCCTATTGACGATCCCCGGCTGGCGTTCGGCACACAAGTGCCGTGCGAGGTCGCGGCCTACGAGCGCGGCCGGTCCAAGACCTCTATCGCCTGAATCAGCCCGCCGCTGGCGTCATTGGCGAAATTGCGCGAAGTCGCAAGCGCCACTGCCGCCATTGCGCGCAGCCCCGACTGCAGTCTAAGTTGGGGCCGCCGGCCACCGGCATCATTGGCTGCCAGCAGGAGAGGCGTCGCGATGACCGAGCCGCTGTCACAGGTTCTCATTCTACTTGCCGCCTGCGTCTTCGCCGTCACGCTCGTACGGCGGGTGTCGCTGCCTACCACCGTGGCCTACCTGGCGGTCGGACTTGCCTGCGGCCCGCATGCATTCGGTGTTGTGTCGAATTCGGACACGACCCGGCTGTTGGGAGAGCTTGGCGTAGCCTTCCTGCTCTTCACGCTCGGCCTGGAGTTCTCGCTGCCGCGCATGGTCGCGATGCGGCGCGAGGTGTTTGGGCTCGGAGCTGCGCAGGTGGCCGTCACGGCCGCGGTCTTTGCCGTCATCGCGTGGCTGTTGGGGCTTCATTGGCTGACGGCGGTCGTGGTCGGCGGCGCCATTGCAATGAGCTCGACGGCGATCCTGCTGCAGCAGCTCACCGAGCGCGCCGAGCTGAACCGCACCCACGGCCGCCTCGCCTTCAGCATGCTGCTGTTCCAGGATCTGGCATTCGTACCGTTTCTGGCGCTTGCTTCGGCCCTCGCAGCCGGCCAGGGCCACTTTCAGCTTCGCGCGAGCGCGATTGCCGTAGTCGGCGGCGTACTGTCCATCGTCGTCGTGCTTGCCGCCGGCCGTTGGCTGCTGCGTCCGCTGTTCCACGAGATTGCGCACAGCCGGCTGCGCGAGTTGTTCACCCTCACCGTGCTTCTCGTGGTGCTTGCCTCGGCATGGGTGTCGAACGTCGCGGGGCTGTCGCTGGCCCTGGGCGCGTTTCTGTCTGGAATGATGCTGGCCGAGACGGAGTACCGGCACCAGATCGAAGCCGTCATCCGTCCCTTCCGCGACATCCTTCTGGGCCTGTTCTTCATCTCCGTCGGCATGCTGCTCGACGTGCGCCTGCTGATCAGCGCAATCGGACTGATTTCGACCATGCTGGTCGGGCTGGTCGCGCTCAAGGCGGCGGTCGCCGCGCTCGTGGCGCGCCCCTTCACGAATTCCAGATTCAAGGCGCTGCGGACCGGCATCGTGATTTCCATCGGTGGGGAATTTGGTGTCGCCCTGTGCACCATCTGCCTGCAGTCCGGATTGATCCCGCCGGCGCTCGGCGAACCGCTGCTCGTGGCCATCGTGCTGTCCATGGTCCTCAGTCCGTTCATCCTCAACAATAACAAGCGGATCGCGCGCTTTGTGCTTGGAGAGCGCGGGCCGCCCGGGACGGCGAGCGAGCGCGAAGACGCGGCGACGAGCGAGATCGCGAATCGCGAGCACGTCATTCTCTGCGGTTTCGGCCGCGTCGGGCAGAACGTGGCGCGCGTGCTGGAAGCGCAGGGTTTCGAGTACATCTCGCTCGATCTTGACCCCGCGCGCATTCGCGCGGCGCGCCAGGCGGGCGACCCCGTCCTGTTTGGCGACTCCTCCGACGAGGAGATGCTGGCAAAGGCAGGTCTCGACAATGCCAGCGCAGTGGTCATCAGCTTTTCGGACCCCGGGACCTCGATCGGCATCCTGCGCAGCATACGCCGGCTTCGTCCGCAGGTGCCGGTGCTCGTGCGCACGCAGGACGACGCGCGAATCAAAGAACTAAAGGACGCGGGCGCAACAGACGTGGTGCC
Organism: Steroidobacteraceae bacterium; assembly: GCA_050738795.1. Lineage (GTDB taxonomy): Bacteria > Pseudomonadota > Gammaproteobacteria > Steroidobacterales > Steroidobacteraceae > 13-2-20CM-66-19. The sequence continues at coordinate 17,634 of JBOIAD010000009.1, forward strand.
GGAAACATTCGAGGCGAGCCTGATGCTCGTTTCGCACGTGTTGATCCTTTTGCACGTGCCGGTATCCCGGGTCGTGCGCACGGTGGGGGAAATCCGCAGCAACCGGTACTCGGTTCTGCGAAATATCGTGCCTCGTGGCGACCCCCGCCCGATCGATGAGAGCCAGGAGCACCGGGAAGAGCTGAAATCCGTCGTGGTCCCGCCGGGGGCCTGGGCAATCGGCCGCACCCTGCGCGACGTTCGCAACCGGGGCATCGAGGTCACGTTTACCGGCGTGCGGCGCCAGGGAATCCTCGGGCGCGATCCGGCCGACGATACCGTGCTGCGCGACGGCGACATCGTCGTCCTCTACGGACAGCCCGAAGACCTGGAGCGGGCCGAGGCCGCGCTGCTGGCGGGCTGAGAAGGATGCCGTCAAAGGCGCCGACGCCCGATAGAATGCCGCAGGCGGCCGATGCAAGCCGCTGCGTTCGCAGGAGAAGGTGCATGCACAAAAGCCGACTTGCGGGATTCATCATCGATTGCCGTACCGAGGACATCGATCAGGCCGCGCGTTTCTGGAGCCAGGCGCTGGGCTATTCGCTGAAGAGATCCACGAGCGCGGAAGATACCGCCTACCGGCTGTTCGATACTCCGCCCGACGGCCTGCACATCGAGGTGCAAAGAGTCGAGCACCCGAGCCGGGTTCATCTGGACATCGAGTCGGACGACATCGAAGCCGAAGTACAGCGTTTGGAGAAGCTGGGTGCGAAACGGGTGACACAGGTTCGCACCTGGTGGGTGATGGAGGCTCCGACCGGCCAGCGATTCTGCGTGGTTCGGCCGCAGCGGGCGGACTTCGCCACCGACGCGAACTCGTGGGACGAATGAGTGAGAGTCGCTTGAGCCGCAGCGACATTCACTTCCCACCCAGGCACGAGGCATTGCGCGACGATGTGCATGCGCTCGGGGCGCTCGTCGGCGACATCTTGCGGGAGCAGGGTGGTCCGGGGTTGCTGGAGATGGTCGAGCACGACCGGGTCGCCGCCATCCTGCGGCGCGACGGGGACGAGAAGGCCGCCAGTGACCTGGAGGCGCGCGTGCGCGGCCGGCCGCCGGCGCTCGCCCGCGACCTGGTCCGGTCCTTCTCGACCTGGTTCCAGGCAGTGAATCTGGCGGAGAAGGTCCACCGCATCCGCCGGCGGCGCCAATATTTCCTGAAGGACAGCCAGCGGCCGCAGCCGGGCGGCGTGGAGGATGCGCTCGCCGCGCTCAAGGGCCAAGGGCTGCAACTGAGCGACGTGCTCGATCTGCTCGGGAGGCTGCGCATCGAACCGGTGTTCACCGCGCATCCGACCGAGTCCACACGCCAGACGATTTTGCGCAAGCAGCAGCGTATCGCGGGGCACCTTTTCGACCGGCTCGATCCCACGCTCACGCCGAACGATGCGCGCCGTCTGTGGAGCAGCATCCGCATCGAGCTGACTGCAGGCTGGCAGACTGAAGATCATCCGCGGGAGCAACTGACGGTCGCGGACGAGCGCGAGCACGTCCTTTTTTATCTCGTGGAGATTCTGTATCGCGTCGTGCCGGCATTCCACGAAGAGATCGCGCAGGCGCTCGAGAAGCTCTATGGCGTCCCGGCGGACTCGCTCGAGATTCCCTCGGTGTTGCACTTCGGATCGTGGGTCGGCGGTGACATGGACGGCAATCCCGACGTGCACGCCAAGTCGATCAGGGAGACGCTGGCACGCCAGCAGCACATCATCATCAACACCTACTTCAAAGAGTGTCAGACGCTCGCGCAACGGCTGCCGCAAAGCGCGAGCCGCACGAACGTCGCGCCCGATCTGTCCAAGCGCATCGACGAATACATGGTGCTGTTGCCCGGCGCCCGTGCAATCACGCCGGCACGTCATGATCGTATGCCGTACAGGGTTTTCCTGGGCCAGATAGGCGAGCGCCTGCGCCATACCTATGATGGCCGGCCCAATGGCTACCAGACGGTGCGGCAATTTCGCGCGGACGTGCAGCTTGTTGCCGCCAGCCTGCAAGCGAACAAGGGCCTGCACGCGGGGTGGTTCTACGTGCAGCGATTGCTGCGACGGATCGATGTGTTCGGCTTCCATCTCGCCACGCTCGACATACGGCAACATGCTTCGGTATTGCACCAGGTGGTCGCGCGCGGCCTCGACGACCCGGATTGGCTTCTGCGCCCCGGTTCGGAACGGCGTCAGCTTCTGGCGGAAGCGCTGGCCAAGGATGCCGGTCCGAGCGTCGAGCTGGATGCGCTCGGCAAACGCAATCTGGCGGTTTTCGAGGCCATCATGCAGGGTCGGCACCGTTACGGTCCCGCCGCGGTGGGTTACTTCATCGTGAGCGGCGCGACGGGCGCGGACGACGTATTGGCTGCCTTGCTGCTGGCTCGCTGGGCCGCAGCCTACGATAAGCGTACCGGCGAAGTTGCGCTCGACATCGCTCCGCAGTTCGAATCGCTCGGCGCGCTCGAGGGTTGTGGCGAGACGATGCAGGAGCTCCTTGTGGATCCCTTGTATCGCCGCCACCTCGAAGCGCACGGACGCACACAGTGTGTCCTGATCGGCTACTCCGACGGCAACAAGGAAGGTGGGCTGTGTGCTTCGCGATTCGCGACTCATCAGGCTCAGCGCGCCCTTGCCCAGGCGCTCGCGGCCGCCAATGAGCGCCACGTAGTCTTTCACGCACGCGGTGGAAGCATCGCACGCGGCGGCGGCGGTATCGATGCGCTGGTGAAAGCCGCGCCCGCGGGGGCAGTGAATGGCGTCCTGCGGCTCACGGAGCAGGGCGAAGCAGTGCAGCAAAGTTATGGCTTTCGGCCGATTGCGATGCGGACACTGGAACGTGCCTTCAATGCGCTCGGGCTGACAACCTCTGCCGCCGAGCGCGGCATGCTGTCCGCGGATGCCCCCGAGCATCTGGATTGTGCTGCCACGCTTGCGACGGCAAGCCGGGATGCCTACCGCCGCCTCGTCCACGATCAGCCCGACTTTTACGATTATTTCCGCGCCGTCACCCCGGTCGACGTCATCGAGCGGATGCAAATCGGATCCCGGCCGGTGCATCGCGCGGGTGCGCCGGGCCTGGAGGGCCTGCTTCCCATGCCCTGGGTATTCGCCTGGACGCAGACACGGCACATGCTGCCGGGTTGGTATGGGGCGGGCACCGGGCTGAGGACGGCGATCGGCAGGCACGGCCTGCCGATCCTGCGCGAGGCGTACGCAAGCTGGTTCTTTCTGCGCAATCTGATCGATGCCATCGAGACCATGCTCGCACGCGCCGATCTGGAAATTGCCCACGCCTACGAAGTGCTCGCCCCCGAGCCGCTGCGGCGGTTCTTCCCGGACATCCGCAGCGAATACGGCGATGCGTGCGAGCACGTCATGGCGGTCAAGGGCACCCAAGCGCTGCTCGATACCGAGCCGACGCTGCAGAGATCGATCAAGCTGCGCAATCCCTACGTGGACCCCATGAATCTCATGCAGGTCGATCTGTTACAACGCTGGCGCGCTGGCGGCCGTCGCGATCGCGATCTGTTCGATGCGCTACTGGCGAGCATCAGCGGCATTGCCCAGGGTCTGCAGAGCACCGGCTGATGGAATCAGGAATGAGCGATGGGATCACGATCCGCCCGGCGGCCGCGCACGAGGTGCCTCTCATCCTGCAATTCATCCGCGACCTGGCGACGTACGAGCATCTGGAAGATCAGGTTGTCGCGACGCCGGAGAGGCTGCATTCGGTGTTGTTCGGGCCGCGGCCCTATGCGGAGGTGCTGTTCGCCTGCCTGCACGGGGAGCCGGTCGGCTTTGCCCTGTTCTTCCATAATTTTTCGACGTTTCTCGGACGCCCGGGAATCTACCTGGAAGACCTCTACGTGCGGCCGGAAGCGCGCGGTCACGGTGCCGGCCGCCGCGTGCTCGCCTGGCTGGCCGCCGCGGCGCTGCAACGGGGCTGCGGCCGCCTGGAATGGGCCGTACTGGACTGGAACGAGCCTTCCATCGGCTTCTACGAAAGCCTGGGCGCCATACCGATGGACGAATGGCGCACTTTCCGCCTCACCGGGCCGGCGCTCGAGAAGCTCGCAACGCAGCTTTAGCGGCCCGGAATGTGGTCATTCCATGGCGCCCTAGGGCGCCGCGGCAGCGATTGCGGCCCGCACCCGGGGAGTGGTCCGCGGCGCCCGCAGCGTTTGTCGGGAAACCCGCGGGCTGATCATGCGCTCGTCCTCGTGCTCACCCTGCGGGATCGGCAGGTAGCCATCCAGCATCTGCAAGAGGGTCTCACGGGCCCGTGCAACACGACTCTTGATGGTGCCGACCGCGCAGCCGCAGATGGCGGCAGCCTCTTCGTAGGAGAACCCGCTGGCGCTCACCAGGATCAGCGCCGTGCGCTGCCCGGGCGAAAGCGAGGCCAGGGCGCGGTTCAAATCGCGCAGCTCGAGCTTGCCGTCGTGATCCGGGGGTACGCTGGGCTCGGGCAGCAGGTCTGTATCGACACCGTGCGCTTCGAATTTCCGCCGCCGCAATTGTGAGTAATGCTCGTTGCGCACGATCGTGAACAGCCAGGCCTTGAGGTTGGTCCCCGGCCTGAAGCGGTCGATGTTGTTGAAGGCGCGCATCAAGGCCTCCTGCACCAGGTCGTCCGCACGCACACCGTCCCGGGTCAGCGAGCGCGCGAAGGTATGAAGTTGGGGCACGAGGGCCACCATGTCGTCAGTTACCATTTGCCACCCTCTCTTGATTGGCTCCGGCGAAACACGGAAGCACGTGAGATGGAAGTCCTTGCTTGACGGGCAAGATACTTGCTGCCGGGCCGCGCCAAAGTCGGAAGGGGACCCGGGAAGGGGGCAGGAAGGATCCCGAGCTGCTGTAAGAACTGTCCTACGCGGCAAGGCTGGCCCGGTCTGCGGCGGGCCGCGCGGCGGCCACCGGGCGTGCTTCTTGCTCAGTCGCATCCGGAAGCGAATCACGGCCAGTCGAATCACGGCCAGGGTGAAGCGATGCAGCAGGCACAGAATGCCCCGGTATACCGCATATGCGCCGTCAGCGATCAGCGGTGGGACGTGCTGCGAGACTCTTCCGCGGATCCGGTCGCATCCTTTAGCGACAAGCACGCCGCACTTGCTTACGCGATGAGTCTGGCGCGCGGGGGTGCCGATTGGCAATTGGCTCCCGGCCACCGCCAGGCTGCGCTGCGCAACATTTTCAGACTCGACCGCCGTGCGCGTGGCTCGGGAGTCTGAGCCACTTGTAGCAGGCGCGGGTGTTGCCTCCCGCGAGGCTCTGATCGTCATGGACGCCGAGGGTCTCGAATTCACGAGTGATTGCAAACCGGGAATCCGCCGGATCAAACGCGGACGCGGCTTCTTCTATATCCATCCAGGTGGACGCAGAGTCGTGGAGGCAGCGCACCTTGCGCGAATCCGCGGCCTCGCCGTCCCACCCGCCTACCGTGAGGTGTGGATCTGCCGCCATCCGTCCGGCCATCTGCAGGCCACGGGGCGCGACGCGCGCGGCCGCAAGCAATACCGGTATCACCCGCAGTGGCGCACGCATCGCGATGCGGCGAAATTCGATCGCATGCTGGAATTCGGCCGCAGCCTGCCGCGCATCCGCCGCCGGGTTGCGCAGGATCTGCGCAGATCCGGGCTGCCGCGCGCGCGAGTTCTCGCCACCGTCGTGAAGCTCCTGGAGTTCACCCTCGCCCGGATCGGCAACCAGGAATATGCGCGCACCAACGGCTCGTTCGGGCTGACGACGCTGCGGGACCGGCACGTGAACGTGCGCGGCGCCAAGCTGACCTTCGAATTTCGCGGCAAGAGCGGCATTGCCCATCGGGTCTGTGTCAGCGATCCCGCCCTCGCCAGGATCGTCCGCCGGTGCGCGGACATACCCGGGCAGGAGCTGTTTCAGTGGATCGACGCCGAAGGCGAACGACACCGGGTCGACTCCACGGATGTCAACGAGTATCTGCGCGAAGCGAGCGGCGGCCCGTTTACGGCCAAGGATTTTCGCACGTGGTTCGCGACCGTCGAGGCTATTCAAAGTCTGCGCGGACGCGAAGCCGGAAACAAACGCGACGTGCAGCGCGAGTTGGCTGCGGCGATCGCGGCGGTGGCGGCACGCCTCGGCAACACTCCTGCCATTTGTCGAAAGTGCTACATCCACCCTGAAGTCCTGCTCGCGTATGCCGACGGCCGGCTGGCGAGGTTGAATGGGACGGCGCCCGCCGCGGCGCTGCGCGGGCTGCTTCGGCGCCGCAGGATGCACTGACCCTATCCCACCGCAGTCGGAGAGCTCCTACGCATCAATAGGCCCCTGCGCGCCAGAGCACTGCTTGGCCACCGACAGCGCGCGCGCAGTTGCCTGGGCCATCATCTCCTCGCGAATCCTGTGGACTTTTTACGGGGAGAATCATGTCAATCCGACTCATCTTGATACCGCTTGGCGCGGTAGTCCTTGCGACGCTCGCCAGCGCCTGCGCCACGCAAGGCCCGCAGCCGACGCAGGAGTTGACCCGGGCGCGGACAGTCATCGAGCAGGCCGACAAGGCTGGCGTCCAGCGATACGCCGCCGCGGATCTGCAGCGCGCTCACGACGAGCTCAGCAATGCCGACAAGGCGAACGCCGAGAAGAAATATGACGAGGCGCGTCGCTACGCGGAAGCGGCCGCAGCAGACGCCGATGTGGCAACTGCGCGCGCCTCCGCCGGCGAGGCCCAGCATGCGGCGCACGAAGTCATGCAGGGCAACGAGACCCTGCGCCAGGAGTCGGATCGCGGCGCGAGCAGCCCGGCGCCGAATCCGAACTGAAGACGCTCAAGGAGATTTCCATGAAAAGAGTCATACTCATCGGGGCCGCCGCCGTGGTGCTCGCAGCGTGTGCTGCAGCGCCTCAGCGCAACGAGCAGCTCGAGCAGGCACGGGCCGAGATCGACACGTTGTCGCAGGATTCACTTGCACAGGAGGCGGCGGGGCGCGACCTCGAGGCAGCGCGTACCTCGTTGCGGCAGGCCCGGGCCGCCCTCCAGGACAAACAGCCGCCCGCGGTAGTGGATCACCTGGCGTATCTGGCGCGCCGCCACGCGGAAGCCGGCGAGGCCCGGGTGTCGGAAGCACATTCGCGGCAACAGGTGGCACGCGCGCAGGAGGAGCGCAATAAGATCATGATGGACACGCGCACCCGCGAGGCTCAAAACGCCCAGTCGCAGGCCGAGAATGCGAAGCAAGCGGCGCAGGCAGCGCAGATGCAGCTCGCGGACGCACAGCAGCAGCTGGCGGACCTGCAGGCGAAAAAGACCGACCGCGGGATGGTCGTGACCCTGGGCGATGTGTTGTTCGATACCGGCCAGTCCACTCTGAAGCCGGGCGCCAATCTCACCCTGAACCGCCTGGCAACCTATCTGAATGCCAACCCCCAGACAAAGATCATCATCGAGGGCCATACGGACAGCCGCGGATCCGACGAGTACAACGAGGCGCTCTCGGAACGGCGTGCTCACGCGGTGGCTACCGAGCTTGCGTCCCGGGGCGTGTCGCCGGATCAATTTCAGACGCTCGGCCGCGGCAAGGCATACCCGGTCGCCAGCAACGACACCCCCGCGGGCAGGCAGCAGAACCGTCGGGTGGAGATCGTCTTCAGCGACTCCTCGGGGCGTTTCGCGCAGGGCGCGAGTCAATCCTCGCAACAACGCTGAACTTTCGATCAGGGCGGGCTGAGCGCGTCGCAGACGCGCTTATGCCGGCCTCACGCGCGCCGGAAGTCCACGGCAGGCAGCTGCATCGAGCGGCGGTATTTCGTCACCGTCCGCCGCGCCACCTTGACGCCGCGATCGGCAAGCAGCTCGGTCAGCTGCACATCCGACAGCGGGTTGCGGCGGTCCTCGGCGGCGATGAACTCGCGCAGCAGTGCCCGAATCGCCGTTGCGGAGCAGGATCCGCCGCTGGTCGTCGCCAGCTGCCGCGAGAAGAAGCGCTTGAAAGCGACCACGCCGCGCGGAGTTGCCATGTACTTGTGGCTCGTCGCGCGCGACACCGTGGATTCATGCAATCCCAGCTCATCGGCGATTTCCCGCAGCGTCAGGGGCCGCATCGCCAGATCGCCATACTCGAAGAAGTTTCGCTGCCGCGCGACAACTGCCTCCGCCACCCGCTGGATCGTGAGAAAGCGCTGCTCGAGGTTGCGGACGAGCCAGCGTGCTTCCTGCAGGTGTTGGGCGAGCAAAGCGGTTTCGCCGTCGCGCGCCTGGCGGAAATAGTCGGCGTACTGTTGATTGACGCGGATGCGCGGATAGATGGCGGCGTTGATGCTCACCATCCAACGCTTCTTCTCCTTGCGCACGATGACGTCCGGAACGATGGCACGGGGCTCGAACGTGCCCACCTTGGAGCCTGGACGCGGGTCGAGACTTCGGATCAACTCCAGCGCGGAGCGCAGATCGTCCGCGGAGCAGCCCAGCGCTTCCAGCAGACGCGTGTTGTCGCGCGCGGCCATGAGCTCCAGCCGGTTTTGGACGATATCAAGAGCGCGCTCCCGCCCCGGAGTGCCGCGGTCCAGCGCGTGCAGCTGAAGCGCCAGACATTCGCCGAGGTCGCGCGCTGCAATTCCACTGGGCTCCAGCGTCTGTACGATGCGCAACGCGGTCTGGATTTCGCCCGGCGCGGCGCCCGGGGCAAAAGCCTCGATCTCCTCCAACGGCTGTCTCAGGAAGCCATCCTCGTCGAGCGCGTCCACCACGAGGTTCGCAAGCGCGTAATCACGCTCTGTGAGGCCGAGCAGAAGCAGTTGCTCGTGCAATGAATCGTGCAAGGTGGACGGCGATGCCGTCCACTCCGTCCAATCGGGGGTATCGTCGCTGCTCCCCCCGCCCGAGCCACTCCCCGAGAAGTCCAGATCGCTGTGGGAGGTGTCTTCGGAACTCTCCTCGGCCTGCGAGCGTGAATCCGCGGTTTCCGTGGTGGTTTCAGCAGCCTCCTCGAGGAACGGGTTCTGGGCTATCGCCTGGTGCAGTTCTTGCACGCACTCCAAGGCCGATAGCTGCAGCAGCTTGACCGATTGTTGCAGCCTCGGTGTGAGGGTGAGCTGCTGCTTCAGGCGCAGTCCCATTATGGCATTGGACATAACCGGGAATCCTCGAGCAAAGCGATCGACTGGAATCACAGCAACAGCTATGCCAGAGCTTCATAGAACGCGGCGGCCGGCCGTCACGGGCCCGATCTGCCGTTCTCGCGCCCCCGGGCGCTGCTCCCCACGGAGAACTTGCAACGGCGTGTAAGAATGGCCGGTGCCCCGTGCTGTCGCTGCGAGCTAGTGCGAACGGTATGAAATCAATTCACGACCACGACCCGGGTTCCCCGCTCTGCGCCGGACAGCAGGAGACGATGCTCGCTCAGGCGCGTTTCGCCGCGCTCGCGCTGCGCCGGGACGAGCTCGAAATCGCGATTGCGGCAGCGCGCCTGGGATTCTGCCGGATCGATGCAGCGACGCGCTCGCTCAGCGCCAATTCGCAATTCAAGGCGGAGTTCGGCTGGGCGCCCGATGCGCCGCTCGAATGGGGCGCGTTACAGGAGCGGATCGGCACCGAGCATCGCGCAGCGCTGGCCGACGCAGTGCGGGCGGCCGTAAAGAATGGGACGGACCTCGATCTCGTCGTGCGGGCCGATTGGCCGGATGGGACGACCCAATGGATCGCTCTGCGCGGCCGCGCAGTCAACGACGGCGGCACCAACGCCGCGGTAGTCCTGACCTCGCGCAACGTGAGCGCGGAGACCCGGGCGGCTGCGAATGAAGCCACGGAGCGCGCCGCGGCCGTCGAGCACGAGCGCAAACTGCGTGCGGATGCCGAAGCGGCCAATCGCGGGAAGGATCACTTTTTGTCGGTGTTTTCGCACGAGCTGCGTTCGCCGCTGAATGCCATCCTCGGCTGGAATCGCATCCTCGCGCTCAAGCGGCAGGACGACACCGAGGTGGCATCGATCACGTCGCGGATCGAACACAGCGCCCGCGTACAGCTGAAGATGGCCAACGACCTGCTCGATCTGGGTCGCATCGAGACGGGCAAGCTGCGAATCGAGCCGCGCCCCATGCAGCTGGCGAAGGTGACGGCGGCGGCCATCGATCTCGCCCGGCCACTGGCCGCGGCGAAGGCCATCGAATTGAGCGCGGACTTCGAGCCCGGCGCGGGTGCGCTACGCGGCGATCCGGACAGGCTGCAGCAGGTGGTGGCCAATCTGCTGTCGAACGCAGTGAAGTTCACCCCTGCCTCAGGTCGCATTGCCGTGAGCTTGCGCAAGGTCGGCGCCTTCACGGAGCTCTGTGTACGCGATACGGGACAGGGAATGGCCGCCGAGCTGCTCCCGCACGTCTTCGACCGGTTCCGCCAGGGAGACAGCTCGAGCACGCGCCACGCGGGCGGCCTGGGATTGGGGCTCGCGCTGGTGCGCGAGATCGTAACGTTGCACGGGGGGTCTGTGTCCGCAAGCAGCGCCGGACCCGGCGCCGGCGCGACATTCTTCATCCGGTTTCCGGCGCGACAACCCTGGAAATCCCCCGATACGCACACTCCCCATGACCTCGAATCGGTCACGCGAGGTGACAGCCTGGGGGGACTGTCCATACTGGTGGTGGATGACGAGCCGGATGCCCGCACCATTGTCGCGGAGACCTTGAAGCTCGAAGGCGCGCGCGTCACCGTCACGGATTCGGCGGTGGCGGCCTTCGCAAAGGTGCAGGAAGCCGGCGTCCACTTCGACATCATCGTGACCGATATAGGGATGCCGGACGAGGATGGCTACTCGCTCGTGCGCCGGCTGCGCACTCTGCAGACTGGCCGTCAGATGCTGGCGATCGCCGTGACCGGCTATGCATCGAAGGGCGACGTGGATGCGGCAATGGATGCAGGCTTCGATCTGCACGTGCCGAAACCAGTGGATTTCGACACCTTCGTGCCGATGGTGCGCCGGCTTGCCAACGGCGGCCGGTGAGCGCCGCGCGCCGGACTTCAGATTCCGGACTGCCAGGTGCTGGGCAACCCTGCCGTCCCGATGGCGTCCTCGATGACAAGGCACACTTCGCGGGCCTCGGGCTGTGCACGCAGACTGCGCGCGATCGAATTGAGAAACGTACACATCATCGGTACGTTCGGGTGGCTGGCATGCAGCTGCTCTTCGACCCGGTCGATGAGCTCCAGCAGATCGCCCTGATCGCAGCTCGGGAAAGTCATGCTGGTGACGGCCTGCTGCACGGCGACGAGGGCTTGGTGAATCGCGGTCTGCTGCGTCCCATCCATGGGGTGAAATGTGAACCCTTCGCGCTGCGCATGCAACTGTTGGGTGTTGGCTGAATGCCGCCGATCGGCGCACTGCGCGCCTCGCGGGCAAAAAAAGAGCGGGCTGGTCGCACCACAGCCCGCCAAACGGGGGGTCTTCGGCAGGCGCTACGGCCTCGGGGCGGCCATAGCGCGAATCTGACTTACAACTTCGCCTTTCGCAATCCGCGTGCCCAGCCGTTTATGCAACGTGTATGCCAGTCCCGGCGGACCGGGAACGAATCGTGCTTGAGCTGGTGCGGAAGAATTGGCCGCCGAGGCATGCATGCGTACCCCCGAAACGATCGCGACTCTCAACAGCCTCATCCGTATCTGCCGGGATGAGGAGCGGTTATGCCGCGCCTGGGGCGGACTGGCTCACAGCGCCCCTCTTCGCCATCTACTTGGCCACCGCAGCGAGGAGTGGGGTCGCCAGGGCGATGAGTTGCAAGCGCTTGTTCTATTGTTAGGGGGCGAGCCTGCCACCGCAGCCACCGTGCCGGCCCGGATGCAGTGCGTGGGGCTGGCCTGCAGGGCAGCCGTGATGGGACGTAGCGATGCCCCTGCAACGGACGGTTGCGAACGGGCCCAGCAGTACGCTCTGAGCTGCTACGAGCGTGCCCTCGGGGGCTATCTCCCGGAGCGGATTCGCCGCACTGTCAGCCTGCAGGCGCGGCAGATCGCGGGCCGCTGCGAGCGACTGCCGCAGATCGGCGGGCACCTTGCGGCTCCGTAAGTCCGCGGCCGGCATGTAATTCATACCAGCCGTGAAAAAAATTCCGGACGTGCCCGTGGCGCCCGGCGCAAGACTACGTCCGGCCTGCCCGGGCGGCGTTTGGTGCCTGGCAACCTGCCGGTATGGCCTTGCTTCCCTGGGCACATCTCATGCTCAATTCCGTGGCGCCCAGTCCCGCGACCCGAGAACGGGCAGATCCGTGCAATGAAGCGCCGTCGGCGTCGAGGGGTGTTCAATGAATCAACGCTACACGATCGTCACCCTGAGCGAGCTGCTGCGGGTAGCTCGAGACGGCGAACGGGGATTCAGCACATGTGCCGACCGCGCGCGCAGCGCGACTCTGCAAAGCGCGTTCAAGTCTCACGCCGGACGCTACGCCGCGACTGTGGCGGAGCTGCGGGAATTAGTTGGACAGTTGGGAGGGGATCCGGGAATGCGGGGCACCATCCTGGGCGGCGCCCGCCGGGGATGGGTCAATCTGCGTGCCGCGCTCGCGCTCAATGAAGACGAGGCGCTCGTGGACGCGTGCGAGCATGGCGAGGATCATGCGCTTGAGGTATATCGGAACGCGCTGGATGATCATCTGCCGGAGTTCGTGCGCCACGTGGTGCTTCGGCAGTTCGAGAGCATGATGAACGATCACCATCAATTGCGGATTATTCTTCGCAACGAGCCGCCTCCCGGCGGCAGGGTTGTCGCGAGCCACGGTGGCCACGCCCGGCAATAGAATCGACTTCGCGCTGATCCGGCGCCCCGCGCTTGCGGCCGTCGTTGCCCTCGCGATCGGCATGTCTCTGGGACCGCTCGGACTGCGCGTACTGCGGCCGCAATTGATCGAAGACGGTCCTCCCATCGAGTCCCTGACCGAGATAGCGCTGCTCATCTGCCTGTTCTGCGTCGGCTTGAGGCTGCGGATGCCGATCAAATGGAGTCTTTGGCAGACGCCGTTGCGCTTGTCGACGCTCACGATGCTCGCTACCGCCGCCATGGCCGCCGCGGCGGCGCATCTGATGTTCGATATGAGTCTCGCCGAGGCTCTGCTGCTGGGGGCAATAGTGGCTCCGACGGACTTCGTACTCACCTCGGATGCCATCCCTTCAGACACTGACCACGATGGCGCCGCGTTCGTGCTCGCTGCGGAAGGCGGGATCAACAATGGGCTGGCCAGCGCGCTGGTGCTACTGGTGCTCGGCATGATGGGGCTGAGCGACTCCGAATCGGCAGCCCTGGGATCGATTTCGCTCATCGCCCTGTGGGCCGCAGGCGGCGGCTGCGTGGCCGGTTGGCTGATCGGCGCCGGGATGGCCCGCGGGATCACACTGCTGGATCCGGAGCGGCAGTCGGACTTTCTGGAAGAGGCAATGGTGTTTGCCACGGCGGCGCTCGCCTATGGGGCTGCCCTTGTGATCCATACGGATGGATTTCTTGCGGTCTTTGCCGCCGGCGTCGCTTTATGTCATGGAGGCAGGTTGCGGCACCCGCTGCGTAATCGTCCTCTCATGCCCCGGGTGCTGAGGATTGCCGCTCGCATCGAGCGGTTCGCCTGGCTCGCCATCATCGTGTTGCTGGGGACGCTGATCGCAAGCGTGGAATTCAAAGCGCGGATGCTCCTGTTCGCTTCCGTGCTGCTGCTGGTGATCCGGCCCCTCGCCGTGCGGCTGGGTCTGGGTGGGATGGCCGTACCGGAGGCCCAATGGCGGGCCATTGCCTGGCTCACTCCCCGGGGCCTCGCCTCGCTCTACTGCCTGGCGTTCGCGATCAACCAAGGCTTGAGCACGCCGTTTGCTCGCGAGCTGGCCGGTATCACTCTGGTGGTGGTCGTCAGCTCGATAATCGCAAGCGGCTTCTCCGGGCTGCCGCTGAGCCGGGCGTCGCCGGGGACCGTGGATCTTTAGGCGCGCCCGGAAACAGCGCTTCCCCCGTCTTCCCAGCGATGAACCTCCGACCGTGATACCCTTGCTCGCTCGCGCTGCCGCCGCCGATCGTACCCGGTCCCCAGGGCCAGCACGCCGATCGCTAAAAAGCTGACAATCCAGCCCATCTGGCACCCTCCGATCTGGCACCCTCCGGTAGAAGTCCCGCTCGCGATGGCAGCCGCAGCAATCGTTCCCCTGCCGCTGTCTGGGCGGGGCGACAGTTGCAGTCACGGTGATCGGGCTTAGACTGAAAATTTGAGGTTCCGAGGAAGATAATGGCACATGCTCTGATAGTCGACGATGACCCGGATGTCGTGGACTGGCTGCAGGAAGTCGCGCGCATGGAAGGGTTTACGGTCGGACGAGCGCATAGCCTGCGCGATGCGCGGATCGAGCTCGGGCGCCAGCGGCCCGACGTGCTGCTCACCGATCTTCGGCTCCCCGACGGGGAGGGAATCGAGCTGGTGCGGGAGCTGGAGAAGCCGGAAGCCACGGAAGTCATCATCGTCACCGGCCACGCCACGGTGGACAGCGCTGTGGCCGCGCTGCGCGCGGGCGCGAGCGACTATCTGGTAAAGCCCGCGGACCTCGATCGGGTTCAGGCCGTCCTGCGCCACGCGAAGAAGACCTCGGCCCTGCAGCACGAGATCGGAGAATTGCGCGATGAGCTGCGGCGCCTCGGCCGCTTCGGCCGCATTCTGGGCAATTCGCCACGCATGCAGGTGTTGTACGACCAGCTCAGCCGGGTGGCGCCGACCTCCGCCACCGTGATGCTCATAGGGGAGAGTGGAACCGGCAAGGAGCTCGCCGCCGCGACGGTCCACGAGCTGTCCCGGCGGCGCGATGCCGCATTCCTGCCCCTGAATTGCGGCGCCGTCGCCCCGCAGCTCATCGAAAGCGAGCTGTTCGGACACGAGCGCGGCAGCTTCACGGGCGCGGACCGCCAGCACAAGGGGTTTTTCGAGCGCGCGAACGGGGGGACGATTTTCCTCGACGAGATCACCGAGATGCCCATGGAGCTGCAGGTAAAGCTCCTGCGCGTGCTGGAGACGGGCACTGTGACGCGCGTCGGCGGTACTCAGACGATTGCAAGCGAGGTGCGCGTCATCTGCGCCACGAACCGGGAACCCGAGAAGGCCGTCTCCGACGGCAAGCTGCGCGAGGATCTCTACCACCGGCTCAATGTATTTCCCATCCGCTTGCCCCCATTGCGTGAGCGCGGCACGGACATCGAGCAGCTGGCGCAATTCTTTCTCAACGATCTCAATCGCAGCGAGGGCACCAACAAGACCTTCTCCCGCGATGCCCTCGTACGCCTGTACCAGCATCCCTGGCCAGGCAATGTGCGCGAGCTGAAGAATTATGTCCAACGGACGTTCATCATGGCTGACGACATCATCGAGTTCGATGTCGCAGTATCGGAGACCGCGCCCAAGAGCGACGACGCCACGACGATTACGATCCGCGTCGGGACTCCTCTTGAGGAAGTGGAACGCCGCGTGACCATGGCGACACTGGTCTACTGCGGCCACGTGAAGCGCAAGGCCGCGGAAATCCTGGGCGTCAGCCTCAAGACCCTGTACAACCGGCTCGAGACGTACAACGGCAAGGAGTCGCTGGCTTCCGATGGGAAGGAGGAGGCCGTCAACGCGCAGGACTCCGCACCCTGAGCTTGTGTCCGGGCACCTCAAGAGCTGCACTTCGCAGGCCAGCGAAACAGGGGGCGGGTTGCTGCGTCAGACAATTCCTACACGCGGTCGCGCCGCGCATACCGTCCGTGACTCACTGACTCCCACATCTGGACCACCGCTGCTGCGCGTACTTTCTGCATCCCATGGGAAGCGCGGATGCGTACCCTATCAAGACGCAAACCAACGATAATCCTGTCATGCCGGCCACTCGGGTTGCAGTCGTAGACGATCATCAGCTCGTGCGCATGGGGCTGAAACAGATCATCGAGAGCCAGCCGGACTTCACGTGGGCCGGAGAGGCAAAGACCGGCCGCGAGGCCCTGAGCCTGCTGCGGGCGGGATCCTGCGATGTATTGCTGCTGGATTTGTCGCTGCCGGACATGTCGGGTCTGGATGTGCTGCGGCAGATCAAGGCACACCACGATTCGGTGGCGACTCTGGTGCTGAGCGCATACCCGGAAAACCAGTACGGGCTGAACGTGCTGCGTGCGGGTGCCAGCGGATTCGTGAGCAAGACAGCGGACGACGGTGAACTGTGCAGGGCGATCCGCGCCGCGGTGCGCGGGGGGCGCTACGTGAGCCCCGAGCTGGCCGAGATGCTCGTGAGCGGCATGCAGGGCGCGCCCGGAGAGCCGCGGCACAGCGTGCTGTCGGAGCGTGAGTTCCAGATCTTCTGCAAGCTCGCCGAGGGCAAGAGCGTGTCGGAGATCGCGGCCAAGCTGTTCCTGAGCGTGAAGACCGTCAGCACCTACCGCACGCGGATACTGGAGAAGATGAGCATGAAGACAAATGCTGACATCACCTACTACGCCATCAAGAACAATCTCCTGCAGTAGCGTCATGGCCACCGCTGAAGTGCATCCATCCGGCGTGAATGGCCAACCTGCTGCCGAGCGGCGGATCCTCCTCATCGAGGATTCGGCCGTACTCACCCGCCGCCTCGTCGATCTGCTGTCCGAGCCCGGTCGTGTCGAAGTCGCCGCGCAGGCAACTACGCAATCGGAAGCGCTGCTGCGCCTTCAGGAAGCCGTCTACGACGTGCTGGTTGTCGATATAGAGCTTGCGGAGGGTAATGGCGTCGCCGTCATCCGGCACGCCCGCCAGGTCTACCCGCCGCAGGCACAGCCCTTGATCGTGGTCCTGACCAACTACGCCTCGGACTTCGTGCGCGATCACTGCTTCGCCGCGGGCGCCGACTATTTTCTCGACAAGATGCGGGACATCGCCCTGCTCAAGGCAGTCGTGGTGGATGGCCACTCCAAATGGACGCCACCTCACTCCGGCCACTAGCGGACAGCAAGCCTGCTTCTTCCTATTCGCCGCGCGGAATCGGTACCTGCAGCCGCAACGTAGTGCCCGCGCCTACCCTGGAGTCGACGTCCAGGCGGCCGCCGAGCGCGCTGATGCGCTGCCGCATCCCCATGAGGCCGTGCGACTGACGGAACCGCGGATCGTTCGCATCGAAGCCGAGTCCATCGTCGCTCAGCGTAACGGTACACAGTCCAGCGTTTCCGCCCAACACCAACCTGACCCGATGCCCGCGCGCATGCCGCACGATATTGGACAGACCCTCCTGCACGACGCGGAACAGGGCTATTGCGCTCTCCTTTGGCAGCGACTCGCATGAATACTCCACCACGACCTCGGCCTGCAGGCCTTCCTTTGCGCAGGTTGACTCGACGTGGGCGCGCACCGCCGTCGGCAGGCCGAAATGGTCGAGGAGGGAGGGGTGCAGCTCCTCCACCACGCGCCGCTTCAGGTCCATCGCCTCATCCAGAACACCGCCGAGCTGCGTCAGCCGCTCCTGGATCGCCGCGCCTTCGAGGCGCGACTGCAGCCAGGACAGGTCCATCTTTGCCGCGGTCAGCAATCCGCCCAGCTCGTCGTGCAAGGTGCGGGCGAGCGCTGATTTTTCCCTCTCCGAGAAGGCCTGCAGATGGGTGGAGAATGCGGACAGCGCGCGGGTGCGGGCTTCGACCTGCTGCTCGATTTCGCCTCTATCGCTGTCGCGCCGGTCCAAAGTGTCCTCATCTTGCGCCCCCCCGTACAGTGGGCGCGTGGAGCCTTCCGTGCGGTTTAGCAGATGCCGGCGGCAGGCGCTAGCGTGCGGGCGGGCCCTCAGGCAGTCAGTACGAGCAGCATGCCGAGAATGATGGCCAGCAGCGACGGCAGGTCGCGAATCTTCATGATGTCGTGATTATGGGTCGGATGATGGAACGAGCCTGCACCGGGCCCGCTGCGATGACCATCCGACACAATGCCGTGCCAGCCGGCGCATGGAACTGAAAGGCCTGTCGGAGAAGTCCTACACGGCATCCAGCGCCTGGTGCGTGTCCGAAGCGCGCCGGCCGGATGTGCTACCGGGGAGCGGGGGTGGTGCCTGAATCCGTGCTGTTGGCTTGGCGATCGGCGTCCTTCTCCGAGCTGTAGTGTTGCGCGCGCGCGGCGGCCGCGGTGCCCGTGGCGGCGTCTTTGCTGTCGCCGAAGGTATTGACGTCGCTGCTGGGAGGGTTGCTGGGTCGCGCGGCGGCAGGCTCGGTGCTGGCATGCTGCGAACACCCAAGGAGGGCGAACGTGAGAAATGCGCAGGTACCTGCGGTAATGAGCTTCATATCGACTCCTTCAGGTGCTGTGAAACTCGAAGCGGTTGATGAGACAAAGAGGCCCGCCGAGGCGGGCCTCCTCAATACACATTCGCAGGATTCTACTTGGGCCGCGTCGACTGCCCGGTGCCTGCGGCGGCCTTGTGGTGCTTCTTTCCATGATGCTTCTTGTGGCTCTTAGCGGCCGGAGCGCTGGCCGACTGGTCCGCCGGCGCCGTGGTGTCGGCGGCGAACACCGGGCCCGCAAGCAGGATCAGACTAAGAACGGGTACGACTTGCTTGAACATCGAGGTCTCCGTGAAAGGTTTTGAGGGTCTCGTTCGTTGCCGGCTCAATCCTGCGCCGGCGTGCGTATTATGATGGAAATCGGCGGCAAGGCTTTTTCCGAATGCATGCTGCGGCAATGCAATCAATGGCGTGCTGCGGCGCTAGTGGCCTTCGAACGCGACCAGCGTTCGTACCGGCACGCCCAGCGATTCGAGCTTGCGCGAGCCGCCCAGCTCCGGCAGGTCGATGATGAAACAGGCGGCCAGGATCTCGGCGCCGAGGGAGCGCAGCAGCTTGACGGCGCCTTCGGCCGTGCCGCCGGTCGCAATCAGGTCGTCCACCAGGATGATGCGCTCTCCAGGGGAAACGGCATCCTTGTGCATTTCCATCTCATCGAGGCGGTATTCGAGCGAGTAGGCCACCCGCACGGTGGTGTGCGGCAGCTTGCCTTTCTTGCGGATGGGCACGAAGCCGGCGGCGAGCTGGTGCGCGACCGCCCCGCCCAGAATGAAGCCGCGCGCCTCGATGCCGGCGACGCAATTGACTTTTGCGGTGGTCCAGGGCTCGACCAGCTCGTCCACCACGCGCCGGAACGCCCGCGCATTGCCGAGCAAGGTCGTGATGTCGCGGAACAGGACTCCCGGCTTCGGGTAGTCCGGGATCGTGCGGATGGAATCTTTGATTTCTTGCAGGGTGCCCGCGTCCACCGGATCACTGTACTCCGGTTTATCGTGCCGGCCGCAGCTATTGGACAATGTGCCGCCCGCGAGGCGGCGGGTGTACCGCGGCGGGCTAAGTGTCCGTCGCGAGTCGCAGGCCGCTGAACTGCCAGCGTGCCGCGGGATTGAAGAAGTTGCGGTACGTTGGCCGGACATGGCTGCCCGGCGTAGCGCACGAACCGCCCCTCAGTACGAGCTGATTCACCATGAATTTGCCGTTGTATTCACCCAGCGCGCCCTCTTGAGGACTGAATCCGGGATACGGCGTGTACGGCGACTGCGTCCATTCCCAGACGTCGCCAAACATTTGCAGCAGCGATGATTGTGCATTCGGACTCAACGCGGAGTGTGTGGCTGGCTGCGGGTGCCGATGACCGCTCTCGACGAAATTGCCTTGCACCGGGGAATCGTTGGCGGCCAGCTCCCATTCAGTCTCGGTCGGCAGACGGGCCCCCGCCCAGCGCGCAAAGGCGTCCGCTTCGTAATAACTCACGTGGCACACGGGGGCGTCAGGATTCAATTCCTGCAGACCGGCGAGCGTGAACTCCTGGTCGAGCGCCGCGGACCAATACAAGGGGTGCCGCCAGCCTTCCCGCTGTGCGGTGGACCAGCCGTCGGACAGCCAGTGCGCAGCGTTCTCATAGCCGCCCGAGCGCACGAACTCGAGGAATTCGCCATTCGTGACGGCCCGGCTCGCGAGGCGGAAAGGCTCCGTATAGGCGCGGTGACGCGGCAGCTCGTTGTCGAAACAGAAGCCCGCTCCCGCGTGGCCGATATCGATGAGGCCGCCGTTGAAATCCGTGAATGACAACCCGCAAGAGCCGTGCGACGCGGCCGCCGGTCCAGCCTTGTAGGCAGGCAGCAGCGGGTTGCAGGAAAACAGGTGCTTCAGGTCGGTGAGAAGCAGCTCCTGGTGCTGTTGCTCGTGATGCAGCCCGAGGAGGCTGATCCGCAGCAGCTCTCCTGAGAGAGCCTCGTCTTGCAGCAACGCACCCATCCGCTCATCGATGCAGGCACGATAGGCGAATATCTGCGTTACCGTCGGGCGGGACAGCAGTCCGCGATGCGAGCGGCCGTGCATGGGACCGACGCTGTTGTAGTAGGAATTGAAGAGGAAACGGAACTCGGCGTCGAAGAACGTGTATCCGGGGTCCGCGCGCTGCAGGACGAACTCCTCGAAGAACCAGCTCGTGTGCGCCAGATGCCACTTCGCCGGACTCGCATCGGGCATCGATTGGACCACAAAGTCCTCTGCCGAGAGCGGCTCGCACAATGCGGCGGAGGTCGAGCGCACGAACCTGTAGTGTTCGGCCAGCGCGGCCAGGTCAACGGCGGACGATGGATCGGCCGCCGGCCGCATCGCCTGGCGAAGATGGGTCTGGGAGGTCTCCGGTGTGATTCGCAAGCTGCATGCTCCTTAAGACTCAGGGTCCGGCGACGCGCGATTTTCGCCAGACCAGGGTCTGATTATTGGCGGGCATGGCGTGGTCGGCCACGAGCTCGAGGCCCTGTTGCTGCGCCAGCGCATCTACGGCCTCGAAATCCCGGATGCCGCTGACAGGATCGCGACTGCGCAAGAAGTCGTCGAACGCCGCATTGCTATCGCTCGTGAACCGGCCGCCGTAACGGAACGGCCCGTAGACGCACAAGACACCGGCATGCGCCAGTACGGTGCCGGCCCCTCGGAATAGCGCCTGGACGGCGCCCCAGCTCATGATATGCAGCGTGTTGGCACTGAAGATGCCCTCGACCGAATCGATCGGCCACGGGTGCTGGCGCACATCGAGCTCGATGGCGTCACGCAGATTCGGGCCGCCCTCCAGGCGGATACGCTCGCGCAGCCCGGAGAGGAACTGCGCGGTGTCGCTTGGCAGCCAGGATATCCGCGGAAGATTTGCTGAGAAGTACACCGCATGCTGCCCGGTACCGCTGCCGATCTCGAGCACGTCATTGCTGCGTGCAAAGGCCTCGGCGATCACTCGCAGGATAGGCGCCTTGTTGCGTTCGCAGGCTTCGGAAAGTGCATGCAGCATGGCTTGCGGCCGGGAGCGGATGACGGATGACTCCAGCGCTGGGCGCCAGTCTGCCACGTGCGGAGCCTGCGGAGGGTTCGTTCCCGTTGCGGCGACATGGGACAATGTAGCCGCGATCTTCCGCGACACGAAGGTGACGAGTCCGATGCAAGCGATTGAAGTCCTCCTGCGCCGCCACTCCGCGCGTTCCTTGAAGGGGCCTGCGCCGGATGAGGGGGCGCTTGGACTCATACTGGAAAGTGCCGCCCGGGCACCCGACCACGGCCGGCTTCGCCCCTGGCGGTTCATAGTGATCCAGAGCGATGGCCGCGCGCGCCTGGGCGACCTGTTCGCAGACCACTTGCGCCGTACGCGCCCATCCGTAACCGATGAAGCGTTGGAACGTGAACGGCGCAAGGCCTTCCGGGCACCGCTGGTCGTCGTGGTCGGGGCGATCGTCAATCCGGAGGCGAAGATCCCTGCGATCGAGCAGGTTCTGTCGGCCGGGGCCGCCGCGCACAGCATGCTGTTGGCGGCGTTCGCGCTGGGTTTCAACGCGGTCTGGAAAACCGGCAGCGCTGCCTACGACGACACGGTGAAGGCCGCTCTGGGCCTCGAGCCAAAAGATGCGATTGCGGGCTTCCTGTACATGGGGAGCGAGGAACAGGGGCCGGAAGTCCTGCCGAAACCCCTCTGGCAGGAATACGTCCGGTACTGGGGCCCGTGATCGAGACGGATGCCCTGCATTGCGCAGACACCGTCGAAGCTACGCGGTGGAAGGAGTTTTCCTCGCGACGGAGCGAACAGGCAAAGAGCCCCGCCGGTCGTCTAATTCATTCCAGTAGAGGACATCCAGCGGGAGTTTTCCTACCATGAGGGCGATTGCAGGGATCGCGGCGGTGCTCCTCGCCGCCGCGTGTACGTCGAAATCTGCCCAGGAGAAGCCGTTGGCGGCCGTCGCTGCGTCCGAATCGAGCTCTACATCCGCTGCGCCGGCTGTCACGGCACCGAAGCCGGCCATCGGAGATTTTGGCCTCGACCTCGCCGCCGGCAAGCCGCAGTTGAAGCCTGGCGATGATTTTTTCGCTTATGCGAGCGGGACCTGGTACGACACGTTCGAGATTCCCCCGGACCGCGCCAGCTTCGGCCCCTTCAACCAGCTCGACGAGTTGTCCAAGCGGCGCGTGCGGGAAATCATCGAGGCTGCCGCCGCCTCGCAGGCCACCCAGGGCACACCCGCGCAGCAGATCGGCGACTACTACGCAAGCTTCATGGACCAGGCGGCGATCGAGGCGAACGGCCTTGCGCCCGTGGAGGAGGAGCTGAAGCGGATTGCGGCGGCGGGCTCCAGGCAGGACATCGCCAGGCTGTTTGGCACGGTGGGCTATGCGTCGCTTTTCGATCTGCAGCTGCCGCCGGATTTCAAGGACCCCGATCGGTACTCCGTGGTGATCAGCCAGTCGAGCCTGGGGCTGCCCGATCGCGACTACTACCTCAAGGACGACCCGAAGCTCAAGCAAATACGCGAGAGGTACAGCGCGTACGTCGAGCAAATGCTGACTCTCGGCGGGGTGCCCGACGCGCGTGCGCAGGCGGCCCGGATCATGGCTTTCGAGACCCAGGTGGCCAAAGTGCAATGGCCACTCGAGAAACGCCGTGACGTCCAGGCGACCTACAACCCGCGCACGAAGGCGCAGCTGCTGGCTTACGCTCGCGGCTTTGCATGGCAGCCGTTTCTGGAGGCGTCCGAGATCGGCTCGCGGCACGATCTCGTCCTCAGCGAGCTGACGGCGATCCGGGATCTGTCCGGGGTGTTTGCGCGGACGCCGCTGCCGACGCTCAAGTCATATCTGACTTTCCGCTATCTGAGCGAGCACGCTGCGTACTTGCCCCAGCGTTTCGACGCCGCACGGTTCGATTTCTACGGACGCACGCTGCGCGGGCAACCTCAGCAGCGCGAGCGCTGGAAGCGCGCCGTCGACGAAGTCAACACGGCACTGGGCGAGGAGGTTGGCCAGCTCTACGTGGCGAAGTATTTCCCCCCGCAATCGAAGGCGAAGATGCAGGACCTGGTCGCGAACCTGCGCGCCTCCCTGAGCGAGCGCATCGATCAGCTCGGCTGGATGACGCCCGCAACCAAGTCGCGGGCGCACGAGAAGCTCGCGGCGTTCACGCCGAAGATCGGTTATCCGGATCGCTGGAAGGACTACGCCGGCCTCGAGGTGCGGCGTGACGATCTGATCGGCAACGTGCGGCGTGCCTCACTGTGGCATTGGCGTTTCCAGGTGGCGCGTCTCGATCGACCCGTGGACCGCGATGAATGGCAGCTGACTCCCCAGGAGATCAACGCCTACTACAATCCACTCAACAACGAGATCGTGTTTCCGGCGGCGATCCTGCAGCCGCCGTTCTTCGATCCCAACGCCGATGCGGCCGTGAATTACGGTGCGATCGGCGCGGTCATCGGCCACGAGATCGGTCACGGCTTCGATGATCAGGGGCGCAAGTTCGGGCCCGACGGCAGCCTCAAGGATTGGTGGACGCAGAAGGATGCGGACGTGTTCAGCGCACGGGTGGCGAAGCTGGTGCGCCAATATTCCGCCTTCGAGGCCCTTCCGGGGCTGAAGGTCAATGGCGCCAACACGATCGGCGAGAACATCGGCGATCTCGGCGGGCTCAACATGGCCTACCATGCCTACCAGCTGTCACTGCAGGGGCAGCCGGCGCCGGTCATCGGCGGATTGAGCGGGGATCAGCGCTTCTTTCTCTCGTGGGCGCAGATCTGGCGGGAGAAGTACCGCGAAGGACAATTGCGCGAGATCGTGATGTCCGACGAGCACAGCCCGTCGCTCTTCCGCGTCAACGGCCCACTACCCAACATTGACGCCTGGTACGCGGCATTCGACGTGCAACCCGGCGACAAGCTGTTCATCAAGCCCGGGGACCGGGTCTCGATCTGGTGAGCAACCGCGGCAGATCGCGCGCGGAGACCGGGCGGCTGAACAGAAAGCCCTGTGCCTCGTCGCATTGGTAGGCGCGCAAGGCACGCGACTGCTGCGCCGACTCGACGCCTTCGGCCACGACCTTGAGACCGAGGTTGTGTCCGAGGGCGATGATTGCCCGCACGATCGTGGCGTCGTCCGCTTCGGTCGTCATGTGCTCGACGAACGAGCGGTCAACCTTCAGGCGATCCACAGGGAAGCGCTTGAGATAGGACAGGCTCGAGTAGCCCGTGCCGAAGTCATCGACCGCAATCTGCACGCCGAGCTCCTTCAGCTCATCGAGCATTGCGACGAGCTGCGGGGCGTCGTGCATGACCATGCTTTCCGTCAGCTCGAGCTCGAGGAAGTGCGGGTCCAGTCCGGTTGATTGCAGCGCTTCCGCGACCGTCTGCAGCAGGTTTTCCTGGCGGAACTGGCGCGGGGAGACGTTGACCGAGACGACGATCGGCGGCAGGCCGGCATCCTGCCAGGCCTTGTTCTGCGCGCAGGCGCTCTGCAGCACCCATTTTCCGATGGGCACGATGAGTCCGGTCTCCTCCGCCAGGGCGATGAAACGCCGTGGCGGAATCGTGCCGCGTTGTGGAATTCGCCACCGCAGCAGTGCTTCGGCTCCGACGATCTGTCCCGTGACGAGATTCACCCGCGGCTGGTAGCGCAGCACGAACTGCTGGCGCTCGAGCGCGCGGCGCAAGTGGGTTTCCAGCTCCAGCCGTTCGGTCATGAGCGCGTTCAGCTCGCGCGTGAAGAACTGGAAATTGTTGCGGCCGCTGTCCTTCGCGCGATACATCGCGGAGTCGGCATGCTTCAGAAGCGTCAGCGCCTCCTCGCCATCCTCGGGATGAAGGGCGACCCCGATGCTGCAGCTGACCAGGAACTCGCCCTGCTCGATGACCCAGGGCTGCGAGACCGCCGCGAGCATCCGGGCCATGAGCTGGCGCACGTACTCCGGGCCGGTATGCCCGTTGATGAGCAGCACGAACTCGTCGCCGCCCAGGCGCGCGACCGTGTCGCAATCGCGCACGCAGGACTTGAGCCTTGCGGCGGCCGACTTCAACAGCTCGTCTCCCACGTGGTGGCCGAGGCTGTCGTTGATGAATTTGAACCGGTCCAGATCGACGAAGGCGACGGCGATACGCCTGCCCGAGCTCGCTGCCGTCAGCAGCGCCTGCTGCAGCCGGTCCTGCAGCAGCGAGCGGTTCGCAAGCCCCGTCAGAGTGTCGTAGTTGGCCTGGTGCTCGATACGAACCTGATAAAGCCGCCGCTCCGTGATGTCCTCGACGGTGCCCTCGTAGCCTACGGGCTTGCCGTCCTCGGCGAAAATGGCGCGTGCATTCTCCGAGATCCAGATGATGTCGCCGTTCCTGCGGTAGACCTGGGACTCGAAGCCGGTCACCGATCCGCGGGCTTTCACGATGTGCATGAATTCGTCGCGCCGCTGTTTCTCCACGTAGAGCTGGCGCCCGATGTCGCTCACCCAGGCCATCAGATCCCTTGGCGAATCGAAGCCGTAGATGTGAGCGAGCGCCGGGTTCGCATCGAGAAAATGCCCCTCGACGGTGGAGCGGAATATTCCTTCTATCGCGTTGTCGAACAGACCGTGATAGCGCCGTTCCGCCTCGCGCAGCGCGTGCTCGGCGCTTTTGCGCTGGGTGATGTCCTGGATCAGCCCCTCCAGAGCGATGGGCTTGCCGTGCTCGTCCGCGACGCCAGTCCCGCGCTCCCAGACCCAACGGACGTCGCCGTCGGCATGCGCGATTCGATATTCGAGGTCGAACGCTCTGGATTCTTCCACCGCACAGCGGATCGCCTCCCGGACCCACATGCGGTCCTCGGGAATCACCAGTTCGCCGTATGCGGCGCGGGTATTGAGCAGGAGGTCGCCGGCAGGGCGGCCGGTCACTTTGAGGCAGCCGCTGCTCACGAACTCCATCGTCCAGTCGGCGTCCAACCGCCGCCGGTAGACCATGCCGTCTACGTTGGCAAGCAGTGTATTCAGCATCCGCGCGTTGTCCTGGGCGACGTCGGCCTCGGGGGGCGCGGGCTGCGGTTTCTGTGAGAGCGCAGTGGTCATATACCGCCATCCATCAACCCGCAACGTACCAATTTGGTGCGGGTACACCGTCGGCGGCTCGTCACAGAATGTGACATCTGGTCAGGGCTTATTTCACATAATCGCCGTCAATCGAGTCAGGCGTCGTCGGCCGCGGAGGCGAGGGATACCGGACCGGAGGGCAGGTTGGGATCGGTGGCCGCGCTGCGCTCGCCCAGCGTCTCATCCAGACGCCGCTCGATGAAGTGCCGGACGTGCGGCGGCTCATCGCCCTGGTGAAAAGCCAGCGCGCGCCTTTCGATCTCCTGGTCGGAGACGGTGAAGCGGTGATGGCGGCGCAGATGCTCGATCCAGTTCGGGCTGTGATAGCGCTCCAGCCAGATCTCGGGCGCCGCCATGTCCTGCATCAGCGACCAGCGCCTTGCACCATCCCGGCGGCGGATGCGCCGCAGCTCGCGCATCGCGAGCCGGAAGCGCTCGGCGTTGACGGGCGCGATCCGGTACTCGACGGTCACGACGACGGGGCCGCTGTCGATGAGACGATCGAGTTGCGCACGGCTCACCGCCGACCAGGTGCGCGAGGGATCGAGATTCAGCCCTTCGGGCTGGTGCAGCGGAAACCTGCGGCTCAGGAGCGCGGAGACCGCCATCAATACACCGGAGGCGACGAGGCACCTGACGAGGCCGAACCGGCTCGCAACCTCGCCCGACAGCCAGCTGCCGATCGCCAGACCGCCGAACGTCACCATTTGATAGATCGCCACTGTTCGTCCCACTACCCACCGCGGCGAGGAGGTCTGAACGGTCACGTTGAAGGTTGAAAGGGCCAGTACCCAGGACGCACCCGCCGCCATGAGTGCCAACATGCTCAACGCGTGCCAGGAGCTGATGCCCGTCACGACGCTGGCGACACCGAAGGCCACCGTCGAGGTCCAGACGATGCGCTCATTCGTGAATCGCTTGCGAAGCGACGTGATGCCGAGTGCACCGAGCACCGCGCCGCCGCCGAATGCTCCGAGCAGCACGCCGTACGTAACGGCGTCGCCGCCGATGAGGTCGCGAGCGATCAGCGGCATCAAGGCCCAAACACTGCTGCCGAGCACGCCGAAAACGACACCGCGCATCAGTACCGTGCGGATCCCGGGCGACAGCCGCGCATAGCGCACGCCGGTCCCCATCGCCATGAACATGTTTTCCGGCGGCAGAATTGCCGCTGGCCGGGGCCGCCGCCAGAGTGCCAGCACCACGATCAGCGCCACATAGGACAAGCCATTGATCATGAACGCCGCCGGTGGTCCGGCCTTCGCGACGATCACGCCGCCGATGGCCGGGCCCGCCGTGCGGGCAAGATTGAAAGCGAGGCTGTTGAGCGCGACCGCCGACGGCAGATCGGCGCGCGGGACCTGCTCACCGACCGAGGACTGCCAGGCGGGCCCGTAGAGCGCCGTGCCACACCCGATGAGAAATGTCAGCGACAGCAACACCCAGGGCGTGATCAATGCCATGTAGCCGATGACCGTCAGTACCGCCGAGACAGCGAGCATGAGTCCCTGGGCAATGATCATGACCAGGCGCCGGTCCCAGATGTCAGCCGTGGCGCCGGAGGGCAGCGACAGCAGCATGATGGGCAAGGTCGTGGAGGCCTGGACCAGCGCGACCATATCGGCCGAGGGAGCGATCGATGTCATCAGCCATGAAGCGCCCACTGCCTGAATGAGGCTGCCAAAATTCGAAATGAGGCTCGCGGTCCAGATCGCAGCGAATATGCGGGAGTGGAACGGCGCAAGCGTGGATGAGTTGCGCCAGGACGCGGGCAGCAATGCAGAGAAACGCGCGCGGACGCTCACGTAACCGCAGACCTCGACCGGCGCTTGCGCACCAGGTATGGGGATTCTAGCAATGGCATCCTGTCTCTGTTTAGCGACATGACACGCGGTGCAATGAGGCGGCGTCCCGCGTCACGCTCACCACGGCTTGACCACTGCCAGTACGACGATCGCTATCAGAAGCAGTGCGGGTACCTCATTGAACACCCGGTACCAGAGTTGCGAGTGCATGTTGCGGCCCTCGCGCAGCGCCCTCATCAGGGCCCGGCACCAGATGTGATAGCCGATCAGCGCGGCGACCAGCGCGAGTTTCAGATGGAGCCAGCCGAACTGCAGGTAGGCAGGTGCCGCGAGAATCATCGAGACGCCGCACAGCACCGCCAGGATTGCTCCCAACGTCATGAGCGCAAACAGCCGGCGCTCCATGACGACGAAGCGCTCCAGTCCGACCGCGTCGGTTGCGGCCGCGTGATATACAAAAAGCCGTGGCAGGTAGAAGAGTCCCGCGAACCAGGTGATGACGAAGATGATGTGGAAGGCCTTGAGCCACAGCATGGGGCGCTACAGCGAGTGCGGTACTGGCGAGTGATCAGCGGCATGGAATCACGGCACGACCGCGAAGTGCAACTTCCGTCCCCGCCCATGTACCGCAACGCGGCAGCCGGGTAATGTAGGCGCATGCCCCTGGAAGAGTGAGCCGATGACGCTACGAAACATCGATATCGCGCAACGGGCGAAGATGCAGCCGATCGTGCAGGTTGCGCGCGAGCGCCTGGGCCTGCCGGAGGACAGCCTGGCGCTCTACGGGCGCTACAAGGCCAAGTTATCCCTCGATTACGTGCGGCAGCTCGATAGCCGGCCGGACGGCAAACTCGTGCTGGTGACGGCGATCTCGCCAACGCCGGCCGGTGAAGGCAAGACCACGACGACCGTGGGCCTCGGCGATGCGCTGAATCTCATCGGCAGGAAAGCGCTCATCTGTCTGCGCGAGCCGGCCATGGGTCCGGTGTTCGGCATGAAGGGCGGCGCCGCCGGAGGCGGCTACTCGCAGGTCGTCCCGATGGAGGATATCAACCTGCACTTCACGGGCGACTTCGCCGCGATCGCGCTCGCGAACAACCTGCTGGCGGCGCTCGTCGATAACCACATCCATCACGGCAACCAGCTCGGCTTCGATCTGCGCCGCATCAGCGTGCGCCGTGTGCTCGATATGAACGACCGGGCGCTGCGCGAGACGGTCGTCGGCCTGGGCGGTTCCGCGAACGGCTACCCGCGCCAGGATGGTTTCGACATCGTGGTGGCCTCGGAGGTCATGGCGATCTTCTGCCTGGCCACCAGCCTGTCCGATCTCAGGGAGCGCCTCGGCAGGATCGTCATCGGCTACACGACCGGGCGCAAACCCATTCTGGCACGGGATCTCAAAGCTCACGGCGCCATGACGGTGCTGTTGAAGGATGCACTGTCACCCAATCTCGTGCAGACCCTGGAGAACAACCCGGCGCTCATCCATGGCGGCCCGTTCGCCAACATCGCCCATGGCTGCAACTCCGTAGTGGCGACCCGTGCGGCGCTGAAGCTCGCCGATTACGTCGTGACCGAGGCAGGATTCGGCGCCGATCTGGGCGCTGAGAAGTTTGTTGACATCAAGTGCCGCAAAGCCAATCTCCGGCCCTCCGCGGCGGTCATCGTTGCCACGATCCGGGCGCTGAAGTATCACGGCGGGGTCGAAATGGCCGAGCTGGGCAAGGAGAACGTCGGCGCGCTCGAAGAGGGGGTCGCAAACCTCGACCGGCACATCGACAACGTGCGCAATCAATTCGGTCTGCCTTGTGTGGTGGTCATCAATCATCGCTCGGAGGATACACCGCGGGAGATACAGCGGCTGGTCGACCTTGTCACTCCTCGTGGTGTGAAGGTCGTCCTGGGGCGCCATTTCGCGCAAGGCAGCCAGGGCGCCGCCGAGATTGCGCACGAGGTGGTACGTCTGTGCGAGCAGCCGAGCACCTTCAGGTTCGTGTACGACGATCATGCAAGTCTGTGGGAGAAGATCAAGGCGATCGCAACGAAGATCTATCATGCGACTGACGTGGACGCGGACAGCACGGTGCGCGCACAGATCGATCGTCTGCAGCATTCAGGGTACGGCCACTACCCGGTGTGCGTCGCCAAGACGCAGTTCTCCTTCAGTATCGACCCGAAGCTGCGGGGCGCGCCTTCGCATCACATCGTCATCATCCGCGAAGTGCGGCTGGCCGCGGGAGCGGAATTCGTCGTCATGATTTGCGGCGATATCATGACGATGCCGGGGCTTCCGCAGGTCCCAGCGGCCAGCTCGATCGACGTGGACGAGAACGGCAAGATAGTAGGATTGTTTTAGGCGGGAGGCTGGGCGCCCGAGAATTTGACGGCGGTGGCTCCCTCGACCGGACCGATCGTCGCGCGATCACTTACATACAGCTTCACTTCGCGCAGGAACTTGAGAGTTCCCTTCACGACGGCACCGGGTCCGATCACCACACGCGGGATCCTGGGCGAGCCGAAACTGAACCATCCCTCGTTTTCCTTGTTCACGAGGATGCCGCCTTCCACGCGCGAGTTGGCGCCTATGTCGATGTCGCCGGTCGTCGTCTCGATTCCTCCGCCGACGTGCGCCGCGTCGAGTTGGATCGACCCGTTGACGTTGGTCAGCCGGCCGGCAACGTCGGCCTGCTTGTCCAGAGCGATGTGACCGTTGACCAATTCGATTCCGCCCGCAACGCGGGTTCCCTGTTCCAGGCGGGCGGAGCCGTTCACAGTCTCGAGCGATGCCGCCGAGGCGTGCTGATGCAGGGTAATGCTGCCGTTTACCGTCTCGGCGCGCTTTACGACAGCGTTCTCACCGAGCTCGATGGATCCATTCACGGTCGTCGCATCGGCCGCGTGCTGGCCCGCCGCGACATGAATGGAGCCCAGGACCTTCGAGTTTTCATCGTCGGCGGCGCAGGCCACGCGCCACGCCGGCATGAGGGCCAGTGCCCCAAGAACGAGTGATCGAATCATTCGCCGCGCTCTCCGCTGGTGCCTTGCGCCAATAGTGACCCCGCTGTGCGTGCAATTCAAAGCCCTCAATCGACGGCCCGATGCGCCGGTGCGGCCAGCCGGCCCCGCACGCCCCTGACCGTCACGCCTCGCAGGCGCAGGCGCAGGCACGGCAAATGGCCATGGCCTGGCGCGCGAGCGATAATCCTCGAATGCCCACCAAAGCGAACAGCGCCGAATGGACGATTCCACGGCGGGTCCTGGTCATCGACGTCGGTGGCTCGCACATCAAATTTCGCGTCGGCCCACGCGGCAAAATCGCCAAGTTCGTCTCCGGGCCCGGAATGACGGCCGCTGCCATGGTCAAGGGGGTAGCCGCACTGGTACCGCGCTCGTCGTACGGTGCGGTCTCGATCGGCTACCCGGGGTTGGTGATCCACGGCAAGATCACTGCCGAGCCCTACAATCTCGGTCACGGCTGGGTGCATTTCGATTTTGGCAAGGCATTCGGCGCTCCGGTGCGCGTGATCAATGACGCCGCCATGCAGGCCATCGGCAGCTATCGGGGTGGCCGAATGCTGTTTCTGGGACTGGGCACCGGTCTCGGAGCGACCCTCATCCTGGACGGGATGGTCGAGCCGATGGAGATCGGACACCTGCCCTACAAACGGGGCCGCTCTTTCGAGGATTATGTCGGCGAGCGGGGCCGCTGCAAGCTGGGTACCCGGAAATGGCGCAAGACGGTGCGGGAAGTCGTCGAGCAACTGAGCCGGGCTCTCGAAGTGGACTACGTCGTGCTGGGCGGCGGCAACCTCAGACGGTTGAAGAACCTGCCGCGCAATGCGCGGCCCGGCGACAACCGCAACGCCTTCACCGGCGGGCTGCGAATCTGGCAGCACGCCGGGGATTCGCTGGCACTCGGGCCCCGGAAGCAAACATAACAGCCGGGGCTGCGCCTTCAATGCGTCCGCGCGGCACGGCCCCGCCCGCCGCCGGCGGGAGCTCTCCATGCGGCCTGCGGTACCCGCGGATTCCGCGCCGGAAGTGCTTCGCCTTGGCGGCTGCGAAGGACTTGCGGGCGGCCTGCCATATCTGCGAGTCTTCCTGCGTATGCCATTCACCTTTGCGCATCCGGCAGCCGTCCTGCCGCTGCGCCGCTTCAGGTTCCTGCTGACCGTTCCGCTCATCATCGGCAGCCTGGTGCCGGATGTGCCGTATTACTTCCCGCACCGGTTCGGCCGGATGTTGAGCGACACCCACACCCTGTATGGGTCGCTCGTCACTTGCCTGCCGCTCGGGATGGCACTGCTGGTGTTGACCCTGTTGCTGCGCGAGCCGTTGACTGTCCTGCTGAGCGCCCGCACACGCGCAGCCTGTCTGGGCTCCATCGAGCGGTTCGCAGCGCGGCCTCTGCACTGGCCGGTGGGCCTGCTGTCGATCCTGATCGGAGCCTGGACGCATATTGCGTGGGATTCCCTTACGCATTCCGACGGATGGACGACGGCGCGCGTGTCCGCTCTGAGCGCGCCGATCTCCCTGCTCGGCTGGCACACGGAGATGAATCATCTGCTGCAATACCTGAGCTCGGCATTCGGACTGCTCGTGGTAGCTCTCTGGTTCCGAGCCGTGGTGGCCCGTTCGCCGCAACCGGCGACCGGCGATCTTCTACCGCCGCCGATCAGGAGGCTGGTGCTGGTGCTGGTGTGTGCCGCGGCCATGCTGATTGGTGCCTGGGCGGCATGGAGACAGTGGTACATCGCCTCGTATTACCATCTGGGCTATCTGCTGCTGACACGCACCGTGGCCTGGTTCGTGGTGCTGTATCTCGCGGCCGGGCTGCTCGTCCTGTTCAACCGGCGGGCGGTGCCGGAGCCTGCACGCTAGCACTACTTGAACAGCACTACCGCTTTCTGCAGCGTAACCCACACGCCCCACCCAAGGGGGATCCACACTGCGAGCCATGCGGCTGGCACCATCCAAGTGAGGCGCGCGTCGGCGGCTCCAGAGGGCGGGGGCGTCGACGAAGCTGCCACGCTCCGGGACCCCTTGGCCTTCTCGTCGGCGTCTATTTCAGCGCGCGTCATGTAGTGCGTGGGATCTACCGGTCTGATCAGCCAGTTGCAGATGAATCCTATGGCCAGCAGGCCGGCCAGGATGAACATCGTGATGCTGTAGGCTTGTGCGCGCGGCACGCCGTGATCGATCTGGTACTCGCGGATGTAGTTCACCAGAACGGGACCCAGGACTCCGGCGGTGGACCATGCCGTGAGCAGCCGGCCGTGGATTGCGCCCACATACCGGGTGCCGAACAGATCCGCAAGATATGCCGGTACGGTCGAGAAGCTTCCGCCGTACATCGAGACGATGATGCAGCAGCACATCACGAAAAGCGCCACGTTCACCGTAGCCGCCGTCCAGGGAATCGAGACGTACAGAGCGATGCCCAGCAGGAAGAATACGGTGTAGGTGACTTTGCGGCCCAGGCGATCCGACAGGGAGGCCCAGAAGAAGCGCCCGCCGATGTTGAACAGCGACAGCAGGCCGGTGAAGCCGGCGGCGATCGCGGCGATCTGCGCCTTCTGTGCCACGCTGAGCTGGTCGATCGTCGCGGCGACACCAATGAGCCGGCCGCCGAAGACCTCCTGCAGGAGCGGGGAGGCCATGCCGATGATGCCGATGCCGGCGCTCACATTCAGCGTGAGCACGCCCCACAGCAGCCAGAATTGCGGTGTTGCCGAAGCGACGTGCAACAGCACATGTTTGTCGGTCACCAGGGATTTCTTCACCGCCCGCGCCGGATCCCAGCCGGCGGGATACCAGCCCTCCGGAGGCACCCGGTACCCGAGCGCGCCTGCCATCATGAACACGAAGTAGATGGCGGCGAGCGTCAGGAATGTCTCCCACACACCGATCGACACGGGCGTGGCGTAGAACTTCATGAGCCGGTCCGCGAGCGGTGCGCCGATCATGGCTCCGCCCCCAAAACCCATGATGGCCATGCCGGTGGCCATGCCTCGCCGGTCCGGGAACCACTTGATCAGAGTCGATACGGGGGAGATGTAGCCCAGGCCAAGCCCGATTCCGCCGATGACGCCGGAACCGAGCCACATCAGCCATAACTGGTGCAGCACGACGCCGCCGGCGGAGATGACGAGGCCTCCGCACCAGCATACTGCCGCGACGACGCCTGCCTTGCGCGGGCCGGCGCGCTCGAGCCAACCGCCCCACGAGGCCGCCGCCAGGCCGAGAACTACGAAAAAGAGAGTGTACATCCACCCGAGCATGTAAACCTTCCAGTCACATGTCGTGGCGAACAGGCGCGCGAGAAAGGTTATGTCGTGCGGACACTCCACCGAGTGAGTGATACCGACGGCCCTGGACAAGGGCAGCCAGAAGACCGAGAAGCCGTATGCCATGCCGATGCACAGGTGGATCGCGAGAGCGGCCGGTGGGACCAGCCAGCGGTTGAAGCCGGGGTCGGCGATCGTGCGCTCTCGGTCGAGAAAGCCGGGTGTGGGAAGGACATTTGTCGTAGCCATATTGGTTCTTCGCCCCCCTGGTGCATCGCCCTTCGAGTCTAATGGAGCCCGGCGCGATCTTGCCACCGCGCCGGGCCCGGGCGTTCCCTCGGTGTCGCTTCCCATTTCGCGATCCGTCGAGCAAGGGGTTGCGCTTGCGGGCAAGATGCGCACGGCGGTTGCGGCCCAAGCTGACCCGCAAGCCGTGCGAGGAGGGCGAAATGTTGACCCTGTATCACTGGGAGCCGAACGCGAACTCCGGCAAACCCATGCTGACCCTCGCGGAGAAGGGCGTCGAGTATCACAGCCACTACCTGGATCTGCTGCGGTTCGACCAGCACCAGCCCGACTACCTGAAGGTCAACCCGGACGGCACTATCCCGGCATTGGTGCACGATGAGCGCGTCCTTACGGAATCGACGCCGATGATGGAATACATCGATGAGCAGTTCGACGGTCCGCCGCTCCGGCCGAAGGACCCGCTGGAGCGCTGGCGGATGCGCTGGTGGATGCGCTTCTTCGACTCGTACTTCGCGCCTTCCCTGAGCATGATCGGCTGGGCCGTGTTCGTGGGCCCGGCGGCCCGGCAACGCGATCCGCAGGAATTGCGCGATGCGATCGGGCGCATCCCGCTCGAAGCGCGCCGCAGCGCCTGGCGCAAGGCACTGTTCAACGAGTTCACGGCTGCGGAGCTTGCTGAATCGCGCCGGCGCGTGGCCTTCGCGGTGGGCATTCTCGAGCAGCACCTCGCAGCGCACCCGTGGATAGCCGGCGAGACCTATTCGCTTGGCGACATCAACGGCTTCAATCTCGGCTACGCACTGCCGCTGTCGCAGCCCGACCGCTGCAACGATGAGCAGACTCCGCGCATCATGGAGTGGCTGCGGAAGATCTACGAGCGCCCCGCGGCGCGGCAGACCTGGGCGAAGGGGCGCACGCAGATGGCTGAGCGCATCAAGATGCTGGAGCGCGGATGAGCACGCCACTGGAGCTGTATCATTGGGAGCCGAACACGTATTTCCTGAAACCGCTCATCGCGCTCAACGAGAAGCGGGCCGCGTTCGTCAGCCGCTGGTTCGATCCGACCGCCTTCGAGCAGTTCGCGCCGGCCGTGCCGCACAACACCGAAAGCGCGCTGCAGCTGGAACGCGAAGGGCCGCTCCTCGTGCACGGCGGCACGCTCATCAGCAGCTCGTTCTTCATGTTGGAATATATCGCGGAAAGCCTGCCGGGAGAGGAATTGTCCGCAGGGGATGCGTTCCAACACTATCGCGCCCGGGCCTGCGGCCAGTTCCTGACCGGCCTCGGCGCCGATGTGAGCTTGCTCGGCTGCCTCAAGTACCTGGCTCCCGTATTGAGAAGCCAGGATCCGCAGGTCCTCGAGGCGCGACTGCAGAGCATACAGCCGTTGGAGCGGCGCAACGCATGGTCGGCGATGCTCGATGGGACATACGATGGCGAGGCTGTCGTCAGTGCACGCGAGCGCCTGAAGTTTCCGCTTCGCAAAGTGGAGCAGACGCTGAGCAGCGCGCCGTGGCTCGCGGGCTCCGTCTACTCGGTGGCCGATATTGACGCTTTCGCGCTGTTGTGCCCGCTGCCGGGCCTTGCGCCCGAGCTCGTAAACGAGCGGGACACGCCCCGGATAGTGGACTTCCTGCACCGCATGCGTGAGCGCAAGGCCGTCAAGGAAGCGCTCGCGCTGAGCCGCAGCGGCAAGCCGCAGGAGGCCTTCGTTCCGGGAGCGGAGCCGTCGCGATGGGGCTAGCGCTTCTTGCGCAGCTCTTCCTTGAAGATGGGGTTGCTGAGCAGGAAGCGGATCGCATCGGCTCGCGCGTTGTTGATCGGCTCCTGCGGAAACGCCGCCAGCATTGCCGCGTAGTGCTCCGCCGCGCCTTCCCTGAATTCCGGGTGCGTAAAGATATACAGGTCGTTGCGCCGGATGCCGCGCAGGATCCGCTCGCCGCATTCCACCGGATCCATCCACAGCGGGTCATTCGGCCGCGCGG
Organism: Steroidobacteraceae bacterium; assembly: GCA_050738795.1. GTDB lineage: Bacteria > Pseudomonadota > Gammaproteobacteria > Steroidobacterales > Steroidobacteraceae > 13-2-20CM-66-19. Next base: position 54,317 of record JBOIAD010000009.1, read on the forward strand.
CCAGACGCTCCTCGATCGCGGCGAAGCCGCTGTCGGCCTTGTACTTGTCGGGACGGGTCCTGCCGCTCTCGCGGATGTTCGTCTGTACCGGCCCCGGGCAGAAGGCCGAGACGCCGACGTTGTCCGCCGCCAGGTCGCCACGGATGCATTCCGACAGGCCGATCATGGCCGCCTTGGCAGTTCCGTAGATCGAGAAGTGGGTCATCGGGATCAGGGCGGCCATGGACGATGTGTTGACGATGTGACCGCCTTCTGCGTGGGCAAGAATATGCGGCAGAAACGTCGTGATGCCGTTGATGGCGCCGCCCAGCATGACGCCCAGCCCCCAGTCCCAGTCATCGTAGCGTGCCTGCTTGATGGATCCGCTTATGCCCATGCCGGCGTTGTTGACCAGGATGTGCGCCTTGCCGAACGCTCCCAGGGTTTGCGCGGCAGCGCTGGCGAACGCGGCACGATCGGTTACGTCCAGCTCTATCCCAAGTACATTGCCATCCTGGCCGTGAGCTTCGAACCAGGCGCGGGCGGCAGCCAGATGATCCCGGCGCACATCGGCCATGACGACTTTCATCCCGGCATTCACCAGCACCTTCGCCAGGCCGAGTCCAATGCCGCTCGCCCCGCCGGTAATGAAGGCCACCTTGCCCGCCACGTGCTCCATCGTTGCAATCCCCGACAACTTGCGTACAGGTTGCGGGGACTGTAGTGGAAGCGCGCCGCCGCGTGCTCGCCGGTCAGTGAACTGGAAGCGACCAAAAGCGTAATTGCCGGTTCAGCGCGGAGTACCGAATACCTGTGTCCAGAAAATTCCTCCGGCGCTCGAGGCATTCACGGCGTACCCGCTGCCCATCTGGGTGAATCGCGGGTCCATCAGGTTCTCGCAATGATGCGGGCTGGCGACCCAGCCATCGACGGCTTCCTGAGGGCTCGTGACGCCGCTCGCGATGTTCTCGCCGACCGCGCGCCATTTGTAGCCGGTGCGGGTGACGCGCTCCGCGGGCGTGCTGCCGTCATGACCCGTGTGATCGAGAGATCCGTGGGCGGCCATATCCTCGGAATGTGCCAGCGAAGCACGCTCCAGGGCGGGAACCCTGATCAGGGGTGGGGCCGCCGGAAAGGCCACGCTTCCGCAGCGGCGCGCATGCGAGCGGGCGAGGTTGGTGAGCTCCAGAACACGCTGGGCGATCTGTTCCCGGTCACCGGGCCGCGGCGGCAGGAACGGGGCGGCGAGCACCACCCACACATCGGCCCCGCGGCGATAGCTGCCTATCTCCCGCAGATTCGGATCCATGAGTTGAGAGCAGAACCGTCCTTGCGCGATGCGCCCGACGTCGCGGTCGTCCGGGACATTGGTCATGCGCACGGATGCGGACGACACGGCACGATATCCCGCCCCTGCCGCAGCCTCAGTCAGGCTGTCACCGCCCGACAGCCGGCGCGCGGTTTCATCGAGCCGGGCGTTATGCCGCAGCGCAGATCCGGCACCGCGGCTGCCTTGGCAACCGTGCAGCCGTACGCCGTTGATCGCTGCAGCTGCATCGGCCTGCGCTGTCAGTGGAAGCGCTGCGAGCCACGAGGCAAGAAGACATATTCGTATCAATCGTCCGATCCTCTATAGACGAGGGTACTGGGCTCGGTCATCTTTGGCGCATGCGAGCACCTCGAGCAGCCCGGCATGTGCCGGACTCCGCCCAATGGCCATGGCGCGACGGCAATCGGTTCGAGCTGCTCGAGGCGAGCGAGCAATACTTCGAACGCATGGTCGATGCAATCGATGACGCGCGCGCCAGCGTCCTGCTGGAGATGTATCTGGTCGAATCTGGAATCGTGGCCGCCCGTTTCATCGAGGCTTTCGTGCGCGCCGCTCGCCGTGGGGCCGGCGTGCGCATCGTCGTGGACGGTTTCGGCTCCATGGGCCTGTCGCAGGCGGATCGCCGGCAGCTGATCGACGCGGGGGTTGAGCTGCGCGTGTACAACGGCCTGCAGCTTCGCAAGAGGCTCCGCAATTTCCTGCGCGACCACCGCAAGATCATGCTCGTTGATGGTGAGGTCGCATTCGTTGGCGGTGTTGGATTGACCGATGAGTTTGGCGTGGCCGGGCCCCCTGGCTGGCCCTGGCGCGACCTCGTCGTGGAGATTCACGGCCCCGTCGTCTCGGATTGGCAGCGTGCGTTTCATCGGACCTGGGTCGCCAGCGGCGGCGAGCTTGCGACAGCCACCGCGCCCGGTGATCCCCTCCCAGGGGACACGGCGCGCGGTCGCGTGGTATTGAGCGAAGCGTGGTACAGGTCCGATCTCGCTAACGCAGTGGCTGCACGGATCGGCGCGGCTCGCGAGCGCGCCTGGATCATGAGCGCGTACTTCGTGCCCTCCCGGCGGTTCCGCAAAGCGCTTCGGAGGGCTGCGCGGCGGGGCGTGGACGTCCGTCTGCTCGTACCCGGCCCGCTGACCGACCATCCCTGGGTGCGTCACGCCGCCCGCCGGTTCTACGGCAAGCTGATGCGCAATGGAGTGAGGATTTTCGAGTTCCAGACGCGCGTGCTGCATGGAAAGATGACGGTGTGTGACGACTGGGTCACCGTGGGCTCGAGCAACCTCGACCGGTGGAGTTTCAAGTGGAATCTGGAGGCGAACCAGGAGGTGCAGAACGCCGTGTTCGCGCAGGTTGCCGCGCGCGTGTTCGAGAAGGATTGCGGGCAGTCGGCGGAGCTCGACCGGCGGCGCTGGCCGCAGCGTGCCCGGCTCGATCGGCTGCAGGAACGTGTCGCCGGGGCACTGGACCGTTGGCTCGAGCGATGGCGCCGCCCCAATTCGCGCTGAGGGGCCGGCAGCCGACCGGCTCAAGTGCGCGGCACCGGCCAATGCTCGTGCAGCGGTGCGAGCGGATCACCGCGGATCATCCGGGCCATGGCGCATCCAAGCAACGGTCCGATCGGCAGCACGATCACTTTCCGAACATCCGTGGGCGGTATGTTGCCGTGCCCTGCCGGATCGTCCGGCCGGATCAGACACCCCACGCTATCGGTGGTGACAACCTGCGCTATGTCGGGTGCCGCGGCAAGGGCTGCGAGACCTGATTCGACCGGGACATGTGTAACAGCGACCTGGATTGAAGCGGCTCCAGCCGCACGCAGCGCGGCGGCGGCGCGCACCAGCGTTGCACCGCTGGCGCACAGGTCATCGAGGATGACGACGGTGCGACCGCGGGCGTTGCCTACAATCGCACCGCCCCCGGAAACGACTCCGCCGTCCCGGCGCTTCTCGATGAAGATCAGCTCGATGTCCGTGCCGAGCGTGCGTTCCAGAAGGTCGCGGAATAACTGTGCGCGCTTTATCCCGCCAACGTCGGGTGACGCAACGGCCCACCTGGCGGGCGCGGCGTGCTGGCTGAAGTGTGCGGCCATCATGGGGAGAGCCGAAAGGTGATCGACGGGAATGCGGAAGGCATTGTCGAGTGCGGCGGCGTTGTGAACATCAAGGGTAATGAGCCGATCGGCACGGGATGCCTCAAGGAGCTGCGCCACGTACCGCGTATACACAGGGTCGCGAGGCCTGTTGCGGCGGTCCTTGCGCGCGTATGACAAATAAGGGACCACGGCGATGACGGGTCCGGCGCCCGCGTCACGCAAACCTTGCAACAGAAACAGCAGCCGCACCAGCCGCTGCGCGATCGGCGCATCCGGCGTACCGGCGAGTGATTGCATTACGAACACGGCGCGGTCGCGCACCGATTGCAACGGGCGCAGCTTGAACTCGCCTCCCTCATATTGCCGCTCTTCCAGGTCCGCAAGCTCGATGCCGGCCTCCTGAGCCGCCGCCAGCCCGAGTGTGCGACTTTCGCACGGCGCGAATAACAGGGCTCCCTTGTATGTTTGCAGGGTCATCCGATACTCCGGGCAAGATTGATTGTCAGCGGTTGATGGCCATGATCTGCGGCATGGGGGTCGGCGAGTAAAGCTCCGTCGTGCGCACGTATGACAGCAGGACTGACGACATGACCGCCATCTGCGTGCGGTAAGCGCGCACAGCCAGCAGCTTGCGCTGCTCCTCGACCGGCTCCAGCCGGAACGGCGTCAACTCCAGTCCAACGCCGCGCGGTGGCTGCGTCAAAGCGAGCTCCGGCTCGAGGCCACGCGGTGCGGGCCACCCTTCTCCCCCGTGAACGATCCAGTAGCGTACCTTGGACAGCCCCTGGCGCCGGTTCAGAGCCTGCATCACCAGGATGCCGGTCGCGCGGTGATCCGGATGCGAGTCGCGGGGACTCGGCGCCAGTATCAGTGTCGGATGGACGCGATCGAGCACTGCAGCGAAGTCATGTTCCAGGCTCTGGCCGGTGTAGGGATGGCCTGGGAACAGCGCCGCAGAATAGGGGACGCTGGATGCGTCTGTGAATCTCGAGTGATAGGGCGTCACATAATTGTCCGTAATGATCGCGAGCACGCCGCGATCCGGATAGCCGAGGAAAAACTGGCGATCCGGCGCCACGCCGAGGATCGCCGCCGCGCTGCGCGATTCCTGCATGCGCTTCGCCGCGAGATTCCGCATCCTCTTGGGGTGGATGAACAGGCTTCTTTCCACCACCAGCAGATCGAGCTCGGAGGCGTCGCCGCTCGTGATCCAAACGATGCCGACCTGCCCACCCGCCTGCAGGACCCGTTGAATGACCCCGGCGCAACAGAGCGATTCATCGTCTGGATGCGGCGATACGACCAGGAGAGAGGTTGTTCGCGTGATGCGCGGGAGTGGTGCCGAGGCAGTGGCTGCAGCGGCGGTCCCACTCATGAAAAGGAGGGCCGCCAGGGTCGAACTCAGCAATGCGTAAACGCAACTCGCGCCTCCACGGCCTGCAGCCGAAGCGGCGCGGAGCGTAATCGATCGATGCGCTACGGATTCGCCCCAGGCCGGCGAGCCATGGGCACGCTGATGGCTAACGACCCTCATCGGATCTCGGCAGGCCTCAGGAGCTGGCGGGTGGGAACAGATTTCGTGGCTGTACGTATATCCTATCCGGAAGTATACGGGGGTGAGACGACACGGTTCGACCCCGCAGGGGCACACCGCTGGGGCCCACCCCGGAGTGCGTTAGGGCCGCGGCCGGTTCGGCTGGGGAAATATCATTCGCATCTCACAGGAGCAACCCATGAAGACTCCCCCGGCAGGCTGGCCGCGGATCTCGAGCGGCGTGTACTACGAGGATCCGGCCAAGGCGATTGACTGGATCGTCAACGCATTCGGCTTCGACGTGCGCCTCAAGGTCGAAGGCGACGGGGGCCGCATCGAGCACTCGGAGCTCACCTTCGACGGTGGCTTGATCATGGTGGGAGACGCGGCAAAGGCTGCAGCGCGCAATGGCGCAGTCCGTGCAAGTCCCAGGATGGTCGGCGGAGCAAACACCCAACAGCTATGCATCCATGTCGATGATGTCGACGCGCATTGTGCGCGAGCGCGGGCGGCGGGGGCGGAAATCACGCGCGAGCCGACGACGACAGACTACGGCGAAGACTATTGGGCCGACCGAGCGTATGAAGCCCAGGATCCGGAGGGCCACCGGTGGTATTTCATGCAGCGCGTGCGCGGCCCGGCCGCCGGATGACCGACAATCGCCTGGAGGAGATGTTTGCAGCGCCCGCCGCCACGAGCCAGCGGAATGAGACCGGGCCACAGCTTGAACGGGGCAGGACGCAGGCTCGGCGCCAAGGCAGTGTTACCCGCGAGCGCAGGTTACGGCGGCCCGAAACGCCGCAGGTCGAATGGAGCGACGTCGAAGCGCGGCTGCCGACCGCCGACGAGCTGCGCGATCAGCTCCGCGGTCACTGCCGCAAGCGTCAACCCCAGATGCTGATGTCCCAATGCGTAAAACAGCTCGTGGTGCCCAGGCGCCCTGCCAATCGCAGGCAGATAGTCGGGAAGGGTGGGGCGCGGCCCCATCCAGCTCGGGCCATCGGGGTCGCACCGGTAGCCCAGCTGGCGCAATTTTGCCCGCAGACGGGCGGGCTTGCGCGGGTCCGGCGGCGCGTAGAGGCCTGCGAATTCCAGGAAACTGGAGCAGCGCAGGCGCGCGGACATCGGAGTGACGACGACGCTGTGATCCGCATACAGAATCGGCGCGTTGGCGAGCGCTGCGTGACCCGGCAATTCGATGTGGTAGCCGCGCTCGGCTTCGAGCGGTGCATGGAGGCCGAATGGCGCCAGCAGGGGCCTCGACCATGCGCCTGCGCAAACAACGGCCGTGCGCACGGTCAGCGTGTCTGCATCAGTGACAATCTCGATGCGCTCGCCTCGCGGCTGGATGTGCCGAATCGAGGCGCGCCGCACTATCGCGCCCCGTTGTGCCGCCGCCGAAGCGCACGCGCGCGCGGCCAAGGCCGGATCCAACATGTGGGCGCTGTCCGGAAACCACACGCCGGCGGCGGGTTCGATATCCCGCGGTGCCGGTGCCGGTGCCGATGCTCCTGCCGCTGCGGCCGCAGCGGCTCTGAGCAACTCTTCAGGCACTGCACCCGTGGAGACTTCCAGCCTTGCAGCGGATCGGCGTTCGGTCGCGGCCCGCGCGGCGGCTCTTGCGCCCAGCCAGAGGGCGTAGTGGCCGTTGCGCAGGATCAGATCCCGGCGTCCGATCTGCTCAAGCTGACTTTCCCACGCATCGGCTGCGCACCTGATCAATGGTTCGAGATGCCCGGTATTCGTCTTCTGCAGGAACGCTGCGATGGCGAAGCGGCCCATCCACGGCGCGAGCGTCATCACGCGACGCAGTGGAATGTCGAGCGGTCCATCGAACGCGAACAGTTCTCGCCAGAATCCCGCCAGGAGGCGCAGAGACGGCAGTGGCTGTACTTGCTCGGTGGCAATGTGTCCGACGTTGCCAAAGGAAGCACCCGCCGAGGCGGGATCGGCGCGGTCGAGCAACAGTACCCGGCGTCCCGATTTCGTCAGCGCCCACGTTACAGCGCAGCCGATGACCCCGGCACCAATGACGGCGACCGTGTCCTCGCCGCAATTCGCATCCGCCATGCAAGCTGGCTGCCTTGTCGGTGTGACGCTTGACCGTATACGATCTGCATTATCCGCTCAACATCCGGCAAGTCCATGGCTGCTCCGATCGCTTGCACCTGGTCGGGAGTCTTCCCGGCCGCAACCACCCAGTTCGACAAGGCCCTGAACGTCGATCTGGCGGGCACGCAGGCCGTCCAGGCAGCGCTCGTGCGCGATGGCGTCCATGGCCTGGTCCTTCTGGGCACGCTCGGGGAGAACAATTCGCTCAGTCCGGAGGAGAAGCGCTCGGTGCTGCGCGCTGCGGTGGAAACTATCGACGGCAAGGTGCCGCTCATCGCCGGTGTCTCGGAATTCACGACCGCCTCCGCCGTCGCTTACGCGCGCGACGCAGAGCGCATCGGTGTGAACGGTCTGATGGTGTTGCCCGCCATGGTGTATGTGCCGAGCTCCCTGGAGCTCGAGTATCACTTCCGTACCGTCGCGCAGGCCACGGCACTGCCGATCATGTTGTACAACAATCCGCCTGCCTATCGTGTCAACATCGGGTTCTCCACGCTCGAGCGGCTGGCCGACCTGCCTAACATCGTGGCCATCAAGGAGTCGGCGCCGGACTCGCGCCGCTTCACGGATCTGTTCAATGCGTTCGCAGAGCGCTTCGTGGTGTTCGCAGGCCTCGATGATGTCGCTTTCGAGGGAATATGTCTCGGTGCCAGGGGCTGGGTATCTGGTATGACAAACGCCTTTCCGAAGGAGTCGCTGCTTCTGTATGAGGCGCTCCGCCATGGCAACCTCGAGCGGGCGCGTGCGATCTACCGTTGGTTCATGCCTCTATTGCATCTGGACGCGGAGCACGATCTCGTGCAGTCGATCAAGCTGGCTGAGCAGCTCATGGGCCGGGGTTCGGAGCTCGTACGGCCTCCGCGCCTGCCGCTGGCCGCAGAGCGTCGCGCCGCCGTCGAGACAATGGTGAAGAAAGCGGCCGCGGGGCGCCCGGTGTAGGCCGCGACAGCAATGAAATCCGTATTTTTCTGCATCGATGGACACACCGCGGGTAACCCCGTCCGGCTGGTTGCGGGCGGTGCGCCTTTTCTGTCGGGAAGCACGATGAGTGAGCGCCGCCAGGACTTTCTCGCGCGCTTCGACTGGATACGTCTCGGGCTGATGTTCGAGCCGCGAGGCCACGACATGATGTCCGGCGGCTTCGTCTACCCGCCGTTCGATTCGGCGAACGATGCCGCTGTCCTGTTCATCGAGACGAGCGGCTGCCTGCCCATGTGCGGGCACGGAACGATTGGCATCGTCACATTCGCGCTGGAGCATGGACTGATCCGCCCACGGACCTTCGGACGGCTCAGCATCGAGGTTCCCGCCGGGGTGATTGGAATCGAATACACGGCGCGGGGTGACAAGGTGACCGGTGTCGCCATTCGCAACGTGGCATCGTACGTGGCCGCGCAGGACGTCCGCATCGATGTTCCAGGGCTCGGCCCGCTGGTCGTGGACGTGGCGTACGGTGGGAACTTCTACGCCATCATCGAGCCCCAGGCGGCCTATGGCGGCATCGACGAGCTTGGAGTGGCCAGAATACTGTCGCTGAGTCCGGTGGTGCGCTCGCTGTTGCGCTCGGCAATCGAGCCCGTGCATCCGCTCGATTCGACGATCCGTGGAGTCAGCCACGTCATGTGGACCGACCGCCCCAAGGGGGAGGGCGCCGATGGGCGCAATGCCGTGTTCTACGGCGACCGCGCAATCGACCGCTCCCCGTGCGGCACCGGGACCTCCGCGCGGCTGGCCCACCTCGTCGCACGCGGGCGTTTGCGCCCCGGCGAGACGTTCGTGCACGAGAGCATCATCGGCAGCCGCTTTATCGGTCAGGTGCTGCAGACCGTGGATCTGCGCGGCACACCGGCCGTCATTGCCTCGATCCAGGGATCCGCTTTCGCGACGGGATTCAACACCGTGTGGATCGATCCGGCGGAGCCGTTTCCCACCGGATTCCAGGTGATCTAGTCCATTGGGGGAAGTCGCCTGCGGCGGGCTGGCTGACGCGCTGCGCGCGCATGTTGCGAACCAACAGGGGTATCCATGACACTTCCTCGTTTGCCGCGCTTCCACCTGGCATTTCCCGTTCACGACCTGAGGGAGGCCCGCCGCTTCTACGGCGAGCTGCTCGGCTGTCCGGAAGGACGCTCGTCCGCTCAGTGGGTGGACTTCGATTTCCACGGTCATCAGATCGTGGCGCATCTGTGTGAGCGCCGGACGGATGGCGCCTTCAACGAAGTGGACGGCGAGAACGTCCCGGTGCGTCACTTCGGGGTGATCCTGGCGCTGCCCGACTGGCTGGCCCTGACGCGCAAGCTGCGGGCGGCCGGGGTCCAGTTCATCATCGAGCCGCAGGTGCGCTTCGAAGGGCAGGCGGGCGAGCAGGCGACGTGCTTCTTTCTCGACCCGTCCGGCAACGCCATCGAGCTCAAGGCATTTGCGGACGATGGGCGGGTATTCGCCAGATAACGTGGCCTTGGCCGCAATAGCGCCGCCCAGCCACGGTGTCGCCGGCCGCGGACAGTTCCGCATCGCTCCGCCCAGTCGTACGCTTGAATGCCATGTGCGAACGAATCGTCATTCCTGACCGGGAAGAGGTGGAGCAGGACATCTCCGTCGGCAAAAGCTGGTGGACATTCTCGACGCGCTTCAACGTCGCGGCCTCGCATAGCGTGCCCGTCGTACGCAGGCACGACAAGGAATCCGAAGGTGTGATGATGCGCTGGGGCCTCGTGCCGGCCTCCAGAAAAGGCAACGACCCCGGCCCCGGCGAGCCCAGTGTTGGAAGCAGCGCGATCGACTCCTCGGAGGAGTTTCGAAGTGTGTGGCTTTACGGCCAGCGCTGCATCGTGCCGCTCGCGGGCTTCTACATCTGGCAGCGCAGCGCCGCGGGGCACCGCCAGCCGTTCTATGTCCGGCTCGTCAACCGGCCCGTGTTTGGAGTGGCCGCTTTGTGGGATCGCTTCGTGACCGACGAGGACGATGTGATCGAGGGCTGCGCCCTGATCACCGTGCAGGCCAACACCCTGCTTGCGCAGATCGACGCAACCGGCGCTCAGATGCCGGCGATTCTCCATCGGGACGGCTATCGGAGCTGGCTCGAGGCAACGCCCGCGGAGGCGCGGGATCTGCTGCGCACGTATCCAGCCGAACGGATGGTGACGCACGCGGTCGGTCCGCATGTGAACTTCCTGGAGTACGACGATTCGAGCCTGATCCGCCCCATCCTCTAGTACATGGCCGAAAGCGGCCTGCGGCCCTTTCGACGCGCCGGGCAAAAGGCGTGGCTTTTGCCCTGCTAGTACATGGCCGAAAGACGGGACTTTTGGCGGCGGGCTAGTGCCGCCTGGGCTTGGTCAGGAAGTCGTTACGATCTGCGGAGGTGACGCGTACCTGCGAGGTATTGCGGCCGCGCACCAGCGTCATCGCGATTTCCGAGCCGGCGGGACCCACGCTCCAGACCTTCCGCAGCAGCTCCGCAAGGTCCGCGACCGGCTCGCCTGCCACTTCGAGAAGCACATCCCCGAGCCGTACCCCGGCGCGATGGGCCGGTCCTCCCTGAGTGAGTCCGCCGACGACGAGAACGCCTTCGAGCGGGGTTGCATACATGCCGAGCCAGGGGCGCGCGGCCTGCGCGGGCCGGCCGAGTTTGAGCATGTCCTCCAGGATGGGCTCCAGAAGATCGATCGGCACGAACATGTTGGCATCGATCGTCTGCGCGCCCGCCGCCTCCTGCACCAGCAGGGAGCCGACCCCCAGCAGCTTGCCATCGTGCCCCACGAGAGCCGCGCCGCCCCATTGCGGGTGGGCGGGTGAGGTGAACAAAGCCTCCTCGAGCAGATATTCCCAATAGCCGGCGAATTCGCGCCTGGCGATGATCTTCGCCTCGAGCGCGTGCTCGAGACCGCCATGACCGATCACGGTGACGCTGTCACCGACCGCCGCCGAGGAGGCAGAGCCGCGCTCCATGGTGGGCACATCGAGGCGGCCAAGGGGCAGCACGAGTCCGAAGCCGGTGACCTGATCGTAGGCCAGCGCATGGCCAGGAACGACGGCACCTTCGTTCGTGGTGAGCCAGATGGATTCAGCCTCGGTGATGAGATATCCAATGGTCAGGACGAGACCGTCCGAACCGATGACGACACCGTGTCCCATTCGCTCGGTGCCGAGCACGGTGGCCGTAAAGGCCTCGTCGGGAATCTCGGAGTGCACGAGAACCACGGACTGCAGCGCGGCATCCAGATCGAAGCGCAGCCTCTCCTGCCGCGGCTGCAGGCGTTCAGGAAAGGACCAGGTGCTGGTTTCGGACATGGGGTATCTGCGGCTTACCGTCGGCACGCCATTCTACGCGCGCGGCCCGCACCACCACGCGCAAACGCAGCGGATGTTACGCGGCGCCGGGTTGGCAGAAGAACAGATGGGCGGGCAGAACGTTGAGCGGCTCGAACTTGCGCTTCACGTAGCGGAAAAAACGCCGCAGATCGGGCAGGACCCGCGTCGTGAATTGAAACACGAAGAATGAGCCGCCCGGCTCGAGCGCCTCGCAGGTATTGCGCAGAATGGGCTCGCGCAGGGCCCGCGGCATGCTGCCCAGCGGAATGCCGGAGATGATGTAGTTCGCCTTGGCGTGACCGGACTGCTCGAGGATCTCCTTGACGGAGGCGGCCGATGCCTCCACCACCTGGAAGCGCTCGTCGACCAGCGACTTGCGCAGAAAGCGCACGAACTCGGGGTTGGTCTCGATGGCGATCAGGCGGGCATCCGGGCGCATGCGGCGGAGGATTTCCGCGGTGATACCCCCGACGCCGGGACCGTATTCCACGATCACCCGGGCCTTCTCCCAGTCGATCGGCTGCAGCAGCTGCTTGATCAGAAAACGCGAGCTCGGAATGATCGAGCCGAGCATGCGCGGATGGCGAAAGAAATTGCGGGCGAAGAGAAGCGCATCCCCGCGTGGAGCGCGGCTTGTGGAACCGTCATTGTTCGGCACGGTGTGTTCCGCCTGACTGTTGCCCATTCGAAGCTCCCACATGATACGTAAGTTCCGGGACGCCGATCGGCGCATCTGGCGCCCCCAGCTCCGAGGCGGACCCCTGCCGGTCCGGCAAAGGTAATCTATAGCAATATTTGCCACTGCTTGCCATCTGGGGAAGCCTCAGCCGCCGGAGCGCCTGGCCTCATAGCCGAGCTTGCACAGCTCCGACACCAGCCGGTCGCGATGGTCGCCCTGGATCTCGATGACACCGTCCTTGACCGCTCCACCGGCCCCGCAGCGTTTCTTGAGGGCGGAGGCGAGCACGTCCAGATCCGCAGGACCCAGCGGTAAGCCCGAGATGACCGAGACACCCTTGCCGCTCCGGCCAGCTACTTCGCGGCCAACGCGGACGCGAATGCGGGTCGGGGTTGGTACGATGGCGGACCGCGCTGTGGGATGCGTTCGCGGCGCGCCGCGCAGCACCGCGCCCCGAAAAGTATGCCTGGCCTTCATGACTGCCGGAACGGCCCCCGGAACATCTCGTTTCCCAGCCGTACTTTAACCCCCGGAGCGCGCAGGCGCGAATCGTGGTCTGCGCGGAGCGTTCACCTGCCCGGCACGACAAACTGCGGGCCATGTGCGTTCCCGAGCGGCCTGGGCTGCCGGACAGGCGAGTGCTCATATCATCTCCAGCGGACGCGGGCCGTCCGGCGCCGGAAACAAGCGATCCAACTCGCCGAGCTGGCCGGCGTCGAGCGGGTGTTCCAGGGCCGCGAGATTCTCCAACAGGCGCTCGCGGCGGCCCGTCTTCGGGATCGCGATGACCTGGTCCTGGGCGTGCAGCCAGGCGAGCGCCACTTGCGCGGGAGTCCGTTCGTAGCGCCTGGCAAGTTCCACCAGGCGCGGATCCTGCAGAAGCCTGCCCTCTTCCACGGGCGAGTAGGCCATGATGGGAATCCGCTGTTCGCGCAGCCATGGACCCAGGTCCCACTCGAGACCGCGGCGCGCCAGGTTGTATAACACCTGGTCCGTCTGCACCGTCCGTCCCGCCGCCAATTGTCCGAGCTCGCGCATGTCCGACAGGTCGAAGTTGCTCACGCCGTAGTGGCGGATCTTGCCCTGCCGTTGCAAGGCTGCGAATGCCTCCAGGGTCTCCTCGAGCGCAACGGCGCCCCGCCAGTGCAGCAGATACAAGTCAATCCGGTCCGTACCCAGGCGCTGCAGGCTGCGCTCACAGGCACGTGGCACGCCGTGGGCGTCGGCGTTGTGCGGATATATTTTCGAGACCAGGAATACCTCGTCGCGGCGGCCCGCAATGGCCTCGCCGACCAGTTGCTCGGCGCGGCCATCGCCGTACATCTCGGCGGTATCGATCAGCGTTGCACCCCTTTCGATGCCGAGGCGCAGCGTTGCGATCTCCTGCGCACGGCCGGAGCGACTTTCGGCCATGCGCCAGGTGCCCATGCCGAAGACGGGTACGCGTTCACCCGATGGGAGCAGAGCTGTCTTCATCACGCAGAGCGGAGGAGACCGCATGCCGCATCGGCATGCGGTATCCTCTTACGCAGACGAGGCGATTCTCAATTGGCGGAAGCGACTTTGCCGTCGGCGCCGTTGACTTTCACCTTCTCGGTCGTCCCATCGGCCTTGGCTACCTTGACGGTGTACTTCACCTGGTCGCCGTCACGATCGACGGAGGCATCCGTCGCCTTCCCGCCCGAGCGTTCCTCGGCCGTGGAGATGGCGCGTGACAAGGAGGTCGGCGCGTTCTGGATCGAGGCCGGCTTGATTCGCGTGAAGAGCTTCTCGAATTCCTCGTTGCTGGCTTCGGTGACCTTGCCACTGTTGGCGTTCAGGTCGTACTGGGTCAGCTTCTTGCCGTCGTTGCGCAACACCTTGACCTCGTAGTAGCCGGGGCGCCCCTTCTTGAACTCGAATTCGGCGCTGATCGCCTGGCCGTTGCCCCGCTGCTCCGCCATGTGAATGGCATCCGTCAGCGATACCTTGGCCTTGCTGAGCGCCTGGGCTTCATGCACGGCACTTTCCGACGCCTGTGCAGCCCCTACGGCGAGTACGGATGACACTGCGATGAGGGCGGATCTCACTCTCATGTTCATTCTGTTCATTCTCCTGGTCTCCTGGCGTTGTTTGACTGTTACAGCAACGCTTCCGGGAAAAAGGTGTTCCGCATTGTGGCGTAGGACAACGCCGCAATGCAGGCGTCATGCAGCCTTACTTCCGGCGCCGCCACTGATACGCTGCCGTCGCAGTCCCTTGGCAGAGGAACGTCCGGACCCATCATGAGTATCGCCACTTTTGTTCTCGCGCTCGGTGCGCTGGCCTCGGTTGACCCCTTCATCGGCACGGAAGGCGGCGGCCACGTGTTCCCGGGCGCGGTCTATCCGTTCGGCATGATCCAGCTCAGCCCGGATACGCAGATCCGCGACTTCAAGCAGAGCTACGCGTGGGCGGCGGGCTACCAATACGGCGATCCAACCATTCTCGGGTTCTCGCATACCCACTTCTCGGGAGCCGGCCATTCCGATCTGGGGGACGTGCTGGTCACGCCGATCTCGGGTGAAGTGCGGCTCGAGCCCGGGGATGCGGACAAGCCGCTCTCGGGTTATCGCTCGCGTTTCAGCCACGACACCGAGCGGGCTGAGCCTGGATACTATGCTGTAACGCTTTCGGACTACGGCGTGCGTGCCGAACTGACTGCAACGGCGCGCGTCGGCTTGCACCGTTACACCTTCCCCGCCGGGAAGCCCGCGCACGTGCTCGTCGATTTGCGCTCCACGATCTACAACTATCCGGGCAAGGTGCTTTGGTCCCGTATCCGCGTGCGTCCGGATGGCACGATCACGGGCTATCGCGAGACCCGCGGATGGGCACCGGGCCGCCAAGTGTACTTTGCGATGCGATTCTCATCCCGCCCCAGCGCTCAGGCGATCTACGATCGCGAGCCCGCACCCGAATACGATCCGAAATTCGCACCGTGGGCAGGGCGGGACGCCGTGATTTCCCGCGAGGGCCGCGGTCTGGTGGCCGTGTTTGATTTCGAGGGGCGGGGTTCCTCGCAGCTGGGTCTGAAGGTCGCCATTTCCCCCGTGAGCGAGGCGAATGCCATCGGCAACCTGCAAGCCGAGGCGCCCGGTTGGGATTTCGATGCCAAGCGGTCCGCGGCCGCCGCGGCGTGGCGGGAGGCACTTTCCGCGCTCGACATCGAGGCGGCCGAGCCAGTGCGCAAGATGCTGTACACATCGCTGTACCACGCATTCATGGCGCCGAGCCTGTTCATGGATTACGACGGCTCGTACCGTGGCCCGGACCACGAAGTTCATCGTGCGCAAGGCTTCTCGTTCCGCTCCACGTTCTCGTTGTGGGACACCTATCGAGCCCTGCATCCCCTGCTGACTCTGTTGCGGCCGGAATCCGACAACGTCGACTTCGTTCGCTCCCTGCTCGCATCCTGGCAGGAGAGTCCCGACGGATTGCTTCCCGTCTGGCAATTCCACGGCCAGGAAACCTGGACCATGATCGGCTATCACGCGGTTCCGGTCATCGCCGACGCGTGGCTGAAGGGAATTCGCGGCTATGCGGCGGACACGGCGCTCGCGGCAATGATCGCGAGCGCAACGAATCCCCGCTACGCGGGGCTCGATCTGTACATGCGCAACGGGTGGGTCGCGGCCGACAGGGAGCGCGAAAGCGCTTCCAAGACGCTCGAGTACGCATTCGATGACTGGACCATCGGCCGCATGTCGGCCGCGCTCGGCCGGGCGGATGTCGCCAGGCAATTCAACGAGCGTGCGTCGCATTGGCGGAATGTGTTCGACCGCAAGACCGGTTTCGTGCGCGCGCGCAACAGCGATGGCCGGTTCCGCGAGCCCTTCGACCCGGCCTCGGCCGGCTATTACGGCGACTACACCGAAGGCAACGCGTGGCAGTACACGTGGTACGTGCCTCAGGATACGGCCGGTCTCATCCGGCTCATGGGCGGCAACAAGCGCTTCGTGGAGAAGCTCGATACTCTGTTCGATTCGAAAGTGGACCCGGCGAAATTCGCAAACGTGGAAGACATGTCGGGGCTGATCGGCTATTACGCCCACGGCAACGAGCCGAGCCACCACATCGCCTATCTCTATGTATATGCCGGGCGCCCGTGGAAAACGCAGGAGCGCTTGAAGCAGATTGTCACGAGCCAATACCGGCCCGTGCCGGATGGCCTGTCGGGGAATGACGATCTCGGGCAAATGTCGGCATGGCTGATCTTTACCGCGCTCGGCTTCTATCCCGTCACCCCGGGATCCGGGGAGTACGTGCTCGGGCGGCCATTCGTCGATCATGCGGTGTTGCATCTGCCGAACGGCCGGCAGTTCTCGATCGTTGCCGAGCACCTGTCGGATACGAACGTCTATGTGGGCGCCGTGATCCTCAACGGGCGGCCGCTGTCCCGCGCGTTCATCCGCCACGATGAAATCATGAGCGGCGGAGAGCTGCGATTCGTCATGCAGGCAATACCTGACAGGACGTGGGCGACGGGAATAAGCAGCCGGCCCTATTCGATGTCGGCGTATCAACGCTGAGTGGGCCGCCCTGCGGGCACCCGATTGCCGTGGAGCCTTGCGGGCATGGCGCGGCGGAAACCTCGCCGGCATGGCAGGCGGAAGCCTTGCGGGCAGGGCAATTGCGGCGTCCGGCGGCCATGCCCGGATCGCCGCGCTTCGCGCAAATGCCATCCCCGACCCCTTCGGGCCTGCTGCATTGCATGACTCGTTGCGGAAAAGCGCGATTTGCGGTGTAAATTGGAACGCCTCTTGCGCCCCGCGCAAGTAATATCCCACTCGCGCCAGATTTTCCGCGTGTGACGAACGAGTAACCCCATGACCCAGCGGTCGCGCCTGCACGTGCCGAGTCCCCCGGCACGGCCCGGTGACAAGCCGGATTTCAGCTATGTACAGCTCGCCCCGGCGGGCGCTGCACCGAGACCGGATGTCACTGCGGCGGTGACTGAGGTGGAATGCCTCGCGACGTCCCTCGTCCGGGTCCTCGACGACACGCACACAGCGGTCGGTCCGTGGAATCCCCACCTGGAGCCCGCCGATCTCCAGGTCGGCTTGCGGCATATGCTGCTGACCCGGACCCTCGACGACCGCATGCAGCGAATGCAGCGTCAAGGCCGCATCTCCTTCTACATGAAGTCGACCGGAGAGGAGGCTGTCTCGGTCGCCCAGGGCATGGCTCTGCTCCCCGGCGACATGCTGTTCCCCGCGTATCGCAATCAGGGCCTGTACGTCGTCCGCGGGCGCAGCCTCACGGACCTGATGTGCCAGTGTCTTTCAAACACCCACGACATGTGCAAGGGCCGTCAGATGCCCGTCATGTATCACTGGGCCAGCGGGAATATCTTCTCCATCTCGGGCAACCTTGCGACGCAGTTCCCGCAGGCGGTGGGATGGGCCATGGCCGCGGCGATCAAAGGGGAGGATCGCATTGCGGCGAGCTGGATCGGGGAAGGGTCCACCGCGGAGGCGGACTTCCATCATGCACTGACTTTTGCCGCCGTCTACCGCGCGCCGGTCATTCTCAACGTCGTCAACAACCAGTGGGCGATCTCGACATTCCAGGGCTTTGCCGGCGGCGAGCATGGAACCTTCGCGGCGCGCGGTCCGGGGTACGGCATTCCGGGAATTCGCGTCGATGGCAACGATTTCCTCGCCGTCCATGCAGTGACGCGTTGGGCGGCCGAACGCGCAAGATTGAGCGGCGGACCGACGCTCATCGAGCACGTGACCTACCGAGCTTCGGCGCACTCGACCAGTGACGATCCTGCGCGCTACCGCCCGAAGGACGAATGGCAGGCTTGGCCACTCGGCGATCCCATCGTGCGCCTGAAACAGCACCTCATCGCACTGGGCGAATGGTCCGAGGAACGGCACCGGGCGCTCGAGAAAGAGCTCGAGGCCCATGTTACCGCCTGCTGGAAGGAAGCCGCATCCTACGGCACCCTGACGGACGGCCCGACGCTCGACCCGGCCACGATGTTCGAGGATGTGTTCAAGCAGATGCCGCCACACCTTGCGCGGCAACGAGAGCAGCTCAAGGCGTTGCAGGCGCTGGAGCACAAGAAGGGATCACAGGCGAAGAGCAATCTGGAGCAACAGACCCGTTCCGTGGCGAAAGAGGGCTGATCCCATGGCACACATGAACATGGTGCAGGCACTCAATTCCGCGATGGACATTATGCTCCAGCGCGACCCACGGGTGGTGATTCTCGGGGAGGACGTCGGATATTTCGGGGGCGTGTTCCGCGTGACGGACGGGTTGCAGAGAAAGTATGGAGAGCATCGCGTCCTGGACACCCCGATTGCCGAAGGTGGGATCGTCGGAGCCGCAATCGGGATGGGCGTGAACGGACTGAAGCCGGTCGCGGAGATCCAGTTCGCCGACTACATCTATCCCGCTTTCGATCAGGTGGTGAGCGAGCTCGCGCGACTGCGTTACCGGAGCGCTGGCGAATTCTCCGCGCCGGTCACGATACGCACGCCCTGCGGCGGCGGCATCCGCGGCGGCCAGACGCATTCGCAAAGTCCGGAAGGCATCTTCACGCATGTCAGCGGGATCAAGGTCGTCATGCCTTCCAATCCCTATGACGCGAAGGGGCTGTTGATCAGCTCCATCGAGGATGACGATCCGGTTGTATTCTTCGAGCCCAAGCGAATCTACAACGGCCCGTTCGATGGCGATCCCCACAAGCCCGCCATCCCGTGGAGCTCGCATCCCAGAGGCGAAGTGCCGGAAGGCTATTACACGGTACCGATCAGCCGTGCCACGATCGTTCGGCCGGGCAATGATGTCAGCGTGCTGACCTACGGGACGATGGTCCACGTCGCGGAGGCAGCCGTCCGCCTGGCGGGTATCGACGCGGAGATTGTCGATGTCCGTACGATGGTTCCCCTCGATGTCGACACGCTCTGCTCTTCCGTGTGCAAGACAGGGCGCTGCGTCGTCGTTCACGAGGCGACGGGATTCGGCGGATACGGCGCAGAGCTGGTCGCAACCGTGCAGGAGGCATGCTTCTGGAATCTCGAGGCGCCGATACAGCGCGTGACGGGTTGGGACACTCCGTACCCGCACGCCTTCGAGTGGGAATACTTCCCAGGGCCAGCGCGAATCGCGCACGCCCTGAAGAGCGTGATGGAGGCAGCGTGAGTCGCTACGTGTTCAAGCTGCCCGATCTCGGAGAGGGCACGGTGGAAGCGGAAATCGTCGGCTGGCGTGTCAAAGCCGGCGACGCGGTCAGCGAGGATGACGTCATTGTCGAGGTCATGACGGAAAAGGCCGCGGTGGAATTGCCGGCACCCGTCAGTGGAAGGGTCGTCTCGACGACTGGAGCGCCAGGAGAGATGGTGCCGGTTGGGGCGGAGCTGATCGTGTTTGAAACAGATGCCGCCGCCGCGGCGCCCGCGCCTGAGGCCACCGCGCCAGAGGCGTCCCCACCCGCGCCAGAGGCGCCTGCGCCCGCTTCACATGCGTCCGCTTCGCAGCCTGCGCCGGTTATCCAGAGGAGTACCGCCAGCCGCACGAATGGGGCCGGCGCTGCCAGCATGGCGAGCGAACGTCCAGGCCGCGTCGCTACATCGCCGGCTATCCGGCGAAAGGCGCACGAGGCGGGAATCGATCTGACGCAGGTGTCCGGGTCCGGTACCAACGGTCGCATCCTGCGTCAGGATCTGGAAGCCTTCGTGTCGAGCCGGTCCGGTCCTAAGCTCGTGCGGACGAAGCACCCCGGGCAGCGCATCCACGAGGCAGAAGCGGCCACGGAAGAGATCAAGGTCATTGGGGTGCGCCGCCTGATTGCCCAGCGGATGAGTGAGAGCAAACGCAACATCCCGCACTTCGCCTACGTCGAGGAACTGGACGTGACCGAGCTCGAGGCACTGCGCCAGTATCTCAACTCCAGGCTCGAGGCAGGATCCGCGGCGCTCAGCTACCTGCCGCTGATCGTCAGCGCCCTCATCCTTGTGCTGCGGGATTTCCCCCAATGCAACGCACTGTATGATACCGATCGGGGCGTGATCGTCCGACATCGCGCGGTGCATGTCGGCATTGCGACGCAGACAGCGGAAGGATTGAAAGTTCCGGTTGTCCGCGATGCCCAGTCCTTGTCATTGTGGGATCTCGCTGCGCAGATCCGCAGCGTCACGGAGGCGGCGCGCGCCAACAAGGCGACTCGCGAGCAGCTCTCCGGCTCGACCATCACCATCACCAGCCTCGGCAAGCTGGGTGGTATCGCCTCGACGCCCATCATCAACGCGCCCGAGGTTGCAATCCTTGGAATCAACCGCGCAGTCGAGCGTCCGGTCGTGTACGAGGGGGCGATCGCAATCCGGCGCATGATGAACCTGTCCTCGTCGTTCGATCACCGCTTCGTTGACGGCTACGATGCCGCCGCGATGATCCAGGCGCTCAAGGAGCACCTGGAGCACCCCGCGACGATCTTCATCGATCGATGAAGAAAATCTAAATCGGGCTCAACACAGTCTGTTTGTTCCCGGGCGTGCGCGGGAGCAGTGTGCAAGGTGAATTCAGTAGCCAAAGGAGAGCAACGGTGAATTCAGTAGCCGTGGAACGCTTGTTCGCCGCACGCTCGGAAGCGTCGCCGCTTGAACGTCTACCGCGTGTGCGGGCGGCGCTTCGGTATCTCGAGCCGGGCACGGGAAAGCCGCGTTCGCTGGAGTTCGAACCGCCTCCAGGCGTGCCGCGGACTACAGCGGTGTACACGGAACACACCGTCACGATCCGCGATGCTCGTCCCATTGCGTCGGCCCTGTCACTGGATCGCGAGGGATTTCAGCTCGTCAGGGCTGCAAGCAGTGTCCGGAATTTTTACGAAGAAGAGTCGATCCGTACGCACTACTACCCCGAGGCGGTGTCCCTGCTCAAGGATGTGACGGGCGCCGAACGCGTGTTGGTGTTCGACCATACAATTCGCCGCCGTATTCCCGGTGCGACGGACCGAACCACGGGCATTGCGCGCCAGCCGGTACCTCGCGTACACAATGACTACACCGTCAGATCCGGTCCGCAACGCGTGCGTGATCTGCTCGCAGAGGAGGCGCCGGAGCTGCTTCGTCACCGATTTTCCGTGATCAACATCTGGCGTCCCATCCGCGGCCCCATCCAGGACTCGCCCCTGGCGGTCAGCGATGCCCGAAGCATCGATCCCGATGATCTGGTCGCCACGGACCTGGTCTATCCGGATCGTATCGGCGAGATCTACTACGTCAGGTTCAACCCATCCCATCGCTGGTTCTACGCGCCGCAAATGCGTGAGGACGAGGCATGGCTCTTCAAGTGTTTCGACTCGGCCGAAGATGGCCGCGCCCGGTTCGTGCCGCATTCGGCCTTTGCGGATCCGCAAGCGCCTGCGGACGCGCCTCCGCGCGAGAGCATCGAGCTGCGAACACTGGCCTTCTACGCAGACTGACACGTCGGCGGCAACGCGCAAGTCCGACAAGCTGCTAGACACGGATTGCGGCTTTGACGCGCGCCGCATTCAGCGGCAGATCGCGGATCCGCTTACCCGTTGCATTTGCTACTGCGTTGGCGAGCGCTGCCGCGGCCGGCCCCTGGCCAGCTTCGCCACACCCCAGGAAGGGCGATCCACGCCGCTGGAGAATCTTGACGCTGATGCTGGCGGGGACCGCGTCGAAGCGCAGGATGGGGTAAGTGGCCCAGTCCACGGACGTGATCCGCGTGTCGTCGAAGCTGACACGCTCGAACAGCGTCCAGCTCATGGATTGCAGGATCGCACCCTCGATCTGATTCCGGACCCCATCGGGGTTGATGACCTCTCCGGTATCGACCGCGGCCGCGACGCGCACCACCTGCGTGCGGCCGCTTTCGGGATCGACCTGCACCTGCAGCGCAATCGCGCAATACGCGGCCAGATTCTTGTACCGGGCGAACGCGAATCCGCACCCGCGGCCGTCCGCGGCGGCTTCCCGTGCCGCCCAGTGAAATTCCTCCGCCGCCGCGGTCACGACATCGCGAGCGCGGGGATCTTCCAGTTGCCGCAGGCGCAATTCCACCGGATCCGCGTGCGCGGCCAGCGCAAGCTCATCCATGAAGCTCTCGATCGCGAACGTATTGAGGTGGGCGCCGAGCGAGCGCAAGGCGGAGACCCGCACGGGCATGTCGGGCAGGAAATGGTGAAGGATTCTGGCTCGCGCAAGCGTGTAGAGGGGAATCGCGTTGCGGTCCCCTCCGCCCTCGGGCTGCGGCAACGGCTTCGGCTGCGGCACCGGGAACGGGCGGTCGATGTGTTGAGCCGCGAGAAGTGCGCCGGCCGGCCCCGGTCGCGTGGAATGCGTGTTGCTCCAGACGCCGTAGTCCCAGGCGATTATCCGTCCGGATGCATCGATCGACGCGCGCACCTTGGCGACCATCGCAGGACCAAAAGGCTCCCACGCATGCTCCTGCTCGCGCATCCATTGCAGCCTGATCGGTCGATCCGGCAGCGCCTTCGCGATGAGCGCGGCATCCGCCGCCGCGTCGTCGGCGCCGTTGTGGCCATAACATCCCGAGCCTTCAACATGAATGCAGCGCACTGCCTCCGGCTGCATTTGCAGCATTTCGGCAATAGCCCGCCGATCGGGGTAGACACCCTGAGTGTGCGTCCAGATGGTCATCACGCCCGCACTGAGGTGCGCGACCGCGCACGACGGGCCGATCGAGCCGTGTGACAGATAGGGACGCGAATAAGTGGCCTCGAGCGTAGCGGCAGGGTGGCCCGCTGTTGCCTCATCATGCTTGTCGAGGATCGTCTCGTCCCGTGAGGCGAGTCCGAGAAGGGTTTCTCGCAGGCGCGATTGCCCGGGCAGCGAGGCGCTCTCCCGCCAGCGCGCCGCGGCGGCCAATGCGCGCATGGCCTTGATGGCCTGGAATTCGCGTTGGGCGACGACCGCGAGAAAATCTCCATCGCGCAGGACCTGCACCACGCCCGGCATCTTCTCGATGGCGCTGACTTCGATTCCTGTCAGCTTTGCGTGATAGCTTGGCGGACGCACGACACGCGCATGCAGCATGCCCGGCAGCCGCATGTCCTGAACATACGCTGCGCCCCCGGTAACCTTCGCCGGAATGTCGATGCGTCGCACCGGCTGATTGATGATCCTGAAGCCAGCCGGATCCTTCAGCTTCGAACCTGGCTGCGCCACGACATGCAGCAGGCGCGGCGCCACCAGCTCGCCATAGCCAACCCGCGATCCGCCCCGGGCGATCACCGCTCCGGACTCGGCTCGCAACTGGTCCGCCGGGAGCTTCAAATGGCGGGCGGCCTCGGCGATCAGGATCTCCCGGACCTGGGCCGCCGCATTGCGAAGTGCGGCGCCGCTGTCCTGCACGGAGTGGCTGCCGGCCGTATAGCCCTCATCCGGTGTCCGCGCCGTGTCGGCGGTCACGAGGCTCAGGCGATCCAACGGTAGCTCGAGCTCTTCGGCGACCACCTGCAGCAGCGCGGTGCGGATGCCTTGTCCAAACTCCACCTTGCCGGTGAATGCGGTCACGCTCCCATCCGCATCAACCCGGATCCAGGCATCGAGCAACGGATTCTTCGCAAGGCTTCCTGGCAGTTGCCGCCGGGATGCGGCGCCGGCGGGCCGCGTTGCGCTGTGTGCCCAGCCACGAGCCGCAAGAGAAAAGCTGACGATCAGGGCGCCGGTGCCCCGCAGGACGGCGCGCCGCGAGATCGTCTGGCACGTCAGGTCATTCACCTCTGCGGCCGTCGCGTGGGTAGCGTGGAAAGGCTCTGTGCCGTGTCGCCTGCCTGCAGCAGTGCGGCGGCGCGATGGACTGCACGGAGGATCCGCATGTGCGTACCGCAGCGACACAGATTGGGCGCCAGTTGAGCCCGTATCTCAGCATCGGAAGGGCGGAGATTCGTCTGCAGGAGAGCCTGGGCCCGCATCATCATGCCGGCAATGCAGTAGCCGCATTGTGCCGCCTGCTCCTCGATGAAGGCCCGTTGAATCGGTGCGGGCTTGTCCCGGCTGCCAAGTCCTTCGAGCGTGGTGATCCGCCGCCCTGCGAGCAGCTGAATCGGTGTCACGCACGACAGCGCGGCGCGGCCATCCACCAGGACGGTGCACGATCCGCATTGTCCGAGGCCGCAGCCGAATTTTGCCGCATTGAGCTGAAGATCCTCGCGCAGTACGTAGAGCAGAGGGGTGTCCGGGTCTGCACCGATGCTGTGGGTGCGCCCGTTGACCTCGAGATCAATCATGAGATTTTCATCCTCGATTGCACCCTCGCCGCCAGCGGATTGCCGCGAAAGGATATCCGCCGTCGCCATCCGCCGGCGAGGCCGCGAGTGTCGCAATATGCATGCCGGGAACCACCTTGCCCCCGCGGTGCGGCTTGCGCCCGTGCGCGCCTGCTGGAATGATGCCGCAGGGGATCGAGCCGACACCCTTCAGGACAGATGCCGGAGCCATGTCGCGACCACCGCTGCCGCCCTTCAATGCCACCACCGCCGCCCTGAAAGTCCGCCTGGCCGAGGATGGGTGGAACTCGCGCGAGCCGCAAGCGGTTGCCCTGGCCTACACGCAGGATAGCCGGTGGCGAAACCGTGCCGAATTCCTGCACGGTCGTGCCGAGATCGTCGCCTTCCTGAGGCGCAAGTGGACACGCGAGCTGGATTACCGGCTGATCAAGGAGCTCTGGGCATTCAGCGAGAACCGCATCGCGGTGCGGTTCGCGTACGAGTGGCACGACGATAGCGGCCAGTACTTCCGCTCCTACGGAAACGAGAACTGGGAGTTTGACGAACAGGGAGTCATGCGGCTGAGAATCGCCAGTATCAACGATCTGCCGATCGCCGCGGCCGATCGCAAGTACCACTGGACGCTCGGGCGGCGGCCGGACGATCATCCGGGCCTGAGCGCGCTCGGCCTCTAACACCTCCCCACTCTGGATTTTGCGTCTGCCGGCGCACGCATGCGCCTGCTGATCTGCCTCGAAAGGCAGAGGCGCCCGTGAGCCGGACTTGGCGCAGCCGCTGGCTCTTTTGCCGCATTCTGTGCCGGCCGCCTGCCGGTTAGATTCATGGCTGCCGGCCGTGCGCGGCCCGGACCGGCGCGGCACCGTAATTGCTGTACGGGTCCAACCAACACTAAACGCCGGGTGTGCACCGCGTGCACGCCCAGGCGGCTGCCAGGAGAAATCAGGGCGATGCGGTCATGGTGCGTACAGCTTGCCCTGCTCCTGGCAGCCCTGGCTGCGCGAGCGGCGGACGCCGGCGGGGCGTCCTTTTGCGCGGATTGTCAGGTTCAGGCGGGAGTGGGTGCGACCTACCACTACTGGGGCAGCACCGGCAGCGCGGTGATCCCCGTCACGCTCGTGTGGGGCGAGGATCGTTGGGAGCTCGGCGCGTTCAGGATGGCCAGCGGGCAGAATTTCTACGACTCGAGGTTTGGAGCCGAAGTGCATCTGGCGGATCCGTACTGGGGCTTTTCCGCCTCGCGCCGCTGGGAGTTTGTCCGGCGTCCCCACTGGCGGCTGCTGATCGGTCTCGGTGGCTCCTACAAGACCGAGGTAGACAGGCTGTCGGCGTCCCACTGGAACTTCGCCGAGCAACTGGGCCTGCGCATCATCCCGGTCCCCGGCACCGCGGTCGAGCTGAGCCTGCGCCACTGGTCAAATGCCGGACTGAAGCTGCCGAACCACGGCCAGGACTTCGCCACCTTGACCTTCGTGGTCACGCCGGCCAAATTCGGACACTGACCTGTGCGCGCCTTCGCTTGCCGCTGCCGCCATGCTCGAGCTCGCTTCCGGACCCGGACGACGCGCAGCTCATCCCTCTGCCGGGCGCCTGAACGGACGGCAACGCTCAACAGCGAAGGGAGTATCGTGATGCGCCGCCGTCCGTGAGGTATTCATCGTGAACCAACAGCGCACGTTCGATCTGGCCGTGCCGGTGCAGGCCGCCGATCATGTCATCGGAGCGCCGCATGCGCCGGTGACGATCGTGGAATATGGGGATTTCGAGTGCCCCAACTGCAAGCAGGCCGCTCCCGCACTCAAGCTCCTCCTCGAACGCTTTGCGGGCCGTGTGCGCGCGGCATTCCGGCACTTTCCGCTCGAGGAAGTGCACCCCCACGCGCTCGGTGCGGCGGAAGCGGCCGAATGCGCCGCCGGGCAGGGCAAGTTCTGGGAGATGCACGACCTGCTGTTCGCGAATCAGGATCATCTGAAACCGGGGCAGTTGCATTCCTACGCCGAGCGCCTGGAGCTGGACATGGCCCGTTATACCGCCGAAATGGACGATCACGTCTATCTGCAGCGAATCCGCGAGCACCTGGACGGTGCTCATCGCAGCGGCGTGCGCGGTACGCCGGCATTCTTCGTCAACGGCAGGATCCAGGATGTCTCCTTCGGAATCCGCGCGCTGTTCGATGCCGTCGAAGCCGCCCTCCGCCCTCAAAGGTAACCGCAGCGCATGTCGACCTTGCTCGAATCCCGCCGGGAACAGATGTTTCCCAAGCTCACGGCGGCGCAGATCGCGAGGCTCGAGCCGCACGGCAAGCGGTTGCGGATCAGCGCCGGGCAGGTGTTGTCCGAGGCCGGCGAGCGCCATCGCGATCTGCTCGTGATTCTATCGGGTGCGCTGGAGATCGTGCGCCCCGGGCTCGGGGGCGAGGATCTGGTCGCGGTG
Source organism: Steroidobacteraceae bacterium (assembly GCA_050738795.1). GTDB lineage: Bacteria > Pseudomonadota > Gammaproteobacteria > Steroidobacterales > Steroidobacteraceae > 13-2-20CM-66-19. The sequence continues at coordinate 81,040 of JBOIAD010000009.1, forward strand.
CAGGCGGCCGGCGAGTTTGGCGGCGAGATGAGTACTCTGCGCGGTCTGGGAAGTGTCGTCAGCGTCCGCGTGCGCGAGTCGGGCGAGGTCATTGCGATCACGGACGATGAATTGCGCAGAATCGTCCAGACAGACTCGGAGCTGAGCGAGCTGTTCATGCGGGCATTCATTCTGCGCCGCATGGGGCTGGTCGCAGCGTCGCAGGGCGACATCATCCTGCTCGGCTCGATCCACTCGTCCAGTACCCTGCGCCTGACGCAGTTCCTGACCCGGAACACTTTTCCATACATCCTGATGGACGTGGACAGGGATCCGGGCGCGCAGGCGGTGCGGGACCGGTTTCATGTCGGCGCGGGCGACCTGCCCGTCGTTGTGTGTCGCGGCACAGTCGTCCTGAAAAATCCCAGCAATGCGCAAGTTGCCGCCTGTCTCGGGATGAATCCGCAGATCGACGCCGCGAAAGTCCGCGACGTGGTGGTGATTGGCGCGGGACCGGCGGGGCTGGCGGCCGCTGTCTACGCAGCCTCCGAGGGGCTCGACGTGCTCGTGATCGAGACGGTCGCACCCGGAGGCCAGGCCGGATCGAGCTCGAAGATCGAGAACTATCTGGGCTTCCCCACGGGGATCTCGGGACTCGCGCTGGCCGGACGCGCGCTGGTGCAGGCCCAGAAGTTCGGCGCCGAGGTTGCCATCGCCACCAGCGCCTTGCGGCTCAAGTGCGAGCGCAAGCCGCTCGAAGTCGAGCTGTCATGCGGGCATGCCGTTGCGGGCCGCACGATCATCATCGCATCCGGAGCCGAATACCGGAAGCTGGCCCTGGAGAACCTGACAGACTACCTTGGAGTCGGCGTCTACTACGCCGCGACCCAGGTGGAGGCACGGCTCTGCGGCGAAGAGCCCGTCATCGTGGTTGGAGGCGGGAATTCGGCGGGCCAGGCGGCGGTGTTTCTCGCCAGCGGCGGCCGGCGCGTGCATCTGTTGGTGCGCGGCAGGGGACTGGCCGAAACGATGTCCAGCTACCTGATCCGCCGTATCGAGGAGAGCCCGAACATCACCCTGCACGTGGGCACCGAGATCACGGCGCTCGAAGGGGATGGCCAGTTGCAGCGCGTAACCTGGCGGGCCGGTGCTGACGGACCGCCGCAGAGCCATGCGATCGGACACGTATTTCTGATGACGGGAGCGGTTCCCAACACGGACTGGCTGCAAGGATGTGTCGCCCTCGATGAGAAGGGATTCGTGAAGACGGGTCCGGATCTGCACCTGGCGGACGGCAGACTCGAAGGGTGGCCGCTGAGGCGGCCGCCGCTGCACCTGGAGACAACGATTCCGGGTGTCTTCGCGGTCGGCGATGTGCGCAGCGGGAGTACCAAGCGCGTTGCAGCGGCCGTCGGAGAAGGTTCCGTGTGCGTACAATTGATACACCGCGTTCTGGGCGAATCGGTCGGATAGCCTCCCGCCATGACGGCTATCGCAGGACGGCCGAGCTGCTCATGCGCAGTCGCAGGGCGCTATAATTTCAAGTGTCTGCGAAGCAGACCAAGCTGGGTCGATGGGACTATGGAGCGGCGCTCGGGGGTTCGGGCGAGGGAGCCGTGGCGATGGAAGCGAAGCACGTTGCACTTCGGATCGGGCTGATCAGATTCCCGAAAGTTGCTGTCCGACTGAACGCCAGGCAGCGTCCCGGACGGGCGGCGTGGGTCGGCGCGGCTGCGAGCCTGATTGCCTGCGCACTGCCTGCCCGCAGCGCCTCGCCGGACCAGGCACGGTTACCCGGGTCTGCGCCTGCAGCGGCCAGCGCACCCGTGTCCGAGCAGGCCGCCCCGCTGAAGATCGGCATCATCGGTGCCGGACATATCGGCGGCACGCTCGCCAGGCTGTGGGTGAGATCGGGTCACGAGGTGTTGCTGTCCTCACGTCATCCGGATGAGCTCAAAGGGCTCGCCGATTCGCTGGGGCCGAAGGCGCAGGTGGGCACGGTGCGCGAGGCTGCCGCATTCGGAGACGTCGTGCTGGTCTCCGTGCCGTACGCCGCGTTGCCCGGGATCGGGCGCGATCTGTCGCACGAGCTGGCAGGCCGGATCGTGCTGGATACCGGCAATCCGTATCCAGGCCGCGACGGCGCCATGGCGGTGGAGGCGCGTCGCAAGGGCACGGGAGTTGCATCGGCGCAATTCCTGCCCGGGACGCGGCTGGTGCGTGCGTTCAACGCGATCAACTCCACGGACCTGGCGAGCCAGGCCCATCGGAGCGGACAACCGATCGCGATACCGCTCGCGGGCGATGACAAGCAAGCCCTCGCGGTGGCCGCCAAGCTGGTCCGGGATGCGGGCTTCGAGCCCGTCGTCGTCGGCTCGCTCACCCGCGCGCGGGAATTCGATGTCGGCACGGCCGTCTACACCAGGCTTCTGACCGCTCCCGAGCTGCGCCGGGCGCTCGGACTTACCGCAAAACCTTGATCGGGGCGAGAGAGCATGACAAAGAAGAATGCGGCGGCAGCGCTCGCCCGGTCGCCGCTTGCGGCCCTGCTTGCGATCAGCGTGTTGCTGGCGGGTGTGATTGCAATGCCAGCCTGTAGTTCCAGGCAGCACGACGCCGATGCGCGCCTGCGGGCGCTCTACACCGCCGAGTGGAAGTGGCGGGACGAGCAATTCGCCGCCGGCGAGGATACGCATAAGCCCATCGTCGACCACCTTCCCAGGGTCGATCCGCCAACCCAGCAGATGCGGCTCAGGTACTGGCAGAACGTGCTCGGGAAGCTGAATGCGATCCCGCGCGCGCAGCTCTCGCCGCAGGAGCAAGTCAACTACGACATCTATCGGCCACAGATCGAGGTGTTGATCGCGAATCAGCGTTTTCGCGACTACGAGATGCCCGCCAATTCCGACACCACCTTCTGGACGGACATCGGCTACACCGCGCGCAGGCCCTTCCGCACGCTGCAGGACTACAGGAACTGGCTGGCGCAGATTCGCGATGTGCCGCGCTACTTTCATGAGCAGATGGATGAGATGCGCGCGGGACTGAAGCGCGGCTTCACACCGCCGCGAGTCACGATGCAGGGGCGCGATGCATCCATCACCGCGGTCACCGATGCGACTCCCGAGTCCAGCCTCTTTTATACGCCATTCAAGGAAATGCCCGGCATTTCCCCCGCCGAGCAGGCGGCTTTGCGGGCGGACGCGGTTGCGACCATCCGCGATGTCGTGCAGCCGGTCTACGTCGGGCTGCTGAAGTTCATGCGAACCGAGTACGTTCCCGGCTGCCGCAGCACGCTTGCCGCCAGGGACCTTCCGGGCGGCGCAGCCTACTATCGCGCGAAGATCCGCGAGTTCACCACCCTGGACATGGAACCGGCCGCGATTCATTCCCTGGGTGAGGCGGAGGTTGCGCGGCTGCATGCCGAGATGCTCGCGGTGATGCGGGAATCGGGCTTCAGCGGCGATTTTGCCGCGTTCCTGCAATTCCTGCGCACGGACCCACGCTTCTACGCCAGGACGGCGGACGAGCTGCTCATGCGCGGCGCCTGGATCGCCAAGAAGTTCGACGGCAAGGCGTCGCAGTTCTTCGGCTATCTGCCGCGCGCGCGCTTCACGATCAAGCCGGTGCCGGACGATCTGGCGCCGTTCTACACGGCCGGACGCGGCGGCGCCGGCCTCTACCTCCTCAACACGTACAACCTGCCCAGCCGTCCTCTTTACAATCTCACGGCACTGACCCTGCACGAAGCGGCGCCGGGGCATGCTTTCCAGATTCCGATCGCGATGGAGCATGCGAACCAGCCGGAATTCCGCCAGCACGCGTATGTGTCGGCTTATGGCGAGGGGTGGGCGCTCTACTGCGAGCTGCTCGGCCTGGAAATGAATATGTATGAGACGCCATACGACCGCTTCGGCATGCTGGGCTACCAGATCTGGCGCGCGGCGCGGCTCGTGGTCGATACCGGCGTGCATTCGCAAGGCTGGTCGCGCGAACAGGCGATCGCCTACCTGCGTGATTACACAGCGCTGCCCGACCATGAGATCGAGACGGAGGTGGACCGTTACATCGCGTGGCCGGCGCAGGCGTTGTCCTACTACCTGGGGGAGCGCGCAATCCTGCAGGCGCGTGCCAGGGCGCAGAGCTCCCTCGGGGCGCGATTCAACATCCGGGCATTCCATGACACGGTGCTGGAGCTGGGGTCGGTGCCGTTGCCGGTGCTCGCCTCGCGCATCGACCGCTTCATCACCGAAGGGGGCAAGGGCCCGTATCCAGACATGGAGTAGACTGCGCCATCGAGTTTCCGGGCGGGTACCGAATGTCAATCTCAGATGCAGCGCGGGATGAGCCGGTTTCCACGAACGAGCCCACGCTCGCGCGCAGGCTGCAGAACCGGCACATCCAGCTGATCGCGATCGGCGGCACGATCGGTGTCGGGCTGTTTCTGGGCTCGGCCCAAGCCATCCACAAAGCCGGGCCCGGGCTGCTGCTGAGCTATGCCATCGGCGGCCTGGCAATCTTTTTCATCATGCGCGCGCTCGGGGAGCTGCTCACCTATCGGCCGGTGGCCGGATCCTTTGCGAGCTACGCAGAGGAATTCGTGGGGCCGTTTGCCGGTTTCATCACCGGCTGGTCCTACTGGTTCATGTGGGTCGTCACCGCGATGGCGGAGCTCACGGCGATCGGCATCTACGTCCACTTCTGGCTTCCGCACGTGCCTCAGTGGCTGCCCGGATTGTGCGCGCTGGGCCTCCTGTATTTCACCAACACGCTGGCGGTGCGCGTCTACGGCGAGTTGGAATTCTGGTTTGCCCTCCTCAAGGTGATCACGATCGTCGCGCTGATCCTGGCGGGTCTTGCGGTGATCGTTTTCAAGGTCGGCGCGCTGGGGCCGACCGCCAGCTTCACGAATCTCTGGTCGCACGGGGGTTTCATGCCCTTCGGGCTGCTGGGTGTGCTGCTCACGCTGCAGATCGTCATGTTCGCCTACTCGGGCGTGGAGCTCATCGGGGTCACGGCGGGTGAAGCGGAGAATCCCTCCGTCGTGCTGCCGCGCGCCACCAACAGCATCATTTTCCGGATTCTCATCTTCTACATCGGCGCCCTGGTCATCATCATGGCGCTCGTTCCGTGGAACGAGCTCGATCCGGACATGAGTCCCTTCGTGCTGATGTTCGACAAGATGGGCATTCCGGGAGCCGCGACCATCATCAATCTCGTGGTGATCACGGCGGCCGCCTCGTCGTGCAACGGCGGGATCTTCAGCACCGGGCGCATGCTGTACGCGCTCGCCGCACGCGGTCAGGCGCCCAGAGCGTTCGGCATGCTCAGTGCGAAGCATGTTCCGGTACGCGGTGTGCATGCCTCGGCTGCCGTCATGCTGATCGGAGTGATCCTCAACTACATCGTGCCGAAAGAGGTGTTCACATGGGTGACCAGTGTGGCGCTCATCGGCACTCTGTGGACCTGGATCATAATCATGGTGTCGCACCGGAACTACCGTCGCGCCGTGCAGCAGGGACGTGCGCGAGCCGTGACCTATCGGATGCCGGGCTGGCCGGTCGCGAACTGGCTGGTCATCGCATTCCTGCTGATCGTCGCGGCGATGTTTGCACTTGACCCGGATACGCGTGTGGCCCTTTACGTGGCGCCCTTCTGGTTCGCGCTCCTCGGTCTGGGTTACTCGAGGCTCAGGCCACGGGCTGCGAACACTCTGCGCGACCGGTGAGTACGCGCGGCCATCACTCGGGACGCCGTGCGAGGTACTCATCCTGATGGTGCGCCGGTCCGCTGCCGCAGGCAGCTGGCGTAAGAGGTCACCGAGGCCCAAGCGCCGCACGCGGCTGTTGCGCTTCTGGTCGGGTGTCCGTCTGCGCCGGCGCGCGCAGCGAGCGTTCCATCGGGCGCCGCGCAGCGTGCAGGTCATTACCTGCCTGGTGATCCTCGCGACGCTGGCTCTCGCGATCAATTGGATCTATCAGGTCGTGCGCAAGCCGTCCGAGCTTTTCTTTCCGGTCAGCGGCGCGCTATACAAGACGCCGTCCGAGACGTGGCGAGAGTACGAGCCCGCTTTCCAGAAGTATTCGACGAGCATCATCACACCCGAGCTGCTGGCGGCCCTGGCTCAGGTGGAAGGCTCCGGAAATCCGATTGTGCGCACCTACTGGCGCTGGTCGTGGAGGCTGCGACCCTTCGAGGTGTATCGCCCCGCCTCGAGCGCGGTCGGGATGTACCAGATCACCGATGGTACTTTTGCGGAAGCAAGGCACTATTGCATTCATGGTCATGTGGTCGCGGAGGATGGACCCTGGAACGATTGGCGATCATGCTGGTTCAACAGCCTGTACGTCCGGGTCATTCCCAGTCACGCCGTGGAGCTCACGTCGGCCTACCTGGACCACGCCGTCACGACCGCGCTGCAAAGACATCGATTGACCTCCGCCACCGTACAGCAGAAGCAGCGGCTGGCCGCCGTGATCCATCTTTGCGGAGCGGGAGCAGGCGATGTGTACGCGAGGCGCCATTTTCGCTTGATCGAGGGGCAGCGTTGCGGCGATCACGAGGTCCGCGTGTACGTCGCACGCGTCGAAGCGATGCAAGGCGTCTTCAGCCGGCTGGCGGCCGCCGGGGATCAGTAATGCTCGCTTTCCTGGCCCGCCGCGCCGTGGGTCCGCGCGACTGCGGCCGCTATCCGGTCACTGAGCTGCCCCAGGGCCTGGCTCATCGCGGCAGGCAGACTGTCATTTCCGGAGCAAGCGCTGCCCGAGGCGATCCGCACCTCTTCCCGCGCGCGCACGCTCTGCGAATCGGGCTGCCTGAGTACCCACGCCGCGCGCAGTGTCACGGCGCAAGTCGCATCGCCATAGAATTCCTGGACGTCCACGGACAGCGACTGCCGAGGCTCTCCAAGGGCGGGCTCGTTGGGATCTGCAACCTCCCCGGGCGGCAGCCGCGCCGCCAGATCGCCCGAGAGCACGCGCCGGATCATGTCATCGAGGGGCGCCGCCCATCGGCTGCCCTCGACGATCTGCACGCGCGTTGCATCGATGCGGCGAACGAGCTCTGAACGGTCCAACTCGTTCGGCACGGTAACACGCTCCAGACGTACGGGAACCACCCCGGGCGCGGTCGTGAGGCGGGCGTCGGCAGCGCTCTCACTCAGGATGTAGTAGTGAATCGGCGGACTCGAGGCGCACCCGCCTGCGAAGCACGCCGCGGCCGCCATTGAGATCGTAACCCTCGTCACTTGTCATCTCCCTTACGTCCGCGCAGCAGGGCTTCGGGATGGCGGTCGAGATAGTCGGCGAGTCCACGGACCGAGCGCGCCGCTTCCGTCAGCTCACGCATCAGCCGCGGCAGATCCGTACCCGTCGGTGCAGTGTTCCCCATCAGCCCCTGGACCGTCGTCAGCGTGTTCTGCGCCGAATCCGCGGTATCGCGCAGGCTCTTGATCAGAGACCTGATGTCAGGCTCCACTTCACGGGTCATCTGATCGAGTCGCGTAAGGGTTTGATCGAGCGATTGCAGGGAGTGGCCGAGCTGCGGCCCGGAGGTCGCGCGATCGATGTTTTTCAGTACGCTCTGCAGGTTCTGCAACACCGCGGTGAGATCGCCCGAGTCGCTGCTGGGCATTTTCACGTACGGACCCTCATGCTCCAGCGCCGCCCGCGGCGCGCCGGGAACCATCTCGAGCCCGATGATTTTCAGGCCGGTGAGAAAGCTGACCGAGCTGACCTGGGCGCGCAGGCCGTGGGCGACGAGAGTCTCGATCCAGCCGCGGACCGCTTCCCGCTGGTCCGCACCGGCGGGCCGCTGCATGTTGAAAATCTCCACACGCTGCGGGTCGACGGCAAATGTCGCCCGGGTAACGAGCGTCTGCCTGTGCTCGTCGTAGGTCAGATGCGCTTCCTTGACTTCCCCTACCTCGACACCCTGCAGCTCGACTGCCGTTCCGGCGCCGAGGCCGCGCTGGTCGCCCGGAAAATCCGCAAGATATTCGAGCGTGGGGCCCAGTGGCGCACGCTGCGCCGCGCGCCGGTTGTCGTACAGGCCGAACACGGATGCCGCACGGCTCGGCGGCTGTGAAAGCACCGCTTGCGGTGTCTCGAACGCGATGCCTCCCGAAAGCAGCTGTTCCCAGGAATTCGCCCTGAAGCGAATGCCCTGCGATCCGATCGTCAGGTCGACGCCGCCTGCGTTCCAGAAGCGCGTCTGCGGGTGCACCAGATTCTCGTGAGGGGAGTGGATGAAGGCGGTGACCTGCACGCCACGGCCGTCAGGCTGCAGCTTGTAGTCCTCGACTTCGCCTACCGAGACGCCGCGATACGAAATGGGCGAGCCACGCGTCAGCGAGCCCAGATCGTTGGACAACAGCGTGAACGAGCGCCCTGGCGTATCCGGGGGCAGGATCGGGGGCCCGTCGAGCCCCACGAAATGGTGCTGCGGCGCGCCGGGCTTGCCGGGGTACATCTCGATGTACGAGCCGGATACGAGCGTGGACAAGCCGGAGATGCCGCCCACGCCGACATGGGGAGCGATGATGGCAAAGCGCGTGCTGCCGGTCAGGTGATCGGTCGCGGCGCGGGTCATTCGTGCATGCACGATGACCCGCGACATGTCGGGAGTCAGCTCGAGGGACTCGACCGTGCCGAGGTCGACGTTGCGATGCTGGATCCTGGTCTGTCCAGCCTGCAGGCCGTCGACATTCTTGAAGGAGATCGTAATGGCGGGCCCCCGGTCCGCCAGCGCGCGCCACGCCAGCCACAGCACGATCGCGGCCGCGCCGAGGGGCACGCCCCAGGCCCAGCCGAACCAGCGCTGCGCTCGCAGGCGCGCGTGCGCTTCCTCGTTCCGCTCTTGTTTCTCAGGCGTTTCAGTCATGCGCACTTTCCGGGTATGTCCCACATCAACCGGGCATCGAAGACCATCGTGGCGAGCATGGTGATGATCACGACGGCGGCAAAGGCGACCAGGCCGTTGCCGGCGTGCACCGCCGTGAGCTCTCCGAACTGCAGGATCGCGACGAGGACCGAGACCGCGAAGACATCGATGTTGGACCAGCGGCCCACCGTGTCGATCACCCGGTACAGCCGCGTACGGCCGACGAGAAACCGCGCCGATTGGCTGCGTATCGCGAGCAGCATCCAGGTGAGGCCGAACAGCTTGATGAGCGGCAGGACGATGCTGGCGACGAACACGATCACGGCCAGCGGCCACAGATCGTTGCGGATCAGCTCCAGGACCCCGCTCAGAATGGTGTTATGTTCCTCGCGCCCGAAGCGTACGATCGTCAGTACCGGCAGCGTGTTGGCAGGGATGTACAGCAGATAGCCCGCTACGACGAGTGCTGCCGTGCGCTGGATGGACTGCGGTTTGCGCAGGCTCAGCCTGGCGTGGCAGCGTGGGCAGCGACGCTCCGCCTGATTCGCCGGAACGATGAGATCGCACACCGTGCAGCCAATGGTTTTGCCGCCCGCCGCAGGTGCATCTTGCCGGCGCAGCATCTCCCACACGGTCCGCTCATCCAGTTGGGTGAGAGCAACGAGCAGCACGAGTGCCGCCGCGAGCAGGCACCAGCCGCCAGTACCGACATCCACCGACGAAATCACCTTGATGCGGCTGTAGGCAACGAAACACCCGACGAGGTAGACCTCGATCATCACCCATGGGCGCAGATGCTTGACCCAGCGGAAGGCCGCACCGACGGCGCGGCTCCTGCCGAAATGCAGACTCGCCAGCACCCAGACGAGCAGAGCCAGGAAAATGACGGGCAGCGCGCTGCTGAAGACGCCGACCAGCAGCCCCAGGGATGGGAATCCGTCATGCCACAGTGCCTTCGCGCTGGAGGGAAGCAGCGTGTCGCGCTGGGCCCCGAAAGTGGATACTGACAGGAGCGGCGCGACCGTGGCCGGCAGCAGCAGCAGCAGAGCGGCGGTGGCCAATGCGAGAGGCGCGCCAATGCGGCCGGTCGCAGGTCCCGCCAGCACGTGGCCGCAGCGTCCGCATTCGGCTGCCTGCCCGTGTTTTGGACGCGGCACCACCTGCATCAGCCCGCAGTCCGGGCAGGCCATGCGTTCGGCCGTGGGAGGCGCTATCGGCCGGTTCAGGGCGCTTCTTCCCGGATCGTCGTCTTTGACCATCATCCCCAGTATAGAACGCCTGTATACTGACCTGTATCCCATTCAAAAGACGCAGCGTGTCCACACCCGACGTTTCAGTCGCCCAGCGGATTGCGCGTTACGCGCTGATCGGCTCGCTGGTCCTGCTGGGCGCGTGGATGTTGCAGCATTTCCTGCCCGCGCTGTGCTGGGCGGTGGTCCTGGCGATCGCAACCTCGTCCTTGTATGACCGCTGGCTCGCGAAATTCCACGGCAAGCGGCGGCACGTATGGGCGGCACTCACATTCACGAGCATCGTTGGAATCGTGTTGATCGTGCCGCTGGTATACGGTGGCGTCGTGGCCGTCCGGGAGGCGATTTCGCTCGCACGGGCGTTCCTGGAGTCCTCGAAGAGCGGTCCGCCGGATCTGCCGCAATGGCTGCTGCAGCTGCCGCTGGTGGGGGACTGGATCCACAACCTCTGGCTCGAGAAGCTCAGCCACACCGGCGACGTCGTGGCCTCCGTGCCAACCAAGCCGGCAGTGTACGTATGGACACGTCTGGTTGGCGTTCAGCTGCTGAGGCGCTTGAGCACGCTGGTGTTCGCCCTGCTGACCTTGTACTTCGTCTATCTGCATCGTGACGCGTTGGAAAGGGACGTGCCGCGGGTCTGTCGGCGATTGTTTGGACCGACGGTCGAAGGTCTGCTTGCCCGGGCGGCCGAAGCCATTCGCGCGACCGTGGATGGCATCGTGCTCGTCGCCGTTGCCGAAGGTGCGATCATGGCTGGCGTGTACGCCGTGGTGGGGGCGCGCCATCCGATACTGCTCGGAGCCGTGACGGGTATTTTCGCGATGGTGCCGTTTGCCGCACCGGTGGTGTTCGGCGCCGTGGCCCTGTTGCTGGGCACCGAGGGCGCGGTCGGTGCGGCCGTGGGTGTGCTCGTGTCCGGCGGCATCGTTTTGTTCATCGCGGATCATTTCGTACGGCCCTTGATCATCGGGGAGGGCGCGAAGCTGCCTTTTCTGTGGGTGCTGCTCGGGATCCTCGGCGGAATCGAATCGTTCGGACTGGTCGGTATCTTTCTGGGCCCGGCCCTGATGGCGGCCCTGGTATCGCTGTGGCGAAGCTGGGTTGCGGATCCGCGCCCGCCGTAGGCGACTTTTCCCAATGGACTAGCGAGCGGGCGCCTTTACGACTTCGCCGCCCTTCATCACGAACCCGACGGACTGCAGACGTGTCACATCCGCAAGCGGATCGCCCGCCACACCTACCAGGTCGCCGTAGCGGCCTGGCGCGATGGCGCCGACGTCGCCGGTGCGGCCGAGCGCCTCCGCCGCGCTTACGGTCGCGGCCTGGATCGCCTGCATCGGCGTCATTCCCCATTTCACCATCGTGGCGAACTGGTGCGCATTGTCGCCGTTGGGGTAGACGCCCGCATCCGTGCCGAAAATCATCTTCACCCCGGCCTTCAACGCAGCCTGGAATGTCTGGCGCTGCTGCAGGCCGATGGTGCGCTCCTTCTCGAGCGACTCCTTGAATACGCCGTTCTTCGCGCCTTCGGCCTGAATGTAGTCATCGTTGTAGATGTCCATGGAGAACCACGTTCCGTGCTCCTTAGCGAGCGCGAAGGCCTCCGCATCCGCCAGGCTGCAGTGCTCGATGGTGTCCGCTCCCGCGCGAATGGCATCCTTGATGCCAGCAGCGCCATGCGCGTGCACGGCGACCTTCAGGCCGAGCATGTGCGCCTCGTCCACGAGCGCCTTCATTTCCGCGAGACTGTATTGTTGGCCGCCAACGGTATCCGTCTTGGAGAATACCCCGCCCGTCCCGCAGAACTTGATGACTTCGGCACCGTATTTGCGAAGCTTGCGCACGGTCGCGCGAATGGCATCCGGCCCGTCGGCGACCGCTGGCGCCGGAACCGTGATGGACGGCGGGAATTCGGTGGAATCGCAGTGGCCGCCCGTCGCGCCGATCGCATAGGTGGCCGGCACGATTCTCGGACCGGGTACGAAGCCCGCCTCGATCGCCTGTTTCAATGCGACGTCGTCGTAGTTTTGCGAGCCGACGTTGCGGATCGTCGTGAAACCGGCCTCGAGAGTCTTCTTCGCATTCGCGACACCGACGATCGTCCAGAAATTATCGGTGAACTCCAGACCGCGATAGCCGCCGTAGCGCGGATCGCTCGTGATGTGCGTGTGCATGTCGATGAGGCCCGGCAGCAGCGTCATGCCCGGCAGATCGACGCGGCGCGCGTCCGTGGGAGTCTGCGAGCCCTGTGTGCCGACGGCACTGATGCGGCCGTCCGTGATCGTAATCTGAGGATGATCGACGACGCGGCCGGCGATCACGTCGATCATCCGATCAGCCGTCACGACGACGGTATTCGCGTGACCCGTGGCCGCCATGCCGCAAGCCAACACGGCGCCGATGCAGATGCGCGCCAGAGCGCGCCAGAGATCGGGCGTGCGCAGGAATCCATCACGGGCCGATATGCCGAACTTGCGCAGCTTCACTTTTCAACTCCCGGAATGTCAGTAGTGGACATCGATGCAATGCGGCGAGCGAGCCGGCGGCGCCGGCAGCAGGCGCGTTATCAGTGATGGCCGCCCGGACCATGCACATGGCCGTGCGCGAGCTCTTCTTCGGTCGCCGCGCGGACATCGTTGATTTCGATCTCGAAATTCAGGTTCTTGCCGGCCAGCGGATGATTCGCATCGATCGTCACCATGTCGCCGGCCACATGAGTCACCGTTACCGCCCGCGGACCTTGCTCGGTCTGGGCGTGCAGACGCATGCCGACGGTGATCCTGGCAATACCTTTCAGCGATCTGCGCGGAACCTTCTGCACGAGGCTCTTGCTGTACTCGCCGTATCCCTCCCCGGGAGGGACCTTGACGCTCAGCCTGTCGCCGCTGTTTTTGCCTTCGAGCTTGCGTTCCAGGCCGACCACGAGGTTGCCGTGTCCGTGCAGGTAGGCCAACGGTTCCCCGCTCTGGGAGCTGTCGATGACAGCGCCTGCGTCGTCCTTCAGCGCGTAGTGGAATGTGACGGCGGAATCTTTCTTGATGGTCAAGGCGAAGTCCCGGTGCGAATGCTCCGGGCGAAGTGTAGCGAAGATGCGGCGGGACCGGGGGCACTTTACTGCGCCTGCGTACGCTGCGGGCTCGATTCATGGCGAGGTTGTTTTGGAGCCTGCCGGCAGCCGCAGCATGCTGATCAGCGCGGCTGCGATTGACAACCCGGCGGCGGCATCCAACGCGAGATTGGAGCCTTTCTCCGGATATGCCCGAAACAGGATCGCGACGCCGGCGGCTCCCAGGGTCTGACCCAATAGCCGTGCGGAGCCGAGCATTCCGCCTGCCGCGCCGCTGCGCGCCCGGGGCGCGGAGGAGAGGATTGCCCGATTGTTGGGCGACTGGAAAAACCCGAAGCCCAGTCCGCACAGCGCCATGCGCCACACGAAATCCTCCGCAGTGCCACCCGTGGGAAACCACGCCAGGAGTGTCAGTGCGCACCCCATGGTGACGAGCCCGATGCCCCCGAGGATGCCCGCCGGGTACCGATCCGCAAGTCTCCCCGCGACGGGTGCGGCCACCGCGAGGGCGACAGGCCACGGCGTCATGAGAAGGCCCGTCTCGACCGCGCTGTGGCCGATGCGCTGAATCTCGAACGGCAGAGCGACGAGCGCGGCCGTTTGCGCCATGAACGAGCTCACCGATGTCGCAAGCGACAGCGAGAACATCCGGATCTTCAGCAGATCGAATGGAATGAGGGGTGCCGTGCGGCCGATCTCGTGCCGCGCGAGGGCCGTTCCGAACAGGCCTCCCGCCACGATTTGCGCCAGCGCGAATGACGTAGCGCCCTCGTGCGCCAAGGCTTGCAGTCCGCTGATCAGCAGACCGAAAGTCGCGACATTCAGAGCGGCACCCAGATAGTTCAGAGGCCGTGCGACACGCTCGGTCTGCGGCAGCGCCTTGATGGCGATGAGGATGGTGCACAGGCCGATGGGGACATTGATGCCGAACAGCCAGCGCCACTGACTTACCGCCAGCACGGCCGCGGCCACTGTTGGACCGATGGCTGCGCAGACCGCGACGGCGAACGCGTTGATCCCGATTGCGCGGCCCAGAAGCCGTCGCGGATATGTAAAGCGCACCAATGCGGCGCTTACACTCATGATGCCTGCCGCGCCGAGGCCTTGAACGATCCGCGCGAGGCTGAGAGTGAGCAGTGACGGCGCGAACGCACAAGCCAGCGAGGCCAAGGTGAACACCGCCAGCCCGGATTGGGAGACGCGCCGGTAGCCGACGATCTCTCCGAGCGAGGCAAGCGGCAACAGCGACACCAGAATGGCGATCTGGTAAGCATTGATCACCCAGATCGAGGCTGCCTTGCTCGCATGGAAGTCTCGCGCGATGGAGGGTAGCGCGATGTTGGCAATGCTGCTGTCGAGCACGGACATGCCGATCGCCAGCACGATCGCGGCTATGGCCCAGTAGCGGCGCGGGACAGGCAATCCGTCGGGATGCACGGTGGTGGCGGCGCGGGACGGATCGGAGCTAGACATCCGCCATCGCCCGGGCCGGGGGCACTATTGAAGCAATGGATCGCGGTCCCATACTGATGTCCCTCGTCTTGCCCGAGCTCGCGCGCTGCTACGGAAGCTCCGCGCGCTTCCAGCCGCCGCCAAGAGCTTCGATCATCGCAACGCTCGCCTGCAGACGTCCCGACAGTACGCTCAGCGCAGTCTCCTCGCTGACCAATCGCGTCGTCTGGGCGGTGATGACGCTGCTGTATGGGACGGCGCCCGCCTTGTACTGGTTGAGTGTCAGGGTTTCGGCTTCGCGAGCCGCCTTCACGGCGGCGTCCTCGATGACTGCCTGCTGCTCGAGAACGCGCAACGACACAATCTCGTCCTCGACCTGCTGAATGCCTGCCAGGACCGTCTGCCGGTAATTGTCGACGCTCACATCGTATGCCGCGCGCGCCTCAGCAACCTGTGCGCGGCGCAGGCCCGCGTCAAATACCGACAGAGCGAGGGCGGGACCGAATGCCCACACCCGATTTGACGCTTTGATCAGTCTGCTGATCGCGCTTCCAGCATAGTCATCGGAGCCGGATAGCGTGAGGCTCGGGAAGAAAGCGGAGATGGCCACGCCGATCTGCGCGTTCGCGGCGGCGACCTTGCGCTCCGCCTGTGCAATGTCCGGACGCCGCTCAAGAAGCGTGGAGGGCAGCCCCGCGGGCACCGTGGGAACGTCCGAGCGCATCTGCGACGGTGCGACCGAGAAATCGGACGGTTGCCGTCCGACCAACACGGCGATGGCGTGCTCGAGTACCGCCCTCTGCAGTGGAGCATTGACCTGCTGGGCCTGACTCGAAAGCAACTGAGTGCGCGCGCTCACCACATCGGCTTTGGCTGCAACCCCGACGCGATAGCGATTCTCGGTGATTTTCAGCGATTGCTGCTCGGCGGCGACGATGTCGTTCAGGATGATCTGCAGCTGGTCCTGAGCGCGCAGCTCGAAGTAATCGGTCGCAAGCGCGGCTTGCGCCGACAGGCGCGCCGCGGCCAGCAGCGCGGCGCTCGCCTGCTCGTTGGCCCGGCTGCCCTCGGCGGAGCGGCGAATCTGGCCCCAGATATCCAGATCCCAGCTCGCGGCAAGACCCGCCGTGTCGAGCGTGCGCGGCGGCTGACTCCCGGTCACCGTACGCTCGCGCCCGGCGCTGGCGGAAATCGACGGCCAGAAGCCGGCTCGCGCCTGGCTGACGAGGGCCCGCGCCTCCTCGAAGGCGGCTGCGGCCGCCCTGATGTTCTCGTTGGAGACATTGACCTGCGCTTCGAGACCGTTCAGTGCGTCATCGTGATAGATCTGCCACCACGGTCCCCGCTCGAGCGCATCGCCCGGCTCGCTGGGTTTCCAGCCGTTCTGCTCCTTGTAGGCGGCGGCCGCGTCGAACTGTGGCCGCTTGTAGTCGGGACCCACGGCGCAAGCGGTTACGAGTGCAACTGTTGCAGCGATGCAGACTCCTCGAAGGATGTCCATCATGTGCTCGCCTGCCAGTGGCCGTCGTTTGGCCCGCTGCCGGTGTCGGGCTGCGGCGCTGGGAGCTGCCTGCGCTTCTGCTTGTTTCCCCAGCGATGGACGTAGAGGTACACAACGGGTGTCGTGTACAGGGTCAGAAGCTGACTGACGACCAGCCCGCCGACGATGGATATGCCGAGGGGCCGGCGCATCTCCGTGCCGTCGCCGGAGGCAATCGCGAGCGGCAGAGCCCCTGCGATAGCCGCAAATGTCGTCATCATGATCGGCCGGAACCGCAGCAAGCAGGCGCGGGCGATCGCGGCGCGTGGCTCGAGTCCCAGCGTGCGTTCCGCCTCGACGGCGAAATCGACCATCATGATGGCATTCTTCTTGACGATGCCGATCAGCAGCAGTATGCCCAGAAAGGCGATGAGGCTGAACTCCGTATCCGTGGCCAACAATGCCAGCAGCGCGCCCACACCCGCTGAGGGAAGTGTGGAGAGAATGGTGACCGGGTGGCTGTAGCTCTCGTAGAGCATTCCGAGGACGACGTAGATTGCAAGCAACGCCGCCGCGAGCATCAGCGGCTGTGTGCTGGCGTTCTGTTGAAACAGCCGGGCGTTCCCGTAGGAGCCGCCACGAATGCTGACCGGAACATGAATCTGGTTCATGGTCCGTTCGATCGCATCGAGGGCCGTTCCGAGCGACTCACCCTCCGGCAGATTGAACGAGATGGAGGTGGATACCGAGGTGCCGGTGTGGTTGACCCTCACATCCGTCGTGCCGGTGGCGAAGTGGCTGAAGGCCGAGAAGGGGACCACCGTCTCACGGCTCACGCTCACGGCCGAACCGGTCGAAGTGTTGCCGCGGCCGGCATTTGCCAGGGAATTGGCAGCGAGATTGCGTGCCGTATCCTGTGTCACGGCGGGCGCATCCGTGGCCGGGGATGCAGCAGCCGAGGCGGTTTCGGCTGTGGTGACGGCGGTCGTGCCCGGAGCAGACGCCGGGCCTGCGCGTGCCGCGATCGTGGACTTGAGTTGAGTCGTACCCGCGACGGCCTGGGTCGCCTGTGTGCCGCTCACCGAGCCGCCGGAGGTGCTGACGTACAGCTCCTTCAGGACTTCCGGGTCCTGCCAGAATGGCGGCGCGACCTCCATGACCACGTGGTATTGCTGCGGACTGAAGGGGTTGTAGATGGTCGAGACCTGCGCCTGGGCGAAGGCATCTGCGAGCGAGTTGTCGATCTGGCTCTGCGTGAGCCCGAGGCGGGAGGCGCTGTCGCGATCCACGATCAAATCGGCCTCGAGGCCGCCCGGCTGCAGGTCGGAATCCACGTCTGTGACTTCCGGCACGTCCTGGAGCGCAAGCCGCAGCTTCTGCGACCAGGTCCGCAGCTCGGACAGGTCGTCGCCCAGAAGCGTGTATTGATACTCAGAGTTGGCCGAACGCCCGCCGCCGCCGCCAATGTCCTGAACCGCCCTCAGGTAGGTGGAAACACCAGCGACACGGGCAAGCTGCGGCCGCAGACGTGCGATGATCTCGGCCGCAGTCAGACGCCGGCCGGACCGCGGCTTGAGGGTTACACTCACGCTGGCGCTGGCCCCCCCGCTCGGCCGGAAGCCGCCGCTGCCGACGGTGCCCGTTACACTCTCGACGCCTGGGTCGTGCTGAATGATCTGCGAGACCTGCTGCAGCTTGGTCTTCATCAACTGGAACGACGCGTCGGCGTCTCCGCGTATTGCTCCATGAAGCTGTCCAGTATCCTGTTGCGGGAAAAACCCCTTGGGAACGACGATATACAGATAGACATTCAGACACACCGTCGCCAGCAACAGCAGCATCATCAGACGGGGATGATCGAGTGCCCAACCGAGGGTCCGGGTGTAGCCGTTACGCGATCGATGGAACGCCCGCTCGAAGAGCTGACCCAGGCGCGTCGGTCTGCGGTGCTGATCGCGGCCCAACAGGCGCGCGCACATCATCGGCGTTGTGGTCAGTGAAATTACCAGCGAGATCAGGATGGCCACGGAGAGCGTGACCGTGAACTCCCGGAACAGCTTGCCCACCAGTCCGCCGGCCAATTGAAACGGAATGAACACCGCGATCAGCGACAGGCTCATGGACACGACGGTGAAGCCCACTTCGCGGGCCCCCTGAAGGGCGGCCTGCATGCGGGTCATGCCGTCCTCGATGTGCCGGGTCGTGTTTTCCATGACCACGATGGCATCGTCCACCACGAAGCCCGTGGCGATCGTCAGTGCCATGAGCGAGAAATTGTCGAGCGAATAGCCGAGCAGGTACATCGCGCCAAAGGTTCCGATCAGCGAGATCGGCACCACGACCGCGGGAATCAACGCCGCTCGATAGCTGTGCAGGAACATGTAGACGACCAGGATCACCATCGCGATCGCGATCAGCAGGGTCTGCTCGACCTGATGCAGCGAGGCGCGGATGGTGATCGAGCGGTCATACGTGACGATCAGATCGATCTTCGGATCGATCGAGGCCTTCAGCAGGGGTAGCTCCGCCTTGACGGCATCGACCACGTCGATGATGTTTGCCCCCGGCTGCTGGTAGATCTGCACCGATACGGCGGCTTTGCCGTTATAGAGGCCATATGTACGGATATCTTCGGTAGCGCCGTCCTGCATGTCCGTAACCGTTGCGACGTCGCCCAGCCGGACCGTCGCACCGTCCCGGTTCGCAATGATCAAGTTGCGATACGGTCCGGCTTCCCGCGCATTGTCGTTGGTATAAATCTGGTAGTGCAGCCGGTCGGTTTCGATCGCGCCCTTGGGGGCGTTGGCGTTGGCGTTGGATATGGCGGCGCGAATGTCCTGCAGGCCGATACCGTACTTCGAGACCGCCAGTGGGTTGATTTCCACCCGCACGGCCGGCAACGCGGCGCCGCTTACGTTGACTCCGCCGACGCCGTTGATCTGGGACAGGCGCTGGGAGATGACCGCGTCCGCGGCATCATAGATCTGCCCCTGTGTGAGCACCTCGGAGGTCATCGCGATCGACAGGATCGGGAACAGTGAGCTGTTGAGCTTGCGGTACGAGGGATTTCGAGTCAGCGCGGACGGCAGGTCCGCGCGGGAGGCAACGATCGCCGCCTGCACGTCCCGGGCGGCGCCGTCGATGTCGCGATCGAGTCCGAAGGTCAGCTGTATGCTCGAGGAGCCGACACCGCTCGTGGAGGTCATGTCATCCACATCGGCAATGGCGCCGAGATGCCGCTCCAGCGGAGTCGCCACGGTGCTCGCCATCACTTCCGGGCTTGCGCCCGGGAGGGAGGCAGAGACAAAAATGGCCGGCGCATCGATTTTCGGCAGCGGCGCGACCGGAAGCAGCGTGAAGGCCACTATGCCGCACAGGGCGACGCCGGAGGTCAACAGAATCGTCGCCACGGGCCTCGCGATGAAGGGTGCCGAAATATTCACGCGGGGTTGTCGGCCAGGTCACTGCCGCCACCGGGCCTGTCATGGTCCTGGCGCCCTCGGGGTCCCAACACGCGCTTCGCCACGCGGTCGAATGCGAGATAGATTACCGGCGTGGTGAACAGCGTCAGAACCTGGCTGACCAGCAATCCGCCCACTATGCTTACGCCCAGCGGGTGCCGCAGCTCCGACCCCGTCCCCGTGCCGAACATCAAGGGGAGCGCGCCGAATATGGCCGCGACCGTGGTCATGAGAATCGGCCGGAATCTGAGCAGACAGGCCCGGTAAATCGCCTCGCGCGGGCTCAATCCCTGCTCGCGCTCGGCGTCGATGGCGAAATCGATCATGAGGATGGCGTTTTTCTTCACGATGCCGATCAGCAGAATGATGCCGATGAGCGCGATGATGGTGAGATCGTCGCCCGCCAGGATCAGCGCGAGCAGCGCTCCGATACCGGCCGACGGCAAGGTCGACAGGATCGTGATCGGATGGATGAAGCTCTCGTACAGCACGCCGAGAACGATGTACATCACGAGCACCGCGGCCAGGAGCAGCAGCAATTCGTTGGTGAGATTGCTGCGGAATGCCAGCGCGGCACCCTGAAAAGTGGTCCGGATGCTGGCTGGAAGTCCGATGTCATGCTCGGCCTTCTCGATCGCATTGACGGCGGCCCCCAGCGAGGCGCCCTGTGCGAGGTTGAACGAGACCGTGGTGGCCGGGAACTGGGCCAGGTGGTTGATGAGCAGCGGGCGCGACTCCACGCTGACCTTGGCAATCGCCGAGAGCGGCACCTGGCCGCCGCCGGCCGAGGGCACATACACCGACGCCAGCGAGTCCACCGACCTGTAGGATCGGGGGTCGGCCTCGAGAATCACGCGGTATTGATTCGATTGCGTGAAGATGGTCGAGACGATTCGCTGACCAAATGCATCGTACAGCGCGTTGTCCACGGTCCCCACGCTGATGCCGAGACGCGCGGCGCTGTCGCGGTCGATCGTGACGTAGAGGGCAAGTCCGTTGTCCTCCTGGTTGCTGACGACATCCGACAGCGCCGGTTGCTCGCGCAAGACGCCGACGAGCCTGGGAGCCCACGTCGACAGGGCGGTAGGATCCGCGCTCTCCAGCGTGAATTGGTACTGCGTGCGGCTGATCGTATTGTCGAGCGTGAGATCCTGTACAGGCTGCATGTACAGCGTGATTCCGGCGACAGCGGCGGTCTCGTTGCGCAGGCGGCGGATGATCTCGCTGGCCGTCGTTGCCCTCGAGTCGCGCGGTTTCAGATTGATCAGGAAGCGTCCGCTGTTGAGGGTCACGTTGTTGCCGTCTACCCCGATGAACGACGACAGGCTCGCGACATCCGGATCCGTGAGAATTGCGGCGGCAAGAGCCTGCTGGCGCTCTGCCATCGCCTCATAGGAGACTGCCTCGGTGGCTTCCGATACACCTTGAATCAGGCCCGTGTCCTGGTCGGGGAAGAAGCCCTTTGGAATGAGCACGTACAGAGCGGCTGTTACTGCAAGAGTCGCTATCGCGACGTACAGCGTCAGACGCTGGTGGTCCAGTACCCATGTCAGCTTGCGCCCATACCAGGCGACGAGCCTTGCGAACCAGTCGGATTCCTCCCGTGGATGCTCCTCTTGCGGCCTGTGCCGGAGAAGTCTTGCGCACATCATGGGTACCAGCGTCAAGGAGACGACGGCGGAGATCAGAATCGTGACGGCAAGCGTCACGGCGAATTCGCGGAACAGGCGTCCGACCACGTCCTGCATGAACAACAGCGGAATCAGCACGGCGATCAGTGAAACGGTCAGCGAGATGATCGTGAAGCCGATCTGCCCGGCACCCTTGAGGGCGGCATCGATCGGGCGCAATCCGAGCTCGATGTAGCGCGCGATGTTCTCGATCATCACGATGGCATCGTCGACCACGAATCCGGTCGCGATGGTCAACGCCATCAAGGACAGATTGTTGAGACTGAAATCGGCGAGGTACATCACGGCGAATGTACCGATCAAGGACAGGGGGACGGAGAGACTGGGAATGAGAGTCGCCGGGACGTTGCGCAGAAACACATAGATGACGAGGACCACCAGCACGACGGCGAGAGACAGCTCGAGCTCCACGTCCCGGATGGATGCGCGGATCGTCGTGGTGCGGTCGGTCAGAATCGCGACGTCGACGCCGGCGGGCAACGAAGCTTGCAGAGTGGGCAGCAGGTCGTTGATCCGGTCGACCACATCGACGACATTGGCTCCCGGCTGACGCTGAACGTTCAGGAGCAGCGCCGGCGTGGTGTTCATCCAGCCGCCGAGCTTCGTATTCTCCGCACCGGCTGCGAGCGTCGCAATATCGCGCAGGCGCACGGGGGAGCCGTTGCGGTAGGCGATGACGATGCTGCCGTACTCTTCGGCGCTCCTGATCTGATCGTTGGTGTTGATGGTGTAGGCACGCGCAGGCCCGTCGAGCGTTCCCTTGGGGCCGTTCTGATTGGCCACATTGATCGTCGTGCGCAGATCGTCGAGATTCAGTCCATAGGCGGCCAGGGCGCGCGGGTTCACGATCACTCTGACGGCAGGCCGCTGGCCGCCGCTGATGCTCACCACCCCGACTCCCTTGAGCTGCGAGATCTTCTGCGCGACGCGCGTATCCGCCATGTCCTCCACTTCAGTCAGGGGCATGACCCGGGAGGTGATGCCGAGAGTGAGGACCGGCGCATCGGCGGGATTGACCTTGGCGTAGATCGGCGGTGCGGGCAGGTCCTGGGGCAGAAGGTTCTGCGCGGCACTGATCGCCGCCTGCACTTCCTGCTCGGCCACATCGATGGGCAGAGCCAGATTGAACTGCAGCGTGATGACGGAAGCGCCGGCGGAGCTCGTGGAGGACATCTGGTTCAGGCCCGGCATCTGGCCGAACTGTTTTTCCAGGGGCGCGGTGATCGCGGAAGTGATGACCTCGGGGCTTGCGCCCGGATAGAAGGTCTGAACCTGGATCGTGGGGTAGGCGATTTCGGGCAGTGCCGACAGCGGCAACTGCAGATACGCGATCAGTCCGACGACGAGAATCGCAACCATCAGCAAGGTCGTGGCGACGGGGCGCAGAATGAAGAGGCGCGACGGATTCATGCCTGCTCAGCCCGTCAATGCGGCGAGGTCCGGGGCGGCGCCTGCGGCGGCGATCGGCCCGGTGCCCGGCCGTGGCGTCGGTTGCCGGACGCTGACACGTGCTTTGGCGTGTTCGCCGGCAGCAATACTGGCGCTCCGTCCCTCAACCGATCGCCCCCTTCCGTTACCACCACGTCGCCGGGCGAGAGTCCCTTGCTCACCGCCACCTGCTCGCCATCGACGACTCCGAGCGTCACTGGGCGCACAGACACGGTACTGTCGGGGTTTACCAGGTAAACGAACTTACTGACAACGCCTTCCGGTGCGCCGCGGTGCACGGCCGAGTTGGGTATTACAGTCTGATTCTGCAGCACATCCACGAGGAGCTGGATGTTGACGAACTGGTTTGCAAACAGCAGGCCGTCCTGGTTATCGAACAGCGCGCGCAGCTTGATCGTGCCGGTGGTGGTGTCGATCTCATTGTCGACCGTCAACAGCTTGCCGTCCGCAAGCTTGGTGCTGTTGCTGCGGTCGTACGCTTCGGCTGTCAGGGTGGCGCCGTCATGCAATCGCTTCATCAGCCCCGTCACGTTGTCTTCGGGGACGGAAAAGATCGCCGTGATCGGCTGCAGCTGCGTGACCACCACGATCCCATTCGCATCCCCCGGCGTGACGTAGTTGCCTTGATCCACCTGGCGCAGGCCGACGCGGCCCGTGACCGGAGAGACGATGTGCGTGTATTGCAGATTCACTTGCGCAGAGTTGACCATTGCCTGGTCCGATTCGACCGTACCCGTGTACTGATCGACCAGTGCCCGCTGCGTATCGAGCTGCTGCTGCGCGATCGAGTCCTCCGTGATCAGCTCCTCGAAGCGCTTCAGATCCAATCTGGCATCCGCCAGGAGCGCCTGGTCGCGTCGCAGGTTGCCTTTAGCCTGATTGAGGGCGGCCTCGTAGGGACGCGCGTCGATCTGCGCGAGAAAATCCCCTGCCTGCACGAGTTGCCCTTCCCGGAACGCGATTTTCTGCAGCTGCCCGCTGATCTGCGTCTTCACGGTGACTGTTGCGAGCGGAGTGATCGTGCCCAACGCAGGGATCCGAACCTGAATGTCGCCCGATGTCGCCCTGACAACCGTCACAGCGACGGGGCCGTTCTGACCTGCATGGACGCCGCGCCCGCGACCCTGCCCATGCATCTGCTCATTGCGGGCGTGGTGACGGATCAGCAGGATCAGGATCACCAGAATGATCGCCACGACGATCAGCGCCAGGCGGTGCCGGCGCAGGAACGGCCCCCTCTGGGACGCGGAAGTCTCGCCTTCTTTTTCGTTCACCACATATTCACCCGAGCTCGGCCCGCGACCGGATAACCGCACAAAAATACCCCGGGCGGGCTGTCATTCCACCAGGACTCACGGGCGAGACGTACCGGTATGGCGGTTCAATGCGACTTTGGGACGGCACTCTATCCAATCGAGCAGGCGGCGCCTTGCGAGTTGCCCGCCGGTTACCCCTTGGCGTCGACTGTACGATAGAGGTGGAAGTTTCCTCGGATTAACACTCCAGACACTGTAAGCAAGTGTTGCCTTGAAGCGGTGGAAGTGCTTGACATCAAAAGACTATTGTGCCGGATTGCCGGCCGCCGGCCGCAGGGCCGGCGAGACCCCGCAGTGCCGCGGCGATCACGCTCACGTCATCACCGCGCGGCCGCAGCGGCTGATCCAGCCCCCCGGGTCGCGGCGGCGCGGTGCTATAGAATGAGTGTGTTGCGAAGCGTGTGCAGACGTGCACCGCCAGAAGAAGACCCAGAAGAAGACGGAGAGTCCCAATAGAGACGGCGAACACCCCAGCAGGCGCCACCGGCACCGTCTCGCGTTGGGCCGGTCTGACAGCGCTTGGGATCGTCTACGGAGATCTTGGAACCAGTCCCCTGTACACGTTGCAGACGGTTGCGCTTGCAAGCGGCGGCCGGTTCACTCCCGCAGCCGCGCTCGGCGTTCTCTCGCTGGTCTTCTGGACATTGATCATCACCGTCTCGATCAAGTACTGCGCCCTCGTGATGCGGGCCGATAACCACGGCGCCGGTGGAATCATGGCGCTCATGAGCCTCGTCGGCGCGAACAGCTTCCGGCGCGGCGCAAGTGCTCTCACGGTCATGGGCCTGCTGGGCGCGGCCCTGCTCTATGGCGACGGCGTGATCACGCCGGCCATTTCGGTCCTGAGCGCGGTTGAGGGAGTCAACGTGGTCAGCAGCGAGCTGAAGCCATTCGTGATGCCCATTGCGGTCGTCATCCTCGTAGCACTGTTCGCCGCGCAACGGTTCGGAACCGAGCGCATCGGGCGTGCCTTCGGTCCCCTCATGCTGGCGTGGTTCATCGTAATTGGCGCGCTCGGGCTGGCGGGCATCGTCCGCAATCCGGCGGTGCTCCGCGCGGCCGATCCGCGACTGGCCATCGATTACCTGGCCCACAGCGGGGGCACGGGATTTCTTGTCCTGGGAGGTGTGTTTCTGTGCATCACCGGAGCTGAAGCGCTGTACGCGGACATGGGCCATCTCGGACGCGGCCCTATCCGACGCTCGTGGTATGGCATCGTACTGCCGGCCCTGTTGCTCAGTTATGCGGGACAAACCGGGCTGCTGATCGAGACAGGGACCGTCAGCGGCAATCCATTTTTCCAGCTCGCCCCGGGCTGGGCCGTGTATCCCCTGGTGATCCTGGCGACGATCGCCACCATCATTGCCAGTCAAGCCATCATTACCGGCTCGTTCTCCATGACGCGCCAGGCGATGCAGCTTGGTTGGCTCCCGGGTGTCAACATCCGGCAGACCTCCGACCGCACGTACGGACAGATCTACGTTCCTGTGGTGAACTGGCTGATGATGATCGCGACCGTTGCCATCGCGATTGGCTTCGGAAGCTCCGACAGGCTCGCCGGCGCCTACGGTACCGCCGTCGCGACCACCATGCTGCTCACCACGTGCCTGTTGTACGCGGCAATGCGCAGAGTCTGGCATTGGTCGTCTGCACTGTCGGCGGTCGTAACGGGCGCTTTTTTAGTGGTGGACGTCGCGTTCTTTTGCGCCAATCTGCTCAAAATCGCCGACGGCGGCTGGCTTCCGCTGACGCTGGGGGCGCTGGTCTTTTTCGTCATGACCACCTGGCGTTCGGGGGTCGATTGCGTCCACGCGAGCCTGGAGCAGACCGGCGAGGGACCGCAACGCTTTCTGGCCGATCTGGCGGCGGGGAAGGTGCCCCGAGTCACCGGCACGGCGATCTTCCTGACCAGATTCCCGCAGCAGATTCCGCCCCTGATGATCGATCACGTCAAACACATGGGCTCGCTGCAGCGCAGGGTCGTGACACTGACAGTCCGGTTCGAGGAGACACCGCGGGTCAGCGACGCGCGGCGCTGTGCGATCGAGCACCTTGCCGATGGAATCTGGCACGCCACGGTGCGTTTCGGTTTTCTGGAGATTCCGGACCTGTGCCGGGCGCTGGAGCATCTGAGACACCTCGATGCCGCGATCGACATGGAGAACGCGGTCTACTTCGCCGCGCGTGACCTGGTCGTGCGCAAATCGGGGCGCCGCCTCCTCGCGAACTGGCGCCTGCCGCTGTTTGCGTTTCTGTACCGCAACGCCGTAAAGGTGATCGATCGATTCAATCTGCCCTCGCGCAACGTGGTCGAGATCGCCCGGCAGGTCGAGGTCTAGTCTCACACGACGAAGCCGCGATTCTGTTTCTTCTCCTTCTTCGCCGCCCGCTTTTCCTGCGGGCTCTTCGCGGCTTTCTTCTTCGTCTCCTTCTTCCGGTCCATGCCCTTGCTCATGTCTGTGTCCTCGTTAGGTTGCGGTTCGGGCACTACGATACGCGAGTCTTCCGGTGGCGGTAACCTTCAGCCGCAGTTTGCGCTTTACCGCTTAGCCTCAGCGCGGCGGCCGCAGGTGCACAACCGCCGCAGATGCCCTGCGGCGCTTGATTTTCGATCCGGTCCGGCGTCTGCTGAGGCTACCTGCAGGTCAGCCACGCTCCCCGCAATCCGTCCGCAAGCCGCCATACAGGAGATCGACGATGAGCCATCCCAACCCAATCCAGCCTCGTACCCAGAGCGGTCCGCAGAACGTCGACGGCATCCGCCAGAGCGCCTCGTTTACGGCGCACCTGAAAGGCGTGGAACGCAAGATCCCGCTGCGCGCCCGCTACGGGAATTTCATCGGCGGCAAATGGGTGGCGCCGGCGAAAGGGGGCTATTTCGACAATATTTCGCCGACCACCGGCCAGGTGATCTGTCAGATCCCCCGGTCGCAGGCGGAGGATATCGAGCGTGCCGTTGACGCGGCGCACGCAGCCGCGGAGAACTGGGGGCGCACCGCCGTTGCGGCGCGGGCGCGCGCCCTGAATCTCATTGCCGACCGGATAGAGCAATATCTGCCGTTCCTCGCGGCGGTGGAGACCTACGACAACGGCAAGCCGATCCGCGAGACGAATCTGGCCGACATGCCGCTGGCGGTGGACCACTTCCGCTACTTCGCAAGCTGCGTGCGGGCCCAGGAGGGCTCCCTCGGAGAGCTCGATGACGACACGGTCGCCTACCACTATCACGAGCCGCTCGGCGTGGTCGGCCAGATCATTCCCTGGAATTTTCCGATCCTGATGGCGGCCTGGAAGCTCGCACCGGCGCTTGCCGCGGGCAATGCCGTCATCATCAAGCCGGCCGAACAGACGCCGCTGTCCCTGCTGGTGCTGGCAGAGCTCATCCAGGACCTGTTGCCCCCCGGAGTGCTGAATATCGTCAACGGTTTCGGGCTCGAGGCGGGCAAGCCGCTCGCTTCCAATCCGCGCATCGGCAAGATCGCCTTTACCGGCGAGACCACCACGGGCCGGCTGATCATGCAGTACGCCTCGGAGAACATCATTCCCGTGACGCTGGAGCTCGGCGGCAAATCCCCGAACATCTTCTTCGACGACGTGCTGCGCGAGGACGACAGCTTCGTGGACAAGGCGCTCGAGGGGTTTGCGATGTTTGCGCTCAACCAGGGAGAGGTCTGCACCTGTCCGTCGCGCGCTCTCGTGCAGCGCTCGATCTACGATAGATTCATGGAGCGCGCGGTGAAGCGCGTGCAGAGCATCCGGCAGGGCGATCCGTACGAGATGAGCACCCAGATCGGCGCGCAGGCCTCCAACGATCAGTTCGAAAAAATCCTGTCCTACTTCGACATCGGCCGCAAGGAGGGCGCGAAGGTGCTGACGGGCGGTGCCGCCAACAAATTGCCCGGCGAGCTGTCCGGCGGGTACTACATCCAGCCCACCGTGTTCGAAGGACACAACAAGATGCGCGTGTTCCAGGAGGAAATCTTCGGGCCCGTCGTCTCGGTCACGACGTTCGATACGCCGGAGCAGGCGCTGGAGATTGCGAACGACACGCTGTATGGCCTGGGGTCCGGAGTCTGGACGCGCGATCTGAATCTTGCGTATCGCTTCGGCCGCGGTATCAAGGCAGGACGCGTGTGGACCAACTGCTTTCACGCGTACCCTGCGCATGCGGCATTCGGCGGCTACAAGAAATCGGGTATCGGCCGGGAAACTCACAAGATGATGCTGGATCATTATCAGCAGACGAAGAACGTGCTGGTGAGCTACAGCGACAAGGCGCTGGGCTTCTTTTGACGGCGCCCGGCGACGCCGTGGATAACGTCATCCGGTTGGATCCGGGCCGCGTCGGGGTGACCGATGCGGCCCGCAAGTTGATCGAGCAGCTCAAGAGGGACCATGGTCCCTTGATGTTTCACCTGTCCGGCGGCTGTTGCGATGGCAGCGCGCCGATGTGCTTCCAGGTGGGTGAGTTCAAACTGGGCAGCGTGGACGAGAAGGTCGGCGAGATCGCCGGCTGTGAATTCTGGATGGACCGTGAACAGTTGCGCCGCTGGGCTCACACTCGCTGGACGGTGGATGTCGTGCCCGGCAGAGGCGCGAGCTTTTCGCTGGAGGCGCCGCTGAACCTGCGCTTTCTGATTCGCTCCTCGATGTGCGTGCCGCCGGACGCGCACGCCGAAGCGCCCTGAGCGTCAGGTTTCGCGGGGAACTCCGGACACCCCGCGCGGACATTCCAGCGCGTTGCGATCCCATTCGGCCGAGCGGGTTGCCGCCTCGTAGGTGCTTTGCAGGAACGACAGCAGGGTGGTATCGGGATCGTCCGATTCGCGCACCACGTCGTAGGGAAGCAGAAACTCGCCGAGAGTCTCGTTGAATGAGGCTCCGGCGGGGAGCACCCGGGACTCCTTGAAGCGGGGCTGCACCGGGTAGGTGTACGAATAGAACGTGGGCTGGTCGATACCATTTCCGCCCGGCCAGAACCCGGCGCTGCTCACCTCGTGCGAGTAGGCCTCGCGCATGACTGCAGCCGCGACTCCGGGTGTCTTGCCTGTAAAGAGCGGTGCGCGGCGCCCGGAAAAACGCGTGACGGCAAGATCGAAGCTTCCCCAGAAAAAATGCACGGGACTGCACTTGCCGATGAACCCGGTACGGAACTGCTTCAGAACGCGGTCGGCCTGGATCAGCACGCGCCAGAAGCGTTGCGCGTACACTGCATCGTACGCCGAGTGTGTCCGATCCCGGCTAAAGGGCGTTGCGCCGGCGATCTCGCAGGGCATCTCGTTGATGGGGATGGACATGTCGAGCTCGGCCAGCGCCGCCATCACGGCCCCGTGGAAATCCGCGACGGTGCGCGGCCGCAATTCGATCCGCCGGCGCGTGCCATCGCTCACGTCGATGTCGAGCGAGTGCGCGTTGAAATCGAAAAGAATCTCGAAAGTCCGGGATCCGTACGGGATGGGCGACGTGCCAAGCCCCCGCGCGGTGACATACAGGGGCACGTGCCAACTGTGATTCAACCATGGGGTCTGCGCCAGGCGGATCTTTCCGGCGACCTGTGTCCACAACTGAAGCGTGGCGCAGGTATCGCGCCAAGCGTCGTACGGCAAATGGGGCCAAAGCGCGCCCATGGGATGATTCATCGAAGCAATTCCTCGTCCCGCCGTGGCCGGCCTCGCGCGTGAGCTTGTTCGAAGCCTTGCGGTTACGCTTGCGCGCACGCGCACCCGCACCCGAGCTGAGGATCGCCGGCCATGCTACCCTAAATGCCTGATGCGGGGAGGGCATGCATTTGGCTGGCAACTATGACGTCGCCGCCGTGGTCGGCAGCCTGCGCCGCGAATCCTTCACCCGCCGCCTGGTACAGGCGCTCAGCTCCATCGCGCCCGCATCGATACGCATCGAGATCGTGGAGATCGGCGCTCTGCCGTTGTACAACCAGGATGACGAAGCCTCTCCCCCCGTTCAGTGGGTGACTTTCCGGGAGCGGATCAAGCGTGCCGACGCGGTCCTGTTTGCCACGCCGGAATACAACCGTTCAGTCCCGGGCGTGCTGAAAAACGCCATCGATGTCGGGTCGCGGCCCTTCGGCAAGAGCGTCTGGGCCCACAAGCCGGCCGCGGTCCTGAGCGCATCGCCCGGGGCGCTGGGCGCGTTCGGCGCTAACCACCACCTGCGTCAATCCCTGGTATTCCTCGATATGCCGGCGCTGCAGCAGCCGGAAGCCTACATCGGGGGTGTCGACAAGCTGCTCGATGCGGCCGGCGGGTTCGTGAATCCGCAGACGCGCCAGTTCTGCGAGCAGTTCCTGAAGGCGTTCGAGGCGTGGATCGCGCGGCGCGCCGCATGAAACTGTACTCGTGGAATGTCAACGGCATTCGTGCCGTGTTGAAGAAGGGCGTGTTCCACCCGTTCCTGCAGGCGCATCAGCCCGACATCCTGTGCCTGCAGGAGACCAAGGCCGAGCGCGGGCAGATCGAGATCGACCTGCCCGGCTATCACGAGTACTGGAATTCCGCGCTGAAGAAAGGCTATTCCGGGACGGCGATCTTTTCCAGGCAGGCACCCCTGTCGGTCGTCAACGGCTTTCCGAAGGATTTTGCCCGGCGCTTCAGGTTCGCGGACGAGCTGCAGCGCGATAGCGCCGAGGAGGGGCGGATGATCACCGCGGAGTTCGCGAACTACTTCGTGGTGACGGTCTATACGCCGAACGCCAAGGACGACCTGAGCCGCCTGCCGCTGCGCTTCGAACACTGGGATCCCGCATTTCTCGCATACTGCAGGCAGCTCGAGCAGTCGAAGCCGGTCATTTTCTGCGGCGATCTGAACGTGGCCCACACCGAGCTGGATCTTGCGAATCCCAAGACGAACCGCGGCAGAAAAGGCTTCACGGACGAGGAGCGCAAGGGCTTCCAGAATATCGTCGATGCCGGATTCGTCGATACGTTCAGGCTGTTCAAGCAGGGCAACGGCTACTACTCGTGGTGGAGCAACTTCGCCAACTCGCGGGCGCGCAACGTGGGATGGAGAATCGACTACGTTCTGGTGTCCTCGCCGCTGCGCACCGTGGTGAAGGCAGCCGACATCCACCCCGACATCCTGGGCAGCGACCATTGCCCGGTCAGCGTCACGGTCGCGTAGCCCCGGCGGGAAGCAGCCATGCTCGCTGCCCCGCCGCTTCAGGGATGTTCGTCCCTGCGACGGCCGCCGAGGGCCGCGGCGATGCAGGCGATGAATGCTCCGATCAACATCGAGAGCGCGGTGAAGATCGAGGCCTCCGCGCCGGCTTTGCGCGCCTTCTCCGCGGCTTGCCTCAGTTGCGCTTCGTCGGCCTTGACCTGGGCGATGACCTCATCGACGCGCTTGTGCGCATCCTGCTGCGACAAGCCGCCGCGAGCCGCGACCAGTTCGGCCAGGTAGGTTCGATCGGCCGGCGGCACGTCACCGCTCGTCATGGCCTTGGCCAGAATGTGGGCCGCCTCGGCTCGCGCGTCCGCTGGTGAAGCCGCCTCGGAGCGGGTCGAGCGGAACAAGAGATCCACATCGTACGGTGCGACGCTCGATGTCCCTGGGGGCGAGCTCATGGCGCCCTGCGCCTTGGAGGTCGTGGCAGCCTGCGAGGCGCCGGCAGCCACGGTTGCGGCAGCGCGGAATCCGGTTCCCAGGATCGAGGAGACGGCCGACGTGAGCACGCCGGCCACGATGACTGTCGCGACCGCCCAGGTCACGAAGCCGTGAGCGGTGTCACGGAAGAACACCTCGTGAGTATGTGTGCCCGCCCATTTGGTGCGCAGTCGGCCTGTCAGATAGCCGCCCGCTCCCGAGGCAAGCCACTGCACGACGATGAGCCAGATCGCCGTCATCACTGTGAACGTGGTTGCGGAGGCCCCGCTGCCGGGCCAGGCAGAGACCGAGGCAAGTCCCAGCCCGGAGCCCAGCGCCACCAGGATCAGCGACGCGGAGGCCGCCGCCACGGCGCCGGCAAAAATGGCCGGCCACGACACCGCAGATATGGGTGACTCGGCGGTGGCGCCTGCGGCAATGAGACCGCGTTCCGGTAAAGGGGTATTCATGGACGGTCTTCCCTTCAGGCTGAGGCCCGTGGGCGGGCGGCAGCGCGGATTGATTGTCCGTAGCTAACGGTTCGCGCGCGGAACGGTTCCTGGCCCGCTGAAGTCTCAGCAAACGGACTGCCGGCAGCATTCGGATGGGGGAACTCACTGGCCGGCGTAGGGTCTGTGGTTAAGCCGAGGGTTCGACCGAGGAGCCTTCGCGGCCGGGGCCGGAGAGATTGCAGCTTGCGTGGTCCGCCCGCGATCGCGCCCGCGAGCTCATCGCCGGCCGCGCCCGGGCAGCCGTTTGGTGAGCTCAGCGTTGGCTATCCGCAGACGCATTCGGCGTGGCCGTGAGTCGCCCCCACATCCGCTCCTGTTGAGTGGGGGACATGATCGAGCCGGGGATCGATGCCCTGGCAGTCTCATCATCGATGACGTGATTGATGCGCAGCACGGCCAGCGCACCGACGAGTCGCCCGAAATGCAACGAGCGGCCGAGCGGCGTCGCGGGGCTCGTCGCGACCGAGCTCTGATTGTCCAGCGCCGCCAGCATTCTTTCGGATAGCTCCCAGCTTGCGCCGATGCGCTGCGCAACGCTCGCCGATTGCGAATCGAGCAACGCGGCAATGCTGCCGGCGTCGGGATGCAGCCGCAGATCCGCCGCGTACTGATCGAGCGTGACGCGAAACACGACGATACCGCCCAGTCCCATCAGCAGGCTGAGCAGCTCGGCCGCAAAGGGATCGGATTTCTCGACGATGACGGTATACGGCACCGCCGCGCTCGCGGAGCGGAACGCATGCTCCCACGCAATCTCGGGAAAGCGGGGGAAATGCGCGCCGTTGATGCGGAAGATCGGTTGCATGAGCGCTGCTGAAATGAGCGAGCGCAGGCCATCGGTGCCCAGCAGCGCGACCGCGCGATCGACGCTTTCGACCGGCTGCGCGCTCACCCGGTAGTACGAGCTGTTGGCAATCTTCAGCAGGCTGCCGACCAGCGAGGGATCGCGAGCTATGATCGAGGCGAGCTCGCGACGCGAGACGCCCTCGTCGCTCGCTGCGCTCATCAACCGCGGCAGCATGTTTGGCCGGCGTGGCGCGTACCGCTGTTGGTTCGCCGCATCCCTGAGCACGGCAAGCGTCGCCGCCGACAGCGCTTCGTGTTCCGCGGTCACTGGCGCCTCGCGCCGCGGTACACCCAGCGCGAGCTCGTATAGCTTCGCGAATATCCGCGGGGCATCGAGAGCCGGCGGCGGCCGGGTTTCCACCGGCGCCGCGTGCTCAGGAGGCGAGGCCGGCGGCGGCTCGCGATCGGGCGGCGCAGCATCGGCCGGGGGCACGCGAGGTGTTTTCCGCAATGCACGAAACGAGATCGCCGCGCCGATCGCGATGGCAACGGCACTGGCAAGCATGACCGACGGCAACCGGCTCACTACGGGCTCATCCGGCACAGCGGGAGTGCGCATGCTACAGGAGCGCGCGGGCCCGTGCTCACGCGCTACCTGCACTGCGCAGGCATACATTTCCAACAAGCAGCCGCGACCGGTCCGCGCAGGGGCCGACCAGGATCTCGACATCGCCCGGCTCGAACGCGGATGTCAGGTCCAGCCCCAGAAAGCGCAGCTCGGCCGCGGCCAGCCGCATGTCGAGGGTGGCCGTCTCGCCGGCCCGCAAGGCGATCTTGCCGATGCCTTTGAGCTCGAGCACGGGACGGGCGACGGTCGCCAGTTTATCGTGGGTGAACACAAAGACGGTCTCTTCAGCGGCGCGCTTGCCCTCATTGGTCACATCGACCCGAATGGCGATCGTGTCGGATTCGGTCACGCTGTCCGGTGTCACCCGCAGATTCGCCAGCGTGCAGCGCCCATACGAGAGGCCGTGTCCGAACGGATAAAGCGGCTCATTCGGCACGTCCAGATATTTGCTGGTGAAGTGATCCTTGGGGTCGGCTGGCCGCCCGCTGGGCCGCTGCGCGTAGAATATCGGCACCTGGCCCAGCGCGCGGGGCCAGGTGATGGGTGTCCGCCCGCTCGGCGAGGCCCGCCCCGTCACGATGTCAGCTATGGCATTGCCTGCTTCGCTGCCCAGAAACCACGCCGCGATCAGGGCGTCCGCCTTCTCTGCCAGCCAGGGCACGACGAGCGGCCGCCCCGAGAACAGGATGACGGTGACGCGTGTGCCCTGCGCCCGGGCATGCTCAAAGACCGCCTCTGCCAGCGCGCGCTGCTGCCCAGGCAGCTCGGGGGAAGCGCGGCTCGCTGCCTCGCCGCTCATTGCCGCGGCCTCGCCGAGACACAACACGATGGCCCCCGCCCCTGTGCACAGGGCGACCGCTGCCGCGATCCCGCTGCGGTCCTCGCCCGTGATCTCAACACCCGCAGCGTATGCAATCTCGCTGTCGGGCAATCCCAGGCGCAGCCCCGCCATCACCGTGACCTGGTCTTCCGCAACGCCAGCCGCTGACCAACACCCGCGCATCTCGATAGCGGCGTCGGCCAGGGGACCGAGGACGCACAATCGGTGCAGGGGTTGACTGAACGGCAAAGTGTCGTTCTCATTCTTCAACATCACCAACGCGCGTGTCGCAACGGAGCGCGCCAGCTGCCGACGCTGTCGTACGGTTTGCGGTGGCTCGCGTCTCGAGCCTCTTCGATAGGGGTCATCGAAAAGTCCCAGGCGCTCCTTGAGGACGAGCACCCGGCGCACGGCCGCGTTGATTTCCTCCATGGACACCAGCCTGCGTTCCAACGCTACGGGCAGGCCGCGACGGTAGGCATCCGACATCATGTCGATATCCACCCCGGCCTTGAGGGCGAGAACCGCGGCGGCCGGCAGATCAGCGGCGATTCCGTGGCGCAGGAGCTCGCCGATGGCGTTGTAGTCGCTCACCAGCACGCCGTCGAAGCCGAGCTCATCCCGCAGGTGGTGGCGCAACAGGCGGATGTTGGCGGTCATCGGAACGCCGGCAAGGTCGGTGAAGGCAGGCATGATCGTTGCCACACCAGCCTTGACCGCTGCGACAAAGGACGGCAGGTGTACCTCGCGCAGGGTGCGTTCGGAGATGTCGACCGAGGCATACTCCCGTCCCGCGGTCACCGGGCCGTAGGCGCAGAAATGCTTGGCGCAAGCCGCCAGGGCGCTGTCCGAGGCCAGATCGGCACCCTGGAAGCCCTTCACTTTGGCTTGCGCGAGGTGCATGCCTACCCACGGGTCCTCGCCCGGACCTTCCGCGGTACGTCCCCAGCGCGGATCGCGGGATACGTCCACCATCGGCGCAAAGGTCATGGCGAGTCCATCGCAGGCGGCTTCCTTGGCGGCTTCGTGGGCGGTCTGCTCCCAAGCCTGCGGATCAAACAGGGCGGCCTCTGCCAGGGGGATCGGAAACAGGGTGCGATATCCGTGAATGATGTCGAGCCCGATCAGCAGGGGGATGCCGAGCCGGGATTCCTCCACCGCCAGGCGCTGCATCTCCCGGATGGGCTCAGGTCCGACCAGATTGAGCAGATTGCCGATGGCCCCCGTCCGGATCGCATCCGTGGAGTCCCCGGCAATGACGGGACCCGTCACGGCATGGCCCGCGGCCGTCATGGTGAGCTGGCCGAGCTTCTCCACCAGCGTCATCTCACCGATCAGTTTGTCGATCCGGTTCATCGAATCCCATCCCCAAAAGCGCTACCGTCATGATAGGTCGGGCGGAAGAATTCGCCAGCGCAGGTGCGCCGTCCGCCGCGAGCGGCCGATCGGGTCAAGGCCTTCAGCTGCAGCGCGGCTCGCGCGCGCCGTGGCATGCCAATTGCCCGCAAACCGGTTCAAAATCGCAGCAACGAGGAGATCCCATGCCCAGAGCCGACCAGGACCCCAAACCGAAATCTTGGGGTGCAGGCGCTGCCCGGCCGGCCGGTGCGGACGCGGCCTCGTTGGCCGGCTTGCCGGATGAGGAGCTTCTGGAGCTCGTGCAGCGCCAGACTTTCGGTTTCTTCTGGGAAGGGGCGCATCCGGTCAGCGGGCTTGCGCCGGACCGGTGCACGACCGGGGAAGACGCCGCGGGCGACAAGGCGGCCGTCGGCGGATCGGGATTCGGCATCATGGCCATCCTAGTCGCGGTCGAGCGAGGCTGGATCACCCGCGAGGCGGCCGTTGAGCGGCTCGGGCGGATGCTCGATCTACTGGACCACGCCACCTGCTATCACGGGGCCTACGCACACTTCATCAACGGGCGCACGGGCGCGACCATTCCGTTCTACCGCAAGGACGACGGCGGCGACCTGGTGGAAACTTCCTTCCTGTGCATGGGATTGCTGTGCGCACGGCAGTACTTCCAGCGTGACACGCCCACCGAACAGTCCTTGCGGGGCCGGATCACCTGGCTGTGGGAAGAGGTGGAGTGGGACTGGTATACCCAGAGTGGGCGCAACGTTCTCTACTGGCACTGGAGTCCCAACAATGGCTGGGCCATGGACCACGAGATCCGGGGCTGGAACGAATGCCTCGTCACCTATGTACTCGCGGCCTCCGCGCCGCGCTACCCGATCGATCCGCTGGTCTATCACCAGGGCTTTGCCGCCGGACGCAGCTTTCTCAACGGAAAGTCCTACTACGGCATCGAGCTGCCGTTGGGCATGCCGTACGGCGGGCCGCTGTTCTTTGCGCACTATTCCTTCTGCGGACTCGACCCCCGCGGCCTCACGGACCGTTATGCGGATTACTGGGACCTCAACCTGCGGCATGTTGCGATCAATCACGCGCACTGCACCGCGAACCCCAACAAGCACACGGGCTACGGCGAGTCATGCTGGGGCCTGACTGCAAGCGACGACGCCCAAGGCTATCTGGTTCACTCTCCCGAGCTGGACAACGGCACCCTATCGCCAACCGCGGCCCTGGCGAGCCTGCCCTATGCGCCGCGCGAGGTCATGAGTACATTGCGGCATTTCCTGCGGGTGCATGGCGCACAGATCTGGGGCCGATATGGTTTCGTCGACGCATTCTGCGAGGAGGAGAACTGGCACGCGGACAGCTACATCGCCATCGACCAGGGGCCCATCGTGGTGATGATGGAGAATCACCGCACGGGCCTGTTGTGGAAGCTGTTCATGAGCGTTCCGGAGGTGCAGGCGGGGCTGCTCAAGCTCGGGTTCGGCAGCCCCCACCTGAGCAGGACGAACGGCAGCTGATGCTCCTGGAGGATCAGGGGCTCGGGCACTGGCTCGACAGGCAATATCAGCGCGCGGCGGTCGCGATGCTCATGAGCGTCTCGCCGGTTGACATCGTCAAGAGGCGGCCGGGGTTCGGCCAGACCGTCCACCCTCACAAGGGATCCATCGTCGCCTCGCCGGTGCTGGCCGACTGGGATCCGCAGCCGGATTACTTTTTCCACTGGTTCCGGGACTCCGCGCTGGTCATCGATGCCCTGCGCCGGCTGTTCCAGCAAGGCAGGGGGCCCGAAATCCCCGGGCACTTCGGCGATTTCGTGCGCTTCAGCTTGTCACTCCAGAAGCTCGATGGCCGCACGCTGGCGGCGGATGCTGCGTTGCGCGGAAGGTGCACGACTGACTTCGTCAGATTTCTACGCAGCGAGAGCGAGCTTGCAGCGGTGCATGGGGAGACCGTCGTCGCCGAAACGCGCGTCAACGCTGATGCTACGCTCGACATCTCGAGCTGGACCCGCCCGCAGCACGATGGAGCGCCCTTGCGGGCACTTGCCGTGCTGCGCTGGGCAGACGGCATGTCATTCGACCCGGCGCTCGGCGCCGCAGTGTCGGAACTGGCGCGCTCCGACCTGGCGTTTACGGCCGCCCACTGGCGCGAACCGTCCTTCGACATCTGGGAGGAGGAGAAAGGGCTTCATTACTACACACTGTGCGTGTCTGCCGCCGCTCTGGAGGAGGGGGCAGGTTGGCTGCAGCGCACGGGTGATGCGAAGGTGGCGCAGTCATATCGTGAGGAGGTACAGGCGATTCGTCATACCCTCGATGGGTTCTGGGACCCGCTTGCCGGGCACTACCGGTCGCGTGTTCTGAGCTCAGGTGCGCGTTCCACGAAGGAACTGGACATCGCCGTCATTCTTGCCGCGATCCATGCCCGCGGGAATGGCATCGCACACACCGCTCGCGATCCACGCATGCATGCCACATTGATGCGCCTGGAGGCATTGTTCGATGCAGCCTATCCTATCAACCGGAGCCGTTCCGAGCGGCTGGCGCCCGCGATGGGCCGCTACGCCGGCGATGTCTACTTTTCAGGCGGGGCGTACTATTTCTCGACGTTAGGGGCCGCCGAGCTCTGCTTCCTCGCGGCGGCCGCAAACGAGGACTCGCGCGCGTGGGTCAGGAAGGGTGATGCCTTTCTGCAGACCGTGCGCGCATTCACGCCGCCGGATGGCGAGATGTCGGAACAATTCGACCAACGCACGGGCGCACAGACTTCCGCCCGGCACCTGGCGTGGAGCTACGCCAGCCTGATCTCGTGTGCCGCCGCGCGCCGCGCCGCGGTCGGCCAGTTCTGACCCGGAGGATAAGATTAGGTGGCGCGCAGCGCGGACAAGACGGGGATGATGACTAATCCTTCGGAAGAAGTCCCCGACGCTGTGTCCGAGCTCGAAGAGAACGCGCAATCGGGCCTCAGGCGGCAGCTTGGAATGATGATGCGCGCTCTGCGGGGCTCCACGGTCGCCAAGACGCTCGTCGTGATGGTCATCGCCATTTTCGTGGTCATCATCGTCACCTCCTACGGGCAGATCCGCCTCAACCGCTGGAACAAGCCGTTTTACGACGCCCTCTCGCGGCGCGACCTGCGGGACTTCCTGGCGCAGCTCGGGGTGTTCTTCGTGATCGCGGGACTGCTGCTGATCCTCAACGTGGCGCAGCGCTGGCTCGTCGAGATGTTGAAAGTCAAATTGCGCGAGGGACTCGTCCAGGATCTGCTGCGGGACTGGATGCTGCCGCGCAGGGCATTCTGGCTCGCCAATGCGGGCGGCCCCATGGGCGTGAATCCGGACCAGCGCATGCACGAGGACGCACGCAAACTGTGCGAGCTGTCCGCCGATCTGGGCACCGGCCTGCTGCAGGCCGGCATCCTGTTCGGGATCTTCGCAGGCGTCTTGTGGGTTCTGTCGAACGACTTCAGCTTCCGCATCGGGGATCGGGACTATGCCGTCCCCGGCTTCATGGTGTGGGCGGCCATCCTGTATGCGGGGGCCGGCTCCCTGCTCAGCTACTGGGTCGGCCGAAGCCTCATCAGCCGCAACGCCGAGCGCTACGCGCGCGAGGCCGATCTGCGCTTTTCACTGGTGCGCGTCAATGAGCATCTGGACGGCATTTCGCTCGCAGCGGGCGAAGAGGATGAGCGGCGGCGTGTCGAGCTTCATCTGGGAAATGTGCTCGCCGCCACGCGCCGCCTCGTCGCCGGCCTCACCAACCTGACATGGGTCACGGCCGGTTTCGGATGGATCACCCTCGTCGCGCCGATTCTGGTGGCAGCGCCCCTGTATTTCGCAGGCAAGATTTCCTTCGGCGGACTGATGATGGCCGCCGCGGCGTTCACCCAGGCGCAGTCATCCCTGCGCTGGTTCGTGGACAATTTCAGTACCATTGCCGATTGGCGCGCGACCTTGCATCGTGTGGCGAGCTTCCGCTACGCCTTGACCACCACCGAGGTCCTGCATGATTTCGAGAGCCGCATCACCTACGTGGAGGGCGCGCCGGGCCTGATGACGATCGATGACCTCGACATCGTCTCGCCGGCCGGTACCGACTTGCTCAGGGAAAGGAAAGTGGTGGTGAAGGCGGGGGAACGTGTCTTGATCGTGGGCGCTCCCGGGACGGGCAAGACGCTGCTGTTCCGCGCACTCGCCGGTTTGTGGCCCTGGGGAGCCGGCACCGTCACGCATCCAAAAGACGAGCAAATGCTTTATCTGCCGCGCGGTACGCCCTACCTGCCGCGCGGTACGCTACGCGAGGTTCTGGCGTATCCGCTTGAGATAGACCGGTTCAGCGAAGGCGCCTTCACGCACGCTCTCGGGAGGCTCGGCCTGCAACGGTTGGTGCCGATGCTCGACGTGACGCGCCGGTGGGATCGTGAATTGAGTCAGGACGAGCAACTCGGTATCGCGTTTGCCCGCATCGTGCTGCAGGCGCCGCCGTGGCTGCTCATCGACGACATGCTCGGCTCGCTCGATGATGAGACGCTCGAGCGTGTGATCGACGTGTTCGCCCATGAGCTGGAGCACACCAGTGTCATCCACATCGGCCGGGCAGCCCAGGCGCGCGATCCCCTGTTCTCGCGTGTCCTGCATCTCGTCAAGGCGCCTCCGGCAGCCGTGCCCGCCCGCGGCAAGCCGCTGCCGGCGCGCGGCGCATCGGCGGTCGATCACTGATGAAACCGCTGCTTGTCCTTGCGATCCTCGCGTTCTCGCAGTGGGCGGCGGCCCAGGATCTGGAGTTTCATGCGCCCGCTGCGGCAACCGATCCGGCGGTGCCCGCCGTCATGCGCGACCTGGCGGTGCGCATCCTACCCGTCTATCAGGAGAACGATCAGGACCGCTACCTCAGGAATCTGTCGGCGCTCCAGATGGCCGCGCGCAACTTCACGGCCGCGAATGAGAGCCGGCAGTCGCTGCGTGACCGGCGGCGAAACGTGGATGCCCACCGTCCGGTCGGCAGGGGCGTGATACTCGACATGTATGCGCGCGCCAAGGCGCGCGAGGCGGAGGACCGAACGGCGTTCTCTCAGACGTTCACGCAGTCATTCTGGGACGTAGTCTCCAAGCTCAACGATCAGGACGCGTATACGCTGACAGGCTGGCTGGCGACTCCCGTTGCCGGATTCCAGGATGCTCTGCAGCGCTCGTTCGATCAATGGCGCTCCAAGGGCACCATTCCGCTGGCTGAGGCGATCGAGCTGATCTCCACGTATGTGGCGTTCGATGCGTACAGGAGCTTTCATCCGCTGATTGCGGCGCTCGACGCCGAGAACGATAGCCGGCGCTACGTGACCGACTGGGATGTCCTGATCGAGACGCCCGACGGCGAGAGCATCTCCGCGGTGCTGGTTCGTCCGAAGAACGATAGCAATCCGCTGCCCACGCTGCTCGAATTCACGATCTATGTCGACGCGCACAACTTCGCCAGGGAGTGTGCGGCCCATGGCTACGTGGGACTGGTTGCTTTCACCCGCGGCGAACGCAGGAGCCGCGGCAGGGTGATTCCCTTCCGGCACGATGGCGATGACGCACGGGCGGTGATCAACTGGATCGCAAAGCAGCCGTGGAGCGACGGCCGCGTGGGAATGTACGGCACCAACTACAGTGCTTTCACAGAGTGGGCCGTTGTCGCGAAGCACCTGCCGCCTGCATTGAAGGCCATTGCGACGTCCTCCGCCACGGCTCCCGGGGTAGACGTTCCCATGGCGGGTAACATCGTGCACACCTCGGCCTATCGATGGTCGGGATGCATCGGCAATGCCAAGGGCTTCGACGAGAAGACGTGCGCGGACGATGGCCGCTGGCGCTCGCTGGATGAGAACTGGTACACGAGCGGCAAGTCCTTCCGCGAGCTGGCCCAGGTGTTCGGGGTGCGCAATCCGGTCTTTCACCGCTGGCTGGATCACCCGAGCTACGACCGGTTCTGGCAGAAGCTGGTTCCCTTCAGGACACAGTTCGCTCACGTCAACATACCGGTGCTGGCCACCACGGGCTACTACGGTGCCGGCGAGCCGGGCACTCTGTATTACTTCACGCAACACTATCGATACAACCCCCACGCCAACCAGACGCTGCTGATCGGGCCGTACGACGACTCGGCGATCCAACATGGGCCGGCGCCCAACCTGCTCGGGCTGCGGGTTGACCCAGCCGCGCTCGTGGACCTGCGCGAGCTGCGCTATGAATGGTTCGATCACATCTTCAAGGGCGCCGCAATGCCGGATCTGCTGAAGGAACGCGTCAATTATGAGGTCATGGGCGCCAATGAGTGGCGCCATGCGGCATCGCTGGAAGCGATGGGCAAGGCCCAGCTGAGATTCTACCTGGACGCTGCCCGCACCGCCGAGGGCCATCGGCTTGCATTGCGCAAGGGCTCGGACGCGACTTTCATTCAGCAGACGGTCAACCTCGCCGACCGCGGCGACGCCAACTGGACCCCGCCCGCCAACCTGACCGGCAAGACTCTCCAGCTTCACGAGGGCCTGGCGTTCGTGAGCGAGCCGTTGCGGCACGCTCAGGTGTTCGCGGGACTGTTCTCCGGGCGGCTGGATTTCACCGTGAACAAGATGGACATGGATCTGAACATCGCCCTCTACGAGTTGCTGCCCAGCGGCGAGTACCTGCAGCTGTTCGATCCTTCCTATGAATTTCGCGCAAGCTATGCGCGTGACCGCACGCAGCGTCACCTGCTTCGCGCGGGCGAGCGCCAGCAGTTGACGTTCAGAAGCGAACGGCTGACGAGCCGCAAGCTCGACGTGGGCAGCCGGGTAGTAGTCGTGCTTGGAGTCAACAAACGGCCGGATCGGCAAGTCAACTACGGCACCGGCGCCGCGGTGAACGAGGAATCGATTGCGGACGGCAAGGTTCCACTGAGGATCCGCTGGTACAGCGACAGCTACCTCGATATCCCGGTTCGACGTTAGCGGCGCGGGCTGAAGCGGCTTGCGCAGCCCGCCCGCTCAAGGGGTGCTGGCCGGAGGGCCCGCCGCGCCGGCTTTCACCAGACTCTGCAGCCTGGGCAGAAGATGGCTCATGTCGAACACCTTGCGTGCAAAGAAGTCCAGCATCACGCTGTCGGTGGACTGTGAATCCGCTTCAATCCGGTAGCCGTTGATCCGCAGGAAGACATCGACGACCGCGAACGCGACGCGCCGGTTGCCATCGATGAAGGGGCGAGTATGCAGAAGGCTCTCGAAGAGAGCGGCCGCCTCTTGAATCAGCGTGCCGTAGTAGCCTGTCTGTGCACGGTGGAGAGAGGCCTCGAGAGCTCCGAGATCCCGAATGCCGGGCGTGCCGCCATGGCGCGCGATGAGCTCCTTGTGGAAGAACAGGGCATCCGCGGTCGTGAGGTACTCGGTCATTTGGCCAGCGCGCCATACAGATCCTCGCGCGCCAGCGCGCGATACAGATCCTCGCGTTCCTGCACACTGCGGCGAAACGCCTCGAGCACATTCTGCCGTGGCGTCTGCTGGCGCTTGCGGGCGAGGTAGTCGCGAATCGCCTCACCCAGTACCGCCTGGAACTGCCGCCCCTCGCGCTCGGCGATTTCCTGGAGGGCCTCGAGGATCTCGGGATCCGCC
Source organism: Steroidobacteraceae bacterium (assembly GCA_050738795.1). Taxonomy (GTDB): domain Bacteria; phylum Pseudomonadota; class Gammaproteobacteria; order Steroidobacterales; family Steroidobacteraceae; genus 13-2-20CM-66-19. Next base: position 124,395 of record JBOIAD010000009.1, read on the forward strand.
TGGGACGAGAACTTGCGTAGTGCGGCCATCGGCACCGATCCGGTTGCATCTTGATGCATCATGATAGATCAAGAGGAGCCCTGGGTACGAGCCGTGCCTTGGTCTCGCCAGTTGATCTGCGCCACGGCGGCGGGTCATCATCACCGCTCGCGCTCGCACACGTCGTTCGACACTCGATGGTCAATTGTCAGGAACTGATCCGCTGAAGAGGCAGATGGGCCCCGCTGCGCTGCGCTCGCGGCCGCGAGCCGGGTATTCGTTGCGTTTCGACGTTTCGACAGCGCTCGGTCCCCTGACCGACGTAGTCGTGTTCATCGCTGCCACGGGCGGCGGCGTGCGGCTGGGGGCCGCACACATCATCAGCTTTGCCGCCGCGGCCGTCGTGAATTACCTGCTCAACGTGCATGCGGTCGTCGCCGCGGGTCGAACGCGTGACATGCGCCTGCACGGCCATCTGATCGCCGTGACCGTGTTTGCGTTGTTCCTGCGCGGCGGAGTGCTCGCGTTGTTGACTACTGTCTGGGGTTGGCCGGCGCAGGTGGCCATCGTGTTCGCCGTGCTCGCCACCATGGCTGTCATCCGCCCCGGGTACGCATTTTCGCTCGTGAGCTCGACGTGGAACATCGGCAGCGGCGCGCGCTGGCGCGTGCTGGCTGCGGCCCTGATCGGTTGCGCGTTCCTGCTGCGCCTGATCTATCTCGCACAGGTGGAGCTCCTTCCGGAAGAGGCGTACTACTGGAATTATTCCCAACATCTGGATATCGGCTATCTCGATCATCCGCCGATGGTGGCGTGGCTGATCCGTCTGGGCACCTTCGCATGCGGTGACACTGCATTCGGCGTCCGGATCGGCGCCCTGGGTAGTGCGGTCGTTGCCTCCTTTTTTGCCTACCGGCTGACGCGCAACCTGTTTGGCGAGCCGAGCGCGCTGGTGGCGCTGGTGTTGATGCAGATCCTGCCCTTCTTCTTCGTCGCGGGAATGCTCATGACGCCGGATGCGCCTCTCACGGCGGCTTGGGCGGCAACGCTCTATTTTCTCGAGCGCGCGCTCGTAGGCGGCCGTGCGGCTGCCTGGTGGCGGGCCGGCTTGTGCCTCGGAATCGGTCTCGTGTCCAAATACACAATCGGCCTGCTGGTTCCGGCGGCCGCAGTTTTCGCGCTCGTGGATTCAAGCGCACGCCGCTGGTTATTGCGTTGGCAGCCGTATGGCGCCGTCGCGCTCGCCCTGGCTGTCTTTTCGCCGGTGATCATCTGGAACGCGCGCCACGAATGGGCCTCTTTCGCGTTCCAGACCGCGCGCCGGCTTGCGGACACTCCGCAGTTTGCGCTCCACAAGCTGGTTGCTTCCGCTCTGGTGCTGCTCATGCCGACGGGCTTGCTGACGCTGGCGGTTGCATCGTTCGGCCGAAACCCGGTGGACGCCGCGGCGGATCAGCTTGCGGATGCCCGGCGGCGCTGGCGATTCGTCTACGTGGGCGTGCTGGTCCCGCTCGCGGTGTTCGTGGTCTTCAGTCTGCGTCACGAGGTCAAATTGGATTGGACCGGCGCGCTGTGGGTTGCCGCGGTGCCTGCATTGGCACGGTGCATCGTGTCCTGGGGCGAGCCGGCCATCATGGGTCTGCGCAGATGGATCCACGGCGCCTGGGTTCCGACTGCCGTGTTCCTGCTTCTGATCTACGGTGCGGGCCTGCACTATCTCGTACTCGGTCTGCCGGGTGTCGGCTATAGTAAACATGTCGAGGTGGTCCCCGTTGCATGGCGCGATTTCGGCAGGCGGATCAACCAGACGGTGGCCGCAATTCGCGCGCAAACGGGTAGCGAGCCGCTGATCGTGGGAATGGATCGGTACGTCATCGCGAGCGAGCTCGCGTTCTATGCGCGCAATGGCCGGCAATCGGTGCGCGAGACTTCGAGCCGGCAGCTGTTTGGACTGGACGGATTGATGTACGAGCAGTGGTTTCCGCCCGGGCAACAGGCGGGGCGGACGCTGCTGCTCGTGGGGTGGAATCCCGAGGATGTGAGCGCGGCGCCGATCGAATCGCGCGTGACGCGGCTGGAACCGGTTCAGGAGGGAGAACTGGTGCGCGACGGCATATTCATTCGCCACTATTACTATCGAGTAGCATATGGTTATCGCTGAGATTCACGCGGCGTGTGGCACAGCCATATGGTGTTCCCGGCGTTCCCGCCCCTAATGTAAACCGGAAGCACGCGGACGCGTTTATATTCCATCGGTGGACAAGCGTTTTGCCTCCCATACCGGTGTTCACTCGAGGTCGCGTCATGGTCAAGCAGCTGCTCCGCACTTGCGGTATCGGGGTTTCGGTGATCGCGCTGGCGGCGTGCGCATCCTTGCGTGTGACCTCCGATGTCAATTCCGCATTGGCCAGTACCGTGCAGTGCCATACCTTCGAGTGGGCGGGCTCCTTCGGGAGCAGCCGTGACTCCCGCGACTCGCTGCGCAGCGGGGTGGCGAATCCTCTGAACGAAAACCGCCTGCGCGCCGCCATCGAGACGAATCTGAAGTCGCTGGGTGTAGAACCCGCCGCCGCTAATGCAGATTGCATGGTCGGGTATGGGATTGGTATGCGTACTGTAGCGGACGGCGGGTACCCCTATGGCTGGGGGTGGGGCTACGGCTGGGGCTGGGGTGGGCCGCCGGGTTTCGCCGGTGGTTGGGGATGGGATTATCCCTACGCCTATCACGAAGGCATCGTGGCCGTGGACCTCTACGATGCCAAGAGTCGCCAACCCCTGTGGCACGCTTCCGTGGAACAGAATCTGGCCGGCGTGACGGGCGACAAGGCCGAGCAGAAGATCAAGGCAGCCGTAGCCGCGATCTTTACCCAATATCCGCGCCGGCCTGCGACCTGACCCGCTCGGGGCTTTATTTGCGCCCGCTGCCGTACCACGGGCGCGGCTAGGCCGCCCGCAGCCAGAGCGTTCCGATCAGTAGCGTCAGGATAGTGAGCGGTGCGCCAACCTTGAAGTACGGCCAGAACCCGATTTCCACGCCCAGCGCCCGTGCGCGCCGGGCAACGATGAGATTCGCGATCGAGCCCATGATTGTGAAGTTTCCGGCCAGGGTGGAGGCCATCGCCACGACGAGCCAGGCTTTTTGCGGATCTTGCAGATGTCCAAGGAACGGCCGCAGCACCAGTACGGCGGGCACATTGCTGACGATGTTGGACAGAAGCGCCGTTACGGCTGAGAGCACGGGCAGGTGCTCCAGGTGAAGAGCACCCACGGCGGCGATGGCCTGCGGTCGGAGCACGCTCGTCTCGAGCCCGGCGACGACGATGAACAGACCCGCGAACATGAGCAGGAGGGGCCAGTCGAGCTCGGCATAGATCCTTTCGGGCTTCACGCGCCTGGTCAGCAGCATGAGAACGCCGGCGCTGATAGCCATGGCCGGCGGAGGCCAACCGGCGAAGAATCCGCCAATCATCCCCAGCGTGATCAGAGCCGACTTCACCGCCAGGAAACGGTTGGCCCGAATGGATCGCCGGCCTGGCGGAGCCTGGAGAGTGTGCCGCGTCCAGAACTCGGCCGGAAACACCACAGAAATGAGTGCAGCCGTGAGCACGACGCTCGCGATCGCGACAGGCGCGAGGGCGGTGGCGAACGTTGTATAGGGAATGTGCGAGAGGCTCCCGATGATGATGTTCTGCGGATTGCCGGTAATGGTCGCCGTGCTGCCCGCGTTGGAAGACAAGGCCACGGCCAGCAGATAGGGGACGGGATTGCGCTTCAGCAGGATCACTGTCTCGAGCACGAGGGGCGTCAATGCCAGGCATACGGTGTCGTTGACGAGGAAGGCCGAAAGAAGGCCCGAAACGAGGCTCACGGCACACAGCAGTAACAGTGGATGCCGTGCACGAGCGGCCACGGCGGTGCTGATCAGAGCGAACAGACCCGACAGCCTGAGGTTGGCCACGACGATCATCATCCCCAGGAGCAGCGTGATCGTATCGAAGTCGATGGCCGCGTAGGCTTGCCTGAGCGTCAGCACACCCGCCGCGATCATGCAGGTGGCGCCTGCCAGCGCCGCGCCGGTGCGATCCAGGCGCAGGCCGGGGAATCGGCCCCAGGCAATCGCGATATAGGTCACCGCGAAGATGAGGATTGCCGCAACCTGGGACGATCCGCTGCTCAAGACGGGTCAGGGATTTTTCGAGGTCGCGCGCGCGCCGGCGCCATAGGCGCGGCTTTTCCAGCGGGCGCCTTGACCGAACCAGAAATTCAGCGCCGAGCCGAGCGTGGCCGCCATGTAGAACAGCGCAATCAGCGGTAGCGCCAGCGCCCACAATGGGCTGCACCCGTAGCGCGCCAGAGTCGGCCTGTAGGTGATCGCGGCGAGCACGAAGGCGCACAGGCCGGCGCCAAAGCGCCATCCGTGGCCGAACAGGGCTTGCGTCACCGGAACCAGCCACACCAGCGTGAGAGCGGCGAGAGTGAGCGCCAGAAGGAAGGTTGAATGGCGCAACTGTGTGAATGCCGTGCGGGAAATCATCCGCCACAGGGCGCGGAAATCGGGATACCGCCGGATGGAGGTGGCAAGGCCCGAGTGACCCAGGTAGATCGCGCCGGTCGATTTCACGGCCTTCGACAGAGCGACATCATCAATCAGCGCATGTTTGATCGCTGCAAGACCGCCGATCCGCTCCAGCGCCTCGCGGCGGATCAGTACCGTGCCACCGGCGGCGGCGGCAATACCGGAATTCGGGTCGTTGACCCTGGCGAAGGGATAGAGCATCTGGAAGAAATACACGAAAGCCGGCACGAGCATGCGTTCGGCCACGCTTGCGCAGTTCAGGCGGACCATTTCGCTCACCATCTCCACACGTGGATGCAGCAGGCGAGCAACCAGAGATGACAGGTGCCGCGGATCGTGCACGATGTCGGCGTCGGTAAACAGGAGTACGGGCGCACGAGCGAGCGCAACTCCCTGGCTGAGGGCCCATAGTTTGCCAGACCAGTCGGTTGGCTTGGGCTGACCGCGGATCACCAGGAGGTTCGGCGCTTCCCCTGCGAGCGCCGCCGTCGCATCGGTGGAGTCGTCGTCGATCAGCGTTATGCGCAACGCTCCAGCGTAATCCTGGGCCAGCAGCGATGCGATTGCCGGCCCAATCGTTTCCGCCTCATCGCGCGCCGGCACGATGATATCGACATCCGGAAACTCCACGGGCGCGGCGGGTGGCAATTGCGGAGCGGAGAGCCAGAAACGGCCGTGTCCCCAAAACAGGTAAAGCCAGATCAGCAATGCGAGAAGGGTGATCATCGCGGCGGATCCGGCGGTGTTACTTCCCGGCAAAAATACTCTTTGGCAGCCGCACGTGAACCCCATAGTTCGGCTTGTCCACGAGCTGAGTGACCGCGACGTTGCCGGCGATGCTCACGAGCTGGTAGGCGTGGTGCCGGGTGAGATGCTTCTGCGCCACCAGGAAATCCACCATCTCCTGAATGGCCATTCGGGTCGCGGCCATCAGATCCGGATCGGCCGCCATGCTGATGAAATCCGTCGACGTCTCGGCGCGCGGCCATGTCAGCTTCATGTCCTTGCGCACCGTGAGCTGGATGCGGCCGCGCAGCGAGGTCTCGATTGCGGTTTGATCGACTTCCCCATCTCCCTGCGCCACGTGTCCGTCACCGACTTCGAACAGCGCGCCGCGTGCAAAGACGGGGATATACAGGGTGCTTCCGGCAACGAGCTCACGATTGTCGAGATTCCCCGCGTGGCGGCCCGGCGGATTGCTGCTGAGGCGGCCGGCCTCGGGAGCCGGCGCCACGCCCATGCTGCCGAAAAATGGGCGCAGCGGCACGACGATGCCCGGAGCAAACTCGGCCGTCATGTTCTTGCGGTCCAGCCCGATGATACTGACGGGGACACCGGGCTCGCAGTTCTCCGGCAGGAATCCGCTGCAACCGTTGTAGCCGTAGTCGATCGGCAGCTCGATCGACAGGATCCGGACCTCGAGCGCGTCGCCCGGCTCGGCACCCTCGACGTAAACCGGGCCGGTGAGGATGTGGCCGCCCGGGCCGCGGCGCTCCCCGGTCACCTCGGTCACGATCGCCTTGAGCGATGCCTGGATTTTCTCAGCAGGCACTCCGGCCCGCGCAAGGCCGGCCGGTGTGTTGGTCAGCAGCGTATCGACATCGATGATGTCGCCGGAGTCGATGCGCAGGACCGGCTTTGCCTGCGACCAGTAGTAGCCGTATGCCACAGTCGCCGGCGTCGCTTCGAGGCGGTGCGTCTCGGGGGAGTGGGCGCAGGCGAGGCTCGTTCCCAGCGCGATGCCGGCAATGCTGGCAACCAGGGGGTTGTTCATGAGATCGACAGGACTTTCGGCAAGTGAGCCCCACGCGAGGTCGGGCGGCGGCCACGCCCTGGCACGCGATCTTATACCCGCGGCGCGGCTGCGCGCGTGGAACATTCGCAATGCAACGGCATTTCAGCGGTACCGCAACCAGCCGCAGGAGATACGCATGACACTCGCAATCAGCAGTCCCGCATTCGGCAACGATCAGCGAATCCCGGCGCAATTCAGCCGTGACGGCGGCAACGTTTCGCCGCCCGTGCAGTGGCACGGTGCTCCCGGAAACACCCGCAGCTATGCGCTCATCGTCGAAGATCCGGACGCGCCCAAGGGCACCTTTCGTCATTGGGCGGCCTATGACATTCCCAGGGATGCGACCAATCTTGCCCAGGGCGTGGGTTCGAGGCAGCAGGGCGCAGCGGTGCAGATGGCCGTCAATGATTTTGGGAATCCGCAGTACGATGGCCCGCAGCCGCCCCCGAACCACGGAGT
>JBOIAD010000010.1:0-72784 GCA_050738795.1 Steroidobacteraceae bacterium
GCATCTGCCGCAGGAACGGCTGCAGATCTACGAAACCGCCGTGCGATATCACTTTTTCCACGCCCTCGGGCTCCTGGCGATCGGTGTCCTGTTGCGCTCGATCGACTCGGAGCTGCTGCGCTGGTCCGCAGTGTTGCTGCTCGCGGGAATCATCCTCTTCAGCGGCAGCCTGTATCTGCTCACCTTCGGTGCGCCACGCTTCGTCGGTATCGTGACGCCCCTGGGCGGGCTTGCATTGATCGCTGGATGGATACTGTTCGCTGCAACCGTGTTGCGGCAATAATCAGGAAAGGCCGAATATGTACGGACGACTGATCCGCGCTGTCCCCACCCTGTTGTTCCTCGCAGCGTGCACTCACGGGCCGGTCGCGCCACCGGCGGCCGCGCCTGCCACCCCCGCAGTCCCTGCGCAGATCGGAGAATGGGGACTGGATCTGACCGCGCACGATCCCGCCGTCAAGCCGGGCGACGACTTCTACCGGTATGCCGACGGCCACTGGCTGGATACCAGCCAGATCCCGCCGGATCGCACGAGCTGGAACGCGTTCACGCAATTGGCACAGAAAGCCCAGGAGGATCTGCGAACGATTGCCGAGTCGCTACTGCCCGACGCCGTCGACGGCAGCACCGAACGGAAAGTCGGGGATTACTATCGAGCCTATCTGGACACCGATGCGATCGAGCGCGCCGGACTCTCCCCGGCACAAGGGGGATTGGACGCCATTGCCGCAGCGCGCAGCTACGAGGATCTGGCGCGGCTGATGGGCCGGCGGGATCTGTCCATGCAGGCACCGCTGCGCCTGCTGATCACGACGGACCAGAAGAATCCGGACCGCTACATCGTCACGATCACCCAGAGCGGACTGGGTCTGCCGGATCGCGACTACTATCTGAAGAACGAGGCCGTGTTCACCGACCTGCGCGCCAGGTACGTGGCACACATCGCGCGCATGCTCACCCTCGGCGGGGCGAAGAATGCCGCCGCGCAGGCCCAATCCATCCTCGATATCGAGACGCAGATTGCGCAACTGCACTGGCCAGCGGCGAAGCGCCGCGAGCGCGACCTGACTTACAACCTGCGCACGCGCGCGCAACTGGGACAGCTCGCTCCCGGCATCCCCTGGAAGGAGCTGTTGGGCGCGCAGGGACTCGATGCGCGGCCCGAATTCATCGTTCGCGAGCTGGATGCCGTGGAGGGATTGAGCAAGCTGTTTCGGCACATACCGGTCGAGCGCTGGCGTGCCTACTTCGAATACCACTACCTGGCAGATATCGCCGACGTGCTGCCCAAGGCGTTTGACACCGAGCACTTCGAGTTCTACGGGCACGCGCTCAGCGGACAACCGCAGCAGCAGGAGCGCTGGAAGCGCGCCGTGGATGCGGTGGATGCCGGACTTGGAGAGGCCATCGGGCGGCTCTACGTGGAGCGCTATTTCCCGCCCTCCGCCAAGCAGCAGATGCTGACTCTCGTCGAGAACATGCGTGCCGCCTATGCCACGCGTATCGGACAACTCACCTGGATGACGCCGGCGACAAAGAAGGTGGCGCTGGAAAAGCTGGCCGCATTCCGGCCCAAGATCGGCTACCCGGATACGTGGCGGGACTATTCGGCCCTGCAGATCCGCGCGGGGGACGCGTTTGGCAACAAGATCCGTGCGCGCGTGTTTGAATGGCAGCGCGAGCTGAACCGCATCGACGAGCCGACCGATCGGGGCGAGTGGGGCATGACGCCGCAGACCGTGAACGCCTATTACAATCCGACATTCAACGAAGTCGTCTTTCCGGCTGCGATTCTGCAGCCGCCGTTCTTCGACCCCAACGCCGACGCCGCGGTTAATTACGGCGGAGCCGGCGGGGCCATCGGCCACGAGATGGGGCACGGTTTCGACGATCAGGGATCGAAATCCGATGCGCACGGCGTATTGCGCACCTGGTGGCAGCCGCAGGACGAGCAGGCCTTCCGCAAGCGTGTCGACAGTCTTGCCGCGCAGTATGACGAATACGTCGCATTGCCGGGACTCAAGGTCAACGGGCGCCTCACGCTGGGTGAAAACATCGGCGACCTCGGCGGCCTGAGCGTCGCGTACGAGGCCTATCACATCTCTCTGAATGGCCGGAAGGCGCCGGTGTTGGATGGGTTGAGCGGCGACCAGCGCTTTTTTCTCTCGTGGGCGCAGGTCTGGCGCTCCCTGGATCGGGATGAGGAGCTGCGCAAGCAGGTCATGAGCAACCCTCACAGTCCGTCGAAATTTCGCGTGAACGGACCGGTGCGCAACATTGATGTCTGGTACGCCGCGTTCGATGTGAAGCCGGGCGATAAGCTGTATCTTGCACCCGAAGATCGAGTCAGGATCTGGTGAACACGCCGGGCACGTGAAATCCGGGCTGCCCATTGATGAAGCGTTGCCGGCGCTGACCGACGCGCTCGCTTCCAATCGGGCGGCGGTACTGCACGCGCCGCCCGGCGCGGGCAAGAGTACGGTTGTACCGCTTGCGCTGCTCGAGCAACCCTGGATGGCAGGCAAGCGCGTCATCCTGCTCGAGCCCCGCCGCCTCGCCGCTCGCGCCGTTGCCCATCGAATGGCGCAGACGTTGCGCGAAAGCGTCGGCCGGACGGTCGGCTATCGGATGCGGATGGACACACGCGTATCACGTGACACTCGGATAGAGGTGGTCACGGAGGGTGTACTGACGAGGATGCTTCAGGTCGATGCCGCATTGGAGGGTGTTGCCGCAGTTGTTTTCGACGAGTTCCACGAACGTAGCCTGCAAGCGGATCTCGGCCTGGCGCTGGCAATCGACGCCCGGAACAATCTATCGCCGCATCTCAAACTGCTGATCATGTCGGCGACGCTCGATTGTGCAGCGGTTGCGGGGCTGCTGGACGATGCGCCCGTCGTGAGCGTCCAGGGACGGATGTTTCCGGTAGAGTCGCGATTTATTGGCAGGGGCGCGCCACTTCTGCCCCTCCAGCCCGGTGCGGGCCACCAGGTGTCGCCCGAGAAGGTGGTTGCGCAAGCGGTGGTACGCGCATTGCGCGAGGAGCATGGCCACACACTCGTGTTTCTGCCCGGAGCCAGGGAAATCCGCCGTGTCCAGTCACTGCTCGGATCGGCTGGATTGGACGCGGCGGTGCGGATTGTGCCCCTGTTCGGCGACTTGTCCGGCGAAGACCAGGATGCGGCACTGGCACCGGCCCCGCACGGGACACGCAAGGTCGTGCTGGCAACCAACATTGCGGAAACCAGCCTGACCATCGAGGGTGTCCGCATCATCGTCGATTCCGGCCTTGTCCGCCGCTCCCTGTTCGATCCTGCGACAGGTATGAGCAGGCTCGAGACTCAGCGGATCTCGCGAGCGTCGGCGGAACAGCGCCAGGGACGCGCGGGGCGCGTCGAGCCGGGCGTCTGTTATCGCGTATGGAGTGAAGGAGCTCAGCGCAGTCTTGCTCCATTTACAACGCCGGAAATTGTGGAAGCGGACCTCGCGCCTTTGGCGCTCGAGCTGGCCGGTTGGGGCGCCCGCGATGCACGGGAGCTTCGCTGGCTCGATGAGCCGCCGCAAGCCATGCTAGCGAGCGCTCGCGGTCTGCTCGCCCATCTCGGCGCGCTTGACCCAGCCGGCCGCATTACCGCACACGGCCGCCAGATGTCGCTGCTTGGCGTACATCCGCGGCTCGCCCACATGGTGTTGCGCGCCGCAGCTCTGGACTGTCTGCCACTCGCGGCCGATCTGGCTGCAGTGCTCTCCGAGCGCGACCTGCTGCGGAATGCTTCGGCAGCCCGGGACGCCGACATTCGAAGTCGCCTCGAGATCGTAGGAGGCGAGGGGACCCTCCAGGATGCGGACAGGATGGGATTGCGGCGGGCGCGGCGCGCCGCCCAGAATCTGATGCAACAGGTCAGAGCGGCGGCCGGCCCAGCCGAGGCGCGTGTCGCCGGCTCGGTGAGCACCGTCGCCGGTTCGGTGAGCACCGATGCGATGCCTTCGGCCGGCGTCCTGTTGGCATTCGCGTATCCCGATCGCATCGGGCGGCGCAGGCCCGGCGCAGAGGGACGCTACACGCTCGCAAACGGCAGAGGTGCGTACTTCGCCGAGGTCCAGAATCTGGCCAGGCAGGAATTCATCGTCGCCGTGGACCTGGACGATCGCGAGCGCGATGCACGCATTCTGCTCGCGGCGGCCCTCGCGCGCGCGGAAATCGATGAGTACCTGCCGGAGCGGCTCGAACGTGGCGAGTCCGTGGAGTGGAACTCACGGGAGCAGGCCGTACTCGCACGCCGTTTTCTGCGGCTGGATGCCATCGTGTTGGAGGAAAAGCCGCTGCACGAGGTGCCGGTCGAAGCGGCTCGTGCGGCCATGCTCGAGGGAATTCGCGAGCTCGGAATTGATACGTTGCCCTGGAGTCGGGATGCGCGTGATCTGCAGGCGCGGATTGAATTCGTACGCAAGCTGGCAGAGGGAGACGCCACGTGGCCGGCGGTTTCGGACGCCGCCCTTGCAGCCTCTCCCGAAAACTGGCTCGCCCCCTGGCTCGACGGTGTCAGCCGGCGTGAGCATCTCGCGCGCCTTGCGCTGACGGATATTCTTCGTGCGCTGCTGTCATGGGAGCAGCAGCGCAAGCTCGATGAGCTCGCGCCAGCTCATCTGCAGGTTCCGAGCGGCTCGAGTATCCGTATCGACTATCAGGATGACAGCGCGCCGGCCGTTTCCGTCAGGCTGCAGGAAGTGTTCGGTCTCGAGTGCACCCCGAAGATCGGCAATGGCCGCGTGCCGATTACGTTCAAACTGCTCTCACCGGCGCAGCGCCCCGTGCAAGTAACACGCGATCTCGCAAGCTTCTGGCGCGGTGCGTATGCCGATGTGCGAAAGGATCTGCGTGGCCGCTATCCCAGACACTACTGGCCGGAAAATCCCCTGGAAGCGGAGGCGACGCGCGGGGTGCGGCGCCGGACCTGAGCAGGCTTGCCTGCACTGCGACTCCGCCCGGAGTGGCTTGCAACCTCCTGCCCGGATCCGGAAATCCTCCGGATCGCGGTGACCAGCGAGCGCGCTCCCTCGTCGTAGTCCTCCCACGGCTTGCTGCGTGCCAGCAGCCCGGCCGCGGTTCGAACGGTGAAACGCAATGGATCGAGGCCCTGGCGCACCTGTGACCAGGTGAGCGGCATCGACACGGGCGCCCCCGCCCGCGCTCGCGGCGACAGGGGAGCGACCGCAGTGGAGAGACGATCATTGCGCAGATAGTCGAGGAAGATGCGGCCGCCCCGATCGCTCTTCGCCATGTTCAGAACGTACCGCTCGGGTGCATCCTCGGCCATCTGGCGGCACAACTCGCGCGCGAACGCCTTGGCTACCGGCCAGTCCAGCTCGGCGCCCCTGGGCTGAGCGAGTGGCGTCACGACGTGAAGACCCTTGCCGCCGGTCGTCTTGCAGAAGCTTTCGAGCCCGGCAGCGGCAAGCCTCTCCCGCAACTCGTTGGCTCCATTGACGACGGCGCCGAAGTCGACATCGGGCGCAGGATCCAGATCGAACACGAGCCGGCCCGGTACCTCGGGCTTGCCCGGCACGCAACCACCCGGGTGCAACTCCAGGCCCGCTGTCTGGGCGACGGCGATCAGGCCTTCGACGCGGTTGACTTGAACGTAGGCTTGGCGGTCTCCGGATACCTTGATCAGATCGACAAGATTGGACATGCCCGCCATCGCGTGGCGCTGAAAGAATCTTTGGCCGCCGATGCCATCGGGTGCGCGCACGATCGAGCACGGCCGTCCGCGCAGATGCGGCAGCATCCACTGGCCGACCGATTCGAAGTACCGAGCCAGATCCAGCTTGGTCACTGGCTTGCCGTCCCCGGCGTCAGGCCATAAGGCCTTGTCGGGCTTGGAGATCGTCACACTCATGACGATGCTCGATTTGACGTCTGCCGCTGCAGGGTCGGAGCTTCCGGTGTTTGTCCGCGCCGAGGACTTCGCTGATCGAGCACTGGCCGCTCGCACCCTGGCTGCATGCTTGCCGGCGCTTGCCGCGCCGTTGCCGCGAGGGTCCTGGGCGACAGCACGGCGCCCCGATGACTCATCCAGCGGCAGGAGTGTTGGTTTTTCGGCACGCACCTCCGAGGCGGGCTTGTCTTCGCGCAACCCCTTGAAGGCCGCTTGACGTACATTGCCGCCGTCAGTCCAGCCGGCAAACTCGATTTCCGCGACCAACTCGGGCTTCACCCAGTTGATGTTGCGTCCGCTGGGAAGGGCGACTTTGCCGCGGAATGGGCTGACCCTGGTCGCCAGGGGCTTGAGCCGTTTCATCAGCGGCGCAACCTTCTCACGGCCAAAGCCTGTGCCCACCCGGCCGACGGGTACAAGCTGTCCGTCCCGATACACGCCGACGATGAGCGACCGCAGTGCGCCCTGTTCGGACGACCATCCACCGATAACGACCTCATGCCCTGCGCGGCACTTGGACTTGACCCAACTGCCGCTGCGGTCGGACCGATAGGGTGCATCCAGCCGCTTGGAGACGATACCCTCGAGGTCAATCTTGCAGGCGGAGCGCAGGACGGCGTCTCCGGCGGTCTCGAAATGATCGAGATACCTGACGCGTGCCGCAAATGATTTCGGTTGTGACACCAGAAGAGCCTGCAACGCCTGTTTGCGCTGCGCCAGCGGCAGCGGGCGCAGATCCTCGCGCTCGATGAACAACAGATCGAATGCAAAAAAGACGAGCTGGCCGGTGTCGTCATTGGCGAGAGCGGCCTGCAGCGCGGCGAAATCCGGAATCCCCCTTTCGTTCACGGCGACCACCTCACCGTCGAGGATGCAGTCCGGCAGGCTCTGCGCCGCCGTCGCCACCGCGGTGAATTTTTCCGTCCAATCGAGGCCCCTGCGTGTCTTCAGTGTCGCGCGGCCGGCGCGCACCCGTAATTGCAGTCGATACCCGTCGAGCTTGATTTCGTGCCCCCAGCCGGCGCCCATGGGCGGCCGGTCGACGAGCTTGCACAGCTGGGGCGCTACGAACTGCGGCAATGAGCGCTGCGAACGCGTGCTCCCGCGGCCGCGGGGAGTTGGACTGGCCTGCGCGTTCGCTTGCCCGTTCTCGTGTCTGTTCGATTGCCACACGGCATCGGCTCGGGCCCCGCGCGCACCTTTCCGGGCCAGCATGAACGGTTTCGGCGCGCGGCCTTTGCCGGCTTCGATGCTTGCCATCGGGCGGCCGGAGGCCACTGACCGGTCGTCCGAGAGCAAAGCATCATGGCTGCCAGGACGCGCGGACTCGTCTCGATGCTTGATCAGTAGCCAATTAGGACGCTTGCCATTGCCGTTGCGATCGTTCTTCATGCGCACGAGCACCCAACTTCCGTGCAAGCGATCGCCGTCAAGTGTGAACTTCAGGTCGCCTGACTTCAGCGCCTCCCGCGGGGATTTGGCGCCTTCGGGGCTCCAGAAGCCACGATCCCAAAGCTGGACCGTGCCGCCGCCGTATTGGCCTTTCGGGATGGTGCCCTCGAAGTCGCCGTAGTCGAGCGGATGGTCTTCGACCTCCACCGCCAGCCGCCTGTCGGCCGGATCGAGCGACGGGCCACGCGTCACCGCCCAGGATTTGAATACACCGTCGAGCTCCAGCCTGAGATCATAGTGCAATCTGCGAGCGGCATGCTTCTGAATGACGAAGCGCAGGTGGGCAGCGCGGGCGATGTTCCGTGCCCCGCTGGGCTCGGCAGTCCTGTTGAAATCGCGCTTCGCGCGGTACTTGGAGAGCTTCCGGCTGGCCATGACTGGCTCCCAGGGATTCGCAAGGAATACCCCGGCGCTCGCAAGAGTCGCGCCCGCCGTCAGGGCAGCTTCATCGTGCCGACTTGTGACTGCCGCGACTCGCGACGCTGCCTCGTGTCCACACCGCACGGCCTCCGTGCCGTACCCGCGTCACCACACGGCCGCAGCCTTCACTTCTTGATCAGGCCTTCCGCCGTCATCGCCTCGATCACGTGGGGACGCGCGCCGATCCGGTCGAAATAGCTCTTGAGCGCCGGCCATTGCCCGATATCCACGCCGACGTGCGCGCCCCAGCCGAGAATCGTGAACAGATAGGCATCGGCAACCGTGAACTGCTCGCCCAGGAGGTACTTCTTCGATCCCATCGCGCCCTGCAGCCAGCCGAGACGCTTGCGCAGCAGGTTCAGTGCATATTGTTTCGTGTCGTCCTTCGCTTCCGGACTGAACAGCGGACCGAAGGATTTGTGGAGCTCGTAGTTGATGAAGCTCAGCCACTCCTGCAGCCGATAGTGCTCCATCGTGCCGGCAGGCGGCGCTAGCTTCGCCGCCGGATTACGGTCGGCGATGTACTGCAGTACCGCCACGTTCTCCGTCAGTATCTGGCCGTCGTCCAGGCGCAACGCGGGCACGTAGCCCTTCGAGTTCACGTCGTTGAAGTCCGCGCCCTCGACCTTCTTCGTCCGGAGGTCCACTTTGGCGAGGTCGAACTTGATTCCGGCCTCGTGCAGAGCGATGTTCGAGGCCAGTGAGCAGGCGCCGGGGGCGGCATAGAGCTTCATGAGGGCTTTCCTTATTTGCGGGAGGCCATGCTAACGTTGCGGGAGCGAATGGCAAGAGGGCGAGGCAAGCCTCGCGCGGGTTGCCCTGCGAAGGCAATCGTGGTCCGACGCTGAGCAGGCAAAGCCCTGCACAAGAGGAGGTACCCATGAGAACGCTGTGGGTGGTGGCTGCTGTGTGTGCAATGTTGCTCGCAACTGGGGGCTGCAGGCACAACAAGCGTGAGCCGGTCCCGGGACCGCAGGTCGGAGCTGCCGCGTTCCGGTGGGCGGCGATCGGTACCGTCCCGCGACGGCAGACTTATGCTGTCACTGGCGAGCGGGGCCTGACGGCGGCCACGCGCGACTCGGATTCCGCCAGTGACACCGCCGTGAAACTCGCCGGCCCAGGCGGAATCGCCTGGTTCCAGGGCAGCGTGGAAGAGGCCTTTGCGCGGGCGGACGTGCGCAGGTCGGCGAGGCAGAACACTCTGCATTGCGCCAGTGCACGCAAGCGGCCCCCGGCAGCGTGACAGGCGTCAGGCAGATGCGCCGCGGCGAGCCGCCGCGCTTGCTACAATCCGCCCCGGTTGGGCCTGTAGCACAGCGGTTAGTGCAGGGGACTCATCTGATAAAAGGTGCCTTCGCGCGGAAACGCGCGAAGTGGACGGGATGAATTCAGGGAAACCTTCGAGCCGACGAACACGCGGCGGCTCATGGCAATCCTGAGCCGAGCCGCCGGTACACCGGCGGAAGGTGCAGAGACTACCTGGGGGCTCGAGCGCCCTTAATGACAGGCTGGAGCATCCCGCACCCACACGCACGTCCCATGCGCCGACGCATGGCTCTTGCACGGGTGAAGAGATAGTCCACTCCCGGCGGAAACGCCGGGGCTGAGTGAATCCCTTGGTCGTAGGTTCGAATCCTACCGGGCCCATCACTTCATCGATGGTCTGTTCCGGGATCATGGCTGACGGTTCTGGTGCATTGGGGGCGCGGCCCTAAGATTTCGGCCTTTGCGGGGAGCCACAATGACTATCGCAATCGCGCGGGATCCCATCTATCGCCGACGCAAGTTTCAGCCCGAAATCATTGAGCAATGCGTACGTCGGTACCGTACCTATCGGCTTAGCTACCGAGATTTGGCCCAGATGATGGCCGAGCGTGAGATCGTCGTGTCTCATTCGACCATCTTGCGCTGGGTTCAGCGCTATGTGCCGGTGTTTGAGAGGCGATGGGCTCGCTTCGCTCGGCAGGTGAATTCCTCCTGGAGAATGGATGAGACCGCGGTTTCAGTCCGGGGCGGCAATCACTATCTCTACCGGGCCGTCGATAAGCACGGAAAAACCGTCGATTCTCTGCTGTGCACGGATCGCAGCGAATCGGCTGCTCGGGCATTCTTTAGCAAAGCGCTCAAGACTCAGCACTCTCGGCGTCCGCGTAAGGTCAATGTGGATGGCAATGCGGCAACTCACAGGGCATTGCGCTTGCTGCGAAAAGAAGATCCCGACTGGCGCGCTGTCGTGGTGCGAAGTCGGCGCTATCTCAACAACGTCGTCGAGCAAGATCATCGAGCCATCAAGCGCCGCTGCGCGTCGATGCTCAGCCTCAAATCCTTTGAAACCGCGGCTGTCGCGAACTCAGACCGCCACTGCACCAGAACTCAGTTGCCCGCATGTTGACCGAGAGCGGCGTGCGTGCCATCAAGCCGGTACGCTATTTACGCAAGCTGACTGATGGCCATGGCTTGTACCTCGTGGTCATGCCGAGAGGCGGACGCTATTGGCGGTTCGCGTACCGTTTTGCGGGGATGGGTAAGACGCTTTCTTTAGGAACTTATCCTGAGGTTCCCCTCGAGCGAGCCAGGTCACGACGTGCGTTCGCCCGTAATCTGCTTGCTCATGGACTCGATCCGTCGGCGTTGAAGAGTGCACTCGGAAAGCACGTCTTTGTTGCGACGATGCGGGAGTGGGAGATGGCACAGGCCTGCAGGGAAATACAGTCTTCCACGCATGATGTCGACCCATTTTCAACAGAAGATCCTGATTTGAGCTTACCGGTGACCGTAACCTAATCTCTTATGGGCGCAGCCAAGTACGGTGTGTCATCGACCATGATGCGGCATGATGGAGCAACAGAGGAAGCCGTGGTCCCCGTTCACGTGGAACCGGCGGACGTTGGGGTATTGTAAGCATGTTGCACCTGAAGGAGGCGCATTCACGTCATGAACGCGAGCCTGCGCAAAATTGTCATCATCGTTGCGGTTTTGAACCTCGCCTATTTTGGAATCGAGTTTGTTGTCGCTCTTACGATCGGCTCGGTCTCGCTTTTTGCCGATAGCATCGATTTTCTAGAAGATGCCTCCGTCAATTTCCTCATCGCGATTGCGCTTGGCTGGAGTGCAGTTCGGCGAGCGCGTTTGGGTATGGCTCTCGCCGGCATTCTGTTGGTACCGGTACTGGCGACGCTGTGGGCCGCGTGGCACAAGGCTGTTGCGCTCGTCCCGCCCGCTGCGATTCCCCTATCGCTGACCGGTGCGGGTGCTCTGGCAGTTAATCTGTCCTGTGCGCTCATGCTGGCGCGTTTCCGGACGCACAGCGGCAGCCTGACGCGAGCGGCGTTCCTCTCAGCTCGCAATGATGCGCTGGCAAATGTTGCGATTGTCTCGACGGGTATTATCACAGCCTATACGCGTTCCGCGTGGCCGGATCTAGTTGTCGGCCTTGGCATTGCGGCCTTGAATGCCGACGCGGCGCGAGAGGTTTTGCGCGCGGCGCGAGACGAACACAGATTGGCGGCGGACTCCGAACAAGCCCAAGGCTGAGAAGGAATTCGGAACACCTTTGGGATAAGAAGCTGGCCGGCTTCCGACTTGGGTACATCACCGCGTGAAAATGTTCCGAGATCTTGAACTGAGTGTCGTCCAAAAGGCGAGGGCCGGCTGTATTCAGTAGCCTCGTGACGAAAGCGAGGCCATTCTGAAAGTTCCCTGATCTGCCGCTCCACGCTGGCATTGGGGAGGTGCTATCGTGAAGGCCGTGGGGTATCGAACATTCGACAATTCCAAACCGCGCGATCCTGCATTCTATGAAGTCCGGGATTGCTACCCGAGCTTTGGGGGGCATACAAATGGGATCGAAACATTCCCGATCTTTGCAGTCGCTGTCTTGTTGGCCGAGTTTCGCGGTCAGCCTCAATCTAGATGCTCAATGCCGGTGGGTATGATCGAGATCCGGGAAGTGTGGATGCCGATGGATCAGTTCATCATGATGGTGCTGGTGCAAATGCGGCTCGGCACCGTCCCAGGGAAAATTGTGCTGGTGCTGATGGTGCAGATCGTGGGTGTGTATATGGCTATGCGTCGCCACCTCGTGCCTATGCTCGTGGTCGTGCCGCTCAGTCAGATGCAGCCAGACTCCAATCCCCATAAGAAGCGCGCTTATCGCAAATGGGACGGAGATGGGCTCGCCAAAGGCCACGATGGCAATCGCCGCGCCAATGAAAGGTGCGGTCGAAAAATAGGCTCCCGTACGCGCCGATCCGAGTCCCCGCAGCGCAATAACAAACAGAACCAAGCTCAACCCGTAGCCGAGTAACCCAATAGCCATAGCGCTGACGGTCAGCTGGACTGGCGGTACCATCGCGCCGAGTGCAAAGGCTAGGGATAGGTTGGTAAGTCCTGAGATGAGTCCTTTGGTTCCCGCGATGAACAGGGCGTCGGAAGCCGATATCTTGCGAGTGAGATTATTGTCTAACGCCCAACAGAGACACGCCGCCGTAATGGCGATCTCGCCGACCCAATCCGATCGCGCGGTCCCGATATGTGATCCCGTCAGTACGGCGCCCCCGGCGACGATCATCGCCATGCCAAATACGATTCGGCGGTCTGCGCCCTCGCGAAACACCAACCAGGCGAGCAGTGCGGTAAAAACGAACTCGAGGTTCAACACTAGTGAGGCATTGCCCGCCGATGTGCGGGAGAGTCCATACATCAGCAAGACCGGTCCCAATACGCCACCCGCAAGGATTGCACCAATGAACCAAGGCCACTGACGTGTCGGAAGCCTCGCGCCGCCAAAGCCATGTTCT
Organism: Steroidobacteraceae bacterium; assembly: GCA_050738795.1. Taxonomy (GTDB): domain Bacteria; phylum Pseudomonadota; class Gammaproteobacteria; order Steroidobacterales; family Steroidobacteraceae; genus 13-2-20CM-66-19. Next base: position 12,611 of record JBOIAD010000010.1, read on the forward strand.
CGAACGATTCGGATAGTCCACAAGCCGACGCCGCTGCCCAGATAGAGTAAGCCCGCCAGTAAGACCGGGGATACATTGTCGGCCAGCCCCTTCGCAACCGGCGTTGACGCACCAAAAAGGACGGCTGCTCCGAGGGCAGCAGTGATAGATACACGTTGGGTCATGGGCGCTTTCACGTGCTACGGACGGCCACGGGCCGACTCGCCCTTCATGATCCGGAGGATGGTCTTCCCGCCGACGTCTTTGAGCGGGAAGTAGCTGAGATGGGTTTGTGGGTCCACCGCCACTACGTGCGCATTGGGACCCAGCATATCTTCCGCGACCTTCGAGGTCTGACCGCCCTGTATCTTGAAGAGAGATACGACACCCGCCTCGCCGGCCACGTAGAGATAGCCCAGACTCGAGTCATATGCCAATACATCGGGATCCTGACCCACATCGAACGATCCGATGGTTTTCTTCAATTCAAGATCAAACACCAGCAATTTATCGTTCCCTTCGCAGGCAATGAAGGCTCGGCGCTGTGTGGGCTCGATCAGCAACCCGTGGTTACCCTCGGCGCCCGGCAGATCGATGCGAGCGACGATCTTGTCCGTCGTGGGGTCAATTTCGATCAATTGGCGGCGAGTCTGGACGTTGACAAAAATGTGTTTGGAGACGGCATCGTACTGCGTATTGCCGACGTCGCCACCCAGTGGGATGGTGGTTATTCGAGAATTGGTGCGGACGTCGATGACGGTGTCGCTCGAACCATGTTCGTCCGACACGTATAACTTATGGACATCGGAGGCATAGGCCATGCCGTCCGGGTAAACCCCGCCCGGCATCCGAGCGATAACCTTGAGAGTTTTCTCATCAATCGCGACCACTTCATTCGTGCCAGTGGCAGAGGCATACACAATGCCTAGGTCGGGAATGACCAAGACGCCATGGACTTTACTGATGCCCTCGATTCGTGCCACGACCCGCTGTGACTGGATATCGAACGCAATAACGGCGCTGTCGCCGAGATGCGCGATGAAGAGCAAGTGTCGGCCAGCGTCGAGACTCTCATAGTCCAGGCGCGTGGTGTTGCCGCCGAGCGGAATGTCGGCGACGGCGCGCAAAGGCAGAGGGGTGCCAGCCGCCACCACGCCCATTGCCAAATAGGCCGATGCGGCAATGATCGACGGCAGGACTTTCATGGTTGACTCATTCCAGGGGCTCCGACACGGATTTGAATTGACTTCCCTTGACCAAGGTCACCGCCGCAACGGTATGGCCGGCTTTGATCTTTGGTTCTACGCTCATAGCACGAAAACCAGGGGAGTCGTGTTCGGCCCTATCGACCGCCGATTGCAACGTATCTTTGCTACGAGTCATGGCTCTGCTCTGCTCTTTGGCTTCTTTTAGATCATCGCCGCCGGTTATAGCTTCGGACTTCGCGACCTTGCCGGTCGTGTGATCGATAACAACCTCGGAGAATTTGCCTGCCTTTTCGGTCTAGACCGACAGCTGGAACGTACCCTCGTCGATCTCGTATTTCGCAGAGATCGGCTTGCCTTGATCGACGCTGGCTGCCAAGCCCTGTTGCAATGTTACGCTGACACCCGACATCGCCTTCGCCAGCGCCGGTGTGTTGCCGCCCTCTTCCGCCCAGACGCTCGCAATCGCACACAACCCCCCAATCGCTATGATGCTTTTGACATGTCTGATGCTCATGACTTAGTACTCCTTCGTTGAGTTGAAAACATATTCAATCTCTAATGCACGCTGACCCATTGCGGCAGCAGTAGCGGATAAGCGATCAATCCGCATACGGCAGTGATGGCGATGAGAAGCGGATTGCTCACTCTCCAGCGAAACGAAGCGGCGAGCGAAAGCGCCGCGATGAGAATGGTCAGCCAGTCGCCGATGGCGATACGTCCGAGCAGCACGCAGGCACCCAAGATAGTGCCGATCGCCGCGCCATAAGCGCCTTTCACGAATCCCTGGATATTTCGATTGGCACGATGTCGTACCATCAATGGCGCTACCAGCAATACAAGCAGGAACGAAGGCAAGAAGATCCCAACCGTGGCGGCCAGAGCCCCTGTGAAGCCTGCCACCAAGTAGCCCACGAACGTCGCCGTAATAACCACAGGTCCCGGACTGATCATCCCGACGGCGACCGCAATCAGGAATGCATGTTCATCGAGCCAACCGTATTGTTGAACCACACCCTGTTGCAGGAATGGGACAATCACGAGCCCGCTGCCGAAGGTGAGCGTGCCTGCTTTAAGAAAAAAGAGGAGCAATTTCCCGAGAGCAGAGGCAGTGACGAGCGGAGCAGCGACAGGCGCAATCGGTGTTACGGCAACCAGCATGCTTGTGGACGATGCCTTGCCGGGAAAAGTCCCGTAATACAGCATGCCGACGATGCCGGCGCCGATAAAGAGAATCGCTACCTCCGCCTGTAGAGCAACTGTCACGCCGAAACAGATCGCCGCGAGCGTCCATTGCAACCAGTCTTCCATGCCGAGCTTCGCTAGCCGGTAACAAGAATGCAGGATCAGCGCGATGACCGCAGGACTCACGCCATAAAATATGGCCGTGATCGACTTCAAGCCCCCGAAATGCACATACAAAGCGCCGAGCCCTGTGACGATGAGGAAGTTCGGCAGGATAAATGCCCAGCCGCCGGCCCAGGCGCCGCGCCAGCCCCCGCGGATGTAGGACACAAATATTCCGACTTGAATCGCCAGCGGCCCGGGAAGCGACTGGCACACCGCAATCGCTTCGCGCATTTGATCCCTGGTGAGCCAGCCGCGCTCGACGACGAGCTCGCGCTCCATTTGACCAATCAATGCCACCGGGCCGCCAAACCCCAGGACCCCGAGCCGCAGAAAATACCGCACGAGCTCCCCCATCGAGCGACGATGCTCCGGTCCTTCTAGAGGCTCGCGCTTATCACTGCTCACGGTACCGCTCGGCGCGAAATTCGCGCAGCAACTGATCGACCTGTTTGACGATGGCCTCTTTGCCGCGTGGGTAGTCGGATAGGACCGCGGGCAGGTTGTCCCACTTTAAATACCTAACACGCCCACCGATAGCATCGGCGATGTCCTCATCGAACGAGACGATGAGAGTTGCACCGTTGATGTCGGATGCCTCGAGCGCCTGCGGCACGTACCCGGATACATCGAAGCCTGCCGTACGCAATCCGTCGCGGACTGCGGGTGGTACCGTAGGCTCCGGGGCGACCCCACGCGCGATCGCTCGAACCTTAAGGCCCTTCACCTGCGCGCGTTGATTGAAATACGAGGCTGCAATCAGGCTCTTGACCGAACCATGCTCGCACACGAAAACGACGCGTGGCGCTTCGGCTGCCCTCGGTGTCGCAGACACCTGCAGCTGCGATTGAGCGCCCGCTGCGAGAGCGGTCGCGCAAAGGAGCGCAGTGATCCCCGTGGCGCGCATCGATGGTGATGCCCAATCCGCGCGCCGATCAGGAACCGCGCTTGACGTTCGCGAGACCAAGCGCCGCGCGCAGCCCTTGCGCGAGTTTTTGCGCGTCATCGTTCGCCCAGAAATGCATGAAGAAGAGATGCGGTGAATCCTCGATCATGTGGCTGTGAAGGGCGGTGACTTCGATCCCGTGCGATCGCAAGGCTTTTAAGACCGGATTGACCTCACTGCCCAGCAGCACAAAGTCACCCGTGATCGCCGCTTTGCCGCCGCCCGTGGGCTGAAAGTTGATGGCAATCGCCGTGCCCATAGAGGGGGGAATCGCCATGCCACCTTCCGTGATGTTTTCCGCTCGCGGCACACTGAATTGGTACACCCCGCCATTCGCCGTGCCTTTGAAGCCCAGAGTCTTCTCGAGCGCCGCGGTATCGAAATCCAGCGGCGCTGGCGGGGCGGCGGCTGCCTGGGTGAGCGGCGTCTTGCTCAAAGACAGGGCCTCGTGCAGGGTTCCCGCGAGCTTCACAGGATCGCCGTGGCCGCCAATGTGCATATAGAAAACCGGCACCGAGGTGCGCAGCAAATGATTGTGGATTGCGGTGATGTCGAATCCGTTGTCGATGAGATGCTTCATCACAGGACTGATCTCGGTTTCGAGGAGCACGAGATCTCCCATGACCATCACTCCATCGCCGCTTGGCTGAAAGCCAAGCCACGAGCCGAAAGCCAGAGAGGGTTTGATCGGGACGCCATCCACGGTCACATTGAGGTCCGAGCGCGGCAAGCCGAATTTGTGGACACCCCCCGGCTGGTCGGCCCCTTTCTTGCCGATGGCTTGGTCAACGCGGGTCCAGTCGATTTCGGCTCCGCTCGCCATCGTCGCCGCCGCCAACATCGCTCCGCACACAACTACTGTCGTCAATCGCATCATGGTTGCACCTCAAATTAAGAAGCTTGTTGGTAGCCGGCCGGTGGCCAGGCGTGTGTTTCGTGTTGAAGCTTTGCGCACCACGCGTAGAGGGCGTCGTACATGATGAGGCCGTGTCGAAGCATCGCCTGATCGTCCGTGAGGACAGCCGAAAGCCCTAAGGAAATCGCATACAATCCGGCCGATTGCGGCGTCAAATCCAGGCGTGAGGTATCGGCGCCGCGCACAATGTTCGCAAGATGCACCAGTGCTGGATCATCAAGATGGTATTTGCGAAGAAACGCATCGAAACTGCACCGCTCGGCGACATGGCTCAACTCGACCCCCGGCACATCGTAGGGAATGGCGGAAGTCTCGCGCGCTACGGCCATAACCTGCTCCGCGGGAACGTAAAGAAACGTTGCGGATTTGTCGATGAAACGAGAAATCAGCCAGGGACAGGCGATCCGATCGATCTTCGGGCGTTCACGTGTAACCCAGTGCATGGTGCCCCTCCAATCGCGGCTAATCGTACGCCGCAGTAATGTAGAGATTATAACGCAATGGTAGCATACACTACATGACAATGAACAACGCCGGCTGGCTGCTGCTAGTGACCAATCTGCCCGGCCGCAATGCGACATTGCGCATGCGGGTGTGGCGGGCGCTGAAATCCTCGGGCGCCGGATTGCTGCGGGACGGCGTGTACGTGCTGCCCCGCTCGGATGATGCCCGCAAAGTCTTTGATGAGCAGTCAGCCGAGATCCGAGCCGGGAAAGGCCTCTCCCACATCCTGGCATTCGAAGGAGACTCGCCGGAACAGACCACGGCGCTGGTTACACTGTTCGACCGCACCGTGGAGTACAAAGAGTTGATCGCCCATGTTTCTGCGCTCAAACGGCAATTCCCGAAGTTGCCGGAAGGGGAAGCCCGGCAGCGACTGGCCGCCATCAATCGTGAGGCGGTCGCGATCCTCGCACGTGATTTCTTCCGTACGGAGTCCTACAAACAGATGGAAGGCGCGCTGAGCGATGCCGAATCCGCATTCAACGCACGGTTTGCTCCCGACGAACCGCACGCCGCACATCAGAAGATCCGCGTGCACGAGCGCAAGAGCTATCGGGGGCGTACCTGGGCGACGCGGGAGCGCATGTGGATCGACCGCGTTGCATCCGCGTGGCTCATTCGGCGCTTCATCGACCCGGACGCCAAGTTTTTGTGGTTCAAGAAAATCAAGGATTGCCCGAAGCGGGCTGTTGGATTTGACTTCGATGGAGCGGAGTTTTCGCACGTGGGCTCTCGCGTCACGTTCGAAGTGCTACTGGTCAGCTTTGGGTTAGGGGAGGATCGGGGTCTCGCGAGACTGGGCGAGCTCGTCCATCATCTCGATTTGGGCGGAATCCCGGTTGCCGAGGGCCCCGGATTCGCTGCAATCGTCGCCGGTGCGCGTGCCCTGCAGAAGGATGATGACGCGTTGCTGACGGCCATCGCGCCCGTGCTCGACAGCCTATACGCAAGCTATTCAACTGCGAATGAGCCATGATGATTGATCGCGAGCTACGGTGATGCCAGAAGACGAGCCGCCGCGACGGTCAATTTCACGATCTCGGAACATTTTGATCCCAGATCACGATCGTGGAACGGACCGAGCGCGTCAGTCATTACTTTGTCTAAGCAGCGCCTTCTCAGTCCCCTTAGGTGCGTTACGATGTCGTCTGTGAACCAAAGTAACCACCCCGGACGGAAACGGGCAAGGATTTGCTCATGGTCAGCGGCCACTCGCTGCAGGATCCGTTTCTGAACGCTCTACTCAAAGAACGCGTTTCGGTCTCCATTTATCTCGTGAACGGCATCAAGTTGCAGGGGCACATCGAATCCTTCGACCAGTTCGTGGTCTTGCTGAAAAGCGCCACGACCCAAGCGATTTACATGCATGCCATTTCGACTCTAGTGCCGGGGCGCGATGTGGGGTTGTCCATTCGTGAAGACGATCAGAATAAGGGCACGGCGACTACATAAGACGAAGCCAGGAGGGTCTGCCGACGCAATTTCGCTGTTGAGTTTCAGCCATTCTTTCCCGGAAACTCACGTACTCGCGGGGCGGCTACGAAGCCTCCTTCGGGGCGTTACGAACTCGAAGTGCGCAGCCATCGGCTTATCTATCACGTCGAGGGAGCGCTCGTACGCTCTTTGGCGGGTCAGAGCCAGCGGCGCCTGTATACGTTCTCCGGCCACAAACTAATGCCGGGTCCGTTGCGGCCTTGGGTTACGACGTTTTCGCACGTCGTCGGCGTTTGAAACCTCTCGGCTTCATCCATTGACCACCCAAATGTTGCGCCAGGTCCCGTTGGTCGTCGAGAGTATGTTGCAACACCCCTCTCACCAGTCAGGTCAACTTTTGCTTCATCCGCAGTGAATAGTTGCCTGAACTGCGCCAGCTCCTTTGATGTCAGTGGGTTGCGTCAGTTATCGGCGCACTCTCTTTTGGCCTCTTGGCGGGCCAAAAGAGAGTGCGCGTCGATCTCGCTACGAAAGTCCGGGAGCCTGCGCCCTGTTTAGCCGTGTTCCAGAGCCGGTGATCCATCATGGCTCTGTGCTTTCGTGTCCCACAGCGTCAAGTTCGCGCGACAGCTCGGCTTCGATCTCTTCGATGCTGGGCAGACTGGTGTCGAGTGGTTCGGGTAGCGCTCGCACAAGTTGATACTCGGCAACGCCGATCGGCTTGTCGACGCCGGAGAGGGCGTACTCGGCGACAAGGCGGTTCTGAGTGCGACAGAGCAGGAGTCCGATAGTTGGCGCATCGTCGGATGCCTTGATCTGTGAATCCACGGCACTGAGGTAGAAATTCAATTGGCCGGCGTGCTCCGGTCTGAACGAGTGGGCTTTGAGCTCGACCACTACGTAGCATTTCAGTCGCGTGTGGTAGAAAAGTAGGTCGATGAAAAAGTCGTCACCGGCAACCTCGAGTCGGAACTGGCGGCCCACGAAGGCGAATCCGAATCCCAGCTCCAGCAGGAAGCGCGTGATGTGGCGCATGAGTGCATTTTCGATATCGCGTTCCTGAGCTTCGTCGCCCAGACCCAAGAAGTCGAAGTGGTAGGGGGGTCCTTCAGGATGTGGGCGGCCAGCCCAGCATGCGGGGGCGCGAGGCGCTGCCCAAAATTGGTCACCGCCGCGCCTTTCCGCGGGTGAAGCTCGTTCTTGATCTGAATATTGAGAGTGTCGCGCGGCCAGGACTGTGCCAGGGCCTCGCGGGCATACCAGTGCCGGAGGGAATGGTCCGAAAGCTTCGTGATCAGCGTGACGATATGGAACCACGGTAATTGGGCAGCAGATTGCTGCCCAATTTGAAGATCGGGGCATTCCTGCGCGAAGGCCTTCATGTATTTGAGACTTCTGGACGAGAACCCCTTCATCTCAGGGAAGGCGGCGCGCAGATCGGCCGAGAGCTGGTCGATGACTTTAGCACCCCATCCCTGCTCTCTTTGGCGGTTCAGGATCTCCCGGCCGATATCGTGATATAGCCGGATCTGTTCGCCATTGATCGCCAGCAGAGCCCGTTGACGAGCGCCCTGGATGCGCTGTTTCAGGCTGGCAAGCCACTGGGAGTAGTCGCCCGGCAGCGCGAGTGGATTCGGATTCATTGCGCAAACTCGCCCGTCAGGACATGCCTGTTGTTCGGCTTACTCTGCTGGCGGGCGGCGCTGTTGGTGGTAAGTGAGCCGGATCATCACGATTTGTTCTCACGAGTGCTCTGACGCCGATATACACGGGCATTTCAGCGTGCGACTCACCGCGGGCTTTCACTCAGTCGCGCGACCGTCCTGGCGGAGGACGACGGCGGCATCCCGGTCGGAGTCGGCGGCCTGAGCGGCCAGTGCGACGCTGCACACGGTGGCAGCGCTGGCGGCGACTGCGACCTGTCGCGAATGCTGGTGAGGTCGTGACAAGCCGTAGGCTTCGGCGGCCGGTCTGGGGGAGTGGGCGGTTTGACGGAACGCGACGCTCGGGCGCGGGTATCCTTCGCGGTAGCCATATTCGGACCTCTCTGAAGGTTCGGGTGTGGTTAGCCGCTCGGCCGTGCATCAACACGGCCGGACGGCGCCTTTGGCCAGCGCGGACGCTTACGGGGTACTTGTCAGGGTATCTTCAGGTCTCTGCGGCAAGAGACCGCTGTGTTTTACGGCACTTGCACGGCAAGGGTGTAACCTACCGGGCCCAGTTTCCGCGGACGTTGAGTCAGCCGCAGTTCGCCGCCCGTTTCCATATCGGCCTCGCTCGTCTGCGCGACTTCGAGCAGGGGCGCTCGGCGCCGGATTTTGTCGTGTGTTTCTGAAAATGATCCTGGAGGATCCAGCGAAGGTGGACCGTCTGGTCAAGATTGTCGAGCGGCAAGGCGCCGTAACAGCGTGAAAGATACCCCCGCGGCCCAAGTACGACCGTTCTGACTTCCGGAAGGGGTTTGCGCGCCGCCGCGCATCCTGATGCAAGCAACGCGAGCAAGCCCACAGTTGCGACCTGATTCATGGCCACCAATCCCCCGCTCCCCGAGAGTCTTCTGTCCCTGGACGCTGCCAACCGGATCATGGCTGCGTTGGCGCACCGGGAAGGGACCCGAGCCAGCGAACGACTGCAGCCTGAAGTGCAATGCGCGAATCGCTGAAAGGATGGTCGGTATCAATGTCCACGGAGGTAACCGGCGCCCCCATACCCTTGAGGGTCGAGGCGAGTTTGAGCTCACTGTCCCTGTCAAAGTCATGGGGAATCACGATCAACACCTTGTGTTTGGCGAGGCCGGGGGCGAAGGCATCGAGGGACCAGTCCTTCTCGTGCGCGACCGCTTCGGCAACCAGAGACCTTCCGGTCGCACCGACGACCCGGCCTGGGATATCGCCAAATTCTTCATCAAACATCGCCTTGGACCAGTTGGCCATGATCGGCCCATCGTGCCCGACATCCCAGGCTCCAAACATGGCGATACCCATCAGCGACGGATCCTGGGCGCCCAATCTGGCAGCCAGGAAACCACCCATGGAATGGCCCACCACCACTACCCGACCGCGCTCGAGTCCGTATTGCTGAATGACCTTTGGATCGCGAATGAACGCGACAGCGGCTTGCGAGTCTTCAATGCAGTTGGCGAGGGAGTACCGTCCGGCACTGCCCCAGGATCCGCGGTAATGCAGAGTCAGGGTGTTCCAACCCGCGCGACGGATCGCCTGCGCGAGATCGAGGTTCTGCTCGTTACCGGGTGATCCGTGCAGCAACAGCACGGTCGGGTGCGGTCCCGCGCCGCCGGCAAGATAGAATACGGCGTTCATTGCCTCTCCATGGCTGGTGATCTGTATGGACGCCATGCGTGGCGGGTGCAGGGCGTCCTTCGGCGGATCCCTGACAACCGGCCTGGGAGGCGCCTCAGCGCCGGCGTGCGACATCACAATGAAAGGGATGAGGAGTGTAGCCAGAGCGAAGGGGCGCATGATGATTCCTTTTGCCGGGCGCTTGTAATACTGTCGGACAGGGCGGGAAGACAGGACCGATTGGAACATTTGACGGCTGCTCCTGCCAGCCAATTCCGGGTCGTGACCCATCCTTCCATGAACAAACCTGATCACGTTCCAGGATCGTTGCCCAGGCGGCAGGTGGTTGCCGTCGTCGTCGGTAATGGACTCGAGTTCTATGATTTCGTGACCTATGCGTTTTTTGCCGCGCAGATCGGTCGCACTTTTTTTCCGTCGGACACGCCTGGCACGAGCCTGTTGGCGTCGCTCGCCACGTTTGGTGCGGGATTTCTGACGCGCCCGCTCGGGGCGCTGGTCATCGGGCGGTTCGGCGATCGCGCTGGCCGTAAGCCCGCCATGCTGTTGTCTTTCTCGCTGATCGGCGTGGGTGTGGTCGGTCTACCGCTCATTCCCTCGTATGCATCCATCGGTGTGTATGCACCCCTGCTCGCGATCGCGTTCCGCCTGCTGCAAGGCTTTGCGCTCGGCGGGGAAGTAGGGCCGAGCACAGCCTTTCTCATGGAAGCCGCGCCGCCGCTGAGGCGCGGCTTCTACATCTCGCTTCAGGCGATGAGCGCGGATCTCGCTGTCTGTATCGCTGGACTCGTTGGCGTCGGCCTCGCGAGCGTGTTGGACGGACCAGCGCTGGATGCCTGGGGCTGGCGTGTGGCGCTGTTGCTGGGCGCCGTCATCATTCCTGTCGGATTCGTGCTGCGCCGAACCCTGAATGAAACACTGTGGGTGCCCGCGCAAGCGCTGCAAGAGCCGGTGCCCAGCGGCCTCGCACGAATCGTCGTGCTGGGTCTCATCCTGCTGGGAACCGCCACTACCACTAACTATCTACTCGAATACATGACGACCTATGCCAGCGGCACGCTCGGTATGCCGGCGAAAATTGCCTTTGGCGCGACCACGGTGATCGGCCTGAGCGGCGTCATATGCGATCCGCTGGGCGGGTGGCTGTCGGATCGGTTCGGCCGCAAGCCGATCATGATCGTGCCGTGGATATTCCTGGCCGTCGCCGTGTTTCCCTCGTTCTGGCTGCTCGAGCGGCTGCGTACCGGGCCGGCGCTTTATACGGCATGTGCGGTACTGGGCAGCATTTCAACACTTTCATCCGCGACCATCATCGTGGCGATCACCGAGTCACTGCCGCGGCGGGTGCGATCCGGCGGGATAGCAATAATTTATGCTCTTGCGATCTCGGTGTTTGGCGGATCCACCCAGTTCTTCGTTGCCTGGCTGATCCGGGCGACCGGCAACCCCATTGCGCCTGCGTGGTACATGTTTTGCGGTGTCATGATTGGCCTGATCACCCTGTTCCAGTTGCCGGAAACTGCCCCCGTAAAGACCCTCAACCCGGCGCGTACCGGTATTCCCCAGACGACGGAAGCGCCATCGATTCCCTGCAGGTGAGACTCATGAGAGCAGAGTGTTTTCGAGCCGTGGCACTGTTCGTAATCGCCGGTGTACTCATGGACGCCTCGGCTGGCGTCCCAACGGACAGGTCGGAATTCATCCGGATCACACCCGAGGAAGTGCAATGGCACGCCATACCAGGCGGGCATGGGGCCCAGATGGCCACGCTGCAGGGCGACCCTGACAAGCCCGGCGTCTATGTCGTGCGGGTCAAATTTGCGCCGCACCTCATGACTCTACCGCACTGGCATCCGAACGCCCGGTACGTCACGGTGCTGGCGGGAACATGGTACACAGGCACGGGCGACACCTTCGATCTCGCCCGCGCGGTACCGCTGCAACCGGGTAGCTTCATGATGCATCCGGCGAAAGCGGCTCACTGGGACGGATCCGCAGGGAACGAGACCGTGATCGTACAGATCATCGGCTACGGCCCAAGCGAAGCCACGCCGGTCGATCCAAAACAGCCCGCGTGGATCGAAGTCCGGCACTAGCGGCAACGGCACGCTCCCTTCGGCCGGCCAATCGGCCGCAAGCATTCCAGATTATCGACTCGCATGAAGTCCGCCGCGACGTGGCGACGCCCGCGCTGGCTCACCCCTGGCGGGATCCCCAGGCAGTTCCGGTATTGATTCAATGGTGATCCATTTGAGTCGGGAGTCTGTGTGTCATCGCTTAAACATGCAAGCCGCGTAACAGTCGCGGCCCTCGCTTTCCTGACGTTCGGATGTTCGGGCTCAAAGTCTGCCGATCCGGGAGGCACCCGGACGACGGCCGGCTCGACCGACTCGATCGCGGCGGGTAACGCGTACGACCCCTGTACAAAGCTCAGTGTGGCCGTGGTGCAGCCGTTCTTTTCCGCCCCTGTGACGATGAAGAGGGAAACCGATCTGGTTGGAACTTCCGCCGGCTGTATCTTCTCGACGCCCGATAACACGTCGACCATTCAAGTCGTGACGGTGACCGGTCCACCGTCCGCGGCGTTCTACAACGGCAATAGGATGCAGGATGGCGTGCCATCGATTCAACTCGCGGGGGTCGGGGACAAAGCCATGCGGGAGCCCAAAGACGTCTGGATATACGCGCTCAAGAGGGACACCTTTTGCATGATCCACTCCGACAAGCACGGTCGCAGTCAGATGCGCGGCCTGCAGAAATTTGCGGATGCCGACGTGCCTGACGCAGTTGCGAGCCGCATGGCCGCACAACTTGGAACGCTGTGCAATACGATCTACGGCAGCGGCACGCGCGAACCCTCGTTCGCCGGACTCGACTGAGGCCCGCGCAAGGAATCGAGCTTCGGACCAATTCCGGACGGGATCGCCCCGTTCATCGCGGACGTTACCGGCGAGCGGCAACGATCGAACGAGCGGTCTTTGACCGTGATGCCCCATTGAAGTAACGTCCATTGCATCTGAGGAGGTCGCTTCCCATGAAGCAAGCCAACCTTGCGGTGGTAACTTGTGCGCTCGCGTGCATGCCTCTCGTGTTGTCGCAGGAGCAGCACTCGCACCCCGCGCCGGAAAGGCTTGGCACGGTTACGTTTCCGACCTCATGTGTGCCAGGCGTTCAATCACGCTTTGAGCGCGGAGTTGCGCTGCTGCACTCATTTGCTTATGCGGCCGCGGAGGAGGCGTTTCGGGCGGTAGCTCGGGCCGATCCCCACTGCGCCATGGCGCACTGGGGCATGTCGATGTCCTACTTTCACCAGTTGTGGGAGCCACCGGGCGCGGAGGAGCTTCGCAAGGGGTCGATGGAGATCGGCAGTGCGCAACGGCTCCAGGCCGGCGAGGTGCGCTTACCGGGGCTGTCAAAGCGGCGGAGCTCGTCGGCGATGCGCAGACTGCGGCGCCACTGCGCTCGGAACTGAGCCGATGACGAGTGGAATGTGCCGAGGTCAGACACAAGTTCCAGGTTAGGGCGATCGCTCACTCTGGGCGAAGCAGTCCAGCTTCTGAGAGAGCTCTATGGGCCGCCGGCCGGGTTGCCGACTGCCGATCCGTTCGAGCTCATCCTGTGGGAGAACGTTGCCTACCTCGCGCCGCTGGCACGCCGGCGCGAGGCTTTCGAGCTGCTCCGGCGTACGGTCGGAACCGCCCCGGCAGCAATCCTTGCCGCCAGGCAACCGGCACTGGAGGAAGTGACTGCCCGGGGCATTCTCAAAGGCACGTTCGCGGCGAAACTGCGCGAGTGCGCCAGAATCGCCCTCGAGCATTTCCGGGGCGACCTCGAAGCGGTAGTCCGCGAGCCACCCGAGCGTGCCGCCCGCGCACTGCGGCAATTTCCCGGCATTGGCGCACCGGGCGCCGAGAAGATATTGCTGTTCGCGGGCCGGCAATCACTGCTGGCCGCGGACTCGAATGCGTTGCGGGTGCTCGCTCGCCTTGGCTTGATTGCCGAGGATAAATCGTATGCCCGAATGTACCGGGCCAGCCGGGAGCTCGCCAAAAAGCTCGTGGTGGAGCCGCGCGTCATGCAGGAGGCTCATCTGCTGCTCGAGCAGCACGGCAAGACTCTGTGCAAGCGTGCCGTTCCTCGCTGCGAAGCGTGCCCGCTGGCGGCCAGATGTGCCTATGCGGCGAATCGCGGCAAATCTGCAAAGCGCGCGCGAGGAGCGAAGCCCGGCCTCAAGACTGCCGCCAGGCGCGCACGTGCCGCGCGCACTCACCGCTGATCAAAGTGCAGCTTTTGGAGTATCGGCGGCTGCAGGCCCGCCGTTGCGCGCCGCCCTGCGGTGACGCAGATACCGAAACAACCACACACCGAACGTGACAAGTACGATTACAACTGCTGCCGCCCCCGCCAGCAGGTTGTGTATCGGGTTCGTCAGGAGAAGTCCGGCATGCCTCGTATAAAAGCCGTTGAAGCCGGCTATCGCGGCAGGCAGCTCCAGCAGATCCTCCTTGCGCATGGGCAGGGGGCGCTCCCGGGGATGGTATTGGGATTCCCAGGGAAACGTCGCGCCGTCCAGATTCATCTCGATGTGCCCGCCCAGTACATGGCTGACGGGGCGATCCGTGATGAAATTCGCGACTCTATTGGCGCTGGCCAGATCCGCATCCGCATCGTCGATGATGAGGCGGCCCGGCATCAGGAAATCGCCCGAGAAAAACAGCCCCGTATTGCGGTCATAGAACGAAACGTGGGTCTCGTTGTGGCCAGGGGTGGGCAACACATCGACGGTACGGCCGCCGAGATCGATCCGGGCCAGGCCCTCGGGCCAGCCGGCGAAGCCGAAAAACCGCCGCACGCTGCCCAGGTCAAACCCCACCACCTGGACATTGGGCAACCGCTCGAATTGCGGGTCACCCGCGCGGTGATCGAGATGCCGATGCGTGTGAACGACCAGCAGCGGCAGTTTCGACGAGCCCTGTGCGGGCAGCAATCCCAACACGGTATGCGCCAGGGGCATCGCTTTCGGGTCCGCCACATCGCCGGTGTCGATCAGCAGCGCCTGCTTGGCGCCCACCAGCAAGTACAGGAACGGCGCCTCGAACGTGGCGCACAGGTTCTCGCGCAGAATAAACGTCCGCGCGTTGTACGCATGCACCTGGAGAGGCGCTTGTGGGCTGGCCGCGCAGTCCTGCGCACCTTCGTTCCAGCGCACGTTCAGCGAGCCGGGCTCCAACTGCGACCAGGCCACAGGACAGATCAGCAACAACCCTGCGGCGAGCAAGGCGCGCAGCCGGGACTTCATCACCCCGCCTCCCGTTGTCGATCCGGGTGTCGCGCGGACAAGAGCATCTGCAACGCTGCATACAGGACGACGACCACGACCAGCCATCTGAGCCATTCGATCGGCAACGACTTGACGATGAAGGCGGCGACCAGCACGCCCGGAATGCCGCCCAGGGCCAATCCCCGCGCCGCAGTGAAGTTGTAACGCCCGGTCCACACGAAGCGCTCGCCGCCGACCGGCATGAGCAGTGCGCACGAGCCCATCATGATGGGAAACGCCGCGAGCGGATTCATTCCGAGCAGGCTCGCCAGAATCAGGCAGGGTGCATACAAGCCGATGCCCAGCATCATCAGTGCTCCCAGCACGAAGTTTGTGGCGACTGCAAGGATCAGCCGGCCGCCGCCCAGTCCCAACGCTTCACCGCCGCGCGGCATCCAGTTGAGATTGGCCGCGAGCAGCAGCGCGGCCGCCACCAGCAGCGCCAGCCCCATTCCGATCTGGATAGCACGCCGCGGCAGCCGGGCAACGATTCCGACACCGAGCCACGCACCGGCAATGGCTGCTGCGATCATGCTGGCGAGGGTCCTGAGATCGACCGTCACGATGGCGACGAATATCAACGCCTGGGTGATCGTGGGCAGCGCGTGGCCGACATTCAGCGTACCGGGAATATCCTCGTCCGGCATGCGGCGCCGCAGTTTGAAAAACGCCGTCGTCTGCGCGAAGGAACCGATTCCCAGCGTATCGAAGAAGTTGGTGACGAATCCGGTCAGCGTATCCGAGAGCCGCAGCCCGCGTTCGAGGCTGGCCGTTTGGGCTGCGCGCCGCCGGCGCTCGATCGAGATCCACCGCCATACATACCAGAGCGCGACGAGAGCGAACGCCGAGAGCAGTCCATAGACTCCGGCCGTGGGTTGCGACATCACTGACCGCCGTCAGTTGCCCGGCCGCCCCGGCCCCGCCAGGGCACCCTTCAGCGTCACGGCGCCGCTCACCGTCCTGGGGTCGACCGTCAGCTCCGCGAGCTTGGCCGCCACATCCGCAGGCACCTGCTGCTGGTAACGGCCGCCAAGGTGGCGCGCGTAAAACTTCTCCATTGCCGTGACCAACGCCAGGTTGTTGATGGGACGGGCAAAGCCGTGGCCTTCGTCGGCGGCCACCAGATACTCGACGGGTTTTCCATTATCCCGCACCGCCGCGACGATCTGCTCGCTCTCGCGGATGTTTACGCGCGGATCGTTCTTGCCTTGCACTACCATCAATGGCGTCACAATGGCCTTGGCTCGAGTCAGCGGCGATTCGGCGACCAGCAGCGCCTTGCCTCGCGAAGTAGTCGGGTCGGCCATGCGCGTATACATCTGCTTGCGGCCCGCCTCCCAGTACGGGGGAATTGCGTCGAGCAGGGTGATCAGGTTTGACGGCGCGACGTACGCAACTGCCGCGGCGTACACATCCGGGGTAAACGCCACGCCGGCGAGCGTCGCATAGCCGCCGTAGGATCCGCCGCCTATGCCGACCCGCTTGGGATCAACGGTTCCCGCGGCAACCAGCGCCTTCACGCCCCAGGTCAGGTCATCCTGCATCTTGCGTCCCCACTCGCCATTGCCGGCGTTGAGAAACTTCTTGCCGTAGCCGGTAGAGCCGCGGAAGTTGGGCTGCAATACCGCATAGCCGCGGTTTGCCAGGAACTGCGCAAAAGTGTCGTAACCAAAGCTATCCCGCGCCCACGGACCGCCGTGCGGCCACACCACCAACGGCAGATTCTTCGCGGGCAAGCCCTTGGGCAGCGTGAGATACCCGGGGATGGGAAGCCCGTCCGCGGACTTGAAGTGATAAGGCCGGCGTTCGGACAGCGACGCGCGCGGAAGCTCTTCCCGGACCCTGAATTGAAGTGCGAGGGTCTTTGCCTGGCGATTCCAGACGTAGGTCGCGCCGGGATCCGTGTCGCTGTAGGCGGTCAGAATCCAGGTCGACTCGTCCCTGGAGCGCGAGCCGAAACTGATCTGCTTGCCCGGCAGCTGCGACTGCAGCCAGCGGTACTCCCGCTCGAATGCCTTGTCCTTGAAGTAGAGGCGGGGCGCGTCGTCCTCATACTCGGTGAACAGGATGCGGTAGTCGACATCCGAAGTCGTCAGGTCGCTCAGATCGACGCGCCCTGCGGGATCGCTTTCGACCTTCGAGGTGGCGCCGGTGGCCGGGTCCAGCAGATCCAGCTCGCTGCGGTCCAGCGCGCCCCTGTTGGTGATCAGGTAGACCTTCTGGTTGGACGCATCGAAGCTTGCCACACCACAGGATTCCAGGACCGTACAACTGTAGATCTGCTTGAATCCGTCACGGTCGACGCGCAGAACCTCGGTGTCGCCGGCGGTGTTGGTGCGTTCCGCCAGCCTCAGGTTGCCTTCGTGATCGAAATCCCACGCGGCGATCTGCTCGGTGTTCCTGCGCAGCAGCTGCTTCGCGCCGGTTGATATGCGCAGCTCGTAAAGGTCGTGCCAGCGCGGATCGCGGTCGTTCA
The DNA here is from genome assembly GCA_050738795.1 of Steroidobacteraceae bacterium. GTDB lineage: Bacteria > Pseudomonadota > Gammaproteobacteria > Steroidobacterales > Steroidobacteraceae > 13-2-20CM-66-19. Next base: position 30,055 of record JBOIAD010000010.1, read on the forward strand.
GGCCGATGTACAGAACGTCCGGCTTGGACTTCGGCGCGGCAAACAGCTCCGTCCGCACACCCTTCAGATTCGTCAGCGCGCGTGTTGGCGGCACGCCTGTGTTCGGATCGGCCGCCAGAGTGGGATCGACCGCGTAGACATTGTAGTTCTCATCACCACCCGCGTCCTGCGAGTACAGCAGATATTTCGAGTCGCGGCTCCAGAAATAATTGCGTATCGGCCGCGTGCTCTCGGCGCTCACCGCGTGAGCGGCGCTGAACGGCTCGCTGGCCTTCTTGACCCAGATGTTGCGTGTGCCGCGGTACGGCTTCAGAAACGAGATGGAGCGGCCATCCGGGGAGATCTGCGCGCCGGCGATGGCGACCTCTCCGAAGAACAGGCTGCGGTCGATGATGGGCGGCTGATCGGCCCGCACCGCGAGCGGCGCCGTGAGGACTCCCAGCGCCAGGGCGGTGAGCACGAAAGTCTTCATGTGAACCTCGAACCGAAGCTTGAATGAGTGCGTCCATCTTGCCATTGAAACGCGCAGGTTGCCCGCGCGAAGCGTGCGCCGTGGCACTTCCGCAAATCGGCCGCGTTCACCCGGCGGGAGCGTGCGTGCTAAGCTCAGCGGGTCGTTCCGAGGGTACTGTCATGGAGCATCAGATGCGCGCAAGCCCCTCTCTTTTCGTGCTCGTATGTCTGTTGGCGAGCGGCCTGAGCGCTGCCGCTGCGCCGGCACCCGATCCGGCTCTGGCCCGGGCGGTTGCGGATCCGGGCCGCAGTCAGAAATTCGTTGGACGCGACCGTTACCGCCATCCGGCCGAAGAGCTGACGTTTTTCGGTCTGAAGCCCACGATGACCATCGTCGAGGTGTGGCCCGGCAGCGGCTACTGGACTGAGATCCTCGGTCCCTATCTCAAGGCAGAGGGGCACTACTACGCGGCGGTGACGGTGCCGAAAGAGAGCAAGGAGGAAGATACGACGACGGCTGCCTGGAGGACTCGTGTGGGCGAGCAGAAGGCCCGTTATGGCGCGATTGAGATCACCGAGCTTGGCAGGGGCCACTTCGAGGCGGCACCCGCGGGATCCGCCGACCTCATCGTGACCTTTCGCAACCTCCACAATTGGATGGAAGGGGGTTATGCAGATGAGGCGTTGAAGGGTCTGTACACCGCACTGAAACCCGGCGGCATTCTCGGGATAGAGGACCATCGCGGTCGCGATGATCAGCCCCAGGACCCTAAGGCCAAGTCGGGCTACGTACGCCAGGATTACGCCATCGGGCTCGCGCGCAAGGCGGGGTTCGAGTTCGTGAGCGCCTCGGAAATCAATGCCAATCCCAAGGACACCAAGACATGGCCGGAGGGCGTCTGGACCCTGCCACCCACCCTGGCCCTCGGCGAGAAGGATCGCGACAAGTACCTCGCGATCGGTGAGGCGGACAATTTCGTGCTGAAGTTCCGCAAGCCCGCGCACTGAGGGGCGATGCGCGGCTCATGGAGGATCGCCGCGACAACCTGGCCTGGCGGCGCAACGACGCCCAGCCGGTAGCCGCACGGGCTGAGTAACCTTTCCGGGTATCGAGCCGCGGGCGCTCTGCTGCGGGCTGCCGACTCTGCCTGCCACCACGGACCTGCCACCACGTCAGATGTTGCCTGACGAACCGGGCGCGGCGGAGCGGCTCACGGGCTCAGCTCCGCCGGCGCCGCAAGCGCCTCAAATCTGGGTAAGCCCGCGTCCTAAATTGGGTAGTTCTGCCGATTCCGGCGCGCCGCGGCCCGCAACAAGCTGCCCATCTCGCACCTCACCGAGGTCTGCGTCCTCGATCCGTATTTCTACAAATAAAGCCGGAGAAACACGATGAAAGCGCTCATTGCAGTCCTGTCAGCCCTATTCCTCGTCCCCGCAATCGCGGCGGACCTGACCACGCAACCGGCAACCGCGGCCGGGTCGAACGACAGCGTCCACCGGTATCTGGTGGAGCGCACATTTCCGTCCGGTGCCCTCGAAGGACTCGATGCCGCGACGAAGGCGAAAGTGAACAGTAATAACGCCTCTGTAGGTGTGCGCTGGGTGCAATCCTATGCGAACGCGGACAAGACCAGGACCTTCTGCGTCTACGAGGGGCCAAGCGAGGCGGCAGTCCGAAAAGCTGCGACGCTCAACTCATTGCCCGTTGACCGCGTGACGGAGGTACCCGTCGATCTGGATCCGGGAGTGCCCGCGCATTCGCGCCAGGCAAGCCACCGGTACCTGATCGAGAGAACATTCGCCGCTGGCGCACTCGACGGCCTGGACGCAGCGACCAAAGCCAAAGTCAATGCAACCAACAGCAAGTTCGGAGTGAGCTGGGTCACCTCCTACGCCAACGCGGGCAAGACGAAAACGTACTGCATCTACGACGGCCCGAGCGAAGCTGCGATTCGCCAGGCGGCCAAGGCGAATGGCCTTCCCGTCGATTCGGTCACGGAAGTGCCTGTTACGCTGTTGCCGAAGTAGGCCGGAAGAACCGCGGGCCGCCGGCCCGCGGTCTCACTTTATGCTTGAACGAGTCAGCCAGTCGGCGAGGCCCTGGTCCTTTGCGAGCTGCGCCGATGCGCCCACAGGCTTGCGATCGCAAGCGACAGCGCCGCGCCGAAGGCCGCCGCGATTGCGACGATGGGCGTTCCGGCGCGGACGACAACGGTGTAGAGACCGATCATCAACAGCATGAAGCCATTCTCCGCGAGATTCTGCACGGCGATGGCATGTCCGGCACCTACGCTCTCGCGTCCCCTTTCCTGCAGCAGCGCGTTCAACGGAACAACGAAGAACCCACCGCATGCACCGACGATCGACATGACTGCGAATGCCGCCGGAAGGCTCGTCGTAACCGATAGCACGCAAATCGCTACGCCGATGAGAACTCCCGCCGGCAGCGCACGGTCAGCCTTCTCGAGCGTAATGAACTTTGCGGCAAGCCCGGCTCCAACGACGATACCGACCGCCACCACGGCGTTGAGATAGGCAGGCATGCTGTTGTTGGCAATACCCAATGCAACCGGCACCCAGGCGACCAGCAGGAACCGCATGGTGGAGCCCGTGCCCCAGAACAGGCTCGTTCCGATCATGGAGAAGCGCGTATCGGGGGTCTTCACCAGCATGCGCACCGCCTGGATGAAGTCCCGCACGATGCCGGAGAATGAGACCGTACCGAGTGGATGGGCAGGGGCGAGTCGCGGGATCAGAAGGTTGGCCGCGGCGGCCGCGCCGTAACAGGCCGTGACGATCGCAAGCGTGCCCGGCACGCTCCAGTCAGCCAGCGTGCCGCCGGCGATCGCACCCACGAGAATCGCAGCGATGGTCGACGATTCCATCAGGCCGTTCGCTTTCACGAGGTGCTCGCTGCTGGTGAGCTCGGAAAGGATGCCGTATTTCGCAGGCGAATACGCGGCCGCCCCGATGCCCACGAGCCCATAGGCGAGAAACGGGTTCAGCCCGCCGTACATTCCCAACGCGCCGGCCAGCTTCAAGCCGTTGGAAATCAGCATGACGCGCCCCTTGGGCAACGCGTCGGCGAATGGTCCGGCGAACGGCGCCAGAACGATATAGGCACCGACGAAAAATTCCTGCAGAAGAGGCGCTGTCCAGTCGGGATAGTGATCCATCCGCAGCAGCGCGAGTGCACCGAACAGCAGCGCGTTATCCGACATGGCTGAGAGGAACTGCGCAATCAGTACCGCGATCATCCCGCCCGACCACAGCGGCGCGACGCGGCGTTCGATCTCGAGGTTGGAGGAGCTTTGCACGGGCGTCGCGGCTCAGGCGGCGGTAGTGACGGGGAACGCCGTGGCTTCGGCCATCTGCTTCAGAGTGACGTAGTCGGTTTTGCCGGATCCGAGCAACGGAATCGCGTTCGCGAATTGCACCACACGCGGCACGGCCAGTTCCGGAGCACCCGTGCTCCTCGCCACCGCGCTCAGCTGCTCGCGGCCGAGCGAAGGAGCGGTAGTGAACAGCACGAGTGCCTCGCCCTTGGCCGGATCGCTGCGCGTCGATGCAGCATGGGCGAACCCTGGCGCCGCCGCCGCCGCGATCCGCTCGACGACCTCCAGCGACACCATCTCGCCGGCAATCTTTGCAAAGCGCTTGATCCGTCCGCGGATGTGGACGAAGTCCTCTTCGTCGATGTGCACGATATCCCCGGTCGAGTACCAGCCATCGCGGATGGATTTCGGCGGCTGAATCACGCCCGGATTCTCGTACAGCAGGTAGCCCTTCATGAGGTTGGGACCCTTGACGTGCAGCACGCCACCGGTGTCGATTCCCGTCACCGCTTCGAGCTCGTATTCCATCGCCGGCACCAGTTGACCGACGCTGCCGATCCGGCACGCCATCGGCACATTGACCGCGATGACCGGAGCGCATTCCGTGACGCCGTAACCCTCCAGGACCCGGATGCCGAATTTCTCGATCCACAGCCGGCGAACATCCTCGGACAGCTTCTCCGCGCCCGCCACGACGTACCGCAGCCGGCCGAAGTCGTAGGGATGCGCGAATCTGCCGTAGTGGGCCAGAAACGTCGACGTTCCGAACAGGACCGTGCAATTGCGGTCGTAGACGAGCTCCGGGATGATCCGATAGTGCAGCGGGCTCGGGTAGAGGAAGGCCTTGCAGCCTGACACCAGCGGCATGACGACGCCGCACGTAAGGCCGAACGAATGGAACACGGGCAGAGCGATCATGAACTTGTCCAGCGGCGAGAAGTCCGCCACGGCGCGGATCTGGGCGACATTGGACAGCAGCGAGGAGTGGGAATGCACGACTCCCTTGGGCCTGCCCTCGGATCCGGATGTGAACAACACGATCGCGGCTTCGTCCGGGCTCCGGTCGGCGCCCAGCGGGCGTGGAAAGATCCTGCGCCACAGGACCCACAGCTTGTCCGCGAAACCGACGCGGGACTTCATGTCTTCGAGGTAATGCACCCGTACATTTGGAAGCTGCTCTACGAGAGAAGTGAGGCGCGCCTTCTCGAGAAATGTCCGTGACGTGACGATATTGCCGATCCGGGCAACGGTGCACGCAGCGCGTAGCCCCTCGGGGCCCGCGGTGTAGTTCAGCAGGGCCGGAACACGGCCGCTTGCGGACAATCCGAGAATCAACCCGAGAGTGGGTGCCGCGTTCGGCGTCATGACACCCACGACCTCGCCGGGCCGCGTCGCGGAGCTCATGAGGCGAGCCAGGCCCAGCGCCATGCGCAACAGAGAGCCGTAGGACTCCTCTTTCAGCCGCACGTCCTCGACGAGCCGGTAACGCGCCCCGAAAGTCGCCTTCGCATCCAGAAAGGCCTGGAACAAAGTCCGCTGGGGCCGCGTCGCGACCAGCATGTCGAGCAGGATTCGCCGCATCAGCTCCCCGGCGCGCCGCCGGCGCTGCTTGGCCGATGGCAGCTGCGGCATCGGAATCCGGCGGCTGGGCTGGATTGCGATGCGGATCTTCGGCAACAGGCGCAGCGGATAGATCCCGGCCAGCCGCCCGAAATAACTCCGGCCCGCGCCCTCGATCCGGACCGGGACCACGGTCGCCCCCGTCCGGGCCGCGACGAAGGCGGCCCCGTCATACACCTTCATCAGCGAGCCGGTGATGGTCAGCCGGCCCTCGGGGAAGATGACCACCGGCTGGCCGGCCTCGACGAGCCTGCAGATGAGCTTCAGCGCGAGCGGGCTCGCAGAATCCACGGCGAGGTGTGGTATGTAACGCAGCAGCCAGCGGAAGTACCACTTGCCCGCCAGCTGGGTGTGCACGACGAAAGTCGCGTTCACCGGCAGAAAGGCGCCCAGCAGCACCCCATCCAGAAAGGATTCGTGGTTGGCGACGATCAAGGTTCGCGCGTTCGTGAACACGCGCGTATCACCGCTGATGCTGACTCTGAAAAGCGGGCGCAGGATGGCCCGAAGCATGAATCTCACCAACGCGGGGGACATAGGGCGCCTCGTCAATGCAGCATCTCATTCCAGGCCGGCCGAGCCGGACTGATGTTAGGCGTATGGCGGTCGTGTTCCTGTTAAGGACGTCACGGCCACCGGTATCGGAAGGCCACCGGTAGCGGAAGATGGTACCTTCCAAGGGGGGCGGGCAAGGCACTTGGGGGGCCGGATGGGCGAGCGGACTCAGATCCCCGCAATACTCTACGGCACGGCCTGGAAGCAGGCCGACACCGAGCGTCTGGTGGCGACGGCAATCCGGCTGGGCTTTCGCGGCATCGATACCGCGTGCCAGCCCAAACACTATGACGAAGCGGGCGTGGGCGCGGGTGTGACGGCGTGCCTGGGCGATACATTGACACGCTCCGATCTGTATCTGCAGACCAAGTTCACGCCGTTATCGGGCCAGGATCCCGCGCGGATTCCGTATGATCCGCGGGCATCGGTTCCCGAGCAGGTCGCACAGTCCTGTGTTGCCTCCTTGCGGAATCTACAGACGAACCATCTGGATTGCCTCCTGTTGCATTCTCCACTGGCGAATGCGGATCGGACGCTGGAAGCGTGGCGGGCGATGGAGTCGCTCGTGGTGCGCGGTGCAGTGGGCCAGCTCGGCATCAGCAACTGCTATGCGGCGCAACAACTCGCGATTCTGTACGACGCGGCGCAAATCAAACCGGCCGTCGTACAGAATCGCTTCCATGCCGAAACGGGCTACGACCACGGGATTCGCGCTTTCTGCCGCGAGCGGCGGATCGTCTATCAGAGCTTCTGGACGCTGACAGCGAATCCGCACCTGCTGCGCCACCCGGTGCTCGTTTCGCTGGCCGCCAAGTATGGGCGCAGCCCGGCACAGGTCCTGTTCCGCTTTCTGACCCAGAGCGAGGTCGTGCCGCTGACCGGCACGAGGTCCGAAGCGCACATGCGCCAGGATCTCGCGATCTTTGAATTCCGGCTCGATGAGCCCGAGCGCGCGGCCATAGAGGCCCTGTTGTAAGGCGGAAGCGTCCCAAGCGACGTGCGGGTGCTGAAGGAAAGCTGAACGTCGCACGTTCAGCTCCTGCTCAGCATGAATGCGCGATCCTGTGCCCCACAGGTGCGCGGAAGCCTGAGAACAGGACCAACCTCCCCGAGCGTCTCCACTTTGGAGCGAGCCGGTCAAAGGTGGGGAGAAGTCCGACTGACTCGCACCGGCGTGCGGCTGGCTCCCGACGGGCGCATTCAAGCCCGCGGATTTGGGTCCGAGCATGCCGGTGCGGTCCACCCACCGGCACATCCCTGTCAATCGGCGAAGAGACCCCGACCGGCGTCATCGAGCGCGTTCCCCTGGCCCTGTAGAGCTTACGTCGCCAGCGGCGCATTTTTGCGCACGGCGCGGGCTTTCACGGCAGCAAATACTCCGCCGGGCCGCCGAATAATGGAGTATAGTATTCGACAGCCGCGCGTCCGACTTCGATCCCATGCGGACGCCCACCAATCGCCCTTGCGGCCGCCTTGAACGGCTGCTGCCTCGGTGCGTTTCTCACCGAGTCATCTTGCGGAGTACCCGTGGCAAAGCCGAACTATCATCACGCCCGACGCCAGAAAGAGCTCGTCAGAAAGACGCGGCAGCAGGAAAAGCAGCAGAAGCGGGCGGCCGCCAAGGCGATTCCGGCCGCGGCCGATACCAACCCAACAGTCGAGCCCGCTGGCGCCCTGCAGCCCAACATCGACCGCGTGATGGAATGAGGCTCGCCTCGCTCAGCCCCGCTGCGGCACGTCAGCAGCGACAGGATCGACTGCGACGCGATCGCGCCGCCGCCCAGGCGATTCGCGCCGCCTTTCCAACCATCGGGCGATTGCGCCTGGACCTGCGCTTCGAAGGCACGGGATCGAGCACGCCGGCCTCGCAATCGCATGTGATGCATCCGCCGGCGCGCGCGTTTTTCGAATTTCCGTGCCCGTATGCCGATTGCGACGGACAGTTCGACCTGACCGCTGCGGTCAAGGCGGCGCTGGGCACTGCGGCGAAGGAGACGGTCGGTGCGATCGAGTGTCCCGGCCTGCGCGCGCGGGATCATGCGACCAAACAACCGTGCAAGTTGCACCTGCACTTCACGATCACACCGGAGTATCAGCGCGACACTTGAGCGCCGCAAGGCGCGTTGCAGGGGCAGCGTGCGCGGCGCCCGGTAGCGAAATCAGCGCTTGCGAGCCGTCATTTGCGGCGGACTGCCGGCTCTCGGACTTCCTGCAGGCGCGTGAAGTCGATGATGTAGTGATCGCCGTCGAACTTGACTATCTTGCCCACCAGGTCCGGCCGCACGTGAAACGATCTGCTGACTTTGCTGGTGCTCGCATCCACCAGTGCGGTCATGACGACCATGCGGATTGGCAGCTCACCGTCCCGGGCGAGCGCCAGGTGCTGCCCCAGCAATTCCGTCCCCTTGGATTCGTCCCCTTCGCGCGACAGTTTATCCTCGTACCGCAGCACCCCTTGCGAGGGATGGCCAAAGTAGGGATGCGAGCAGCTCAGGACCATCGCGCCGTCGGCCGCAATCGCGGAAAGGCCTCGCAGGCGATTGGCAGGCTTGGCGCCGAATTTTCCGAAGGCATCGACCAGGCTGAGGTTCATTACGCGCTTGCTCCTACGGCTTCCAATGCGTTGCTCCACGCTGATGCTAGCGCACTTCGCGACCCGGGCTTGCGGCATTCACGGGACTCGCGCCAACGATGGACCCGGACGCTTCGCAGTGCAACTGCAAGGCGCGAAACTTGGGCAGCAGAGGAGGGACTGCTGTAAGCTGTCGTGCGGCTCGTGATCTTTCGGCTTGTCTGCCTTGGCCCATTTACGCCCTCCGCGGCGCACCCTCCGGCCAAAGTCTGCCACCCTCGGAAAGCTTGGCGAACCTGGAGGCAGGGAATTCCTGCCGATCTTTCTTCTTTTCTCTCGTGAGTACTTCAGCAGTGACCAAATTATACGTTGGAAATCTCCCCTTCACGGCGACCGAGGATGCGGTGCGCGCTTTGTTTGCGCCGCACGGCACCGTCGAAAAGGTCTCCCTGATCACCGATCGCGACACGGGGCGCCCGCGCGGTTTCGGATTCGTGGAGATGTCGAATGCGGATGCCTCGCGCGCCATGCAGGCGCTGAACGGTAAGGATTTCGATGGCCGCTCCCTGAAGGTCAACGAGGCTCAGGACCGGGATCGCGCAGGCGGCGGCGGTGGCAACCGCGGCGGACCGCGCCGCTACTGAGGTTGTATCGTTCGATGGGTCTCCCGATGTGCCACGGGTACATCGGGAGATCCGCTTCCGGCAGGCCGCGAGCCTGTCGGGTTGGGTGCAATCATGGCCTGGCGCAAGACTGGGACGTTTCAGGCACCGGTGGAAGTCCTCGTCATGACATGCGATGTCTGCGAGCGCGACATCGGGTACCAGGATGGACGCCGACCGCACGACCATTTCCGTGTGAGCCGACATCCGAATCCAGGCGCAATGGATGATCAGGCGCCTGCAGTCATCGTCTGCTCCCGGGAATGTCTGCGCGCGTTCGCGGCGACGACCGCCGGCCCCGCCCGCTCGCCATCGGGCGAAGGCTGAAAATCACTCAGCCGCTATGAGGTCAATGTATGGCAATCGCACTCATAGCAATTCTCCTCGGCGTCGCCCTGTACCTGGGCAATCGCTGGAGCGCCGCGAACGCTGAGAATGTCGAGCTGCTGGCCCGGATTGCCGCGCTCAAGCGACAGCTGGCCAGGCGCCGCTGAGGCGCCGCGCACGCCCGGGAGGCTCATGAGCGGATATGAATTCACCATCTCCCTGGGCATCCGGCACCCTGGCGTCGACCCGGCCGAAATCACGCAGACACTCAGCATCGAGCCGCAACACAGCTGGAAAGCGGGCGACTGCCGCCGCGGGCCGGCGGGCGAGCCGCTCGAGGGCACGTATCGCGAAAGCTACTGGATGAGCCGGCTGATGAGCGAGCCGCAGCTCTCATCCGAGGGCCTGTCGGTCGAGAGCGTGCTGGTCCAGACACTGGCGAACCTGCGCCGGGCGGAGTCCTTGCTCGTGCGACTGAGCGACAGCGGCGGGCTCGCCGAGATTCACGTCAGCATTTTTGCGCGCGACGATTTTCGCCTGGACCTCTCCCCGGAGTCGCTCGTCTCGTTCGGCCGGCTCGGATTGGCCATTGCGCTCGACATTCATCCGCATCTGCCGCGGGCCGCGTCGACGCCGGCGCGCAACTGAAGAGCTCGCACTCTTCGAAGAGCATTCAACATTTGATCACACTCACGTTTCGTCCGGTCCGCAGCGAGTCTCCGCTGCTGGCGCGCGGCGCCTATTTCCGTATCTGCGCCGATGCCACGCTGCGGGGGCCGGACAACAGCGTCGCCGCCGTATATGCCAATCACTCCTGGCTGTTCGGCACACGCCGCTTCCGCAGCTTCGAATGCGAGGGACCCGTCTATCTGAGGATCCGCAGCGTCGCGGGCGGGCTTTCGCAGACCGGCCCGTATGGGTTGCTGAGGGAGGCCGAGGGCGCGTTGTATTCCAACGACGTGTGCCTGGGCGTCTATCTGCCCGGCCGGGAGCCCAGCAGCTCCGTGGAGCACTGGCAGGAGATCACTCTGTTGTCGGCCGGGATGGGTTAGCCCATGTTGCGCACATAACGCGGGAAGGGCAGCCCGAAGCGTTTCTCGAGCGTCAGGGCCCGCTTTTCCAGCCGCGCACCCTCCGCGGGGCTGGGCGCCGCCCGGAAGGCGAGGACGATCAGATTGCCGTCCTGCGTGACGGGCAAGGTGATTACGTGTTGGCCAAACACACCGCGTATGCGCGCCGTGTGGCTCGCGGCTTGCTTCGAGTCGCCGCAGATATTCATGACCAACACTCCGCCGATCGCAAGGCGGCGCCTGAGATTCGAATACACATCGGGTGTCGACAATGCGGGCGTCAAGCCTTTTCCGTCGCACGCGTCGACGAGAATGACATCCGCGCGCGGCGCCCGGCGCGCAATGAATCCGATACCGTCTCCACGCAGGACGCGGAAGCGCTCACCGTCTGGAGGTACGCGGAATTCCTCCCGAAGCGCGAGAACGTGCGGATCAATCTCCAGAACCGTGATCGCCGCGGACGGCAGATGCCGATAGCAGAACTTGGCGAGCGATCCGCCGCCGAGCCCCAGAAGCAGGATCCGGCGGGGCCGCGGATTGAACAGCAGGAAGGCCATCATCCTGCGCGTGTAGGCGAGGCATAGCGCATCCGGATTGTCCTGCCGCATGACACTCTGGATGTTGCACAGGTCGAAGTACAGGAAGCGCAAGAGACCGCAATCCAGGATGAACGGCTTGTCGTAGCTGCCATCGGCGAGCTGCCGCCGCAGCAGCGCCTCGCAGCTGCCGGCAGGCTCCAGAAGCCGCAGCCGGCCGTGCTCCAGGGGGGCAGGGCCCGCCATCTCGAGCAATCAGCGCGCCTTCTCGGGAAGTGCGACCGAAAACTCCAGCACCTCCTGACCGTGCTCGCGCTCCACGTTGATCTGAACCGCCGCAGGGTCCACGTTCACATACTTGCGGATCACCTCGAGCAGCTCGCGTCGCAACAGCGGCATGTAGTCGGGTCCGCCACGCGCGCTGCGCTCCTGCTGGACGATGATGCGCAGTCGCTCCTTGGCAACGTTGGCAGAGGGGGGCGTTCGGCGGAATAAAGCGAGCAGCCCCATGTCAGGCTCCGAAGATACGCGCGAAGAACCCTTTCCTCGGCTCATCGATGAACCGTAAGGGCACGCTCTCGCCCAGCAATCGTGCGACGGCGTCTTCGTAGGCGCGCGAGACGTCGCTTTCATCATTGAGAATGACCGGGATGCCGGCGTTGGATGCGGACAGCACGTCGGTCGATTCGGGCACGACGCCGACCACATCGAGGCCGAGAATCTCCTTCACGTCCTCGACACTCATCATTTCGCCGCTCGCTACGCGCTTCGGGCTGTAACGAGTCAGCAGCAGGTGCTCGCGCACACCGCCGTTGCCTTTCTCGGCACGCTGCGTCTTGCTGGCCAGCAGGCCCAGAATCCGGTCCGAGTCGCGGACCGAGGAGACCTCCGGATTGACCACCACGACGGCACGATCCGCGAAATACATCGCAAGGTGCGCGCCTTTCTCTATGCCCGCCGGCGAATCGCAGATGATGAAATCGAAATTGTCCGCCGTGAGGTCGTCGAATACGCGGCGCACGCCCTCGGGCGACAGGGCATCCTTGTCGCGGGTTTGCGAAGCGGCCAGCACGAACAGCGTTTCGATGCGCTTGTCCTTGATCAGAGCCTGCTTGAGGGTGCATTCGCCCTGAATCACGTTGACGAAGTCGTAGACCACGCGCCGCTCGCAACCCATGATGAGGTCGAGATTGCGCAGGCCGATGTCGAAGTCGATCACGGCGACACGCTTGCCGCGGCGCGCCAGCCCGCAGGCAATGCTGGCGGAGGTGGTCGTCTTGCCGACGCCCCCCTTGCCCGAAGTAACAACGATGATCTCGGTCAATGCTGCATCTCCTCGAGTCCGGTGGCCGCGCATCGCGCCGCCCTGTCGGTTGCGCGCAGGAAACTACGCCAAAAGTGGCCCGCAGGCCACTCAGGCGCCGATGCGGGCGAAATGCAGGTCGTCGCCGGCGAGCCAGGCCTGCACGGGGACCCCGGCCAGCCCGGCCGGAATCGTCTCGAATACCCGGAAGATACCGGCGATCGACACGAGCTCCGAATTGAAATCCTGACAGAAGACCCGCGCGGCGGTGTCCCCGTGTACGCCCGCCATGACGCGTCCGCGCAGCGAACCGTAAATGTGAACACAACCGTCGGCCATCACCTCGGCGCCCGCAGCGACATTCGTCGTCACGATAAGGTCACGGTTGCGGGCGTAGACGCGCTGCCCGGAGCGCACGGGCTGATGCTGCATCAGGGCGGGCAAGCCGGTTTCCGGAGCCGGGGCCGCCTGCACGACGGGCACAGGCCTGTTTGGCGCCCGGATGTGCGTAAAAACCGGCACATCGAGCGCCCGCGCAAGCGCTTCAACGCAGGCGGCGCCCTCTGCCAGACCCACTGACAACATCCCGGCGCGGCGGATGACTTCGGTGACGGCGCGCAGCTCGCTGACCTCGGGCTCCTTCGCGAGAGCGCTCAGATCCAGGCACACAGCCGTCCGCTCGAAGAAGTGCGGTGCGGCGGCGGTGCGCCCCGTCAGCTCCTCGAGAATCGCACCGGAGTCCACGCTGTGCAGCCGCACCTGTACCAGGCCCACCTGGCCGAGCCGGATCTCGACGGCGCGCTCGCCCGGGGCATCGGCTGGTTTGTTCATCAAGAGGTCGGTCTTCTTTGCGGACAGGAATGCCGTGTCGGCGGTGCAGTTTACCGGGGTCCCCACGAAATTGTGCATCTTGGCGTGCGGCCTGCACGATCAGAGGCGTCGAGCGCAATTTCGTGGGGTGGTGTTACCGGGGTCCCCACGAAATTGTGCATCTTGGCGTGCGGCCTGCGCGATCAGAGGCGTCGAGCGCAACTACCCAATGCTCTCCAATGCCTGGCCGAGCCTTGCGGCCCATTCAGATTGCGATGGCGCGTCCCCGATCAGGTCGGCCCGCAGCTCGAGCAGCACCGAGCGCAAATTGCGCGCGGCGCAGTGCCTGCCCAGTGTGTGATAGACCCCGTCGGTGGGTGCATAAGGCTGGTTGTCCCCAACATTCAGGCCGGGATCCGCGCGCAGCACCTCGAGCAGCGGCTCCGCCATTCGACGATCCTCACTGGACAGCACCCCCACGTGCCAGGGCCGCTTGTGCCCACGGTAGGCGGGCGTGAAGCTGTGAATGGATACCAGCCGCAGCTCGGGGTCCCGCGCGTACTGCGTGTCGATGACTTCTGCCAGGACCCGGTGGTACGGGTAGTAGATATCGCGCACGCGCCGTGCGCGGTCCACGGCGGAAATCGCAACGTTACCGGGAATTTCCGTGTCCTCGCTCATCATCACCACCGAGCCGGGATGCTCCGGGTCGCGGTTGACGTCGAGAACCAGCCTGGAGACCGTGGCATGCACCAGCGGCGCATGCAGCAAGCGCGACAGATGCCGCGCGACCTCGAGAGCGCCGGGATCCCAGGCGATATGACGAGCCAGCTCGGATGGCGCGAGCCCCAGGCAACTCAGGGCAGGCGGAAGCCAGTTCGATGCGTGGTCGCACACGATGACGAGGCGTCCGCGGCCTTGTGCATTCTCGAGCGCGACAGCGTCGCGCCCGAGCCAGGGAGCTTGATTCGGCACGGCGTCGGATTCTAAGGCACGGCAGGAAGTCGCGCATGACCGGCGGCCGGCTCCGTTGCGCTGCCGCCCCAAAAGGCGATGCAGGCTGCGGGGATTGACAGTCACCGCTGCGGCGACGGCGGCGCCAACGCAGTAGCCGAGGCGTATCATGTCGCTCTCGTGCCGCCGGTTTGCCTGAGTGCGGTAAAATCCTTCTTCGACGAGCTCTAATCAGAGGGTGAAATGGCAACGAAGCTTGACAAGCAACTGAAGCGCGAGATCGACATTGATGGCAAGCCGTACATGGTCACCCTCTCGCCGGAGGGGGTGAAGTTGACCGAAAAGGGCAAACGCAAGGGTCAGGAGGTCTCCTGGAAGGGACTTGTCAACGGGGAGGCTGCCACCGCGGTGTCCCTGGCCGGTGGTGCGTCCGAGCCGGAGGCCGCCGGACCCTGATGGCTTGAGCTCAGGGCGCCCGCCACCGGACGGTGGGTGTGCAAGGTACACGATGTCTGGTGTGCACGATCTGGAGCTGTTCGTGATCTCGGGCCTGCTGCTCAATTTCACGCCCGGCGTCGATTTTCTCTATGTGCTCGGCCGTGGCGCCTCGCTCGGCTTTGTCGCTGGCGTGTGGGCAGCGCTGGGTATCGGCGCCGGTTGCTTCGTCCACATTCTGGCGGCCGCTTTGGGGTTGTCCGCCGTGCTGGCTTCCTCGGCGGGGGCCTTCACGGTGGTGAAATGGATCGGCGCTGCCTACTTGCTGTACATGGGCGTCTCGATGTTGAGACAGCGCGGCGGCCTGAAAATGGCGTTGCCGGCGGCATCCCGGCAGACGTCGATGGCGCATGTCTTCTGGCAGGGCTTCATGACGAACGTGCTGAATCCCAAGGTGGCCTTGTTCTTTCTCGCCTTCGTCCCGCAGTTCATCGATGCGCACAGCCCGGCCAAAGTGCAGGCGTTCCTGCTGCTCGGCGCTCTGTTCAACACCACCGGTACGATCTGGAACGTGTTCGTCGCATGGGCTGCCGCGTTTCTCGCCCGGCAGATGGATGCTGCCTCGCGCATCCGGCTGTGGCTGAACCGGTGTCTCGGAGCACTGTTCGTGGGGCTGGGCGTGAAGCTGGCGCTCGCCCAGCGCGGCTGAGGGGGCTGCGGTTGAAGGAACGCGCAAGCTTCGTCGCCGGCGCGGTGTGATCCTCGTTTAGAATCCTCGGCGGAGCGCGAAACGGGGAAACGACCGATGAGTGACGATGAGACCTTGCGCCAGCTGCTGGCGCGCGTCCACGAGCGCCTGAACAGAACGGGCACCGTGGATCCCGATGCGCGCGAGATGCTCGCAACGATCATGCGCGATATCGATGCCACGCTTGGCCGGGGAACTGCCGGTGCTCCTGGAGTTGCGGACAGCTCGGCCGCAAGCGCCAAAGCCGCGGCCGCTCCGCGCCTGGAGGCGCTCGCAGTGAGATTCGAGGCCGAGCATCCCACGATCGCGCAACTTCTGCGGCAGATCGCCGACGTGCTGGGACAAGCGGGAGTCTAGTCATGACACGACGCGAATGGAGTCTGTGCAGGCTCGTCCTGCCGCTGACGGTAGTTTCTGCGCCGGCACTGGCCGCCACGGCAGTTCTCACAGGCACCCCGCCGCGAGCCATTACCGATCCCGCATCCGTTGCTTCGCCGGCACTTGCGGCGGCGCGTGCCGTGCCGGTTGCCGACCTCTTCTATACGCGGGGCGGACTCGATGCGGCATGGACCCCGGACGGCAAGAGCATCGTCATCTCCACGAATCTCACCGGACGATTCAATCTGTGGAAGGTGCCGGCGGAGGGCGGCTTTCCGCTGCAGCTCACACAATCCGACGACCGCCAGTTGGGCATCACCCTCTCTCCCGATGGGGCAACGGTGGTTTTCCAATCCGACCAGGGGGGCGGGGAAATCTACGATCTGTACGCGGTACCGATGTCCGGCGGCGCGGTGACGAATCTGACCCATTCGGCGGATGTTTCGGAGACCAGCGCGCGCTTCTCGCGCAACGGCAAGTCGATTGCATTCGAGCACCGCTTGCAGAAGGGCTCGGTCACCGATATCGCCGTGATGGATGTGGCGAGCCGCAAAGTGACCTTGCTGACGCATGAGGCCTCGCCCGACCATCACTGGAGCCTCGTCGACTTCACCGCCGACGGCCGCTCGCTGATCGCCAATCGCGCCAACTTCGCCAGCACCGAGGGCGCCGTGTGGCGCATCGACATCGCGAGCGCCAAGGCCGAGGCCTTGACGCCGGCCGGGCGATTCTCAGTGAATACGGCGAGCGCGGTTTCGCCCGATGGCAACACCATTGCGGTGACGACCGAGAAGGGTGGAGAGAAACAGGCGGCGCTGCTCAATGCCAGCACCCGCGCGATCACGCTCGTGAAACCCGACCCGTGGGAGCAATCCAGCGGCAGCCTGTCTCCGGATGGCCGCACGCTGATTTTCAGCAGCAATGTCGATGGGCGCACGGAGCTGTTCTCGAGCAGCGGCGGCAGGATTGCGCGTCTGGACCTGCCACCCGGTGTGAATTCGGAAGCCGCGAACGATGCGAGCAGCTTCGCGCGCGATGGCCGCCACCTGCTGGTTTCGCATCAGGCGAGCAACACGCCCTTCGACTACTGGATCGTCGATATTGCCGCGCATCACGCCGGGCCGGTGACCCGGTTTGGCCTCGCCAGCATCGATCCCGGATTGATTCCCGCTGCGCAGATCGTGCACTACAAGAGCGGGGATGGCACCGTCATCAGCGCCTTGCTGTGGGTGCCATTCAATCTGAAACGCGATGGCCATGCGCCCGCAGTCGTGCTGCCCCACGGCGGTCCCACCGGCCAGACGGTGGACAGCTTCAATCGCACGGCCATCGCGCTTGCGTCGCGCGGCTACGTCGTGATCGCACCCAACCCGCGCGGCTCGACAGGCTATGGCCGTGCCTTCATGGAAGCCAACCGCAAGGATCTCGGCGGAGGCGACCTCACCGATGAAGTCTATGGGGCTAAATTCATGGTGGTGACCGGCTATGTCGATGCGCAGAAGGTCGGCATCACCGGCGGCTCCTATGGCGGGTACATGACCCTGATGGCCATCGCCAGGACACCGAAGCTATGGGCCGCGGCCGTCGAGGAGTACGGCATCATCAACTGGTTCTCGATGTATCAGACCGAAGCACCGACGCTGCAGCAGTATCAGATGGGGCTCATCGGCGATCCGGTGAAGGACAAGTCGGTGTATGACGCGGCCAGTCCGCTCACCTACATGAAGATGGCCACCGCGCCGCTGCTCGTTCTGCAGGGCGAGAATGACATCCGGGTGCCGCAAGGCCAGGCAAAGCAGGTCGTGGAGCTTCTGAAAGGGCTCGGACGCACGGTGGATGCGCACTACTATCCCAACGAGGGACACGGTTTCGTCAAACGCGAGAACCAGATCGATGCGATGGAGCGCACCGTCGCCTGGTTCGGCCGGTATCTGAAAGGCGCTCGGTAGACGATTTGCACACGGTGGCCTGCGGTGCCTCGGGGCCCTTGTACCCCGTCCGTAGGGACGCCATCCATCACTCTTCTGAGATCACATTGGTGGCCACGAGTGTTTCGATCTCCGCCTGCGCCATACCAATGTCGCGCAGCACGGCGCGAGTGTGCTCGCCGGGGCGGGCGAGACGGCCTTCCCCGGCCGGCCGTCGGCCGGCCAGCTCGATCGGCAGGATCGGCAATCGCGTCTCGCGGCCATCGGGTAACCGCGTCGACTGCAGGCCGCCGCTAGCCCGCAAATGTGGGTCGTCGAATAGATCCTCGGGCTTGCCGATGGGCGCGAAGGGCACACCGGATCGCTCGAGCCGAGGAATGAGCTCGGCTTTGGTGAAGCCGCCCAGCAGCTCGCGAACTATTGGGAGTAGGTGTGGACGCGCCAGAACGCGCTGCGCATTCGTGTCATAGAGCGGATCGCGCCGCAACGAGTCCAGAGCAAATTCGCGGCAAAACT
Source organism: Steroidobacteraceae bacterium (assembly GCA_050738795.1). Lineage (GTDB taxonomy): Bacteria > Pseudomonadota > Gammaproteobacteria > Steroidobacterales > Steroidobacteraceae > 13-2-20CM-66-19. The sequence goes on from JBOIAD010000010.1 coordinate 48,257, forward strand.
CCTGCCAAAGACTGTCGGAGACGATGCCCAGAAAGATCTGTTCAGCGTCCTTCGTGCTGAATACGTCGTAAATCGCCCACGCCGAAACACGTACCGGCATGGGCCGTGCCGCTGTTCCCGTCACTGCCTGCTGAGCCATGTGTTGTCCGACCAGGTATACGCAGGTCTCGAACAGCGCACTGGTCACCTTCTGACCGCGACCGGTACGGTGGCGCTCCTCCAGGGCGGCGAAAATCGCGATCACGCCGAACATCCCGCCGGCCACATCGATTACGGAAGCGCCGGCGCGCAGCGGAGCTCCGGGAGGGCCGGTCATGTAGGCCAGCCCCGCCATCATTTGCACCACTTCGTCGAGCGCGGCGCGGCGCTCGTAGGGTCCGCTGAGGAAACCCTTCTCCGAACAATAGATGAGCCTGGGATTCGCGGCGCACAGCGAATCGTAGCCGAGTCCCAGCCGCTCCAAGGCACCGGGGCGGAAGTTTTCCACCAGTACATCGCAGCGGGCTATCAGGCTGCGCGCAGCCGCGCGGCCCTCCGGCTTCTTGACGTCGAGGCACACGCTCTTCTTGCTGCGGTTGTACATTGCGAAGTAGCCGGCACCAGAGCCTTGAAGCCGCCGGGTCGCGTCGCCGCCGACGGGCTCGATTCGGATCACTTCGGCGCCCAGTTCCGCGAGAATGGCGCCGACAGCAGGGCCCATGACCATGTGGGTGAACTCGACCGCCTTGATTCCGGCGAGTGGCAGTGCGCGCGCAGCGCAGATCCGCGTCATGGGTCGGCCACCCGCCGCGTGGCCGGCGCGAAGCCCAGCGGCAGTCCGGCCGCAGGCGTGAATCCAAACAACTCCTCGTTCGGCAGCGCAGCGCGCAGCAGCTCGCGCGCAGCGAACAGGCGCGGCAGATCGATCCCCGTCGCAAGCCCCATGGACTCGAGCATGAACACCAGATCCTCCGTGACGATGTTGCCCGAAGCTCCGGGTGCGAACGGGCAGCCACCGAGTCCGCCCAGTGAACTGTCGAACGTCGTGATCCCGACTTCGAGACCGGCGACGACGTTGGCGAGTCCCAACCCACGGGTGTTGTGCAGATGCAAACCGGAGAGCGCACGCGCTCCGACGGCTGCCTTTACACGGGCCACCAGGGATTTCACCTGAGCAGGGTTCGCATAGCCGGTGGTGTCAGCGAGGCCCACTTCGTCACACCCCGCAGTCATCAACTGTTCGGCCAGCGCCACGACCTTGTCGGGAGGCACGGGTCCTTCCAGCGTACAACCAAAAGCCGTCGACACGCCGCCCTCCAGTTTGGGCCGCGTCGCCGCCGGCTGCTCGCGCAGCAGCGCGACGATTGCACGTACCTCAGCGAGGATCTGCACATGTGTGCGGCGCACGTTCTGCAAGCTGTGTGTCTCGGAAACCGACACGGGGATCGTGAGTTTGTGAGCGCCCGCGCGCAAGGCCGCCCGGGCGCCCTGGAGGTTGGGAACCAGCACGGCGACCGTGAGGCCGGTGATCTGCCGCGCGTGCGCGACCACTTCTGCCGTATCGGCGAGCTGCGGCAGCAGCTTCGGCGAGACGAAACTGCCCACTTCGATTTCCGCGACGCCCGCCGCGGCTTCCGCCGTAATCCACGCCTGCTTGGCGGCAAGCGGCAGAATGCTGTCGATACTCTGCAGACCGTCGCGTGGACCCACTTCGCTGACCAGTATGCGTGTCATCACAGGTAGATCCAGGGACGCTCGTACCGGTCGCGCGCCAGAAAGGCCTCGATGTCCGGCTTGCGTCTGAGCGCGAGCCCGATCGGATCGAGGCCTTCGAGCAGCTGCTCGCGGATTCCGGCATCCAGCTCGAAGGCAAAGGATCCCGTGCCCGGGGCGGACACCGTACGGCGCTCGAGATCCACTGTGACCGGTGTCTGCGCAGGATCTGCCTGAACAGCCAGAGCGAGCTTCGCGATGGCAGCGCCGGCCAGCACGACAGGCAGCACACCGTTGCGCACGCAGTTGTTGAAGAAGATCGGCGCAAATCGCGGCGCGATGATAGCGCGGAAGCCGTATTCTTTCAGTGCCCACACGGCGTGCTCCCGGCTCGAGCCGCAGCCAAAGTTGTCGCCGCCGAGCAGAATGCGGGCGCCCGCGAATCCGGGCTGATTCATCACGAAACCGGGTTCCGGCGCCCGGCCGTCGGTGCCGGAATAGCGCCAGCCCGCAAACAACCCGTCCGCAAGTCCGGTCTTGGTCACGCTCCTGATCTCGCGTGACGGAATGATCGTATCCGTGTCGACGTTGGCGCGTACCAGTGGCAGGGCGACGGCCGTGACTGATTTGAACGGTTCCACGGCGCTCAACGAAACAGGTTGCGTGCGTCGGCAACGTGTCCCGCGACGGCGCTTGCCGCCACCGTTTCCGGGCTGGCGATGTGAGTGCGGGTCTGCGGCCCCTGCCGGCTTTCAAAATTCCGATTGGTGGACGAGATGACCCGCTGGCGCAGTCCGAAGCTCTCGCCGCCTGCATAAAAGCACATCGAACAGCCCGATTCGCGCCATTCGAAGCCCGCCGCCCTGAAGATGCGATCGAGCCCTTCGGTTTCTGCCTGACGCTTCACCGCCGACGAGCCGGGCACACAGATGGCCTTTACGCCCGGCGCCACGCGGCGGCCATCCAACACGGCCGCCGCCCGCCGCAAGTCGGACAGGCGACTGTTGGTGCACGAGCCTATGAAGGCCGCGTCGATCTTCAGGTCGGCAAGAGGCGTTCCAGGTTGCAGACCCATGTAATGGAGCGCACGGTCGTAGGCCTCGCGGGACGTGCCGCTTGCCTCGAAGCCGGGCACGTTATCTGTCACCGCGACTGCATGGGCTGGATTCGTGCCCCACGTGATCATCGGCGCAACGCCGGTGACGTCGATATCGATTTGCCTGTCAAAGGTGGCGGCTTCGTCCGTTCGCAGCGTCTGCCAATGCGCCATGGCGCTGTCCCAGCAGGCGCCTGTCGGAGCGTAGCGGCGGCCTTCGACATAGGCGAACGTTTTTGCGTCGGGTGCGACGAGTCCGGTCATTGCCGAGAACTCGGTCGTCATGTTGCACAGCGTGAGCCGGGCTTCGACGTCGAGCTCACGCACGGCCGCGCCGGCGTACTCCACTACATAACCGTTGCCGCCGGCTGACCCATAACGGCTGATCAGCGTGAGGCTCAAATCCTTGGCAGTGACGCCGGGGCTGAGTCGCCCATCGAATGTCACACGCAGGGTCTTCGGTCTGCGAATACGCAGTGCTCCTGTGGCCAGGGCCTCCTCGGCATCGCTGGAGCCGATGCCCCACGCAAGCGCGCCCAGCGCACCTTGCGTGCACGTATGGCTGTCCGGACAGACAACCGTCGCGCCGGGTAGCACGATGCCCAACTCGGGAGACACGACATGCACGATGCCTTGATCGGGGTCGCGAACGTCAAAGAGGCGTATACCCGCGGCATGCGCAGCCGCGCGGGTCGAAACGATGAAGTTACTGCCTCCAGGCGTTTTAGTGTCATCGCCGCGTCCTGGCAGCGTGTCGACGATGTGATCCATCGTGCAGAAAACCCGCGCTGGATCGATGACGGGGTAGCCGCGTTCCGCAAGACTCATCAGCGCGACCGCTCCGGTGCGCTCGTGCAAAAAAATCCTGTCGACGGCCAGTACCGTGGGTCCGTCCTCATCCGCCGCGATGACGTGCTGCCGCCAGATCTTCTCGAAGAGCGTGCGGGCAATGGCAGGCCGATGAGACATCTCAGCCATACGGTCTGGCCAGATACTGGCCCCGTGGCGGCCCGACAATTGCGCCGTTGTCAAAAATGACCTCGCCGCGCAGCAGGGTCGTGGCCACTCGAGCAGTCAGCTCGATGCCCTCGAACGGCGTATAGCCCTGTGTCGAGGCCGAGTCCTTCGCGCGAATCACTTGCGAGACGCCGGTGTCCACCAGCGCAATGTCGGCATCGAAGCCGGGCGCCAGATCGCCCTTGGATCGCAGCCCAAAGCGTTGCGCCGGATTGGCAGCCGTGAGCTCGGCGATCCGGTTCCAGGACAGGCCGCGCCGCTGCCCTTCGGTGATGAGCGCAGGCAGCAGGTATTCCGAGCCGCCGAAGCCGGACTTGGCGAGAAAGATCTCTTCGGGCCGCCCCGCATCGATCTTCATTTCGTGGCGGCAGCAGGCGTGATCCGAGCACACCCAGTCGATGTGGCCGTTCTGCAAGGCCTCCCACAGGTACTCCACGTCCGCGCGCGAGCGGATCGGCGGATTCACCTTCGCAAGCGGTCCCGCAGCCGAATCGTAGTCCAGACACAGGTGTCCGATCGTGACTTCACGCCGGAAGTCGATGTGCGGAAACACGGTGGCCATCTGCAGTGCGGCGTCGACGGCCTTCCGCGAGGACAGATGCAGCAGATTGATGTTGGGACAGCTCGTTTCGCCGGCGAGGTAGGCGGCGATGAAAATCGCGAGCCCCTCGGAGTGGGGCGGGCGGGCCGCACTGTAGGCGCGCAGGCCGCGGAGCTTGCCGTCCCGCTGCACGATTTTCGTATACGCGTTCATGATCTCCGCCGTCTCGCAATGCAGCGACAGCGAAATCTCGGCGCGCAGCGCCGGATACCGCTCGATTGCCGCATGCACGCCGCGCATGACGAACTCGAAATGCGCGATGTCGTACTTTTCTTCCGCATCGATCATCAGAAAATCACGTTGCGCGCTGGATGCGCCGTGCAGGCCGTAACCCCCGTAAAACATGTAGATCTTGAAACTCGTGACCCCGTGCCGCTCGATCAGCTCCGGGATCTCCTTGATCTGGCGCTCATCCAGAGGCGCCAGGTGATAGGCGTAGTCGACGTGGAACCGGCCTCGTGAGATGTCGAGCACCTCGGGAAAGAGTGCGGCGTAAGGGCCGCCCTTGTTGAGATAGTACTGCCCGGAACGGAAATAGTTCAGGCTGGACGTCACTCCGCCCTGCGCTGCGGCACGGCTCTCGCTCTGCGCGTCTTCGGCCAGGGGGGAATAGATGCCGGTATGCATGTGAGCATCGACGACGCCGGGGAATGCCAGACGGCCTTTGCCGTCGATGATTCTTTTCGCCCGCGAAGCGTCCAGGCCCGGCGCAACCGTAACGATCTTGCCGGCGCGGATCCCGATGTCCGCCTGCTCGACGGTTGGTTGCCGCGGGCGCACGACGCGCACGTTGCGCATGATCAGGTCGAAGGCGGATTCCTGGGCGCTCATTGGGCCACCTCAGGCGGCCAGCCACGGATCCTGGTCATTGCCTGCTGCGCCTCCACAACCTTGGGAGCATCATTTCTCATGATTGACAGGGTCTTCGGTGTCCGCGAGTTTGTCCAGCTATCGACCTAGATATCGATGTGAGAACAACGATAACTATGTCCGGAAGCAGCAGAAAGTGTCAAGTGAAACAGAGACGCGCCAACCGATGGATCCGCGGGCCGGCGCTGCGCGCCCGACGCGGCGCGGGCGGGAGCATTTTAACCAACGCGCCCGAGCGCCATTGCAATACAATTGTGCGCTCGGTGGGCGAGCCGGCAATACGCGGTTGCCGCAGGTTCGTTCGAGGCACGGCGTCGATCTATGCAAATCAGGAACAAACACGAAGGCTCTCTGGATCGATCTGCTGCGATTCCGCTCTATCACCAGATCTTCCTGCAGGTTCGCGACGAAATACTGTCCGGCCAACGTCCGTTCGGCTCGCCGGTTGCCACCGAAATGGAGCTGTCGCACATATACTCTGTGTCCCGCATCACCGCGCGACGCGCGCCGCTTTGACGAAGCTGCCGATCCTGCAGGTGATCAAGAAGGCCGGATTCAGGCTCGGCAAGGCGACGCAGACGATCGCCGCCATGCTCGCTGACCCTTTGATCTGCCGCGCGCTCGGCGTCGAGCCGCGTTCGGCAATACTGCGGATCACGCGCACGGTCTACGACCCGTCGGGGAAGCCGATCCTGCTGACGATCGCGCACTACCGCTCCGACCGGTATCAATTGCGTATCGACTTGCAGCACTAGCGTGCGGGTCAAGGACACGGCGCAATTCGGCGCTGACGTCGCCTCGGCCGCGATGCAGAATGTCGCGGCGCAATTTCAAGCGTTTGCCGACAAGCCGATATTCCTGATCACAGATTCGCTTTGACGAAGCTGGCCGCGACAGTTGCGCACCAAGCCAATCATGGGTGTCTCTGCTGGGGAAAGGCGCGCTACGCTGCAACGAACTCGATGAGCTCACCGGCGCCACCGCGCAGGCAGGCCGATGAGCCTTCGATCCCGGGAAGCCCCCATGCCGTCGGCGGCCCGACGAATGCTCGAGTGCCAAGTGAATCGACGCTGAAACTCACCATGGCCATCCCGGGCGGGAGTTTGCCCTCGATGCTGTCGCGAGGACGCGCAGACCGGGGATATTCGTCGAGCTCGACCAAAGTCCCTTCTGTCAATCGCACGAGACCGTGGCGATGCATCGTGTCCGACGCGAGACCGTGTGCATTGGAAATCACGAGGACGGGTGTCGCGACCGGTGGATCCACCGGGTTGGCAAAGTCCGAATACGGGGCAAAAAGTGCATCCGCGTCGAGGCCGGCGGCGACGACAATGAATACCCGGCCCACGAAGGACCGCGCAACAGCAAGATCCAGGCCCGAGCCGGGATCCACCTGGGTGAAGTAACAGCATTCGCCGGCAGGCCCAATCGCCTGCATGGCGCGGATCATGGGGTAGCGCGTGAGTGCCTTTGGAGGTCCGATGATTTCAAAAGCGCTACCGTCAAGACGCATCGCCAATGCGTCCACGTCCTGTACGACAAACTCGGTGGCGTTCCAACCGAAGCTCGTGAGGGCACGCCATCCCGCTGCGTCAACATCCTCGATGAAACGCAAATAAACAGCCTCACCGCTCCCGGGCGCCAATACCAACGCTGGAAACCCTTCAACGGCCGGCGCGCCCCACGAACGTGCCTGTGCCCCGCCTACACAGCTACGTGCCGCGACCGTGTAGCCAAGTTCATCCACGTAAGCACGTTCGATCGCCCTTAAATCCGGCACGCTATAGGTGACCGCGCGGATGGCCCCGAGCATAGGCCGTAAGGTTTCTTTCGCTCTGTTGAGGCTCACGCGGGTAGTACGTCGCTGGAATTGAGCTCGAAGCAGTCGCGCGGCTGATCACCCGCGTTCGACGACCAACTATAACCCGCGGCATCCGGCCTGTCAGGCCTCCCTGTACGAGATCAGGTCTCCTTGTACGAGAATGCAATGAGCTGCTAACGTGCACAGACTTGTCTGACCGTACCGCTCTCGGCGCCATGTCCAGCCCACAGGGAATCATGTTTGGTCAACGCGCAGCACGGCGTCGCCATCTTCCGAGAAGGATATGAACCGCGCCGCTGTGCCCGAACATTCGGTGCGCTACGCTTGGTATGTTACGGGGCTGCTGACGCTGACCCAGGTCGTTTCGTATCTGGACCGGTTCCTTCCGAGCCTGCTGGTCCAGCCGATCAAGCGCGCACTGCACCTCAGCGACTTCCAGATCGGCCTGCTGCTGGGACCAGCCTTTATCATGTTCTACATCACGCTTGGCATACCCCTGGGGTGGCTCGCCGACCGGGTGAGCCGCCGCGCGATCCTGGCGGCGGGAATCGCGATCTGGTGCACCATGACCGCGGCCGGCGCGGTCGCGAAGAGCTTCGTGCCGCTGTTCGTGACTCGCCTGGGAGTCGGGGTCGGCGAGGCGACCGTCGCGCCGGCCTCGATCTCGCTGATCAGCGACTATTTCACCCGCGAGCGCCGAGCGCGGGCAATCAGCCTGTTCATGGCCGGCACCTTCCTGGGCGCGGGCAGCTCGTATCTCATCTTCGGCCCCTTGGTCCATTACATCGAATCGCTGCACCCGATCTCGCTCCCGCTGCTGGGACAGATCCAACCCTGGCGGCTCTGCTTCCTGATCGTCGGCGGGCCGGGATTGTTGCTGGCGGCCCTGATGCTGACGGTGCGGGAACCCAAACGGCAGGAACGAGTGGCAATGGGGTCCGCAGTGAGCGCCGAAGCCAACCCGACTTTCCGCGACGGTCTAGCCTTCATCGTCCGGCGCTGGCGCGCGTTCGGGACGCTGTTTGTCGCGTCGGCCAGCAACCTGACGATGGGGGCGCTGGCGCTGTGGAACGTCGCCCTGTTCAAGCGAACCTGGAACTGGAACGTCGCCGAGGTCGGGGTCGCGATCGGGCTGATTCTCTTTACCGCCGGTCCGGCAGGGACTCTGCTCGGAGTGTTCCTCACGAACCGCGACACGGCCGCGGGACGACAGGATGCAACCTTGCGCGCGCTGTTCCTCGGGCTCTTGATCGGCGTGCCTGCCTACACCGTGTTCCCGCTTATGCCGGACCCCAGGGTTGGGCTGGTTGCGTTGTTCTGCGCCTATGTGGGGCAGTCAATGGCGACCGCAGCTGGTCCCGCCACTCTCGTGATGCTGGCGCCGGGCCAGATTCGCGCCCAAGCGACCGCCGTCTATTATCTGGTGATCAGCGTCCTCGCCCAGTTGATCGGGCCGCCGCTGGTCGGTCTGATCACCGACAGGATCGGCAACCCCTCCGCACTGCGTTACGCCGTTTCGATCGAGGCGGCAATAGTCGGCATTCCATCGATATTGCTGGTTCTGCTGGGCTTCCCCGCCTATCGGCGGTCGGTCAGGGAGCTGGACCAGAAGCTCGAGGAACTGTCCTTGACGCCGGCGCCGGAGTTGTCCGTGTCCCGCGATACATCGTGAGCCGTTTCTCTTCACCAGCATTGCGGCGCTTTCGCAGCCTCGCCCCTCGCTGCAGCGAGCGCGTCTGGCAGTACCGGGTCATAATCCGGCCACCACCGGAACGGGCGCGCGACATCCACATAGTTGGTCGACAGTGCTCCGCCGCTGGTCCGAAAGAAATAGAGGTTGCCGGTCAGCGTACCGTAGGGGCCGTGCGGGACCTGAGGTGGCCGCCAGAAATAGGCGCCCGGGCGCATCACGCCGCGATTGCCATGCGATTCGCCGCTCAGCAGATACATCTCCTCGGCCACCGGATGAACTTCTGCACGCTCGGCCCAGCGCATCGGCAGCGTGCCCAATATCCAGGTCTGGTCGTGGGTGACCGGATCCTCGTAGAGCGTCTTGCGTCCGGCCCCCGGCGGGAATTCGGGATGGAACCTGGCGGTGTACGGCACCGCGAACGCGTCCAGGTGCTCGACCAGCCGCGCGTGATCGAACCCCGTTGGCGCGGTCCAGTTCGGCCGGACCGAGAAGAAGGTGAGCACTACCGCGCCAGCCTTCGACGCCATCGGCGCGCGCGTGTAGCCGGCCGGCAGATGGGCATAGGATTTCTCTCGATAGGTCTGGCTGCCGATGGACAACGCTCCGTCCAGCACCAGGAATTCCTCGTCTGCCGACAGCGCGCCTCCGTTCTCGAGCCGCCATTCCGCCGGATAGCGGACCAGCAGGCTCGACGCGCCGTTATTGGCATCGAGACTCAGCATCCTGATCTCGGTGCCAGCGCGGACGCCCCACAGATCGCCGGCTTGCCAGGGCAGCTTCTGCGATTGCACGAATTCGATCCAGGGTCGGGCCATCAATGTTCTCCATGCGTAGTGCCGGGTGCCTCGGTGCGTAGCGGTACCCGCTCGTCTGGTGATTCCGACAGCATGCGCAGCAGCTTGCGGATCGACAAGTCCGCCGCCTTGGTTGCCTCCTCGCGAAACCAAGCCTCCTCGCTCACGGTCTCGATCTTCGCGGGCATGACGATACCGCTGTTCGCTAGCGCCGCCTCCAGCGCCAGCCGTCGCGTCCGCTCGATTTGTAGCTGCGAGGCCAGCTCGAATATCAGCGCAGCCAGCGTTGCGTTGCCGATCTCGCCGAATTCGGGATGTGCGCTCACGCCGCGTGCTCCGCTTCCAGCACCGCCCACGGGAAATGCCATTCTGCGCGCTTCGGCCAGACGAGTGTCGGTAGCCGACCGACGTCACGCTCGTCGAACGCGGTCCAGCGCGCGTTCCGAAAACCGGCGGCCTCGGCCATCGCCGCTGTGTCCGCCGCCAGCATCGGCGGCATGAACGGTTCATTGTTGCGTGCCCCGTGCTCCCGCATCGCCAGGTCGCGCACCGCATCGCCGGTGCACTGGAAATCGAGGATCCGCAGGAGGCCGCCTGGCGCCAGCAAGCGGGCGGCCTCCTGGAACATCCCCTGCAGTGGGTCGAGCGGCAGCTCGTGAATCAGCATCGTAGCCGTCACGAGCCCGGCCTGGCCCGATTCCAACTCGGTCGCCCCCGCATCAGCCTGCCGGAAGCGGATCGCAAGCCCCTTGGCGTTGGAGCGTTCCACGGCCAGCTTCAGGCATGGCGCGGCGAGGTCTATGCCGATCACCTCCGCGTTCGGATAGGTCTTCTTCAGGGGCCAGGCCGACTTGCCGAAGCCGCAGCCGAGATCGATGATACGGCGATAATCCCGCTCAGGTATCGCGGTCGCGACGAACAGGCGATGGAGCTCGTAGTCGTCGTTGTCGCCGAGCATCACGAGCTTCGCGCCGAGCTCATACACTCTTGCGGCGGCGAGGCTCGACCACATGCCTCCCGGCTGCACATGGATGTCCCAGTCCGTGTACCAGTTGGGCAGCTTGAGGCCGGGATCAAGCTCGAGCGTCGCCGGACCGGGCTCGCCCCCCGTTGGCTCAGCCGCTTCCTCCTCTGTCCTGACCGAATCGATGGCCGCGCGCCACAGCATCTTCTGCGACCCGCGCTCGAGCCAGGCGAACCCATTGTAGCTTGGCAGAGCGTGGACCTGCGCCGCGACGACCTCCGGCGTGTTAGGCGGCTCTGCGCCCATATGAGTGTCGTACTCGGCCCGGAGGCGGGGATACAGCGTATCCGCCCAGCGGCGACGAAGCGTCAGCACGAAGTCGAGCGCGGCGCGATTGTCGAGAGTCAGTTTCATCTGTTCGCTCTCTACACGGATCAAACCCGACCGCTGACGGAAGCGCGACTGCGATCGAAACGGCGATGCCGGACGTGGTAAGGATGACGTATTGACCAGACCACGGTACGACCAAATTCAGAATTTATAGGCAACGCGGATATCCCACGTACCAGGCGTGTTGAAGTAGTCCAGGCCCAGCAGATCGGCCGTTCCGTAATCAACCATGGCGCAGTTCTTGCACTCGGCCGTAATCGTCACCGGCATGCCGGCAGGCGCGAAAGTGACGCCAGCGTCAAGCAAAGTACGCGCCTTCGTCTGACCGCCCGTGTTCGGATAGGCCGCCGCGAAGCCTGCAGTGTTGGCCGTGTCGAACCACTCCTTCGCGACGTACTGAACCGACAGGGTCGGCGTCAAAGTGAAGCTCTGGAATTGAAACACGTAGCTCGCGCTGCCAGAGAAGTCGATCGGCGGGGTGTATACGGGGGTCGCAAGCGAACCGTCCGCACGTACGATACCCGCATTGCAACTGGCGGCAACACCGGCAACGCACTGGGCCTGTTGAGCTTGGAGCTGGGGCGTCGCGGCGTAGTAACCCGCCCGCATGGAACTGACAGTGCCGCCAAGCGTCAACCGGTCTGTCGGTCGCCAGGTAACGCTTGCTTCCACGCCGTAGGCAAACAGACTGGCGGCGTTGCTGGTATCAAATGAGCGGGTATTCGGATTATCCGCGAGCAGTTGGTAATCCTTGACGTCCTGGTAGAAAAGCGTCGCATTGAAGCGCAGATTGTTTTGCGGCGCTTCGGAGCGCAAGCCGGCTTCGTACGACCAGATCGTTTCAGGGCCAAAGCTGTTGAAATCGACCGGGTTTGTACCGGTCAGGCCGTTCCAGCCGCCGCCTTGGAAGCCTCGCGTGGCCGATACAAAGAGCATGAGGTCGGGATTGGCCTGATATTGCATTGCCACGCGCGGCGTGAGTTGCGTGGAGCTCAGGTGCGTGCTGTAGCCGGCCGCCTCGATCTGGGCGGTGGTATAGCCGAGACCCGGTGCGTTCGGATTTGCCTGGACCTGCTTGGTCTCGTGAGTCAACCGGCCCCCGAGCGTCGCGGTGAGCGCGGGGGTGACTTTATAATCCCCTTGCGCATAGGCGGCCTCCGAGGTCGTATCGTTCACATCGTATTGGTCATTGAGCGGGAATGCGAAGGCGGGGCCGAGGCCCAGCACCTGGCCGTAATTATTCCGGTTCTTCTCGTAGAGATAGTAGGCGCCCGCGGTATAGTTGAAGCGCTCGCCGACACTGTCCGTCCACTTCAGCTCCTGCGAAACCTGATGGTTGCCGAGCGCTTGAGCCAACGCGATCTCGCCAGTCGGTATCGCATCGGCGACCGCCAGATTGCCCAAACTCGCCGCGGCAAAATCGACCGCCAGACTTTGCGTCAAACCGCGGTATCCGGTGATGACATTCAGCGTGCCGCCGCCGAGGGTCAAGGCGATATTGGATGCGATGCCGTAGCTCTTGACGAGCGCCCCCTGGCCACGGTCGGCTTTGCTACCGGTCAGAAAGGGTTGCAGCGCGCCGCCGTGCCTGCTGAATCCGCTGTACGAGATGCGGTCACCGTCGGGACCGGGCTGATTCAAGACATTTGCGGCATCGTTACGCTCATAATCGGCCGACAGGTTCCACTCTACATTCGAGTAAGCTTCGGGCAGGATCCTCACGGCCTCGCGTACCCCGAAATTATGGGTACCATTTAACCTCTCATGCGTGGTCGGGTCGTGCACATAACCATCATTGGCAATTCCGTAAACCGACGTACGAGTCAATAGCTGGTCGTTGACAGGCAGGTCCACGGAGGCGCGGCCGGTGTAAACACTGGCGAAGAAATTGCCTATCGAGCCGTAGCTGACGTCCAGGTCGCCGCCGAACTGGCGACCCGGCTTCCTCAGAGTCACCACGATCGCACCGCCAGTTGAATTGCGGCCAAACAAAGTACCTTGCGGGCCGTTGAGCACCTGAACCTGCTGCACACCGAAGAGGGCGAAATTGTTCGCGTTTTGACGGGCAATGTAGATGTCGTCGACGTACGTGCCGACCTGGGGCTCAAACGTCGGGAAGGATTGCGTCTGGCCGAGCCCACGAATGTAATAAACGTTCGCCGATGCCTGTCCGACATTGCTCGCGGCGAACATGTTGGGCACGTATCGCTCGAGATCCTGCGTGCTGAAGATCTGCTGGGTTGTCAGCTGCTCCGCCGTGAAGTTGGTGACGGCTATGGGGACCCTCTGCAGGTTCTCGACGCGGCGTTGCGCCGTGACCGTAACCTCCGCAAGAGTTCCGGTATCCGCTGCCGTTGCACTGGCGTCGCTTTGCGGCTGCGAACCCGGCTCCACGGGCGCCGCCGCCGCCGTACTCGTCCAGGCACCAATGAAGACCGCAAGGCTCGCACAGATTGTCTTCCGAATTGTCATGCTAACCTCTCCACAATCCGCTCCAGATCGGTCAACGTCGCTAACACCTGAAAATCGCCTGCATGGCGTGCCCGCAAGCACATCCTGGTTGGCATCGAGGGGCCGTACCAACCTTGCCATCGGGCCGAAATCCCGGCTGCAGCGCCGACTTGAAATGTATGTACTCTATAGCAAATTGCAACCGCTTTCGAATCAGCCTGCCCTGCGGTCCGCCCGCCTGCCTGGGTCTTCAGGATTCCAACAGCTCGACCAACTCACCGGCCGCGCCGCGCAGGGTAGCGGTTCGGCTGCCCCGCAAGGGCTCAATGGCGTTGCGCGCAGGGCGCGTGATGAAGCGATCGTGCAGTTGGTCGAAGCGTGAGCAGTCGAACGTGACGAGTGCGATCCCCGGTGGCAATCCACCCGCGGGCAGCGCGCGCGCACGCGCCTCCGGCCCGTAGCGATCCACCTCGATTTTGGCGCCGTCGGAAAGCGGAACCACGGCCAATTGCAGCGCCGGTAACTGGCGGATGGGGCTCGGCACATTGCCGAACGTGGTGTGATAGAACTGCAGCGCCGCCGCCAGGTCCGGAGCGCCGAGCACCGTGATGAAGCAGCGCCCGACGAACGACTTGGCGACCGCCAGATCAGCTCGCGGCTGGGTGATCCAGGTGAGATTGAGCTGTTCGCCCGCGGGGCCCACCGCATGCATGGCTCGGAGATAGGAGTAAGTTGGGATGGCAGCGGGGGGCCGTGTGACGGTGAATGGCGAGTCTTTGAGCCGTTCGTACAGCTGATCGGTGTTCTGTACCGTGATCTCCGTGGTGGTCCAGCCGAGCGTCCCCGCACCAGTGTCGTTGCCCCGCTCGCCTTGCTCCACGAAGCGCAGGTATGTGGTTTCGCCGCTTTCCGGACCGAGGATGAGATATGGCTTTCCTGCTGCGGCCGGCGCGCCCCAGCCCGACGCAGTCGGGTGTGAGAGGCGGCCGCGGCCGACGACCCGGTATCCCATGAATTTGGTCCATGCGGCCTGCACGACGTTGAGGTCGGGAGCGGTAAGGGTCACCGCGCGAATGGCGCCAAGGCCCGTCGCCCCCCGCGGCGCTCGAGCGGTCGCGAATACGTTTCGCGTTACGAGTGGCCACAGAGCGCCGGCTAACGCACCTCGAACGATACCGCGCCGCGTGGGCATCAGAAGTTGACTCCAACGCGCAAAAGGATTACGCGCGGATCGTTGATGTACCCGGTCACGGACGGTCTCACCGGGCTCGCGAGCTGCAGGCCTGCCAGCACGTAGTGTTTATTGGCAAGGTTTTTGGCATCGAGCGATACGCGGTAGTGCCCGGAAGAGTCGTTCCAGGTGATCGACGCGTCGTACAGGGTGACCGGATAGGTCTGTACCAGCGGCCCTTCATTTGCGACGTTGTTGTAGTAGTGCCCCGTGTGGGTCATCTGTCCGATGAAGCGCACTTGACCTGGCAGCGGCAGGGGCGGCGAATAAACGAAGCCCAGGACTTCCTTCCCGGGTATGAGGCCCTTTATCTTGCCGTTGGAACAGTCCCGGAATACTCCGTTGGCGCCCGAGCAGACGAACGGCTCGGTGTACTTGCCGGTGCTGTAAGCCATGTTCCCATAGAGCTGCAGGCTGTCGAGCACCTGCCAGGTGGGCTCCAGCTCGATGCCCTTGATCGAGGCTGCGCTCGCGTTGGAGGTATAGCTGGTGGAGGTACCGGGAAAGAATACCGGGAGCTGCAGTCCGTGGTATTCCGCATCGAAGAGGGCGACGTTCAGGCGGAAGCGGTGATCTTCAGTCTGGAATTTAGTGCCGATTTCGTAGCTGTCCACCTTCTCCGGCCCGTAGGGCTGCGGCGATCCGATGCGTCCCGGTACTCCGGTGTTGGCGTTGGGCGGGACCGGGTTGACCCCACCGCTTTTGAAGCCCTTGGTCCATGAGGCATACGTGAGCACGTTCGGATTAATCTGCCAATCGACGCCAAGCTTCGGCGTGGTTCCATTGAAGGAATCCGTCAGCGACTGCGGCGTGTTGATGAGAGTGTAGTAGAACTGTGTGAAATCGGCGTCTTCACGTGTTTGTCGCAGGCCGGCGGTGAGCCCAACCCCGTGCCCCACGTTCAATGTGCCCTGCGCGAACACGGCGTATGCCTTCGTCAGACGGTCCTGGTCGTTCGGGGTGCCACCGAGAATCGTGTCTGCTGCGCCCTTCTCGTGGAAGTAGAACAGGCCGCCGACGGCTTTCACGCGCTCCGAGGTGTAGGTGGCGTTGAATTCCTGGCTGTAGAACTCGTCCCGGGTACGGCCGTCGCCGCCGGCGCCCAGGTTGAGAGCACCATTGCCCGTCCTCTGCGCGGCCGCGGTCAGCCACAGAATGCTGCCGCTGCTGTGAATGTTCAGATCGCCGTAACCGGTGATGGAGTTGATCTTCAGATCGGGGCTTACCGAATACGTTGCATTCAGAGCGGCTCCGTTGTAATTGAGGTTCTGTCCCATGGGCCCGAATACCTCGGTGCGGGTCAGATCGCGTCCATCACCGGTGGCGTAGGGATCCACGACTCCCGCGCCGACCTGCAGCGGCACCCCGACACCCGGATCAGAGTAGTCCTGCATCGCAAAAACGGACAGCGTGGCCGCGAATTTCTCCGTGGGCGTGAACAGGAGCTTGGCCCGCTCGGCGCGGCGCTTCATGTCTCCGATCCGGCGGTCATAGAACGGATCATCGAAAAAGCCGTCGCGATTCCGCGTGACGCCGCTCACCGAAAACGCGAGCGTGTTCGGCAGAAGCGGGCCGCTCACATACGCCTTGGCGTCGTGCGTGTCCCACTCTCCGGCTGCGATTTCACCGGACCCGGTCCAGGTGTCGGACGGCCGGAGCGTCTCAATCTTGATGGCACCGCCCGAGGTGTTGCGGCCGTACAGAGTTCCTTGCGGCCCGCGCAGCACTTCCAGGCTTTGAATGTCGAAGAAATCGAAGAAGGCTCCGTTGATACGCGGCTGGTACACACCGTCGATGTAGATGCCCACGGCGGGATCGAAGTTGATGCCGCCCTGCTCCTGACCCGCGCCCCGCAACACGATGCGCGCGGAATTGGAGCTACCCGTCGAGGGCGTGATAACGATACCGGGAATCTGCGCGGAGACATCCTGCACGCTGGTGACCTTACGGTCGGTCAGCACGTCCGCAGTGAGCGCCGTGACCGCCACTGGAGTCGTCTGCACAGTCGCACCATAACGCTCCGCGCTGACAGTGACCTCCGCCAGTCCGCCCGCCGGCTCCGACGCTGAAGCGGCGTTCGACTGGGCGTTGGCCGTGGCCGCGCTCAGTGACAATCCGATCGCTGCCGCCAGTGTCACGGCGACTTCGAGTGTCGCGGCGACTTTGGGAAATGCGTGATTTTGCATGTGAACCCCATCTTGCTACGTGCCGTTGCGGTGTGTTCGCGGCCTTTTTGATACGCCCCCGCGTATCGCGCTGGTCATGCACTTCCCTGCAGCCGAATTCTTGACATGTATCAGGCGCGGTAACAATATAGCCACGTCGATACCGAGGTCAAGACATAGTAACCGACGTTGTTCGAAAACAACAAAAAGGAGGCGCACAGTGAAGTCAACATCCAGACGAACGGTGATCGGGCAGGCGGTCGCTGCCGCCGTTGCAACAGCCGCTGCCGGCAGTTGGGTTCCTGCGCGCGCGCGTGCCGTCAAAGCGGCCGCAGGCAAGCCGGGTTATGAGCTCCTGGGCCCCGCGCTCGCCCCGCACACGCCGGTGCGAATTCTCGATACGGCACGGATGCCGGTGGAATCACCCGCAACCGCAACCGGCTGGGGCACGAAAACGCTGTACAGCGGCGCCGCGGGCGAGCACCTTCGAATCCTCTACGTCCCGCCGGGAGCGGAGGGTGCAAAGCTCCACTACCACGAATTCCATGAGTGGGCTTACAACCTCGAGGGCGATTTCACCAATAACGAGTCGACGATGCCCGACCAGGTGTACGGTCCGCTGCAGCGCTTCCGCGAAGGGAATTTCCTCTCCCGGCCGCCACACAGTCTGCACGGCGGTGAACGCGGGCGGATGAAGTGGATGGCCTCGCAAATCGGTGCGGAGATCCTGATCATGGAGGAGAAGGACGCGACGGCTTACAGCTTCACCGTGGACCCGGACGTTCGCAATGCGCCCTCGCCGTCGCAGGGCATGCGTTACAACCCGGACTACAAGAAGATCCAGCACTGGGCGACGCCGCGCATCATCGACACGCTCGACAAGATGCCCTGGCAGCCAGTGCAGACAGACCCCGGGCTCAACGTGAAGCATCTGGCTGATGACCCGGCGCACGGTTTTCGGGCTGTCATGTGGTTCCTGGAGGCCGGTGCCCCGACGCCTGCGGCGTTCAAACCGTACTACTATGTGCGGGCAAACGAGTTCAACTTCGTGATAGCCGGCGACCTTGCCATAGAGACGATTGCAGCACCGGGCGGCAAGCCGGCGGGTTTTGCGTTGCAGAAGTACTTTTATGTCGAGCGGCCGGCCATGAGCATCATGGGACTGGCGCCGAGCGGCGCGAGCCGGACAGGCGCGGTGTGGCTGCAGGTGACCTACGCCGAAGGCGCGCACTGGACCGAGACACCGACACCCATAGAATCGCCGACCTACCTTTGAGTCGCAGCCGCGGTTCGCTGACACCTGGCGGTGTCATGGACGGATCGCTCGATTGCCGGAAGAGGACACTATGAAGAACCCATGGCCGACCCGCCTGATGGCAGCCTCGCTGCTGGTGCTGGCCGGCACTGCTACCGCTGCGACGAATCCCGCGCAGAGCAGCGAAGCGCTCGATCCGCCCGCCATCAGCCATCCCATCATTGGAACCATTGCGCCGGCAACCAGCGGCTGGACGGCGCTCGCAATCGTCGACGTAGACAAGTTCCCGTGGGACACGCACCCGCGCTATCACGCCAAGAGCAAGACATTTTTCACCGGCCCGAAGGTCGGGTTCCTCGTCTATTCGATATTTCCGCCTTCGTGGAACACGAAGATGCCGCCGCCGGGCATGCCGCCGCATTTCCACTATTATCACGAATGGGGATACGCGCTGAAAGGTGATTTCGTGCTGCCGGAGCCGGTGAGCCCCTACCAGAAGAATGGCATGTTATATCGCTATCGCGAAGGAACCTGGCTGTCGCGTCCCGCGTACTCCTTGCATGGCGGAAGCTGGGAAATCGGTGGCGAACGGGCGCAGTTCCCTTACCACCTGTTGATTTTCGAAGAGGGTGACGGCAGCATCGCCACGGTCGGGCCGCACGGCGATCACATAAAGCCGGACTTCCCGGGTCAGAAACCCGACCCCTACAAGCCGGACTGGAAAGCGGTGAAGAATTTCACGCGGCCCTGGCTCGTGGATTCGCAAGGCATGCTCGAGTGGGAAGACGATCCGCGGGTGCCGGGGCGATTCATAAAATGGTTGAGCGATGACATGGCAGGCGGGTTCCGCGCACAGCTCGTGAAGATTCCGCCGGGTTGGCAGCCACCCGCGGGCACCGCCAGGACGTATTTCGCCAGCGCCAACCGCCTGCGCTTCCTGATTTCGGGCGATCTGAAAGTCTGGAGTTTCAGCAGCCCGAAGGATATCGGCCACGCGGTGACCGCCAGGGAAAATACCTTTATCTACCAGCCGCCGCGCAGTTTGTGGGGCTATGGTCCGGGTGCGGTGACGAAGGAAGGTGCCGTATGGCTCGAGGTCACTTACGCCAAAGGGCTCACCGTGGGCTCAGGTCCGATCGAGGAACCGATCGCGGCGGAGTAAGTGTGATGAAGCGAGTACCGCAAGGGCGCAAGCAGAGCGAGCAGGGCGAGCAGATATTCTTCGACGATCCGGCGGTCGATGAGCTGATGGGTGTGTTGATGGCGCTGGCCACGGATCACTACGTGCTGCGCGATCGTGTGCGCGTATTGGAGCAGCAGCTCGCTCAGTCCGGTTACATCGATGCCGCAGCCCTCGCCACGGCGCCCGCAACCAGCGACGCCGCGGCGGCTCAGGAAGACGCCGCGGCGTTCGTGGGCGAGTTATTGCGTCCATTGCTCGGACTGCAGGAAACGGCCGGCACGGGTGGCAGATTCTCATTGAAAGCGAATCGACGGAGGACACGGTCATGAGGTCGGAGCGGTCGTTCGAGGCGGGGCAGCGCTTTTTGCTGGCGGCCAAAACCTGGTGGACCTCCACCCTCTATCAGCACCTGCGTGCGCAATACACCGCGCGCTCCGGGGGAGATACCACAAAGCACACGATCGCTGAGGTTGCCGAGATCGTGGAGGACCTCAACCTGTACCGTAATTTCGCCTGGCTCGAGCGTCATCTGCAGAGAATGAAATACTCCGGCACTTACGGTCTGGCGCGCTACTACGACGAGCGGCGCCATACGCTACTGCGCGAGCTGGAGGGCTCCGGGGCGGACGGATTGCTGGAGTTGAAGCCCGATCTCGACTTGCCGCGCTACTACACCCAAGTGGATATCCACCAGCATCCCGGCGGTATCTGGTCGGATGACGTCGCAGGGTTCGTTTATGAGCACGGGGCCCGCAGCACAACGCCCCTGCTTGGGGATTCTCACGCAAACCTGCACTCTCGCTTCACCTCGCTGGTGAGCGCGGGGGGCGCCGCCTCCAGCATTCTCGACGTGGGCTGCGGATTTGGCAAAAGCACGGAACCGTTTTATAGCAACCTTCCCGGGGCGCGCGTGGAAGGGGTAGACCTTTCGGCGCCGTGTCTGCGCCTCGCCGCACATTTGGCGCGCAACGCGGGAGCGACCAATATCCACTTTCGTCAGCGCGACGCCGTGGACACCGGCTACTCTGCCGCGTCGTTCGATCTCGTGACTTCGACGATGCTTCTGCACGAGACACCGCCAGCGCCGCTGGAGACTGTTCTGAGCGAAGCGTGGCGCGTGTTGGAGCCCGGGGGCCGGATGATCCATCTCGATTTCCACTGTCTTGCCGATGCGTTCGCGCGGTTCATGCACTACGGTCATGGTCGCCGGAACAACGAGCCCTACATGCAGCCCCTCGCGGAGCTGGATCTGCACAAGGTTCTGCGCCGCCATGGATTTTCCGAGGTGCAGATCGAGCCTTTCCGCGAGGCGGACGATTTGGGGCCGGAACGCACCGACGTCTGGCGTCTGCCGTGGACTGTGATCAGCGCGCGCAAGCCGCGACGCTCGCAACGTCCCTCGAGCAAGAAGTACAACGCAACCCGCCGAGCCCGCTCGGCGGGCGCGCGATGATGCTCAAGCTCATTCTGGTCATCACGCTGTGTGCGCCCAACCTGGGCGAGATGGAGCGCGCCTACACCCGGGTGCTGGACTATACAGTGGTTGACCGCGGGAGGGTTTCAGCCGATCTGGCCGGCGTCTGGGCGGCTCCAAAGACGCGCGGCCACGCCTACATCATGCTTCGCCCGGCGAGTGAGGCGAACGTATACATTCGCGTCGTGCAGAGCGAGTCATCACCCGGATACCGGCCGATGAGCACTTATGGCTGGAACGCGACGGAGATCCTGGTGCAGGACCCCGACGCTCTCGCCCGAAAGATGCGCGACGTCGACTCGGGCTTCGAGGTGGTCGGTGAGCCGCGGCCCCTGGGCGCCAACTCTCCGATCAGAGCGATGCAGGCGGTGGGGCCTGCGCGGGAGGTTCTCTATCTCACACGGATTCCGCAAGGCACAGCGCATATGCAATCGGCGCGGACCTTCGTGGACCGGCCGTTCGTCGTCATCCTGGGCAGTCCTGATCTGTCCACGACGCAGCAGTTTCTGCACGAGCGGCTGGGTCTTGCGAGCGGCAAGGCCGGCCAGGCGCGCATCACGGTGTTGAACAAGGCATTCGGTCTCGATATCGAGACGACGCATCCGCTCGCAATGGCGCGAATCTCCCCCGACTACGCGATCGAGCTGGACCAGTACCCGGATACCGCGAAGCAGCGCACACATCGAGACGGCGAGCTGCCGCCGGCCATGGCGCTCGTGACCTTCGAGACGGACTCTCTGGCGCCGGTGCGCAATCTGCTCCTCGCTCCCCCGAGGCGCATCAGGCAGATGCCATACGAGGGGCGTCGTGTCGGCACTTTGCGCGGCTCGGCAGGCGAGCTCGTCGAGCTCGTCGAGTCGGCGCAGGCCGCGCACTGATGCAGTCCGAAGATCGATCTGCGTTGTATGGCTGGTACGTGCTCGTCATTCTGACGGTGACTTACACCGTCTCGTTCATCGATCGCCAGATCCTGTCGTTGATGATAGGTCCGATCCGCAAGACCTTCGACATCTCCGATACACAGGTAAGCCTGCTCATCGGTCTCGCCTTCGCCCTGTTCTATACGCTTCTCGGAATTCCCATCGCGCGCCTCGCGGATCGCTACAGCCGCCGCGGGATCATTGCTGCCGGGATATTCACCTGGTGCGTCATGACGGCCGCCTGCGGCCTCACGCACAGCTACGGACAGCTCTTTGTCGCGCGCGTGGGCGTTGGAGTGGGCGAAGCGGCGTTGAGCCCCAGTGCACTGTCCTTGATCAGTGACTACTTTCCACAGCAGTCGCGCGGTAAGGCGATCTCGTTCTACACGATGGGAATCTCGCTCGGGTCAGGGCTCGCGATGATCATCGGGGGCGGACTGGTGGCACTCGCATTACGATCGGGAGACGTCACGCTTCCGGTCGTCGGCGCGTTATATCCATGGCAGCCGGTATTCTTTGTCATTGGCATTCCCGGGCTGCTGCTGGCGGTCCTCATGGCCACGCTGAAGGAGCCTCGGCGACGCGAGGCGCTGCGGGCCGCCGGCACCGAAACGCATTCGCACATGTCGCTCGCCGAAGTGGCGCGCTTCGTTGGAACGCGCTGGCGCCTGTATGGCAGCCATTTCCTCGGCATGTCCGTTGCCGCGACCGTGTCATACGGCTTTTTCGCATGGATTCCGACCATGTTCGTGCGGACCTGGGACTGGAGTATCGCGCGAGTCGGAACAGCCTATGGATGCGTCGTGATCATCTCAGGCGTGCTGGCAATCTTGCTGGTTTCGTGGCTCACGAAACGGCTGGCCGCGCGCGGCTGCGCCGATGTCTATATGCGTGTTGCATTGTATTGCGTGGGATTGGGGGTCGTCGGTGCGGTGCTCGCTCCGGTCGCACCGAATGCCGCTGTCTCCCTGATCATGCTCGTGCCGACCACTGTCGGTACGCTGGCAGCGACTGCTGCGGGACTGGCGGCCCTGATGGTTGTGACGCCTAACCAGATGCGTGCACAGGTGTCGGCATTGTATTACCTCGTCGTAAACCTCATAGGACTCACACTTGGACCGACCGGAATTGCGCTTTTCACGGACCGCGTGTTTCACGACGACAGGATGCTCAGATATTCGGTACTGTGCGTTGCGCTCCTCGCAGGCGCGCTCGCGCTGGTGTTCCTTCTCTACAACATGCGTCAATATCGTCTTGCATTCGTCTCGGCACAGTCGTGGCTACGCGCTGCGTAGCTTTGCACTGCTGACATTGCGCAAAGCCAGCACGCCGGCCTGTGGACCGAAATTCGCCTGCGGCGCCGTCACGCGCAAGCTTGCGAGGCCCGACTTCTGCATGAAAATGGCCGTATCGTGCATATAAGACTGCCAGAACCGCTCGGCGGCGTCGGCTTTGGCGTCGGCAATGAGCTTTACGAGATGCTCGTGCGCTTCCGTGGACTTTTCGCTCCGGCGCCAGATTGTCTTGCGGTCCCTCGCATTGCTGCTCGCGAGCGGAATCTGTGGATACACGTTGACCGCGATGTCATTGAGCATGCCGGCGAAAAGGCCCAACGCTCGATTCTCGGATAGGCGTTCCAGCCGTCCGTGAAACTCGTTCACCGCGGAAGCCGCGGAAACGTAGTCGCCGCGCTGCAGAGAGTCCTTCTGAACCCGAACGCAGGCCCGCAAGGATTCGACAGCTTCCCGCTTCGACTGGCGAGCGATCAGTGCCGCGAGCGGCGGCTCCAGCAGCGTGCGAACCTGGTGAATCTCTCCGAGAGTGGTTCCCTGGGTTGCCAGATACAAAGCGCCGTATTGGGCGACCGCCTCGATAGAGGGATACAATACAGTCGCGCCTGTCCGCGCACCGCGGCCGAGCTGGATCAATGATTCCGATTCCAGCACTCGCAACGCCTGGCGCAAGGTAGGACGCGAGACTCGCAGCTGTTCGAGTAATTCGGATTCCGGCAGCAGCGTGTCTCCCGGCTTCAGTTCGCCGGTGGCGATCTTGGCGCGTATCAGCTCAACCACGGCGTGCGAGAGCTTTTGCACCGGCTGAGCGGGCGCCGCGGTGACAATGGAGTCTTTCCTTCTTGTAACCACTGTGCGCTATCCGCCGTGCTTCCCGCCGCGTCGGGCCTTTTTATTACCTGCGGTAACGAGGTTCGTCAGTCGTCCATCAGGAAGCTGCGCAACTGCTCGCTGCGGCTCGGGTGACGCAGCTTGCGCAGCGCCTTCGCCTCGATCTGCCGGATGCGCTCGCGCGTGACATCGAACTGCTTGCCGACTTCCTCGAGAGTGTGGTCGGTGTTCATGTCGATACCGAACCGCATCCGCAGCACCTTCGCCTCCCGCGGCGTGAGCTGCGCAAGCACGGCATGCGTGGTCTCGCGCAAGGACTCCATCGTCGCCTGGTCGATCGGCGAGGCCACCGAAGTGTCCTCGATGAAATCGCCCAGGTGCGAGTCCTCATCGTCCCCGATGGGCGTCTCCATCGAGATCGGCTCCTTGGCGATCTTCAGAACCTTGCGCACCTTGTCTTCGGGCATTTCCATGCGCACGGCCAGCTCTTCAGGCGTGGGCTCGCGGCCCATCTCCTGCAGCATCTGCCGCGAGATGCGGTTCAGCTTGTTGATCGTCTCGATCATGTGCACCGGGATGCGGATGGTGCGCGCCTGATCGGCGATCGAGCGCGTGATGGCCTGGCGGATCCACCACGTCGCGTAGGTGCTGAACTTGTAACCGCGGCGGTATTCGAACTTGTCCACCGCCTTCATCAGGCCGATGTTGCCTTCCTGGATCAGGTCGAGGAACTGCAGGCCGCGGTTGGTGTACTTCTTGGCGATCGAGATGACGAGGCGCAGGTTGG